>NZ_JBITSP010000002.1:0-1003894 GCF_044540925.1 Streptomyces sp. NPDC085900 | reverse complement strand
CACCACCGGCCCGACGGCACCATCGCCTACGCCGAGAACCCGCCGAAGAAGTACCAGGACATCTACCCCATCGCCTTCGACGCCGACATGGACGGCCTGGTCGCCGAGACGCTGCGGGTGCTGCGGGTGTGGATGGCGGCCGGGGTGCGGATCTTCCGGGTGGACAACCCGCACACCAAGCCGGTGGTGTTCTGGCAGCGGGTGATCGCCGAGATCAACGCCGCGGACCCGGACGTGATCTTCCTGGCCGAGGCGTTCACCCGCCCGGCGATGATGCGCACCCTGGCCCAGATCGGCTTCCAGCAGTCCTACACGTATTTCACCTGGCGCAACTCCAAGCAGGAGCTGACCGACTACCTCACCGAGCTGTCGGGGCAGACGGCGGCCTACATGCGGCCGAACTTCTTCGTCAACACCCCCGACATCCTGCACGAGTACCTCCAGCACGGCGGCCGGCCCGCCTTCGAGGTCCGCGCCGTGCTGGCCGCCACCCTGTCGCCGACCTGGGGGGTGTACTCCGGCTACGAGCTGTGCGAGAACACCCCGCTGCGCGAGGGCAGCGAGGAGTACCTCGACTCGGAGAAGTACCAGCTCAAGCCACGCGACTGGGAAACGGCCGAACGCCAGGGCCGCACCATCACCCCCCTGATCACCAAACTCAACACCATCCGGCGGCGTCATCCGGCGTTGCAGCGCCTGCGCAATCTACGCTTCCACAGCACCGACAACGACGCGGTCATCGCTTACAGCAAGACCACGGGCCAGGACACGATCCTCGTTGTCGCCAATCTGGACCCCCACCACACCCAGGAGGCCACGGTCTCGTTGGACATGCCGCAACTCGGCCTGGAGTGGCACACGTTCATGTCCGTACACGACGAACTGACAGGTGAGACCTATCACTGGGGCAGGGACAACTATGTGCGGCTCGAGCCCGGGCGGGCACCGGCACACGTGCTCCACATCCAGAGGTCGTCAGCGTAGTCACCGATCGGAGGGCCAGAGCCTCATGACTGTCAACCAGCCCGTCCCGGACACGTTCGAGGACACCCCCGCCAAGGACAGGGACCCGGAGTGGTTCAAGCGCGCGGTCTTCTACGAGGTCCTCGTCCGCTCCTTCCAGGACAGCAACGGCGACGGCGTCGGCGACCTCAAGGGCCTCACCGCCAAACTCGACTACCTGCAGTGGCTGGGCGTGGACTGCCTGTGGCTGCCGCCCTTCTTCCAGTCACCGCTGCGTGACGGCGGCTACGACGTCTCCGACTACACGGCCGTCCTGCCGGAGTTCGGCGACCTCGCCGACTTCGTCGAGTTCGTCGACGCCGCCCACCAGCGCGGCATGCGGGTCATCATCGACTTCGTCATGAACCACACCAGCGACCAGCACCCGTGGTTCCAGGAATCCCGCAACAACCCCGACGGCCCCTACGGCGACTACTACATGTGGGCCGACGACGACAAGCAATATCCGGACGCCCGGATCATCTTCGTCGACACCGAGGCCTCCAACTGGACCTTCGACCCCGTGCGCGGCCAGTACTTCTTCCACCGGTTCTTCTCCCACCAGCCGGACCTCAACTACGAGAACCCGGCCGTCCAGGAGGAGATCCTGGCCGCACTGCGGTTCTGGCTGGACCTGGGCATCGACGGCTTCCGCCTCGACGCCGTGCCCTACCTCTACGCCGAAGAGGGCACCAACTGCGAGAACCTGCCCGCCACTCACGAGTTCCTGAAGCGCGTCCGCCGCGACATCGACGCCCACTACCCGGACACCGTGCTGCTGGCCGAGGCCAACCAGTGGCCCGAGGACGTCGTGGACTACTTCGGCGACTACCAGTCCGGCGGCGACGAGTGCCACATGGCGTTCCACTTCCCCGTCATGCCGCGCATCTTCATGGCCGTACGCCGCGAGTCCCGTTATCCCGTGTCCGAAATCCTTGCCAAGACGCCCGCGATCCCGTCCAGCTGCCAGTGGGGCATCTTCCTGCGCAACCACGACGAGCTGACCCTGGAGATGGTCACCGACGAGGAACGCGACTACATGTGGGCGGAGTACGCCAAGGACCCACGGATGCGCGCCAACATCGGCATCCGCCGCCGCCTCGCGACCCTGCTGGACAACGACCGCAACCAGATCGAGCTGTTCACCGCCCTGCTGCTGTCCCTGCCCGGCTCGCCGATCCTGTACTACGGCGACGAGATCGGCATGGGCGACAACATCTGGCTCGGCGACCGCGACGCCGTACGCACCCCCATGCAGTGGACACCGGACCGCAACGCGGGGTTCTCGTCCTGCGACCCGGGACGGCTCTACCTCCCCACGATCATGGACCCGGTCTACGGCTATCAGGTGACGAACGTCGAGGCCTCCATGTCCTCCCCGTCCTCCCTGCTGCACTGGACACGCCGGATGATCGAGATCCGCAAGCAGAATCCGGCCTTCGGACTGGGCACCTTCACCGAACTGCAGTCCTCGAACCCGGCGGTGCTGGCATTCCTGCGCGAGTACAAGGACGATCTCGTGCTGTGCGTGCACAATTTCTCCCGGTTCGCCCAGCCCACCGAGCTCGACCTGCGCGAGTTCGACGGCCGGCATCCGGTGGAGCTCATCGGCGGCGTGCGCTTCCCGGCCATCGGCGAACTCCCCTACCTGCTGACCCTCGCAGGCCACGGCTTCTACTGGTTCCGGCTCTCCCGAGTCGCATCCCGCATCGGCCGACGCCTTTGAACGTGTGCCGAGGAAAGGACGCGTCACCATGCCGAAGACCGCATCACTGAGTCCGAGACAGGCCGTCGTCGCCGATCCCATGGCCTCGCTCGACGGGCTGCTGCGCGAGTGGCTGCCCAGGCAGCGCTGGTTCGCGGGCAAGGACCGGCCGGTCACGGAACTTCGCCTGCTGTCCCTGACCGAGGTGTTCCCGGGCTGTCTGCATCTGCTGGTGCAGGCCGGACCGGACTGCTACCAGCTGCTGCTCGGTGTGCGGGAGCACGTCTCGCCGCGCCTGGGCCGGGCGTTGATCGGCAGGGCCGAGACCGGCCCGCTGGCCGGCCTGACGGTGTACGACGCGCTGCAGGACCCCCGATCGGCCCAGCTGCTGCTGGAGCGGCTGAGGTGCCCCGGCAGGTCGGGACCGCTGCTCTTCGAGGCGGCGCCCTCCATGGCGGTGCCCGCCGGGCTGGTCCCGCGTGTCCTGGAGGCCGAACAGTCCAACTCGTCGCTGGTGTACGGCGAGGAGTTCATCCTGAAGGTCTTCCGGCGCATCCAGCCGGGCGTCAATCCCGACCTGGAGGTGCCGGGCGCGCTGGCCGGGGAGGGCTGCCGGCGGGTGCCGGCGCCGGTGGCCTGGTTCCGGACGACGTATCCGCACGAGGCGACGCTCGGGGTGCTGCAGCCCTTCCTGCGGGGTGCCTCCGACGGCTGGACGCTGGCGCTGCGCGCGCTGGCCACGGGCGACGACTTCGCAGCGCAGGCCCGTGAGCTGGGCCGGGCCACGGCGGAGGTGCACCTCGCGCTGGGTGCCGCCTTTCCCACCGGCACCCATGACGAGGGGGCCCGCACCGCGGCGGCGATGGCCGAGCGCCTGGACGCCGCCGCCCAGGCCGTCCCCGCGCTGCGCCCGTACGTCCCGGGGCTGCGCACCGCGTTCGGCGCCCTGGTCTCGTGCGACCCCGGGCCGCCCGCCCAGCGCGTCCACGGCGACCTGCATCTCGGTCAGGTCCTGCGGGCCGGCCGGGACTGGTTCGTCATCGACTTCGAGGGCGAGCCGTCCCGGCCGCTCGCCGAGCGGCGCGGCACCCAGTCCCCGGTGCGGGACATCGCGGGGATGCTGCGCTCCTTCGACTACGCGGCACGGCAGCGCCGCCCCTGGCGCCCGGAGTGGGCGCGCCGCTGCCGGGAGGCGTACTGCGCGGGCTATGCCGACCGGGCCGGCTGGGACCCGCGCAAGAAGCACGGACTGCTGCGTGCCTATGAGACGGACCGGGCGGTGTACGAGGTCCTCTACGAGGCCCGGCACCGACCCGACTGGCTACCCGTACCGATGGCGGCGATCGAGCGTCTCGCCGTAAGAGGAGGCTGACACCATGGCTCTGCGCGAGACCTCACTTCCCGAGCCCTCCGGCCCTGCCCTGTCCGGGGCCGCCCCACCCATGGACGACGGCGATCGTGAGCGCCTGCTGTCCGGCCGCCACCACGATCCGCACGCGCTGCTGGGCGCCCACAAGGTCCCGGGCGGCATCGCCTTCCGGACCCTGCGGCCGTACGCCCGCGCGGTGAGTGTCGTGATCGGCAGGAAGCGGCACCGGCTGACGTCCGAGGGCGACGGCCTGTTCTCCGGTGTGCTCCCCCTCAAGTCGATCCCGCGCCGGTACAAGCTGGCGGTGGCGTACGAGGACGGGGAGCACCAGACGGCCGATCCGTACCGCTTCCTGCCCGCCCTCGGCGAACTCGACCTCCATCTGATCGCCGAGGGCCGGCACGAGCAGTTGTGGAAGGCGCTGGGCGCCGAGCCGATGACCCACGAGGGCGTGGCCGGCACCCGGTTCACGGTGTGGGCCCCGAACGCCCAGGGGGTGCGCGTCGCCGGGGAGTTCACCTGCTGGGACGGCACGGCCCTGCCGATGCGCTCGCTGGGTTCCTCCGGTGTCTGGGAGCTGTTCGTGCCCGGCATCGGTGAGGGCGCGCGCTACAAGTTCGAGATCACCTCCCGTTACGGCCACCGCTTCCTCAAGGCCGATCCGATGGCGCGGTGCGCGGAGGTACCGCCGGACACGGCGTCGATCGTGCACGCCTCGCACCATCAATGGGGCGACGCGGAGTGGATGACGCACCGCGGTGACGTCCCGGTGCACGAGGCGCCCTTCTCGGTGTACGAGGTCCACCTCCCCTCCTGGCGACCGGGGCTGACCTACCGTCAACTGGCCGAGGAACTGCCGTCGTACGTCAGGGATCTCGGTTTCACGCATGTCGAGTTCATGCCGGTGGCCCAGCACCCGTTCGCCGGTTCCTGGGGTTATCAGGTCACCGGGTTCTACGCGCCGACCTCTCGGCTGGGTACGCCCGACGACTTCAAGTACCTGGTGGACGCTTTGCACCAGGCCGGCATCGGAGTGATCGTGGACTGGGTGCCGGCCCATTTCCCCAAGGACGACTGGGCGTTGGCGCGCTTCGACGGGGACCCGCTGTACGAGCCCGGGGACGCGCGGCGGGCCGAGCACCCGGACTGGGGGACGTACGAGTTCGACTACGCGCGCACCGAGGTGCGCAACTTCCTCGTCGCCAACGCCACTTACTGGTGCGAGGAGTTCCATGTCGACGGCCTGCGGGTGGACGCCGTCGCCTCCATGCTCTACCTGGACTACTCGCGTGACTCCGGCCAGTGGGAGCCGAACGTGTTCGGCGGCCGGGAGGATCTGGCCGCGGCGGACTTCCTGCGGGAGATGAACGCCACCGTCTACCGGCGCAACCCCGGGGTCGTGACCATCGCGGAGGAGTCGACCGCCTGGGACGGCGTGACGCGGCCGACCGACAGCGGCGGCCTGGGGTTCGGCCTGAAGTGGAACATGGGCTGGATGCACGATTCTCTGCAGTACATGACCAAAGAGCCGGTGCATCGCAAGTACCACCACAACGAGATGACGTTCTCGATGGTGTACGCCTACAGCGAGAACTACGTGCTGCCGATCTCGCACGACGAGGTCGTCCACGGCAAGCAGGCACTGGTGTCGAAGATGCCCGGCGACTGGTGGCAGCGGCGCGCCAACCACCGTGCCTACCTGGGCTTCATGTGGGCCCACCCGGGCAAGCAACTGCTGTTCATGGGGCAGGAGTTCGCGCAGGGCGCGGAGTGGTCGGAGGCGCACGGGCCCGAGTGGTGGCTGCTCGACTCGGACTATGTGGCCGAGGGCGACCACCGCGGGGTGCGGGACCTGGTCCGCGACCTCAACCACCTCTACCGGCGCACGCCGGCCCTGTGGCAGCGGGACACCGACCCGGCGGGCTTCCGGTGGGTGCTGGGCGACGCGGCCGAGGACAACGTCTTCGCGTTCCTGCGGTTCGCCGCCGACGGCGGCCCCCTGCTGGCCGTGTCCAACTTCTCGCCGGTCGTCCGGCACGAGTACACGCTGGGCGTCCCCGACGACGTGCCCGTCTGGCGCGAGGTCCTCAACACCGACGCCGCGTGCTACGGCGGCGGCGACGTCGTGAACGCCGACGACCTCAAGCCGGAGGACGGAAGGATCACCCTCACCCTGCCGCCGCTGGCGACGGTCTGGCTGGCCCCCTTGGGGTGACCGTCAGGGGGTACCCGGGGACGTCGTAGACCCCGCGATGTCCCGGAGGCAGCTCACGTGCGCACTGTCGGAGTGGAGGAGGAACTCCTCCTGGTGGACCCGGAGACGGGTGAACCCAAGGCGCTGTCCGGCGCCGTTCTCGCTCGTGCCGAGCAGAGCGGCACGGACGAGGGCGTGTTCGAGAAAGAGCTGTTCGGCCAGATGCTGGAGTTCGCCACGCATCCGCAGGCCGATATGAAGGACCTCGGCGACGAGATCGTCCGGTGCCGCCGCGAGGCGGCCCGGCACGCCGGGGAGATCGGGTGCACGGTGGCGGCGCTGGCCTCCTCGCCGCTGCCCGTCAGCCCGACCGTCGGGCGGGGCAGCCGCTACCAGTGGATGGCGGAGCAGTACGGCATCGCCGTACAGGAACAGATGGTGCTGGGCTGTCACGTCCATGTGGCGGTCGAGTCCGACGAGGAGGGCGTCGCGGTCCTGGACCGGATCCGGCCGTGGCTCTCGGTCCTGGCCGCGCTGAGCGCCAACTCGCCGTTCTGGCAGGGCAAGGACTCCTGCTACGACAGCTACCGCAGCAGGGTGTGGTCGCGCTGGCCGTCGGCCGGGCCGACGGAGGTGTTCGGCTCGGCGGAGCGCTACCACCGGCGGGTGACGGACATGGTCTCGAGCGGGGTGATCCTCGACGAGGGGATGGTCTACTTCGACGCCCGGCTCTCCCAGCGGTACCCGACGGTGGAGATCCGGGTGGCGGACGTCTGCCTGCGGGCGGAGACGGCCCTGCTGATCGCCATGCTGGCGCGAGGGCTGGTGGAGACGGCGGCGCGGCAGTGGCGGGCCGGTCACCCGCCGATGGATCACAGTGTGAGCCTTCTGCGGCTGGCGGCCTGGCGGGCCGCGCGCTCCGGTCTCGGCGAGGAACTGCTGCACCCGTCGACCATGCGCCGACTGCCCGCCGAGACCGTGGTGGCGGCGCTGTTGCAGCACGTGGAGGAGGCGCTCGGGGAGAGCGGCGACCTCGAGCGGGCCCGTGCGGCGTGCGACACGCTGCTGGACGGCGGCACCGGTGCGCGGATCCAGCGTGAGCTGCTGGAGCGGACCGGGAGTCTGCGGGAGGTCGTGACCGGCTGCGCGCGTCTCACCCAGGAGTGAGGACTCGCGGCGGCCTCAGAAGATCAGCACCAGCGCGTACACCAGGAAGAAGGCCGCTACCAGCACGACGAGACCGATGATCAGCGTCAGCGGTCCCTTCGCCCAGCCCTTGGTCGGGTTGTGCGTCTCGCGCGGCCCGGCCTCGGGCATGCTGCTCTCCGCGGGCGGGGTCTCACCGGGCGGCACTCCCCCGCCGGGTTCCAGGCCCGTGGTGCGTTCGGGTTCCGGATCGGGATTGACGTAACTCATGCCCGCCGAGTCCCCCGATCGCCACCAGATCATCACGGGTCCGCAACTTCGCACGTTCCGGTCACCATCCGCACGCACCTGAGCTAGATTCGAGCACCGCCGACAACGGAACCCGTCGGCATGGTCACCCTCCGTACAGCTCAGGAGCAGCGCATGCGCGACGTCGCCATCGCTCCCCCCACCGTTTCCCCCCTGACCGGCGGGCTGGCCGACAGCATCTTCGACACGGCGGCCCTCGATCCCACCCTTCCGCTTCTCGCCCGCCGGGCCGACCCCGCCTCCAGCACATGGGAGGAGGTGACCGCCGTGGAGGTGCGCGACGAGGTCGTGGACCTGGCCAAGGGACTGGTGGCCTCCGGGATCTCGCCTGGCCACCGCGTCGCGATCATGGCGCGGACCCGTTACGAGTGGACGGTGCTCAGCCACGCGCTGTGGACGGTGGGCGCCGAGGTCGTGCCGTTGTATCCGACCTCCTCGCGCGAGCAGGTGGAGTGGGTCCTCAGGGACGCGGACTGCGTGGCCGTGGTGGTGGAGGACGAGCAGGCGGTGATGACCGTCGGTTCGGTGTGCGGTGCGCTGCCGCGGCTGCGCCACGTCTGGCAGCTGGACGCCGGGGCCATGGACGACCTGGTCGAGCGCGGCCGGTTCATCCCGCTGGCCACGGTCGAGTCGCTGCGTCGCATCGTGCTGCCGGACTCCGCGGCGGCCATCAGCTACACCTCCGGCACCACGGGTCGGGCGCTGGGCTGCGCGCTGAGCCACCGCAACCTGGCGAGCGCTTGCGACACACTGCTGAACGGCTGGGGCCACACCGTGGTCCCGCCGGGCGAACGGCAGGCTTCGGTACTGGCCTTCCTGCCCTTCTCCCACGTCTACGGCCTGCTGGTGCAGACGCTGTGCGTGCGCGGCGGCATGCTGATGGCGCACGAGCCGGACATGAGCGAGGAGGCCCTGGCCGCGTCGCTGCGCAGCTTCCGGCCCTCGTATCTCTGCGCCGTCCCCTCCCTGCTGGAGAAGATCTACAAGAACTTCCTGCGCGCCGCCCAGGAGGCCGGCCGCGGGGCGCTGTTCGAGCGGGCCGCGGACACGGCGCGGGACTTCGCCGCGGCGCTGGAGCGGCAGCGGCTGGGCGGCGGTTCCGGTCCGGGGTTCGACCTGCGGCTGCAGCACGCCCTGTTCGAGCGGACCGTGTACCGCAAGCTGCGCGCGGCACTGGGCGGCCGGGTGCAGCGGGCGACGTCGGGCGGCTCGTCCCTCAGCCGGGAGCTCTCCCTCTTCTACGAGGGCATCGGCATCTACGTCAACGACGGCTACGGCCTCACGGAGGCGGCCGGGGGCGTCACCGCGCAGCCGCTGGGCCGGGAGATGTCGGGGACCGTCGGGCAGGCCCTGCCGGGCACCGACATCATCGTCGCCGACGACGGCGAGATCCTGGTGCGCGGGCCGTCGGTGTTCCAGGGCTACATCAACGCCGAGGCGGCGACCCGGTCGGTGCTGCGCGGCGGCTGGCTGGCCACCGGGGACCTGGGCCGGCTGGACTCGGAGGGTTATCTGACGATCACCGGCCGCAAGAAGGACATCATCGTCACCAGCAGCGGCAAGAACGTCGCGCCGGCCGCCCTGGAGCAGCGGCTGAGGATGCATCCGCTGATCCACCAGGCCGTCGTCGTCGGTGACAACCGGCCCTGTGTCGGAGCGCTGATCACCCTGGACCCGAAATTCGTGGCGTACTGGCGGGGCTCTCTGTCGCTGCAGAGCGACATGCCGAGCCACCAGGCCCGCGAGGAGAACGCGCTGCGGGAGGAGATCGGGCGGGCCGTGGCCGCCGCCAACAGTGCCGTCTCGCGTTCGGAGTCGATCCGGGTCTTCCGGGTGCTGCCGGACCAGTTCGACATGGCCAACGGGCTGATGACCCCGTCCATGAAGCTGCGCAGGGACGCGATCGTGCGGCACTACGCCTTCGAGATCGACGCCATGTACCAGGCCCGCTCGCGACCTGGGCGGCAGACCGTGCCGGACGAGCTGTCGAGCTGGGACGAGACCGACAACGTGTTCCGATGAGCGGCTGTGACGTACGGTGTTCGTCACGGCCCGCCGGTTTCGGTACGCGTAGCCGTCGCGCACTCGGGAACCAGGTAACGACAGGGACACAGGGGCGGGGCAGTGACGTGACCGCCGAGCGGGAAGGCGAGATGGCAACCGATCACCGTTGGCACGGAAGTCCGGTCTCCGGCAACATGCCGGAGCGCGTCGCGCGCTACCCGGGCGAGCTCCACAATGTGACGGACGCCCGTCTCGACGCGGAGCAGTTCCTCGACGATCTCGCCCAGGTGACGCCACCGACCGCGCCGGAGCACTGGGACGACATACTGCTGGTCGTCACGGAACTCACGGCCAACGCGGTTCAGTACGCGCCCGGGCCCATCGAGATCCGGCTGCGCCCGACCTTCGACGGGGTGCATCTCGTCGTCCACGACACCAGCAGCACTCCCCCGGCCCCGCGCCCCTTCCACCGGGACGGAAGCGGCGGCGTCGGCTGGCACCTGGTCCATGCCCTGTGCAGCCAGGTCAGCGTCGTCACCAACGACGCCGGGAAGGACATCCACGTCTTCCTGCCCTGGTGAGGGCCTTACGGCAGGGCGCGCAGGGGCACCAGCACACTGATCGTCTTGCCTCCTCCGCCGCGCCGGTCGATGACGATCTCGCGCGCCAGGCGGATGATGAGCGGCCAGCCGTAGCCGTGTCCGTGGTGGCCCACCGGCAGGGCTCCGGAGCCGTAGGCGACCCCCGGAATCTCGTCGCTGTTGTCGTGCACGACGAGCCGGATCCCCTCGGCGGTGACGGCGACCTCGAAGGCCGCCAGTCCGTCGCCGTGCCGGATGGCGTTGGTGACCAGCTCGGACACGACGAGGAGCAGGTCGACGACGTCCTCTTCGCGTGCCGTGCGGGATGCCGTGTCCCACTGCCGCCGCACCACCGAGCGGGCGTAGTCGCGTGCCGCGGCCGCGGTCGTCACGTGCGGCGCGGCCAGAGTCCCGCCCTGCATGCCGCCGTTTCCCTCGGCCGTCTGGTCGGGCCGGCTCACCGCTCCGTCACTGCCCAGGGCGTCTCCACAGCCGACCGGACGTCCGGGGCGAGGACGAAGAACCTCGCGGTGCCTGTCACTTCAAACAGCCTTTCGATGCTTTCGTTCAACGGTCCCGCCACCACCAGCGGCCTGCCGCGCGCCAGGTGGGCCTGCTGTGCCTCCAGCAGCACATGCAGGATGGCGGAATCGGCGAACTCGGTGGCCGAGAGGTCGACGACCGTGCGCGCGGACGATGCCCGCTCCGCCGCGCTCAGCGCCTCCGCGAGCCGCGGGGCGCTGTCGACGTCGATGTCACCGTGCACACTCACGACGGTGACGTCTCGTTCTCCCTCTCGTACGTGCTGCTGGACGACGGCAGGACTCTGATCGTCGGACACACGACGTCCTCTCCCGCTCACGCTGCTCCTTCCGAACGGGCGAGGAATCTCTGCCGCTCGCTTCACAGCAGCAGTTACCCGGCTCGCCCGATCGCATTCGGCACGAATTCCCGGCGGCGCCGGACTCAGCCCGTCCCCGGACGTCCCTGGCCGTCGGAGTCCTGTTCGTGGGCGGTGAGATAGTCGCGCGTGCCGGTCATCTCAAGGACTCGCTCCAAGGCGACGGGCCGCGCCTCCAGGAGGAGACGGACACCCGCCTCGTCGGCGCGGCGCCGAAGCAGCAGCAGGGCGGAGAGGCCGGAGGAGTCGACGCAGTGCAGGCCGGCGAAGTCCAGGCGTACCACGCCGGCGGGGCGGTGCCGCGCCGGGTCGCCGGGGGCGAGCAACGGCGTGACCGCGTCCACGAGTTCGCGGGGCGTCTCGTAGTCGAGGTCGCCTGCGACGCGCACCACCACGCCGTCGGGTCCATGGTCGACCTCGAGGCCGAACAGCGGTGGGTGAGGGTTCGTCATACGTGCTGTCCTGGCTTCCTCGGTGCCGGCAGGTGTGTGGCAAGGGTGCCGCGTGCCGCTCGGAGAATGCGGGTGGCGCGGGGGAAGTCCTTCAGCCGGTGGCCGAGCGCTTCGAGCGCCGGGTCCAGCGAGTGGGCGGGCACGTCGCGGGCCGTCAGGACGTCGGCCGTCCAGGCGATGAAGTCGCGGAAGAGGTCCTCGTCGGCCACGTACAGGGCCGCCGCGAGGTGGTCGAGGATGTGGCCGATGTCCTCGGCCGTGCGCTGCCGCTGCCGGTCGCTGTAGGCGCGCATCGGCGGGAAGTGGTCCTCCAGTTCGACGAGGGTCTCCTTGAGCAGCTCCCGCCGGGTGCCGGCCACCATGGTGTATTCCTGGTCGGTCAGATGGGGCAGGTCGTCGACGGTCTGCCGGACGGCCAGGGGGTCGGGCCGGGCGAGTCCCTGCTCGAGGACGTGGGCCGCCTCGCGGGCGTGCGGTGCCCAGGCGTCGGCGCCCAGGGCGCGGGCGTGGCGCCCGTCGGCCCCGAAGGCCGCGCCGCCCGCGACGACCGGCACCCCGACCGCCTGGCATGCCGTGATCGCCGCGTGGGCCGTGGGCAGGTGGGGCGAGAGTGTGGCGGACAGGGCCACGACCCGGGAGCCCGTCTGGTGCAGATGGGCGATCAGGTGGGGCGTGGGCACCTGCGCGCCGAGGAAGTCGACCCGCCAGCCGCGTCGGCGCAGCACCTCGGCCAGCAGCCTGGCCGGCAGTGCGTGCCACTCCCCGTCCACGCAGGCCACGGTGATCCGGGACCGGGTCGGGTCGGGGCCGCGGTGCTCGGGGTGGTGGGCGAGGGCCGCCACGACCCGTTCGTGGATGGCCGTGGCCGCGTGTTCCTGGGCCACGGTGAGCCGGTTCGCCGCCCATTCCGCGCCCACGCGCAGCTGGACGGCGGCGATCACGTCCAGCAGTGCCGTTTCGGCGTCCAGGCCGGACCCGACGGCGTCGAGGACGGCGGCGCACGCCTCGTACTCGTCGCCGGCCCGGACCGCCGTCCACAGTCGGTCGCGGACGGCGATGAGGTCGGGGCGCGTGGCGTCCACGGCGGTCATGCCGTGTACCTCCCCCGGGTGTGGCCGTCCACGGCGCTCAGGTGGGCGTGGCGGGGAGCGGTCACCGCCACCAGGGCCATGTCGTCGTGCGTGCCGCGGCCGACCCACTGCTCGGCCAGCATCCGCACGTGGTCGACCACGGCTTCGGCGGGCATGCCCGCGCAGTGGGCGAGCGCGTCCTCGACCCGCTCGTGGCCGAACATCTCGTCGCCGAGCGGGCCGCCCCGGGCCTCGGTCACCCCGTCCGTGAACATCAGGCAGGTCTCCCCCGGGGCGAGTTCGACGTGTGCGGTGGTCGAGGTGATGTTCCAGAAGACGCCCACCAGTGAGCCGCGCGTGTCCACGCGCTCCACCCGGCCGTCGGCGCGGACGACCAGCGGCGGCGGGTGGCCGCCGCTGGTGACCCGCAGGTGCACCGTCCGCCCGAGGCGGCGCACGGAGGCCAGCAGCATGGTGGCGAACCGGGTGTGATGGGAGTTGATCAGAGCGCCGTTGAGAAGCTCCAGCAGCCGCTGGTGGTCATCGGCGAGCGGCAGCAGGGCCTGCAGCGTGTTGCGGATCTTCCCGGTCAGTACGGCGGCCTCCAGGCCCTTGCAGGTCGCGCATCAGGGTACTGGTGATGGCCGCCTGTTCCGCGTACATGCGGGCCGCGGACATCGCCGCTCCGGCCCGGGCCGCGAACAGCCGCGCGAAGATCTCCTCGCTCTCGGAGAACGCCTGCCGGTCGCCGGCGCGCAGGAGGATCAGCGCACCGGCCGGCACGCCGTGTCCCGGCAGCGGGGTCACCACGGCCGAGCCGACGCCGGGCAGGTCCTCGGGCACCAGCCAGGCGGGGATGCCGGCGGGGTCTATCCAGCGCGAGGGCACCGGGGGAAAGCCGCGGAGGGCTTCGCCGAGCCCGGGGACGCCGGCCGGCTCGGCCTCCACCAGCCGGTGCATGACGCGGCCGTCGGCACCGCAGTGGGTGACGGGGAACCGGCCGCCCCTGGCCGGGGCCACCACCACCGCCGCGTCCGCGAGGTGCTCGGCGGCGAGGGAGGCGGTGACCTCCATGCACCGTTCCAGGTTCAGTGAGGAGAGCAGCGCGCCGGAGGCGGCGGCCAGGAACGCGGTGCGCCGGCGCTCCTCGTCGAGGCTGACCTCTGCCTTGCGGCGGTCGGTGTCGTCGACCAGCCACCACATCACGTTGCCGTCGTCCGTGCGGGTGGGGCGGCCCTGGAAGACGCGGTCGCCGAGGCAGCCGTGCGCCGCCGAACCGGCGGCGTCGTCCGCGGTGGGCGGACCAGGAGTCAGTTGCTCATGGGCGCTGGCGATCCAGGCCGGCGCGACGTCCACGAGGCGCGTTCCGATCGCGGCCGCCGGCAGCAGTTCGGCGGCGGCCGGATTCAGGCCGACGACACCGCCCTGGGGGTCGGCGACCAGCACGGGATAGGGCGCGGCACCCCAGGCCCCGCCCGGTGGGGCTTCGCGCGGGCCGGCGAGAGAGTGCTGGGATGTGTCCACAAACAAGGCACGCGGCGCGCGCCCACCGCCTTCCGGGACGAGGAACTGTTTCCTTCCGACAACTCTCTCCCGAGTGACACCGTGACGGCAAGGGGCGACGGGTAAACCACCCGGAAGGGGACGCCGGTGGCGGCCACCGGCGTCCCCTTCCGCGAGATCAGTTCAGCCCGGAGCAGGCCCCGTAGGCATCCCAGCGGGCGTCGGGCCACAGGTCGGCGGCGAGCGCGAGCACCCTGGACGGCTGGGGCCGCAGGCCTGCGATCCGCAGCAGACCGCCGCGTCCGGTGACCGAGCGGTCGACGGTGCGCACGAGGTGCAGCAACGCCGAGTCGACGAAGTCGACGCGGGTGAGGTCGAGTGTGAGATACCGGACAGAGAGCGGCAGCCCGGCCGCGGCGCTCTCGATGGCGGGCCGCGCACGGTCGTCGATGTCGCTGTCCACGGTCAGGGTGGCGGTGCGGCCGCCGGGGCTCAGTGAAATACGAGTGCCCATTGTTTCGGGCCCCCCTCTCTATGGGGGTTGGTGGCCGTCGGGACGGCCGTTGGGCACCTCCACCGTGTCATGTACGGCGCCGTGCGTCGAACGGCTCATGAGCATGCGAGGCATGACGTGGGCATTCAGGGGTAACCGCGTCCCGCGGTGCACACCGCTCGCCGTAGTACGCGCTGTTGTTGGAGGTAGACGTGTCCGTTGCCCAGAATCCCCTGTCCGTCGAGGTCAGCCTGCCCCGTGAGGACGTGGCCCTGATCACGGTGCAGGGTTACTTGGACGCCGACACCGCGACCGAGTTCCAGCACCATCTCGCCAACCAGCTGCATCACGGCCGCCGGCACTTCCTGCTCGATCTCTCGGAGGTGCCGTTCATGGACTCGTCCGGGATGAACATCATTCTCCGCGTCTACCAGGAGGCCCGTGAGCTGCCCGGCAGCGTGCACATCATCTCGCCGACGCCCGCCGTGCGGCGGATTCTCGACCTCACCGGAGTCAGCATCACGGTCCCCGTGTCGGAGAGCACGGAGGAGGCCCTTGCCCTGGTCGACCAGCCGCAGTCCTGACGACTGTTGCCGTTTGACAACTATGGGCGCAGACAAGAGAGTGAATTCGCACGTGGGCGGGAGAGGTGGCGATGGGAAGGGGTCAGGCGGTGACGGCGGCGGACTCGCCGTCGTCGTGGATCTGCGCCGCCGCGGCGGCGCAGAAGGCCTCCAGCCCCTTCAGCAGGGCGGACCGCTGGGCGGTCGGCATCTGTTCGAGCACGGACTGCAGTGCGCTCTCGCGGCGGACCCGCAGGCCGGTCAGGAAGGCCCGGCCGCGGCGGCTGAGGTACAGCTCCAGTTCCCGCCGGCTGGCACTGGCGGCCCTGCGCTCGACGAACCCCACGGCCTGCAGCCGGTCGCACAGCCGGCTGGTCGACGGCGGGGTCGAGCCCAGCGCGTCCGCGAGCGTACGCAGGTTGATGCCTTCGTTGTGCTCCAGGATGAACAGGACACGCAGTTGGGAGGCGGAGACCGGTGCCGTCGAGGCCCTGCCCCACAGGACCTCCAGAAGTTCGGCCGCCTCGGAGGTCACACGCGCCACCTCCTGGGGCTCCGGGCGCGGGTGCGAGATCGTCACCCGCACACCTTCTCAGGCTTGCCCGTCGCTGTCAGCCCGCCCGGGTGCGCGGCGCACGGGAGCGGACGCGGTCCGCACGGAACGGGTGACCGCGTCGCGTCCGCACGGCCGCGGCGCCGCGCCCCCGCACGGAATGGCATGACCGACGACGTGAACAGACTCGTGGCCGCCGGTCGCGCCCTGCGCACCGCGGCTCCGCACCGACTGGCGGCGACCGTCCGCGAAGTGCTGTGCGGTCGGTACGGCGCCGAGAACGCGGAGTTCCTCATGGTGGACTACGGGCTGAAAGTGTTGCAGCCCGTGTCCGCGCCGACGGACCCCGCGCGGGCGGTGCCCGTGCACGGCAGCGCCGCGGGACGCGCGTTCGGGGCGCAGCAGCCCTTCGTGCTGGAGGACGACGACGGCCGGGCGTGGATGCACCTGCCCGTCACAGTGCGGGGTGACCGGCTGGGCGTGCTCAGCGTCACACTGCCGCCCGGCGCACGGCCCGAGGCCGACATGGCGGAACTGGTCGAGGTGGCCCAGATCCTGGGGCACGAGGCGTCGGTCGCGGAACGCGACACCGACGTCTACCACCGGGCCCGGCGCAGGGAGCGGCTCACGCTCGCCGCGGAGATGCAGTGGCAGTTGCTTCCGGCCCGTTCCTCGGTCGGTCCGGAGTACGCCCTCGGCGCCCAACTGGAGCCCGCCTACGCGATCTTCGGGGACAACTTCGACTGGACGGCATCGGCCGACCGGCTGCTGCTGTACGTCACCGACGGCATGGGCGAGGGCATCGACGCCGCGCTGCTGACCAGCCTCGGGATCAACGCCCTGCGCAACGCGCGGCGGGCGGGCGTCCCCATCGCCGACCAGGCCGCTCTGGCCGACCAGGCGGTGTACGCCCAGTACCGCGGCGAGGCGCACCTGTCCGTCCTGCTGGTGGACCTCGAACTGTCCTCCGGCCGCGTGCAGGTGGTCGACGCGGGATCGCCGCGGATGCTGCGGCTGCGGGACGGCGCGGTGACGCCCGTGCCGCTCGACGCGCAGCTCCCGCTCGGCATGTTCGAGGAGACCGACTACACGGCGCAGGAGTTCCGGCTGCGGCCGGGCGACCGTCTGCTGTTCGTCAGCGACGGGGTGCACGCGGTCGCCGCTCCGGGCGGTGAGCAGTACGGAGAACGCGCCTTGGCCCGGGCCCTCACGGCCACGCGGCTGCTGCCGGCCGCCGATGTGCCGGCCGCGGTTCTGCGGGAGCTCAGCGGCCATCGCGGCCGTCCGGAGCCGGACGACGACGCGTTGGTGGTCTGTCTGGACTGGTTCGGCAAGCAGCCGACGGGCACGTGAGCCCCGGACTTCTGTAACGAGACGGGCTCGTTACAGTTGTCGCCCGGCAATGGTTTGCGTCGCCCAGGCCGTTCAGCGGCCACCCGGTCCACGCAACGCGGACGACTCGGAAGAGGAGAGAGCAGGTGCCGGAACACCAAGCGGCAGTAAGTCAGGGAACGTCGGCTCGGCAGGTCGGGGAGTTCCTGAACCGCCATCGCGAGCGCATCGCCCAACGGTGGGCCGACGAACCCCTGTTCCGCAGCGTGTTCACGGTCTCGCGGGACGAGGCCGTGGAAGCGGCCCGGGCAGTCGCCGAAGCACTGGCCCGGGTGGCCGAGTCGGAGCGCGTGCACGACACGGACGCCGTCGGCTTCGTCGCCGTACGGGAACAGCTGGCCCGCATGGCCGCCGCGCGGTCGCGCGGCGGGGCCTCGATGGCGCAGGTGTCGGGCGAGGTGGAGGCCCTGCGCCCGCCCGTGGCGAGTCTGCTCGTCGAGGAGTGCGCGGACCTGCCGGCCGACGAGGTCCGGGAGTACGCGACCGCGCTGACGGTCCTGATGGGCACGCTGCGGCTGGTCGTCCTGGACACGGCGCTGACCGAGGGGCAGGCACTCATAGAGCGGCAGCAGCTCCAACTGCTGGAGGTGGCGACCCCGGTGATCCGGCTGTGGGACGGCATCGTGGCCGTACCCCTGATCGGGACCCTGGACAGCGCACGCAGCCAGGTGGTGATGGAGACGCTGCTGGAGGCCATCGTCGAGCAGCACGCGCGTTTCGCGATCCTCGACATCACCGGTGTGCCGACGGTGGACTCGCTGGTCGCCCAGCACCTGATGAAGACGGTGGCGGCCGCCCGTCTGATGGGCGCGGAGTGCGTCGTCTCGGGCATCCGCCCGGCGATCGCGCAGACCATCGTCCATCTCGGCCTGGACCTCGGCACGGTGGTCACCCGGGCCGGCCTCGCCGACGCGCTGGCCTACGCCCTGCACGAGCTGGGCGTGACCATCGTCGCACCGGCGGCCGGCGGTGCGGGGGCGCGATGAGCGACCGACTCCAGCACGGCGTCACGAGCCATGTGCCGGTGCTCCGCCTGGGCGAGGTCCTCCTGGTCACCCTCCAGGGCGACCTGCACGACAGCGACGCGCAGCAGCTCCAGCAGGACATCTGCGAGGCCGTCGCGAGCAGTGGGGTGACCGGAGTGGTGATCGACATCTCCGGCGTCGAGATCGTCGACTCCTTCCTCGGCCGGGTACTGGCCGAGATCGCGGCCAACGCCTCGCTGCTGGCCGCCCGGACGGTGGTGGCGGGCATGCGGCCGGCGGTCGCGATCACCCTGGTGGAGCTGGGACTGACGCTGCCGGGGCTGCGCACGGCCCTCACCACCGAGGCGGCCATGGAACTGCTGACGCACCACGACTCGGCGGCCGACCGCGGCCGGTTGCCCCAGGAGCGCGGTTGATGCCCTCGTCCACGGCCGTCGAGGCGAGCCTGCCGATCCAGTCGGAGATGGATCTGGCCTGGGTTCGCCAGCATGTACGACAGGCCGCCGCTCAGCTCGGCTTCGGGCTGGTGGCGCAGACCAAGCTGGTCACCGCCGCCAGTGAACTGGCCCGCAACACGCTCGTGCACGGCGGGGGCGGCCACATGGAATCGGCGGCGGTGACGCGCGGACAGGCGCGCGGCCTCCGACTGGTCTTCTCCGACGAAGGACCCGGTATCGCCGACCTGGATCGGGCCCTGGCCGACGGTTACACCTCGGGCGGCGGCCTGGGCATGGGGCTGGGCGGCGCACGACGCCTGGTGCACGAGTTCGCCGTCGACAGCACGCCCGGGTCGGGCACGAAGGTCACGGTCGTCTGCTGGGTCACGCCACCGCCCCGTCCCTACGGAGGCCCGTGATGGCGCGCGTCTGGGACGTGCCGGTGCACGACTCGACCCGGCTGCGCGACGCCCGGCTCGCCGTGGCGGAGGCCGCGGCCGCGGCCGGGCTCGACGAGGCCCGGACGGCGGCCGCCGCGCTGGTGGCCACGGAGCTGGCCACCAACCTGCTCAAGCACGCCGACGGAGGACGGCTGCTCCTCGACGTCGTCCCTCCCCCGGCACCGGCGGAGGGCGGCGACCCGACCCGCTTCGTACAGATCGCGGCCCTGGATCACGGCCCCGGCATCGCCGACGTACCGGCCGCCCTCGACGACGGCTTCACGACGGCCAGCTCGCTGGGCGCGGGGCTGGGCACCTGCCGGCGCGTCGCCGACACCTTCGCCCTGCACAGCGAACCGGGCCGGGGCACCGTGGCGGTGGCCCACATCGGTCCCGGCACGCGCGACACCGCGCCCGCCGCGGACTGCGGGGTCCGGGCCGGCGGGGTGAGCCTCCCCTACGGCGGGGCCGAGCACTCCGGCGACGCCTGGACCTGCGTCCGGTCCGGTGACCGGGTGACGCTGATGCTGGCCGACGGCCTGGGACACGGCCCTCAGGCCGCCCACGCCTCCACGGCCGCGGTCGAGGCGCTGCGGCGGTCGGCCCACCTGTCTCCGGCGGAGTCCCTGGACCGCCTCGACGCGGCCCTGCGCGGCACCCGGGGCGCGGCCGTGGCCGTGGCCCAGGTCGACACCGCCGGCGGGACGCTCCGCTTCGCCGGGCTCGGTAACGCGAGCGCCTGGCTGTGGGAGGACGGTGCCTGGCACTGCCTGCTGTCCCGCCCCGGGATCGTCGGCGTCCACCGGCCCAGGACCTTCACCGACCGGTCGCGGGCCTGGGGCGGCGACCGGGTGCTGCTCCTGCACAGCGACGGCCTCCCCGGCCGCCGTACACCGCCGTCCGCGCCGGACCTGCTGTCGGCCGACCCGGCCGTCATGGCCTCGGTCATCCTCCGCGACAGCGGCAGCGCCGCCCGACCGCCCCGCGACGACACCACCGTGGCCGTCCTGTCACCGGCACCGCAGGAGGGCCGATGAAGCGCACCTGGCGGATCGACACCGTCACCGACGCGGCCCGGGCCCGCATCGCCACCGCCCGCCTGGCCTCGGCGTACGGTCTGACGGCGCTCGAGCGCACCCGCCTGACGACGGCGCTCAGCGCGCGACTGCGGCAGTGCCTGGCCAAGGGCGGCTCCTGGCGGCTCACGCTGCACGTCACCGCCGCCCCCGCCGAACAGGCGCAGCTGCACGTCACGGTCAGCTCCTCGGATCCCGCCGAGCACGCGCCGTGGCAGACGGCCGTCGCCTGCGCCGCGCAGCCGGTCGCGGACGACGGGGTCGCGGCGGGCTCCCCGGCGGATCTGGCCGAGTCCCTGATGGGCGCCGACGAGGACACGGCGCTGCTGCTGGAGAAGCTCACCGAGCAGGAGCAGCTGGTCGCCTTCCACCGGGAGGAACTGCACCAGACCAACCAGGGTGTGCTGGCCCTGCACGCGGAGCTGGACGCCGCCGGTCAGGCCCAGCAGAAGGCCTTCGCCGCGGAGCGAAGGGCCCGCCAGGAGGCAGAGAGCGCCCGTCGGCGCCTGACCTTCCTGGCCAACGCCAGCGCCGCCCTGACCTCCTCCCTCAACCACGACGAGATCGTGCGCCGCCTTCCACAACTGCTCGTGCCGGAGTACGCCGGCAGCGTCGAAGTCTGGCTCTTCGACGGCGACGACGACCGGCGCCCCCCGGGGCCGCGCCCCGCCGTCGCCGTACTGGCGGCGCGCACCGGGCGCCCCCAGTACGCCGCCCGCGAGCCCGGCGACCTGCCCGGCGTCGACGACCAGCCGCCCTCGGCACTCGACCCCGAACGGCCCCTGCTGTGCCTGCCGTTGCCCACCCGCCGGGCGCCGCTGGGGGTGCTGACCCTGACTCCGCCCGGCGACCGCTGGGAGCCGGACGACGCGGTCATGCTCATCGAGTTCGCCCGCCGCGCCAGCATCGCGATCGACAACGCCCGGCGCTTCGAGCGCAACCGCGACATCGCCGAGACGCTCCAGCGGGCCCTGCTCACGGACCTGCCCGCCACACCGGGCCTCCACCTGGCCGCCCGCTATCTGCCGGCCACCCACGGGCTGAACATCGGCGGCGACTGGTACGACGCCTTCCGCCAGCCCGACGGCTCGCTGATCGCCGTCATAGGGGACGTGACCGGGCACGGGCTGCACGCGGCCGTCATGATGAGCCAACTGCGCACGGCCCTGCGGGCGTACGCCGTGGACGGCGGCAGCCCCGGCACCCTGCTGACGCGGCTGCACACGTTCCTGCACCATCTCCAGCCCGACCTGTACGCCACCGCCGTCATCGCCCGCTTCCAGCCCGGCCGGCCCACCCTCACCTGGGCCGCCGCGGGCCACCCGCCGCCGCTGCTGCGCACCCCCGACGGACAGGTGCACACGCTGGACGCCAAACCGGGCGCCATGCTGGGCATCCCGCTGCACCAGCGGATCGACGACCACACCGTGGATCTGCCGCCCGGGTCGACGCTGGCGCTCTACACGGACGGGCTGGTCGAACGCCGTGCGGCGGGGATCGATCCGGGCATAGCGCGCCTGGCGACATCGCTCGGCGGTTTCCGGCCGGAGGAGCTCGAGCGGGATCTGGACGGCTCGGCCGACCGCATCCTCGACCCCCTGCTGGTCGACTCCGAACGCGACGACGACGTGTGCCTGCTGCTGTGCCACACCACGGAGGGCTTCGTCTAGGCACGGTCCGGCCATTTCCTTCACTTTTCACCCGGTGCGTTTCCGCTCCCGTCGGGGCAGGGTTGTCCCGACGCGTTCGTCTGCCTGCCGCGCCCGGCTGGCGGTACGGCTCAAGGCACGGTGGGATCGATGTGGTGCAAGCGGAGATCCAGGGCAGGCGAAGGGCGTTGGAAGTGACCGCCTGGAGCCGCAGAGAGGGATGAAGAACCGTGACACGACCCAGGATCCTGGTGGTCGGCGCAGGTTTCGCCGGCGTGGAGTGCGTGCGCCGTCTGGAGCGGAAGCTCGCGCCCGACGAGGCCGACGTCACCCTGGTGACGCCCTTCGCCTACCAGCTGTATCTGCCCCTGCTGCCCCAGGTCGCCTCCGGGGTGCTGACACCCCAGTCGATCGCCGTCTCGCTGCGCCGCAGCAAGCGCTACCGCACCCGGATCATCCCGGGCGGCGCGATCGGCGTCGACCTGAAGGCGAAGGTGTGCGTCATCCGCACCATCACCGACCAGATCGTCAACGAGCCGTACGACTACATCGTGCTGGCACCCGGCAGCATCACCCGCACCTTCGACATCCCGGGGCTGACCGACAACGCCTTCGGCATGAAGACCCTCGCCGAGGCCGCCTACATCCGCGACCACGTCATCTCGCAGCTCGACCTGGCCGACGCCAGCCAGGACCCGGCCGAGCGCGCCGCCCGGCTGCAGTTCGTGGTCGTCGGCGGCGGGTACGCCGGCACCGAGACCGCGGCCTGTCTGCAGAAGCTCACGCACGCCGCCGTCAAGCGCTACCCGCGCATCGACCCGGCGCTGATCAAGTGGCACCTGATCGACATCGCGCCGAAGCTGATGCCCGAGCTGGGCGACAAGCTGGGCCGCAGCGCCCAGAAGATCCTGGCGCGGCGGGGCATCGACGTGTCGCTGGGTGTGTCGATCGAGAAGGCCGGTCCCGAGGAGGTCACCTTCACCGACGGCCGGGTGGTGCCGACGCGGACCCTGATCTGGACCGCCGGCGTCGTCGCCAGCCCGCTCATCGCCACCCTCGGCGCCGAAACGATTCGCGGGCGGCTCGCGGTCACCGCGGAGATGAAGCTGCCGGGCGAGGACGGCGTCTTCGCGCTCGGCGACTCCGCCGCGGTGCCCGACCTCGCCCAGGGCGACGACGCGATCTGCCCGCCCACCGCCCAGCACGCCATGCGGCAGGGCCCGCAGGTCGCCGACAACATCATCGCCACCCTGCGGGGCCGGCCGCTGCAGCCGTACCGCCACAAGGACCTCGGTCTGGTCGTCGATCTCGGCGGCACGGACGCCGTCGCCAAGCCGCTCGGCATCGAACTGCACGGTCTGCCCGCCCAGTTCGCGGCCCGCGGCTACCACTGGGCGGCGCTGCGCACCAACGTGGCGAAGGTCCGCGTGGCGACCAACTGGACGCTCAACGCCATCGCGGGCGACGACTTCGTCCGTACCGGCTTCCAGGCCCGCAGGCCCGCCAAGCTCAAGGACTTCGAGTACACCGACGCGTACCTGAGTCCGGAGCAGGTGCGGGCCCAGGTCGAGGGGACGCGCCGCGAGCAGCTGTGAGGGCGGGTGCCGGCCTTCCCGGGGGCCGTGTCATGCTGGATACGGATCTTGATGTGAAGCGGGAGTGAGTACGGCGGCGTGAGGGCAGCGGTGGGGTCGGTCCGGGCGCGTCTGCGCGATCTCGTCGCTGCCAACGACCCGGGCCTGCTGCGCCTGGCGGCGGGCCTGCGGACGGTCGGGGCCATCGCCCTCACGCTCGCCGTGCTCGGCCTGGTGGGAACCGACGTACGCCATCTGGTGGCCGGTGCCATCGCGGCGATGGTCTCCACCTTCGCCATCCGGGAGAAGCAGCGGTCGCAGCAGGCCGTGACGCTGGCGCTGGGCCTTCCCGTGGCCCTGGCCTCGCTGACGCTGGCTGCGCTCCTGAACTCCCGGGTGGGCGGTGACGTCGTCTTCGTCGCGCTGATCTTCAGCGCCGTCTACGCCCGCCGGTTCGGCGACCGCGGCACCGCGCTCGGACTGATCGGCTTCCAGGTCTACTTCCTGTCCCTGTTCGTCGGTGCCACCGTCTCGGCCCTGCCGCAGCTGTACGCGGTGGTCGCGGTGGCGTTCGCGAGCAGTGCCCTGGTGCGTTTCGCACTCGTGCCCGAGACGCCCGCGGGCATCCTGGCCCGGCTGCGCGCGGCCTTCCGGGCCCGGCTCGCACAGCTGGTGACCGCGCAGCTGGAACTGCTCGACGCCGGTCCGGAGGAGATCGACGGGGCTCTCGCGCACGTCCGTGACGGGACCGCGCGGCTGCACGAGACGGCCATGATGATCCAGGGGCGGCTGGAGGACGGCACCGACGACGAGGCCGTGGCCCGGCTGGTGCAGCGCCGCATCGCGGACGCCGAGATCGCCGCCGAACGCCTGGGTCTGCTGCTGCTGACCGCGCGCAGCGCCGAGCGGGCGGACACCCTCACCCTGCATCTGCCGGGCGCGCCGGCCCCGGAGGGCGGTCTGCTGCCGGTGCGGGACGAGGCGACCACCACACTGCGCCGGGCCCTCGAGGCGCTGCGCATGCTGGTGCTGCGTCCGGTGTCGGCCGACACCGGGACCGGTCTGGCGCAGGTGCGCAACCGGCTGCTGGGCTACCGGGACGAGGAGAACCTGCCGAAGGCCTCATCCGCCGTCCAGGACGTCTTCCGGGGCGTCGGTGAGGCGGCCCGGGCCGTGCTGGGGCTGCGGATCGCGCTAGGCGGAGCGCGGGACGAGTCGGACGACTCGCCGTCGACGGCCCGTTCACGCGAGGAACTGGACGCCGAGGACGCGGCGATCGACGCCGGCGAGGAGGCCGCCGAGGCCCCTGCCTCGGGGTGGCAGCGGCCCACCACGCGGGCCGCCGTGCAGGTCGCGGTGGGCTCGTCCCTGGCGATCGTGGGCGGCGAGTTCCTGTCCGCCCAGCGCTGGTACTGGGCGGTGCTGACCTGCTGGATCGTGTTCATCAACACCGCCTCGACGGGCGAGATCCTGGTCAAGGGCTACCGGCGACTGCTGGGCACGGTGCTCGGCGTCGTGGCCGGGCTGCTCCTGGCCGGTCTGGTGGGCCATCACACCTGGACGGCGTTCGCGCTGGTGCTGCTGTGCGTGTTCGCGATGTTCTACACGGCACCGCTGTCGTACACGCTGATGTCGTTCTTCGTCACGGCGGCCCTCGGCGTGCTCTACACGCTGCTGCACACCTACAGCCTGTCGGTGCTGGTGCTGCGGGTGGAGGAGACGGCACTGGGGGCGGCCTGCGGGATCATCGCCGCCGCGTTCGTGCTGCCGGTGCACACCGACCGCCGTACCAACGACCTGCTGGGCACCGTGCTGGACCGGCTCGCCGAGGTCACGGAGGCGGCGATCGACCAGCTCAGCGGCGGGCCGCCCGACGATCTGCTGGACCGGGCACGGGATCTGGACCAGGCGCTGGCCGACCTGCGAGCAGCCACCCAGCCGCTCACGCACCCGGTCACGCCGCTGCGGACCCGCCGCAACACCGCCCGGTACGTCGTCGCCCTGCTGGAGACCTGCGCGTATCACGCGCGTTCCCTGGCCGCGATGGCCGAACTGCTGCCCACGCATCCCTCCATCGCGGCGGACCCGCGGCTGCGCCGGGCCGGGCAGCGCATTCTGGACAACATCGCGGCGATCGCCGCGCGCGCCGCGGACGAGAGGGCCACGGCACAGGTCGAGACGGGCGCGAGCATCGCGTCCCTGCTGGAGTCCGAGCTGCCGGGCGTCTCCCGGTACGGGCGGATCACCGACCGGGTGCTCAGGCACCTTCAGCGGCTGGACGAGGCCGTGGTGGGCCTGGCCCGGCCACTGAAGGTGCCCGTGGCGGCGCAGAAGCGGTGAGCGCGGTCAGAAGTCGGTGGGCAGGCCGCTGACCTCGGCGATACCGCGGAGTTCCTCGTTCTGACGGTGCCGTTCCCGGATGAAGTCGGCTATCTCGCCGAGCCGTACCGGGTCCGAGGCGGTGTCCGCGTCGGTGACCACCCGGACCGGGCCGGTCTCCTCCAGCTGGATCTCGACGACCTCGTTGTCCAGCCTGCCGGTGACGGCCGCGGCGATGACCAGGGCGGCCTCGTCGCGGACCTCCTGGGGCATACCGTCGGCCTGCTCGCCGTCGAGCGCGAAGTCCAGCGCGGGCAGCTGCTCCTGGTCGATGGCCCGCAGGACGGGTTCGACCAGGTCGAGCAACTGCCGGTAGTCGTCCGTGTCCATCCGGTTGCGCAGGAGTCCGAGGTACATGTCGACGGGCCGGTGCTCGGGTGAGAACTCGGATTCGTTCATCTCGTGCGTGTGCCCCGCATCGCGCGGGTCAGACCCGACGCCAGCGGGCGAGTGCGAACGAGAAGACTCCGAAGAGGACGAAACCCGCCGCGACGCAGACCAGCAGCCACGGCCCCAGCGGGGTGTGGGCGAAGGAACGCAGGGTGTCGTCCAGTCCCTTGGCACGGTCCGGCCGGTAGTCGACGGCCGCGCGCACGGCGAAGCCGCCGGCGACGGCGAAGACGAGACCGCGCGCGGTGCCGCCCGCGACGCCGGTGATGTCGACCAGCCGGGTCGCCCAGCGGGGCATCTGGGCCAGCTTGAGCTTGCGCCGGTAGTCGCGCCGTATGGCTCGCGCGCCCACCCATATGCCGGCCACCACGATGCCGGCCCCGGCCACGCCGACGAGCCACTGGCCGCCGGGCAGGTGCAGGACCCGCGCGGTGACGTCCCGGGACCGGGCGTCGCTGGAACCGCTGCCGCTGCCGTGCGGGCCGGCCGCGAAGGACAGCACGGAGTAGGCGACGAACGAGTAGAAGACGCAGCGGCCCAGCGCGAGCAGCCGCTTGTGCGCCTTGCGTCCGTCGGCTCCCGCCGATCCGAAGACCGCTTCGGACAGCCGCCACAGGGCCATGCCGACGAGCCCGATGCCCAGCGCCCACAGCAGGAACTTGCCGAACGGCTGCCGGGCCAGTTCGGCGACCGCTCCGCCGCGGTCGGCCTGCTGGTGTGAGTCGCCGAAGGCGATCTGCAGGGCGATCACCCCGACCAGTAGATAGATCACTCCTCTCGCGCTGAGCCCCGCCCGTGCGGCGCCCTCCGTCATCGAACCCCGCGCCGTCCGCTCGGCCTCGATGCGGCCGGAGCGCGCCATGGCACTCGCGTTCATGTGTACCTCCCGTCGTCCGGATGCCCCGCCGCAGGGCGGCCACGCCCTGTGCGGCCGGGCACCTTGGTGTCCGGGGCGCGGACCCGGTCCTTCCAGGTCCACGGCCGTGCGCCCGCCGGTCGGACCGGTCACCGGCCCGGCACCGGCCCGGACGCACTCGCCCCTTCGGTCGCCGTCGTGCGACCGCAGCCGCGCCCGTGTGCGCGTTCGAAGCGCACACGGGCGCGGCTGCGGACTGCTGCGCTCCCCGCCCGGCGGACGGGGAGCGCTGGTCAATCGGCCATGGGTGCGGCGGTGGACCGGTGGCGGGGTGGCGCCATGGACTCGGCCGCGAGGAGACGGTGGGCGGTCTCCAGGGCCCGTCTGACATCACGCGTGCCGGTCGTCACGCACAGCGTGTAGGCCAGGTCCTGCGCCCGTGGACTCGACCAGCCGCCACCGGTCCCGGCCTCCTCGGCCAGCAGGGCCTCGTACTCGTCCACGAGTTTGCGCAAAAGGGCGGGGTGAGGGATCAGCATGCTTCTCTCGCTCCTTCTCGGTTGCGTCGGGCTCTGTTGCGTCGGGCTTCAGGCCGCGCTCGACCCGCGTCCGCCGCCCTTGCGGCCGCTGTTGCCCATGGCTTCGGCGCGGACCCGGGCGCAGCTGCGGCTGATGAGGCGGGAGACGTGCATCTGGGAGATGCCGAGCTGGTCGGCGATCCGGCTTTGTGTCATGTCCTCGAAGAAGCGCATGTAGAGGATGGCGCGCTCACGCTCGGGCAGGCGACGCAGACCCTCCTTGGCGGACTCGCGGTCGATCACGACGTCGTACGAGGCGTCGGGGGCGCCCAGGGTGTCCGCGAGGCTGTAGCCGTCGTCGCCGGAGAGTTCGGCGTCCAGGGACAGGGTGCTGAAGCTTTCGAGGGCTTCCAGGCCGCAGGTGATCTCGTCCTCGGTGAGCCCGGTGTGGGCGGCGAGGGCGGCGACGGTGGGTTCGGGGCTGCCGGGCGTCTGGGTGAGCTCGCGGCGGGCCACGCGGACCTTGTTGCGCAGTTCCTGGACGCGACGGGGCACGCGCAGCGCCCACATCCGATCCCGGAAGTGCCGCTTGACCTCACCGGTGATGGTGGGCACGGCGTAGCTCTCGAAGGCTCCGCGCTCCGGGTCGAACCGGTCGATGGCCTTGACGAGCCCGAGGGCCGCGACCTGGCGCAGGTCCTCGACCGACTCGCCGCGGTCGCGGAAGCGGCCGGCGATGCGGTGGGCCATGGGGAGCCAGGCGGTGACGAGTTCGTCGCGTACGGCCTCCCGTTCGGGGCCGTCCTCCAGGACGGCCAGGCGGGCGAAGAGCTCCGCCGTGTCGGGGGCGTCGTCGTGGCGGCGCGCTGCTGCGCTGTTGGGGGTCTGCGTGCCGGGACGGCTGGTCGACGTGTCGATGAGCATGCGGGTTGGCTCCTGAACGAGGGGTTTCAGGGACTTACCGCGGGACGGTCGCCGCCCGGACCGGCTGAGGGCCCGGGGCGGTCATACCGCTCCGCTGGGCGCCTCCGGTCCGAAGCACGAACCTCCGTCTGCCCTGCCCTCGGAGGAACAAACTCCGCTGCTCGAATAAATGTGCCCGACACGGTTCGCTCAGGTCGGAGCGCACGTGTGCCCGGCGCGGTTGGCTCAGGTCAGAGCGACCACGGCGGTGATGCGCTTACCGCCCGCGGGCAGCTCGGCCACGCGCACGTCGCGGGCGAGCCGGCACACGAGGGGCCAGCCGCGGCCGCCGACCCGGAACCGGCCGCGCGGGTCGACCGGCGGCCTGGCGACCGGGACCTCGTCGCTGCGGTCGCTGACCGACACGCACAGGCAGGGTCCGGCGACGTCGACGTGGAAGTCCGTGACCCCGCCGCCGTGCAGGATCGCGTTGCTGGTGAGTTCCGAGGCGACGAGGAGGGCGTCGCCGAGGGCCTGCGGGTCGCACGACGTGTGCGTGGCACGGCAGCGCTCGGCGACCGCCCGCTCCACCGCCCGGCGCGCCTCGGCCGGTCGGCACAGCCGCGTCGGCCCGGAGCCCTGAGCACCCGACGGTTCGTGGGCGGATTCGGTCGTGTGCTGCTCGCACATCGCCTGGCTCCCTGGGGGCTGAGAGATTTGACTCCTGAATGGGTGAAGAACGCAGCCGGTTCGGCCAGCCGCGTTCGGCACGGGGGGTTCGCGCCGGTCGCGGAGGGCTTTCACACGCTGCGTGGGCAACGCGGGTCTCCTCTACCGGCTCACCTGCATGAGCCCCGCCAAACCTCTTCGCCGGGTCTGTCAAGACGGCCATGGCGCGGCGCGACGGGGGTACTGGGTCCGAATGACCGATGTCGTGGACTCAGACGAACTGTTGCGCCGCCTCCAGCGCGCCCGGGCCTGCGCCCAGCAGGAGGAGCGAGCGTGGCGGGACCGGCGGGAGGACCTCGGGGCGGCCGGCCCCGACCCGGCCCGCGACGCCGTGGTGCGGGCGCTGGCGTACGAGACGGTGGTACGGGTGCTGGACGAGATCCTGACCCCGGGAAAGCACGACGGGCAGAGCTGACCGGGCCCGTGCCTGCCGAGTACCGACGTGCCCGTCTCGGCCGCCGCGGGCCGTGTGACGGCCGAGATGATCACGCCGTATCCCCCGGACATCCCGGCGATCCTGCCGGGGGACACGGAACCCGCCCTGCGCTACCTGACCACGGGCATGGAGGCTGGCATGAACCTGCCCGACCCGAGCGACCCGGAGCTGAAAACGACCAGAGTGGTTGCGGCGGACGCGGATTTCGTCGAGTGAAACAGGTCACTCGACCCGCTTTCCGCTACGCGAAGGCGTGGTGAATGGTTTACGGTTCATTCATACGTGGTGACGGAGTGGACCGTACCGTCCTCCGACATCACCGCTTACGGCCCTGGCTGGCCTCCCCCGTCCAGCCAGGGCTTTTTCATGCCCTCGGACCGATCGGCGGGAAAGCCGCCGTCCGCCGAGGTGCTCTCGCCGCCCGCAGCGGCTGAAATGGGCATAGGCAGACACCGGACCCCCGCCGGCGAGGAGCCCCGCGCCATGACCAAAGCCATCAAACTGCTGAACGCCCTTCCCCCGCCGCAACGCCAGCGCCTGATGTCACTCGCCAAGGAGGTCTCCTTCGCGGAGGACACCCGGATCTTCGAGGCCGGGGGCCGGGCCGACCGGTTCTGGGTCATCCGCTCGGGCGCGGTCTCGCTCGACCAGCGGGTCAACTCCCTGCACCGGGTGACCGTGGCGAGCCTGGGCTCCGGCGATCTGCTCGGCTGGTCCTGGCTGTTCCCGCCGCACGAGTGGGACTTCGGCGCCGAGGCGTTCAGCCCCGTTCGCGCCTACGAGTTCGACGCGGCGGAGGTACTGCGGCTGTGCGAGGAGGATCCGCAGCTGGGGATCGTGCTGGTGCGCAGCGTGGCCGAGATCCTCGCGCACCGACTGGAGATGACGCGCGGCAAGCTCATGGAGCAGTACACGAGCCAGCGGCGCCGCGCCCTGTAGCGCCTCAGACGCGGTAGCGGCGCAGGGCCGGCACCGCGGCGGCCAGGGCCAGCATCACCACGACGACCAGCAGACCGCCGCCCGCCACGGCCGCGCGCGGGCCGAAGGCCGAGCCCGCGGTGCCGTGCAGGACGTCGGCCAGCCGGGGTCCGCCCGCCACGACGACCGTGAAGACGCCCTGCATACGGCCGCGCATCTCGTCGGTGGCGGCGGACAGCAGGATCGCGCCGCGGAAGACCATCGAGACCATGTCGGCGACGCCGGCCACGGCGAGGCAGGCGGCCGCGACCCACAGGTTGCCGCTCAGTCCGAAGCCGGTGATCGCCAGGCCCCAGGCCACGACCGCGCCGATGACCATCACGCCGTGCCGGCGGGCCCGGGAGAAGGTGCCCGAGAACAGGCCGCCGAGCACGGCGCCGATGGGGATCGACGCGAACAGCAGGCCGAGGGCGAGTCCTTCGCCGTAGGAGCCGTAGGTCTCGGCGGCCAGCTGCGGGAACAGGGCGCGGGGCATGCCGAAGACCATCGCGATGATGTCGGCGAGGAAGGACAGCAGCAGCACCTTGTGCATGGAGATGTAGCGGAAGCCCTCCGCGATCTCGCGCACGCCGGCACGCCGGGTCGTGGCGCCCGCGAGCGGCGGCAGCGAGGGCAGCCGGTAGACCGCCCACACGGTCACGCACAGCGCGAGCGCGTCGATCAGGTACAGCTCCGGCAGGCCGATGACGGGGATCAGGGCGCCGGCGAGCAGGGGGCCGACGACCTGGCCGGTCTGCATGATGGTCGAGCCGAGGGCGTTGGCGGCGGGCAGCTGACCCTCGGGCACGAGACGGGCGATGGAGGCGTTGCGGGCGGGTGCGTTGAGCCCCCAGAAGGCCTGCTGCATCGCCAGCAGCGCCATCAGCACCGCCACCGACTCCAGCCCCGTGACGGCCTGGAGCCAGAACAGCAGCGAGGTGACCGCGATGCCCGTGTTGGTGATCAGCAGCAGCTTGCGGCGGTCCATGCTGTCGGCGACGGCGCCGCCCCACAGCGCGAACACGATCAGCGGGAGCAGACCGGCGAGGCTCGCGGCGCCGACCCACGCCGAGGAACCGGTGATGTCGTAGATCTGCTTCGGGACGGCGACCGCAGTGAGCTGGCTGCCGACGGCGGTGACGATCGTGGAGGACCAGAGCCTGCGGTATGCCGGGATGCGCAGTGGGCGGGTGTCCATGGCCCAGCGGCGCCAGCCGCGCCGGGGCGGATCGGCCGCGACCGGGTCCGGGGTCTGCGGTTCGGTGCTGCTCTCGCTGGTGTCCACGGGCTTCCTGGTTGCTCGCTACATCTATCGGGTGCAGGGTTCACTATCGCAGCACCGGACGGGAGTTCGGGACACACGGTCATACGGTCTCAGCGAGCGGACGGTCAGGCCCTGACGACGAGCATGCCGCCGATGCCGATCATCGTCGCGGCAACGAGTCCGTCCAGGACCCGCCAGGCCGAGGGCCTGGCCAGCACGCGTCCGAGCAGCCGGCCGCCGAAGCCGAGCGCCGCGAACCAGCAGAGGCTGGCGAAGGCGGCACCGAGGCCGAAGGTCCAGCGCAGCGCGCCACGGTCGGCGGCGATCGAGCCGAGCAGGAACACGGTGTCGAGGTAGACGTGCGGGTTGAGCCAGGTCAGCGCCAGGCAGGTGAGCACGGCCCGCCTGCGGGAGCCGGTCGCCTCCCCCTCCGTCCGCAGAACGCCCTGCGGCCTGAACACCCGGCGCGCGGCCAGGGCGCCGTAGCAGAGCAGGAAGGCGCCGCCGATCCAGCCGACCGCGGTCAGCGCCTGCGGATACGCCACCACGACCGCGCCGACGCCCCCGACGCCCAGGGCGATGAGGGCGGCGTCGGACAGCGCGCAGATGCCCACCACGGCGAGAACGGCGTCACGGCGGATGCCCTGCCTGAGGACGAAGGCGTTCTGAGCGCCGATGGCGACGATGAGCGAGAGGCCGGTACCGAATCCTGCGGCCGCGGCGGTCAGGGCGTTGGTCATGACGTCGACGCTAGGGAAGCGATCTCCCGGCGTACAGCTAAAGATTCTTACCTATCATTAGCCACCATGAAGACGGAGCTGACCGAGCTTCCGCTCGACCAGGTGCGCACGCTGCTGGCGGTGGTGGACGAGGGCACCTTCGACGCGGCCGCCTCGGCGCTGCACGTGACGCCCTCCGCGGTCAGCCAGCGGGTCAAGGCACTGGAACAGCGCACCGGACGGGTGCTGCTGATGCGCACGAAACCGGTGCGGCCGACGGAGTCGGGCGAGGTCGTGGTGCGGTTCGCCCGGCAGCTGGCCCGGCTGGAGCGCGACGCCCGCGCCGAGCTGGGCATGAGCGGGGCGGGTGAGCCGACCCGGGTGTCGATCGCCGTGAACGCCGACTCACTGGCCACCTGGCTGCTGCCGGCGCTCACCCGGGTACGGCACGAGCCGCGGCTCTGCTTCGAGCTGCGCCGCGAGGACGAGACGCGCACCGCGTCCCTGCTGCGGGAGGGCCTGGTGATGGCGGCGGTGACCTCCTCGCCCGAGGCGGTCACGGGATGCTCGGTGCGCGCCCTCGGCCGGATGCGCTACCTGCCGGTGGCCAACCCGGACTTCGCCCGGGAGCACCTCGACGGGCCGCTGCCGGACGTGCTCGCCGCCGCGCCCACGGTGTCCTTCGACCGCAGCGACGACCTGCAGGACGCCTTCGTCCGCCGGCTGCGGCGCGGCACCAAGGGCGCGAGTCGGGTACGGCACTTCGTGCCCACCTCGGAGGGGTTCGCGCAGTCGGTGGCGGCGGGCCTGGGCTGGGGCCTGGTGCCCGAGGTGCAGGCCGAGCCGCTGCTGCGCGCCGGGCGTCTCGTGGACTTCGCGCCGGGGCGCTGGCTGGACGTCCCCCTGTACTGGCAGCAGTGGAAACTCGACTCCCCCGCGCTCGCGACGGTGGCCGGGGCTGTCACCTCCGCGGCCGCGGAGGCGCTGCGTCCGTGAGCCTCGCCCGCAGCGCCTCCAGCTGCGCGGCGGCGCTGTCCAGCAGCATGTCCAGGGCCGTCGGATAGGCGCTGTCGACCATCCGTGCGCTCAGCAGCGGGGCGGCCTCCGCGATGCGCGGGTGGGTGGCGGCGGGCAGGCGGGCGTAGGTGGAGCGCCACATGTTCTCGTCGGCGCGCAGCGCGGCGCTCGGCAGGGTCAGGGAGGCGGCGTCGAGGGCGGCGAAGGCCAGGGTCTGGTCGATGAAGGCGTGGTAGACGCGCACGGTGTCGGCGAGCGGGAAGCCCGCGGTGCGCAGGATGTCCAGGACCGTCTCGTCGGCGGCCAGTTCGTTGGCCCGGCCGGTGACCCGGCTCGTGGTCAGCACGGCCGCCTGCGGGTGGGCGACGTAGGCGGCGTGGATGCGCAGGCCGACGGCGCGCAGGTCCGCCCGCCACTCCCCCGTCGGCCGCCACCCGTCGAGGGCCTGACCGATGAGGACGTCGCCGATGGCGAGCGTGAGGTCGTCCATGCCGCGGAAGTACCGGTAGAGCGTGCTCGGGTCGGCGTCCAGGGCCAGGCCCAGACGGCGGGCGGTCAGGCCCGCGCTGCCGTGTTCGCGCAGCATCCGCAGTGCCGTCTCCACGATCAGCCGCTCCGACAGCACGGTTCCGCTCTTGGTCGGCCGGCGCCTGCGCCGCTTCTCCTCGGGCACCACGGCCTTGGGCATCGCCGCTCCCCTTCGCTCCCGCTCTTATGCCAACGCCATTGACCTTACGTGAGCGCCGGGCGTTGTATCTGCCGCGGGGCCCCTCCTATCTCGACCCCGATCGACAGGGAGTGCTTGTCATGCGTGTACTGCTCGTGGGCGCCGGCGGCGTCGGCACCGCCATCACCCGGATCGCGGCCCGCCGCCGCTTCTTCGACGCGATGGTCGTGGCCGACTACGACCCGGCGCGCGCCGAGGCGGCCGTGGCCGCGGTCGGCGACGACCGGTTCGGCGCGGCCCAGGTGGACGCGAGCGACGAGACGGCGGTGACGGAACTGCTGCGCCGGCACGCCTGCGACGTGCTGCTCAACGCCACCGACCCGCGGTTCGTGATGCCGTTGTTCCGGGCGGCCCGCGCCGCCGACGCCACCTATGTCGACATGGCGATGTCACTGTCGCACCCGCACCCCGAGCGCCCGTACGCCGAGTGCGGGGTCAAGCTCGGCGACGACCAGTTCGCGCGGGCCGAGGAATGGGAGAAGGCCGGCGCGCTGGCCCTGGTCGGCATGGGCGTGGAGCCGGGTCTGTCGGACGTCTTCGCGCGCTACGCGGCCGACGAACTCTTCGACGAGATCGAGGAGATCGGGGTCCGCGACGGAGCGGACCTCACCGTCGACGGCTACGACTTCGCCCCGTCCTTCAGCATCTGGACCACGATCGAGGAGTGCCTCAACCCGCCGGTCGTGTACGAGGCCGGGCGCGGCTGGTTCACCACGGAGCCGTTCAGCGAGCCGGAGGTCTTCGACTTCCCCGAGGGCATCGGTCCCGTCGAGTGCGTGAACGTGGAGCACGAGGAGGTGCTGCTCGTCCCGCGCTGGGTCGACGCCGGCCGCGTGACCTTCAAGTACGGCCTGGGCAAGGAGTTCATCGACACGCTCAGGACACTGCACCTGCTGGGCCTCGACAGCACGGCGCCGGTGACCGTGCCGGGCCCGGCCGGACCGGTGGCGGTGTCGCCCCGGGACGTCGTCGCCGCGTGCCTGCCCGACCCGGCCACGCTCGGCGAGCGGATGCACGGCAAGACCTGCGCGGGCACCTGGGTCCGGGGCACGAAGGACGGCGCACCCCGCGAGGTGTACATCTACCACGTGGTCGACAACCAGTGGTCCATGAAGGAGTACGGCAGCCAGGCCGTCGTCTGGCAGACCGCCGTGAACCCGGTCGTCGCCCTCGAACTCCTCGCCGACGGCGCCTGGTCCGGCTCGGGAGTCCTCGGCCCGGAGGCGTTCCCCGCTCGCCCGTTCCTGGATCTGCTCACGGCGTACGGCTCGCCGTGGGGCGTCCGCGAGCAATGAACACGGTTTCTCTGCAACTTCCTTCGTTTCACATGCGCATCGACAGGTGACCCGAAAACGAGTAAGCCATTCGCGAGGGCACGTACGACTTCGATCGCAGGTGACTATTACATGGACTACTGGCGAGACCAGGCCGCGTGCCGTGACGAGGACCCCGAGCTGTTCTTCCCGATCGGCACCTCCGGCCCCGCGTTGATGCAGACAGCACAGGCCAAGGCGGTGTGCGCCCGCTGCCCGGTGCAGGAGCAGTGCCTGGAGTGGGCGCTGGAGCACGGGGAGATCCTCGGTGTGTGGGGCGGCACCGGCGAGAACGAGCGGCGCGCGCTGCAGCGCAGGCGTCGGCGGACGGCCGCGCGCAACGGCTGACCAGGGGCGTACTCAGCGCCCGGGCGTTTCGGATCCCGGCAGGCGGAGAGCGAATTCGGCTCCCCTGCCGGGTTCGCTCTGTGCGGTGACCGTTCCGCCGTGCGCGGCGACCAGGTGGCGGACGATCGGCAACCCCAGGCCGCTGCCTCCGGTGCGCCTGCTGCGTGACTTCTCCGCGCGCCAGAACCGCTCGAAGACATGCGGCAGATCCTCGGCCGCGATGCCGCTGCCGGTGTCCGTGACGGTGAAGACGACGTCGTCGCCGTCGCGGCGGGCGACCACCGTGACCGTGCCGCCGGCCGGGGTGTGCCGCAGCGCGTTGGAGACCAGGTTGCCGAGCGCCTGCCGCATGCGCACCGGGTCGGCGTCCAGCCACGGATCGCCGTCCACGTCGGTGTGCACCTCGACGTCCGCCGCGACGGCCGCGACGCGGTGGGCGGCGGCGACCTGATCGAGCAGATCCTCGGCGCGCACCGGCTCCCGGTGCAGGCGCAGGGTGCCCGCGTCGGCGGCGGCGAGGTCCTGCAGATCGTCGATGATGCGCTGGAGCACCAGCGACTCCTCGTGCAGGGAGCCGAGCAGGGCCGGGTCGGGGTCGACGACGCCGTCCCGGGTGACCTCCAGCCAGCCGCGGATGTTGGTGAGCGGGCTGCGCAGTTCGTGCGCGATGTCGCTGACCATGGCCTTGCGCTGCTCCTCCAGCCGTTCCCGGCGCTCGGTGAGGTCGTTGAAGGCCTCCGCGAGGATGCCGGTCTCGTCCCGCGTCGTCACCGGAACCCGTACATGGAGCTCCGGGGGCTGCTGGGCGGCCGCCGTGAGCGCTCGCAGCGGGCGGACGAGCCGGGTGGCGACGGCCGCCGTGACCGCGACGGTGACGGCGAGGACCAGACCGACGACACCGACGATCTTGGCCTTGTTGGCCGGGGACATGTCGAAGCGGGGCGGGGTCGTCTCGTCGCCGCCCAGGTACAGGTCGGCCACGGGGGCGACGTACGGGTCGAGTTGGGCGCGCAGGGCGTTGTCGGTACAGGTCTGTACGGTCTTCGCCTCCGGTGCGTCGCCCGCCTTGGCGTACTTCCCGATGACGTAGCGGCTCAGGGGGTCCCTGCCGGTCGGGTTGATGAACAGGTAGAGCCGTGAACCCTTCTCCCAGCCGTGGTCGCGCAGGCAGGCGAGGGCCGCCGTGTTCAGCGCGTCCAGCGCCCTGCGCTCGGTGCGCACGGGGGTGTTCAGGCCGTAGCCGCACTCCTCCGGCAGCGACTGGGACGCGTCCTTGCCGTCCGGGTCGAGCAGCACCGCACGGCCGCTCGGGATGTGCACGATCTTCGTGTCGACGCCGTACCGGGTGAAGCAGACGCGGAGTTTCCGCGTCAGCGCGTCCAGTTGGGCGCGCTCGCGGGCCGTCAGCCGGTACGGTCCCACGGCGCGCGGGTCGACGCCCCTGAGCTGTGCGCCGGACTGGGTGTAGGTGTCGGTGTGCAGGGGGTCGACGGTGGCGGCGGCGCCGAGCGGCAGGGCGGTGCCCTTGCGTGCCGAGTCGGCGACGGGGACGCGGTCGGTGGTGGTCAGGGCGATGCGCCGCCCCGTCCGGGTGGCGAGGCGGTCGACGAGGGACTGCACGCCCTTCCAGTCGGGATGGGTGGCGGCGTACCCGCTGAGCTCGGCCAGGATCTTCATGTCGTCGGCGAGGTCCTGACCCTGTTCCTCGCGCAGCGCGCGCGTGGTGGTCTCCACCGCGAGCCAGGTCGTGGCCGCCACGGAGCACACCGCGATGAGGGCGGAGGCGAACAGCAGCCGTACCAGCAGGCGTTTGCGCAGCGGTATGCGGGGCTTCACGGCCGGCCGCCGCTGAGCTTGTAGCCGACTCCGAACACCGTCAGCAGCCGGACCGGCCGGCGCGGGTCGGCCTCGATCTTCTTGCGCAGGTTCATGATGTGCACGTCGACGGCCCGCTCGGTGGAGGACCGGTCGAAGCCGCGGGTGGCCTGCAGCAACTGCCGCCGGGTGAAGACCCGTTCCGGCTCGGCGGCCATGGCCAGCAGGATCTGGAACTCGGCCGGGGTGCACTCCACGGGCTCGCCGTCGCAGCGCACCTCGTGCCGCTCCGGGTCGACGGCCAGGCCGGCCGCGCGGACCACCGGGTCCTCGCGCACGCCCACCGCACGCCCGCTGCGCCGCAGCACGGTGCGGATCCGGGCCATCAACTCGCGCGGGCTGTAGGGCTTGGTCATGTAGTCGTCCGCACCCAGCTCCAGGCCGAGCAGGACGTCGTCCTCCTCGGAGCGGGCGGTCAGCATCAGCACCGGGATGCCGTCGCCGGCGGGGTCGGAGCCGCGCAGCACCCGGCACACCCCGAAGCCGTCGACCACGGGCAGCATCAGGTCCAGGACGACCAGGTCGGGTCTCAGCCGCCGGGCGGCGTCCAGCGCCGCCGCACCGTCGTGCACGACGGTGGCCGTGTGTCCCTCGGCCAGCAGGGAGCGGCGTATGAGTTCGGCCTGCATCTCGTCGTCCTCGGCGACCAGCACATGTGCGCACACGCGGCGGAATCCTAGGCGCTCAGCGGGCGAGGGCGTCCGCGTCGCCCATCACGACGACGGGGTGGCGGCCGGGGTCGAGGGCGCGCAGCAGCTCCTTCATGTGCTGCTCGGCGATGCTGACGCAGCCGTGGGTGGGGCCGCCGTGGTCCACGTGGATCCATACGCCGCCGCCGCGCTTCGCCCCGAGCGGACGGGTCCAGTCGAGGGGCGAAGTGCCGGGTTTGCGGTTGTAGTTGATGGCGACGACGTAGTCGAAGGAGCCCGCGAGCGACTCCCCCTCGAACCCGGTGCCGGGCGAGGTGAAGCCCCAGGAGTGGTGGTACGGCAGCCGGGTGCCGGGGTCGGCGCGCAGGCCGCCCGCGTCGGTGAGGCCGTAGACGCCGATCGGTGAGCGCAGGTCACCGGCCATGTGGTGGTCGCTCCAGCCGTGCAGGGCGTTGTGCGCGGGCCAAGTGGCGTCGGCCCGCCAGCCGGTGGCGGTGCGTTCGTACAGGACGAGTGTGGACAGCGGGGAGTTGCGGCCCCTGCCGGTGACCACGACGGCCTGGCGGGCGTCGGCGGGTATCGCGGCCAGTGTCTTCGGTCCCAGGCCGGGCAGCCCGCTCGGGGCGGACTCGGCGGTCGTCCCGGTGGGCTCGGGGACCGGTATGGCCGGGGATGTCGTCCCCGGCGTGGACGCGCCGGAGGGGTGGCCCGACGAGGCCACGGCCCCGCCGCCGCATCCCGTCAGCAGAAGGGATGCGGCGAGCAGGACGACATGGTGTCTGCGCGTGATCATGAACGCATCCTGGCGCAGACATGTAAGGAACTGGTCAGGAACTACGCCTTGTTCGGCTTGCCCGGCGCGTACAGCCAGGTCTGGAACAGGCTGTTCAGCTCCTTGCCGGACTCCTGTCGGGCGAGGTTCACGAACTGCTCCGTGGTGCCGTGCCCGCCTCGGTGCCGGCCGGCCCAGTCCCGCAGGATGCGGAAGAAGACCGGATCGCCGACGGCTTTGCGCAGTTCGTGCAGGGCCATGGCGCCGCGGGCGTAGACGGGGGTGCCGAAGATGTTCTTGCCGCTGCCGGGGTCACCGGGCGGGAAGGCCCACAGGCCGTCGCTCGCGGGGCGGGAGTAGAGGGTGTCGAAGATCTTCTGGGCGGTGGGGGCGCCGTGCTGCTCGCTGTAGAGCCATTCGGCGTAGGTGGCGAAGCCCTCGTTGAGCCAGATGTCCTTCCAGGAGGTCAGGGAGACGGAGTCGCCGAACCACTGGTGGGCGTTCTCGTGGACGAGGGTGCCCAGGTCGGGTGCCTGGTCGTAGAGGGGACGCGACTGGGTCTCCAGGGCGTAGCCGACGTGCGCCCTGTCGACGATCGAGCCCGCGTTGCGGAACGGGTAGGGCCCGAAGACCTTGCTCTCCCACTTGAGGACGGACGGCAGTTGCTTGAGCACGGGTGCGGCGGCGGCCGCCTCGCGCGGATCGACGGCGTTGTAGACGTGGAGGCCGTCGCGGGTGGTGTACTGCTCGACCTTGAACTTGCCGACGGTCGCGGTGGCCAGGTAGGCGGCCATGGGTTCGGTCTGGCGCCAGTGGAACGTGGTGCGCCCGTGCGCGGTGCGCCGGCTCAGCAGGGCTCCGTTGGAGACGGCGGTGCGGCCCCTGGGGACGGTGATCGTGATGTCGTACGACGACTTGTCCTTGGGGTGGTTGTTCGCCGGGAACCAGGTCATCGCGCCCTGCGGCTCCCCGGCGACGAAGGCGCCGTCGTCGGTGGCGATCCAGCCGTCCGCCGATCCGTCGGGGTCGGTGACCTTCTTGGGGACGCCGCTGTAGGTGACCTTGACGCGGAACTCCTGGCCCGGTCGGAGGGTTCGGCGCGGGGTGACGACGAGTTCCTGGCCGTCGCGACGGAAGCCGGCCGCCGCGCGGTCGACCGTCAGGCCGGTGACCTTCAGGCCCTTGAAGTCGAGGTCGAAGCGGGTCAGGCGCTGGGTGGCACGGGCGGTGAGGACCGCGGTGCCGTCCAGGCGGCGGCTTCCGGTGTCGTAACGGAGCGTCAGGTCGTAGTGCTCGACGTGGTAGCCGCCGTTGCCGGCGAGCGGGAAGTACGGGTCGCCGGCACCGGAGGTGCCGGCGGTGTCGGCGACGGCCGTGCCGGCTCCGGCCAGCAGGGCCGCGACGGCGACGGGGACCGTCAGGGTCACGGAGGTACGTCTGACGGCCTGTCGTCGGGTCTTGCTCACATGCGCTCCTTGGGGGGTGGCGAGTGACAAATCCGCCCCAGGCTAGGGTGCCGGGCCGCCCGGTTTCCTCCTCCTTTCGGCCAAGTCACACAGGGTCACCGGGCGTTCCCGGATTACGCTCGACGTCATCCGCCGCCACCGGAGGAAGAGGCCGAAGTGAGCGTTCGTCTGCGCCGAGTCTACGAACCGCCCGAGCCGGAGGACGGCGTCCGTGTCCTGGTCGACCGGTTGTGGCCGCGCGGCCTGTCCAAGGACGCGGCGCGGGTCGACGAGTGGCCCAAGGCCCTGACCCCGTCGACCGAACTGCGCCGCTGGTACCACGCGGGCGAGGGCTCCTACGAGGAGTTCGGCAGCCGGTACGAGGCGGAGCTGGAGGCTCCCGAGGCCGCCGAACTCCTCGATCATGTCCGGGAGTTGTCGGAGAAGGGGGCGGTTACGCTGCTGACCTCCGCCAAGGACCCCGAGCACAGTCACGCCGCCGTGCTGGCCCGTGTGCTCGCCTCCCGTTCCAGGTAGTTCTCCGTGACGGCCAGCGCGGTCGCCATGATGCTCAGCTGGGGGTTCACCTCGGGGCAGCCCGGCAGCACGGAGGCGTCCACGACGAGGACGCCGCGCACGCCCCGCAGCCGCCCCTCGGAGTCGGCCGGGGCCCGCTGCGGATCACCGCCCGCGGCGACCGTGCCGGTCGGATGGAAGGCCGACAGGTGCAGGTCGCGGGGGGTGACCGTGTTGAGCAGGGAGTCCAGGCCGTCGAACGTGCGGGCGCGTGGTGCCCGTGGGATTCCGGTGAGGACCTCCTGGGCGCCGGCCGAGAAGAGGAGCCGTCCCATCTCGCGTACCGCGGTGATCAGCCGGGCGCCGTCCCGGGGGTCGAGGCGGTAGCGCACGAGCGTACGGTCGCGACCGTGCACCCGGCCCGACGGCCGGTCGGCGATCATGGCGCCGAGGACCGCGAGCCGGTCGGAGGTTTCCAGTTCGCGGCGCAGGGAGCGGCCCAGGCCGGGCAGGACGAAGCTGCTCATGCCGGGCGGGCTCGCGGTCGCCTCGATGAGGATTCCGCGGGCGTGCAGTTCCTCGACGCCCACGCTCTGCAGGACGCCCGTCCAGGAGTCGACCGGTTCGCCGAAGCGGCCCGCGACGCTGGTGGCGGGATGCACGCTGAGGTTGCGGCCCAGGCGGGGGTGGCGTCCCAGACCCGAGCGGCGCAGCAGCTGTGGGGTCTGCAGGGCGCCCGCGGCCGTGACGACCAAGGGGCTGAGGATCTCGAGTTCGCTGCCGTCGGCCCGGCGCGCCCGGACGCCCGCCGCCCGTGGCCCACCCGGGCTGTCGCGGTCGAGGAGGACGCGCAGCACGCGGGCGCCGGTGACGATGCGCGCTCCCGCGGCGCACGCGTCGGGCAGCACGGACAGCTGGACGCTCTGCTTCGCGCCGGTGGGACAGCCCACCACGCACTGGCAGGAGCCCTTGCAGCCGGGCGCGTTGCGGCGCAGGGGTCCGGCCCGCCAGCCGAGCCGTTCGGCTCCGGCGAGGGCCAGCAGGCCGTTGGCGCCGAGGACGTCGAGGGGCTGGGTGGCCACGCGCAGCGTGCGTTCGATCTCGTCGAGCCGGGCCGGGAGTCCGTCGGCGAGGTGGAAGCCGTAGCGGCTGCTCCAGCGGCCGACGACGTGGTCCGGGGTGCGGTAGCAGGTGCCGGAGTTGACGACGGTGGTGCCGCCGACGGCCCGTCCGACCGGCAGCAGGAGGGGCGGGTCGCCCAGGGCCGCGCTCGCGCCGCCGTCGCGGTACAGGTCGGTGAAGCGCTCCAGCGGCGCGCGGGCGCCGAAGGACGCCGTGGTGTGGTGCTCGCCCTCCTCGAGGACGACGACGTCGAGTCCGGCGCGTGCGAGGGTGCGGGCGGCGATCGCGCCGCCGGCGCCCGATCCCACGACGACGGCGTCGGCTCGGGCACGGGTCGGCCATTCGTCGGCCGGGACGCAGTCCAGGGGCGGGTCGGCGGAGGCGGCGGGTGGCCGTGGCGCCGGGGTGCGCTCGGTGGCCGCGGCGAGCAGGACGGGGACCTTCAGGAGGTCCAGGGCCGGCAGGAGCCGGGGGCGGGTGGCGAGCGAGTCGAGCACCGCCTGCCGCTCGTCCGGCGTCAGGGCGTTCAGCCGACGCCCGCTGTGCAGGACGGCGTAGGCGTCCACGACGCCGGCGCCCGCGCGCACCGCGGTCCGCACGGGCGCGGGCAGTGCGGACAGGAACGCCTCCAGTCTCCCGGGCACCCGGCCCGGCCACTCCTCGTCGCCGGTGTCGGCGAGCAGCGCGGCGACCAGCCCGGGCGCCGTCACCTGTCCCCCACTTCGGCGTGCGCGGTGCCGCGCAGCGTCCAGGAGGCCTCGGTGCGCCAGCGGCCCCACCAGCGTTCCAACAGGACGGTCGCGTCGGCGCTCTCGCTGTTGCGGCACACCGCCGGGGCTCCGTCCGGGTCGCGGTAGTCGAGGGCGAGGGTGCGCTCGGCGGGCTGCGTGACGTCGACGCGGATGCGGCGCAGCAGCGTGCGGCCGGTCACCGTCCAGCGGGGCAGGCCGATGTCGGCGCGGAAGCGTCCGATGCCGAGCAGGCCCACCGCGGAGCGCTCCGCCCGGCGCGGCCAGGTGCGGCCGTGGTGCCTCAGGCGCAGGAAGACCAGTGGGGGCAGCCGTCGCAGCAGGGGTCTGGTCGACACGGCGGCGACCACCTCCAGGACGCCGTCGTCGCCCAGGTCCGCGTGCAGCCAGGCCCAGCGGCGGGCGTTGCCGTGGCCGTTGATGCGGGCGGAGGCTCCGGGAGCGCCCCGCAGGGTGAGTGTCCGGTCCTGGTCGGCGAACGTGCCGTCGTAGGTGGCCCGGGCCGCCGGGAGCATGTGGGTGGCGGGGAGCAGGGGGCGCCGCCAGGACCAGCGGGGAAAGGTGAACAGGGGCTCCGCCGCGGGCAGTTCGGTGAGGTTCCAGCTGAGGTCACCGGCGCTGCCGCTCAGCCGCCCGGGGACCGCCGCGACGTCACCGGCCGTGAAGCCGCGTACGGGACCGCTCCACGGGAGGGGGCCGAAGCGGGCGTGGGTGACCTTGCCCTCCGGTGGGAAGACGGCCGCCCAGCCGTGCGCCACGGGCGCGGATCCGTCGGTGGGCGCGACCAGTTCGTGGTGCAGCCAGATACCGGTCCCGGTGGCCGGGTCGGTGAGCGTCGTGTACCAGACCTCGGTGCGGCCGGGTCTGCCGTCCCAGCGCGGTGCCAGGTGGTCGGCGGCGTCCTCCCGCCGGGGGAAGCGGAAGCTGAGGAGGAAGGGCGCGAGGCCGGTCCCGAGGGGGAAGCGGAGGGTGCCCTGGCCGACCGGTGCGCCGTCCTCGTACAGCGTGAACGGCAGGACCGTCATCGACCGCACCGGGTGACGGACGGTCACCGACTTCCAGCCGTCCAGGGTGAGGCGGCGGCCCTGCGCGGTGAACGACAGCCGGTAGCGGATGCGGCGGCCGGCGAGCGGGGAGATCTCCAATTCGCCGGTGGCGTCGGGGTCGTCGGCCAGTCCGGTGACGCGGACGCGTCCGTCGAGCCGGGCCCGGACCGTGCGGTGGGGGCGCAGGACCTCATCGGCCCGGGCCCGCAGGTCGAGGCGGATACGGCGGACGGGTTCGGTGGCGTCGAGCCGGACCGTGCCGAGCATGGTCTCGGTGAACGTGGTGCCCCTCATCCCAGTCCCTCCAGCATGATCCGCTCGGTGTCCCGCAGGTAGGCGTCGGCGGCGGCGTGCGCCCGGCGGCCGTCACCGGACACCACCGCGTCCACCACCGGGACGAAACGACGGTGGGCGGCCTCGGCGTCGGTGAAGGGCCCGCGCAGGGCGGCTCGGACGGGGAGGTAGGCCTTGAAGAGGGTGTTGGTCAGCAACGCGTACACGCGGTTGCCGGTCGCCCGGGCGAGGGCCCGGTGCACCTCGATGTCGGCCAGCTGCACGGCGTCGGCGTCGCCCGCTTCGCGTACGGCCTCCAAGAGGCGGCGCAGTTCGGCGTGTTGGGATCGGGTCGCTCGCGCGGCGGCCCGCTCGGCGATCAGGGCGCCGATCGAGCGCCGTACCTCGAAGATCTCGTGGACCCACTTGGGGTCGTGACGGACGAGCATCGGCAGCAGGTCCGCGCCGCCCAGCCGGGCGTAGTCGAGGACTTTGGTGCCGACACCGTGTCGGGTCTCCAGGAGTCCGGCCTGGACGAGCCGTCCGAAGGCGTGCTTGAGGGTGGTGCGGGTGACGCCGTAGCCGTCGGCCAACTGGCGTTCCGGCGGCAGATAGCTGCCCGCCGGATGCCGGCCGGCGAGGATGTCCTCGCGCAGCCGCTCCTCGAGCACGTCCACGATCGTCTCGCGGGGCAGGGCCTCCACGGCGGTCTCCTCACAGTGCAGTGGCTCAGTGGCTCAGCCACTCAACCAAGAGAGGTGTCCGTGGGTCAATCCCCTTGCGTTAGGCCGTTCTTCACGCAGCACGTCGTGGGGCGGTCGCCGTCCTGGCCGACCGCCCCACGACTCCTGTGCGGATCAGGCCGACTGCGCGGCCGCCGCCCGTCCGGCCGCCCGGCCCGAGAAGAGGCAGCCGCCGAGGAAGGTGCCCTCCAGGGCGTTGTAGCCGTGCACCCCGCCGCCGCCGAAGCCGGCCACCTCACCGGCCGCGTACAGGCCGTCGATGGGGGTGCCGTCGGTGCCGAGGGCGCGGGAGTCGAGGTCGGTCTGGATGCCGCCGAGGGTCTTGCGGGTCAGGACGTGCAGCTTGACGCCGATCAGGGGACCGGCGGCGGGGTCGAGGATGCGGTGCGGGGTGGCGACGCGGCCGAGGCGGTCGCCGATGTAGCGGCGGGCGTTGCGGATGCCCTGGATCTGGGCGTCCTTGCTGTAGGGGTTGGCCAGTTGCAGGTCGCGGGCCTCGATCTGGCGGCGCAGCTCGGCCGCGTCGAGGAGCGGCTTGTCCGTCAGCTCGTTCATCTTCGCCACCAGTTGCTCCAGGTTCGGCGCGGTCACGAAGTCGGGACCCTTGCGCAGGAAGTCGTCGACCGGGCCCGGAATGCCCTTGCCGAGGCGGTTCTTGAGGACGGCCGCCCGGTCCTTGGCGGTGATGTCGGGGTTCTGCTCGGAGCCGGAGAGCGCGAACTCCTTCTCGATGATCTTCCGGGTGAGGATGAACCAGGAGTGGTCGTGGCCGGCGATGTCCTCGGTGGTGCGCAGGTGCTCGAGAGTGCTGAGGGTGTCGTAGCCGGGCAGGCACGGGTCGGGGAGCCGGCGGCCGAGCGCGTCGAACCACATGGAGGACGGGCCGGGCAGGATGCGGATGCCGTGACCGGGCCAGATCGGGTCCCAGTTCCGCACGCCCTCGGTGTAGTGCCACATGCGGTCGCGGTTGACCAGGCGTACGCCCGCCTCGGCGCTGATGTCGAGCATGCGGCCGTCGACGTAGGCGGGCACGCCGGTGACCATCTCGGCGGGCGGGGTGCCCAGGCGCTCGGGCCAGTAGCGGCGCACGATGTCGTGGTTGGCGCCGATGCCGCCGGTGGTGACGACGACGGCCTGGGCGGTGAGTTCGAAGTCGCCGACCCGGTCGCGGTTGGAGGCGACGCCGCGGGCCGAGCGGTCCTCGGCCAGCACGGTGCCGCGTACGCCGCGGGCGGCGCCGTCCTCGACCACGAGCTCGTCGACCTGGTGGCGGTGGTAGAAGGTGAGCAGCCCGTCGCGGGCGGCCTGCCTGGCGGAGTCCACGAAGGGCTCGACCACACCGGTGCCGGTGCCCCAGGTGACGTGGAAGCGCGGTACGGAGTTGCCGTGCCCGTCGGCGCGCAGGTCGCCGCGCTCGGCCCAGCCGACCGTCGGCAGCAGCTTGATGCCGTGCCGGTCCAGCCAGGACCGCTTCTCCCCCGCCGCCCACTCGACGTAGGCGCGCGCCCAGCGCACCGCCCACGAGTCCTCGTCGGCCACCCGGTCGAACCGTGCGCTGCCCTGCCAGTCGCTCCAGGCCAGGTCGAAGGAGTCCTTGATGCCCAGGCGGCGCTGCTCCGGGGAGTCGACGAGGAAGAGCCCGCCGAAGGACCAGAACGCCTGCCCGCCGAGGTTGGCGGCGTTCTCCTGGTCGACCAGGGCGACGCGCCGCCCCTTGCTCGTGAGTTCGTGCGCGGCGACCAGGCCCGCCAGGCCCGCTCCGACGACGATGACGTCCGCATCCATGGCGACCGTTCCCTTTCTCAGTGGCCTAGTGGGGGGCTGCCGCTGCCGTCGGTCAGCAGGGCGGTGAGCAGTTGCTTGAGCCAGACGCGGGCGTGTTCGACGTCCTTGTCCAGCAGGAGCTGGGTGGTGACCCCGTCGTAGGCGGCGACCACGGCGTGCGCCGCGCCGTCGATGTCGCCGAGCACGGCGGGCGGTGGGGCGAAGCCCCGGGCGCGGGCGAGCCGCTCCGCGATCGCGCCGCGCAGCCGGGCCCGGTGCTCCAGGAGGGTCTCGGCCACTTTCGGATCGCGGGCCGCGTGCACCAGGAAGTCCGTCTTCACCAGCAGCCAGTCGAGATCGAGGAGCAGCACCTCGGTGACGCGGTCCACGGCGGCGGGCACGTCGAGGTCGGGGCCGTCCAGGGCGAGGGCGCCGGAGACCTGCTCGGCGATCAGGTCGGCGCGCTGCTGGTACAGGGCGAAGAACAGCTCGTCCAGGCTGTCGAAGTTGGAGTAGAAGGCGCCCCTGCTGTAGCCGGCGGCCTCGCAGACCTCCTCGATCGAGACCCGCCCGAAGCCCTTGGCCGCGAACACCTCGAACGCGGCGTCGAGCAGGTTCGCGCGGGTGCGCACCCGGCGCTTCGTCACGCGCCGCGTGGTCTCCTCGGTCACCAATGGCCCGCCTCCGTTCGATACGGGAATGTATCCGATACACCGACGTATCGAAAGACTGCCGCACACATCCGAGGGGAACATATTTTCGAATCAGGAGTACGCTGGACACATGACCACGCACCTCCAGGGCTCCCTCTTCGACCAGACGGACCAGCTGCGGCTCGGCCCCCTCAACGGGATCCGCCGGACGACCCTCGGGTTCGGCGCCTGGATCGACGTGCTGCCCGGATGGCTGAGCGGTTCGGACATGCTGTTCGAACGGCTGGCCGCCGAGGTGCCCTGGCGGGCCGAGCGGCGCCAGATGTACGACCAGGTCGTGGACGTGCCCCGGCTGCTGTCGTTCTACGGCGTGGACGACCCGCTGCCGCACCCGGTGCTGGACGAGGCCCGCGCGGCCCTGTGCGCGCACTACGCCGAGGAGCTCGGCGAACCGTTCACCACGGCCGGGCTGTGCTACTACCGCGACGGCCGGGACAGCGTGGCCTGGCACGGCGACCGGATCGGCCGGGGCGCGCGGGAGGACACGATGGTGGCCATCCTCTCCGTGGGCGCCCCGCGCGACCTGCTGCTGCGCCCGGTGCGCGGGGGCGAGAGCGTGCGCCGGCCGCTGGGCCACGGCGACCTGATCGTGATGGGCGGCTCCTGCCAGCGGACCTGGGAGCACTGCGTACCCAAGAGCACGCGGGCTTCGGGACCGCGGATCAGCATCCAGTTCCGCCCGCACGGCGTGCGCTGAGGCGGAGAGGCGGCCGCTTCCGGCGCACGCGGGGGCGGCCTCCGGCGGACGGTGCCGGAGGCCGCCCTTCCTCCGCCGGTGACCGTGCCGGAGGTTGGCGCGGACCCGACGCCTCCGCTCCCGCCCGGGTCTGCTTTGCTGATCCCGTCCAACAGCGGCGAAGGACGTGGGGCGGTCATGCGGGCAGACGTACGGCAAGTCGCCGACGGCATTCATCTGGTGCACGGCAGCAACACCAACTGGGTGATCCTCACCGAGGGCGACGAACTCACCCTGGTCGACACCGGCTATCTCGGCGACCGGCAGCAGGTCCTCGACTCGCTCACGGCGGTCGGCGGCGCGCCGGAGGCGGTCGCGGCGGTGCTCATCACCCACGCCCACAACGACCACCTGGGCTCGGCCGAGTACCTGCGCTGCACCTACGGCACGCCCGTCTACCTGCACGAGGCCGAAGTACCGCACGCCCGCCGGGAGTTCCTGCAACAGGTGACCGTCGGCCAGATCGTCCGCAACGGCTGGCGGCCCGGAGTGCTGCCCTGGGCGCTGCACGCCCTGCGCTCCGGCGGCATGACCGACGTCCCCGTCGCCGCTCCCGAGCCGTTCCCCCTACCGGGCGCGCTGGACCTGCCCGGCCGGCCGGTCCCGGTGCACACACCCGGCCACACCGACGGACACGCGGTCTTCCACCTCCCGCACGCCGGCGTGGTGATCGCCGGTGACGCGATCGCCACCGCCCACCCCACCTCGCGTCTCAGCGGACCCCACCTGCTGCCCGACATGTTCCAGCACGAGCGCGCACGGGCCGTCGCCTCCCTCGACGTCATCGCCGCGCTGGAGGGCGATCTGCTGCTGCCCGGTCACGGTCCGGAACACCGCGGTCCGATCCGTGAAGCGGCACTTCAGGCCAAGGAGCGTGCACTCTAAGGTGAGGTGACGATCACGGCGAGGCGAGGACACGCGACCCATGGCACTGCAGATCAGCGCGACGAACCCGGAGCACCCCGCGCTCCTGCTGGAGCTGCCGTGGCACCTGCCCCTGGAGGAGTGGCCGGAGAAGTACCTCGTCCCGCTGCCGCGCGGCATCTCCCGGCACGTGGTGCGCTACGCCCACGCCGGGGACGAGGTGATCGCTGTCAAGGAACTCGCCGAACGACCCGCACTGCGCGAGTACGAGCTGCTGCGCGACCTGGACCGGCTCGGCATCCCCGCGGTCGACCCGCTTGCCGTGGTCACCGGCCGCACCGACGCCGAAGGCGACCCGCTGGAGCCGGTGCTGATCACCCGTCACCTGCGCGGCTCGCAGCCGTACCGGTCGATGTTCGAGACGACCATGCGCCCGGCCACCATGCACCGCCTCATGGACGCCCTCGCCGTCCTGCTGGTCCGCCTGCACCTGGCGGGCTTCGCCTGGGGCGACTGCTCCCTGTCCAACACCCTCTTCAGGCGCGACGCGGGCGCCTACGCCGCCTACCTCGTCGACGCCGAGACCGGCGACCTGCACCCCCAGCTCAGCACCGGGCAGCGGGAGTACGACCTCGACCTCGCCCGCGTGAACATCAGCGGCGAACTGCTGGACCTGGAGGCGTCCGGTGCGCTGCACCCCTCGGTGGACCCGATCGAGTTCGGCATGGAGATCTGCGCCCGCTACCGCGGCCTGTGGGACGAGCTGACCCGCACCTCCGTGTACCCGGCGGGCAAGTACCACTACATCGAGCGCCGGATCCGCCGGCTGAACGAACTCGGCTTCGACGTGGCCGAGATGCAGATCAAGCACTCCTCGAACGGCGACACGGTCACGTTCGTGCCCAAGGTTGTCGACGCCGGCCACCACCAGCGCCAGCTGCTGCGCCTGACCGGTCTCGACACCGAGGAGAACCAGGCCCGCAGGCTTCTCAACGACCTGGAGAGCTGGATGGCCACCCAGGACGACTACGCCCCGGGCGACCCGCTCGCCGCCCGCCCCGAGGTGCTGGCCCACCGCTGGGTGCGGGACGTCTTCCGGCCCACCGTGCGCGCCGTGCCGCTGGAACTGCGCGGCTCCATGGACGCGGCGGAGATCTACCACGAGCTGCTGGAGCACCGCTGGTACCTGTCCGAGCGGGCGCAGCAGGACATCGGGCTGGACACGGCGGTCGAGGACTACATCACGAACATCCTGCCCAAGGCGCGCGAGACGCTGCAGCCCACGACCGGCGAGTGACCTCAGGAGTGCGGGACGACGGCCACCGGGCACTCCGCGTGGTGCAGCACCCCGTGCGCCACCGAGCCGATCCGGGCGCCCACGGCCGTACGGTGCGCCCGGCGCCCGACGACCATCAGCTGGGCGCGCGCCGCCACCGACAGCAGCACCTGCCCGGCGCTGCCCATCTCCACGTGCTCCACCACCGGGACGTGCGGGAAGCGCTCCCGCCACGGCCGCAGGGCCGCAGCCAGCGCCTTCTTCTCGAACGGCTCCAGTCCCCCGGCCTGGTCGAGGATCTGCATCGAACCGGGGCTGTAGGCGAACACCGGCGGCAGCGTCCACGCCCGCACCACCCGGACCCCGGCCCCGCGGGCGGACGCCGTCTCGAAGGCGAACCGCAGCGTGTCGGCGCTGTCCTGCGGATCGCCCTGCTGGCCGACGACGATCTCCCGCCCCGCCGCCTCGGCCGACGGCTGGTCCCCGGCGCGCACCAGCACCACCGGCCGTCTCGCCTCGGCGATCACCTGCTGGCCCACGGACCCGAGCAGGAATCCGACGACCGGCCCGTGCCCGCGTGAGCCGAGGACCAGCATCTCGGCCTCGGCCCCGGCGCCGACCAGCGTGTCGACGGTGTCCCCCTCCAGCACGTCGGTGATCACCTCCAGGCCGGAGTGCCGCGCCTCGACGGCCCGGGCCGCGTCGGCGACCGCGTTCTTCACCCATCCGGCCTGGGTCTCCCGGTCGCCGGCGTCGATCGCCTCGTACGGCTGGAACCGCCAGGCCTGCACCACGCGGAGGGCGAGGTTCCGGCGGACGGCCTCCCGGGCCGCCCACTCCAGCGCGGCGAGGCTCTCCTCGGTTCCGTCGACCCCGGCGGTGATCGGACGCGTCATGCGGTTGCCTCCCAGTGTCGTGCTCACGTCGGTCGGGCCCAGTCTTCACTACACTGTGCCCGTGATCTTGGAATGGGAACAGGTGATCGTGGACGCCGCCGATCCCGTGGCCCTCGGCCGCTGGTGGGCCGAGGCGCTGGGCTGGGTCGTGGTCGACGAGTCGCCCGACGAGTACGAGATCCGGCCCGCGAAGGACCGGCTGCCGGGACTGCTGTTCGGGCGCTCGACGGACCCGAAGACCGTCAAGAACCGTCTCCACCTCGACTTCCGTCCCGAGGACCAGGAGGCCGAGGTGACCCGGCTGCTGGCGCTGGGCGCCCGGCACGCGGACGTCGGGCAGACCGGCGACGAGCCCTGGGTGGTGCTGGCGGACCCCGAGGGCAACGAGTTCTGCGTGCTGGGGCCGAGGCGGAGCTGATCGTCCGCCGTCCGTCTCATGGCGGAGCGAAGCGGGACGATCGAACATACGATGGGCGGAAGCCGACGCGGTGGCCGCCTCTCACGACAGCGCTCGCCGGCCGTCGGTCCGATCCACTCGGGGTGGGAGAGGTATGGCACAGGCGTCCGACGCCGCACGGACCGTGATCATGACCGTGGACGACGACCCGGGAGTCTCCCGCGCCGTCGCCCGTGATCTGCGGCGCCGCTACGGCGAGTCGTACCGCATCGTGCGCGCCGAGTCCGGCGAGTCCGCGCTGGACGCGCTGCGCGAGCTGAAGCTGCGCGGTGACCTGGTGGCCGTCATCCTGGCCGACTACCGGATGCCGCAGATGAACGGCATCGAGTTCCTGGAACAGGCCCTGGACGTCTACCCGGGAGCCCGCCGGGTGCTGCTGACCGCCTACGCGGACACGAACGCGGCGATCGACGCGATCAACGTCGTCGACCTGGACCACTACCTGCTCAAGCCGTGGGACCCGCCGGAGGAGAAGCTCTACCCGGTGCTGGACGACCTGCTGGAGGCCTGGCGGTGCAGTGACTTCCGGCCGGTGCCCAGCACCAAGGTGGTGGGACACCGCTGGTCGGCGCGCTCGTCGGACGTCCGGGAGTTCCTCGCCCGCAACCAGGTCCCCTACCGCTGGTACTCGGCCGAGGAGCCGGAGGGCAGGCGGCTGCTGGCGGCCGCCGGGGCGGACGAGCAGCGGCTGCCGCTGGTCATCACCCCCGACGGCACAGCGCTGGTGGAGCCGGAGGCCCCCGAACTCGCCGCCCGGGTGGGGCTCGCGACGACACCGGCCGCCGACTTCTACGACCTCGTCGTGATCGGCGGCGGGCCGGCCGGGCTCGGTGCCGCGGTGTACGGCGCCTCCGAAGGGCTGCGGACCGTTCTCGTGGAGCGGTCGGCCACCGGCGGACAGGCCGGGCAGAGCTCCCGGATCGAGAACTACCTCGGCTTCCCCGACGGCGTGTCGGGAGCCCAGCTCACCGAGCGGGCGCGACGCCAGGCCGCGAAGTTCGGCGCCGAGATCCTCACCGCGCGCGAGGTCTCGGGGCTGGAGGTCAACGGGGCCGCCCGCACGGTGCGGTTCTCCGACGGCTCCGCGGTCGCCGCGCACAGCGTCATCCTGGCCACCGGCGTGTCGTATCGGCAGCTGACGGCGCCGGGCTGCGACGACCTCAACGGCTGCGGGGTGTTCTACGGCTCGGCCCTGACCGAGGCCGCCTCCTGCCAGGGGCAGGACGTGTACATCGTCGGCGGCGCCAACTCGGCCGGGCAGGCGGCGATGTACCTGTCCCGGGGCGCCAAGTCGGTGACGCTGCTGGTGCGCGGCCCGGACCTGGCGGCGTCGATGTCGTACTACCTGATCCAGCAGATCAACGAGGCGCCGAACATCTCGGTGCGCGCGCGTACCGTCGTCGAGACCGCGCACGGCACCGACCACCTCGAACAGCTCACCCTGCGCGACGTCGACACCGGCGAGACCGAACTCGTCGACGCGCAGTGGATGTTCGTGTTCATCGGCGCGGCCCCGCTGACCGACTGGCTGGACGGCACGGTCCTGCGCGACGAGCACGGGTTCATCCTGGCCGGACCCGACCTCACCCCGGACGGCCGGCCGCCGGCCGACTGGGAGCTGGACCGGCCGCCGTACCACCTGGAGACCAACATCCCCGGCGTGTTCGTGGCGGGCGACGCGCGCGCCGAGTCCGCGAAGCGCGTCGCGTCCGCCGTCGGAGAGGGAGCCATGGCCGTGATGCTCGTCCACCGGTACCTGGAGCAGTCGTGAGCGGGCAGGCGCTGCCCTGCAGCCCGCAGGAGATCGGGTCGCTGTTCCTGTTCGAGAAGCTGTCCGCCGAGCAGCTCGGGCAGCTGTGCAGCGCCGGCCGGGTGGAGAAGTTCGAACCCGGTCCCGTCTACACCGAGGGTGACCCCGCCACCTGCTTCTACGTGATGATCGAGGGCACCGTCGTGCTGTCCCGGCGGGTCGGCGCGGACGACGTGGAGGTCACGCGGACCTCCCAGCGGGGCGCCTACGCGGGCGCGATGCAGGCCTACCTCGGGGACCGGGTGCGGCAGGTCTACCACAACTCCATGAGGGTGACGCAGCCCTCGCGGTTCTTCGTGCTGCCCGCCGAGAAGTTCGCGGACTTCATGGCGGAGAACTTCCCGATGGCGGTCCATCTGCTGGAGGGCCTGTTCTGGGGCTCGAAGAACACCGAGCGGGCCGTCGGCCAGCGTGAACGGCTGCTGGCGCTCGGCTCGTTGTCGGCCGGTCTCACGCACGAGCTCAACAACCCCGCGGCCGCGGCGGTCCGGGCCACGGCGACACTGCGCGAGCGGGTCGGCAAGATGCGGCACAAGCTCGCCGTGATCTCCCAGAGCTCCTACACGCCCGAGGACATGGCGAACCTGATCGACATCCAGGAGCGCACCGCCGAACGCGTCGCCAAGGCGCCGGTGCTCAGCCCGCTGGAGGCCTCGGACCGGGAGGACGCCCTCGCCGACTGGCTCGACGACCACGGCATCCAGGAGGGCTGGCGCATCGCCCCCACCTTCGTGCAGGCCGGGCTGGACGTGGACTGGCTGGAGCAGGTCGCCGCGGCCGTCAACGAGGAGATCCTGCCGAACGCGATCGGCTGGCTCAACTACACCGTCGAGACCGAGCTGTTGATGGACGAGATCAACGATTCCACGACCCGCATCTCGCACCTCGTCGACGCGGCCAAGCAGTACTCGCAGCTGGACCGGGCGCCCTTCCAGGTCGCCGACGTCCACGAACTCCTCGACAGCACACTGCTGATGCTCTCCGGGAAGACCGGCGAACGGATCAAGGTCGTCAAGGACTACGACCGGACGCTGCCGAGGATCCCGGCGTACCCGGCGGAGCTCAACCAGGTGTGGACCAACCTGATCGACAACGCCGTCTCCGCCATGAACAGCACCGGCGGGGACGGCACGTTGACCGTGCGGACGGCAATGAAGAACGACCGGCTGCTGGTGGAGTTCAAGGACACCGGACCGGGCGTGCCGCCGGAGATCCGCGACCGTATCTTCGATCCCTTCTTCACCACCAAGCCGGTCGGCGAGGGCACCGGCCTGGGGCTGGACATCTCCTGGCGGATCGTCGTGAACAAACACCACGGCACGCTCCAGGTGGAGTCCGAACCCGGCGACACCCGGTTCCAGGTCCTGCTTCCGTTGACGGCCCCGGCCGACGAGACACCCGAGGAGAGCGCATGAGCAGCGGCGACGGTATCGATCCCGGCGTTCCGCCGAGCGGCACCGGCTGCGTCGAGTGCGAGGAGGCGGGCGGCTGGTGGTTCCATCTGCGGCGCTGCGCGCAGTGCGGGCACATCGGCTGCTGCGACGACTCGCCGGCCAAGCACGCCACCGCCCACTACCACGCCACCGGACACCCGGTGATCCGCAGTTTCGAGCCCGGCGAGGAGTGGTTCTGGGACTTCGAGAGCTCTCAGCTGTACGAGTCGGGGCCCGAGCTGGCGCCGCCGTCGAGCCATCCCGCGGAGCAGCCCGCACCGGGGCCCGCGGGGCGGGTGCCGCAGGACTGGGCGCGGGTCTTGAGGGGATGAACGCCTCGGGGGGCGGTGGCGTGGCGCGCGTGGGTGGTCCGTGGCCCGTCGCGCCCCTGGGATCGGCACCCCCGCTGTCAGTGGTGGGTGCCAGGATGGGCGTGTGACTGAAACCGGCTTCGCCACTCCGCTGATCGGGCGCGACGAGGATCTCGCCCGGCTCGCCGACGTGCTCGAGCGTGCCCGGCGGGGCGAGGCGGGAGCCGTGCTCGTGGCCGGGGACGCCGGAGTGGGCAAGACCCGGCTGCTGGACGAGGTCGCCCGGCGGGCGGCGGGGGCCGGCACGACCGTGCTGACCGGGCACTGCGTCGACCTCGGTGACGTGGGCCTGCCGTATCTGCCGTTCACCGAGGTCCTCGGGATGCTCGCCGCCGACGAGCGGTTCGCGCCCGTGCTGGCGGCGCATCCCGTGGTGGACCGGCTGCTCGGCTCGGGGTCGGAGGCGGTGCGGGACGCGGGCGGGCGGCTGCGACTGTTCGAGGGCATGGCCCAGCTGCTGGCCGACCTCGCCGATCGCGCGCCCGTGCTGCTGGTCCTGGAGGATCTGCACTGGGCCGACCAGTCCTCCCGCGACCTGCTGCGCTTCCTTCTGAGCCGGGGCGTCCTGCAGCGCCCCGCGGGCGGCGCCCCCGCCCACCGGCTCGCCGTCCTCGCCTCGTACCGCTCGGACGACCTGCACCGCCGTCATCCGCTGCGTCCCCTCCTGGCCGAGCTGGTACGCCTGCCGGCCGTGGAGCGGCTCGAACTGCGGCCCCTGGCGGACGCCGAGGTCACCCGCCTGGTGCGGGCGCTGCGGAGCAGGCCGCTGCCGGAGGCCACGGTCCGCCGCATCGTCGAGCGGGCCGAGGGCAACGCCTTCTACGCGGAGGAGCTGGTCGCCGCCACCGGCTCGGAGGCCGGCGGGGTGCCGAGCGGCCTGGCCGACGTGCTGCTCATCCGTGTCGAGCAGCTGTCCGACACCGCCCAGCAGGTGCTGCGCACGGCCGCCGTCGCCGGCCGCCGCGTCGAGCACGATCTGCTGCGGGACGCCGTAGGGCTCCCCGAGGACGAGCTGGAGTCGGCGCTGCGCGAGGCCGCCGGACACCAGCTCCTCGTCCCCGGCGACCGGGACACCTACGCCTTCCGGCACGCGCTGGCGCGGGAGGCCGTCTACGCGGATCTGCTGCCGGGCGAACGGGCGCGACTGCACGGCGCGTTCGCCCGCCTGCTCGCGGGCCGCGGCCGCTCGGGAGAGACCGCGGCCGAGCGCGCCCACCACTACCGCGAGAGCCACGACCTGGCCGAGGCGCTCACCGCGTCGCTGGAGGCCGCCGACCACGCCCAGCGGGTGGGCGCGCCCGCCGAGGAGCTACGGCACCTCGAGACCGCGCTCGACCTGTGGGCGTCGGTGGACGCGGCGGCACGCCCCTCCGGCGAGGGCGTCGACCGGGTGACGCTCACCCTGCGGGCCTCGGCGGCGGCCGCGCACGCCGGTGAGACACATCGGGCCGTGTCCCTCACCCGGGGCGCCCTCGCGGGAATCGGCGCGGACGCGGACGCCGAGCTCGCCGCCCGGGTCCGGTACACGCTGGCCGGCAATCTGATGAGCGTCGACAGCCTGACGGCCGCCTTCGCCTACAGCAGCGAGGCCCTGTCGCTGATCCCCGCCGAACCGCCGAGCCGCACCTGGGTGTGGGCCGCCGCCACACATGTCATGGCCGCACGCCACATCGGCGAGAACGAGGCCGCGCTCCGGGTGGCGCGGCACGCGCTGGGCGTCGCCGAGCAGCTGCGGGTGAAGGACGCGCAGGCTGACCTGCTCGTCTCCCTGGCCGTCCTGGGCCCCGGCGGCCGCAGCGGGGCGGCGGGGCGCGCACAGCTGGCGGAAGCCCGTGAACTCGCCCGTGGCGCGGGCAACGCGCCCGTGGAGATGCGGGCCCTGTTCAACCTCGCCATCGGCAGCTATGAGTCCGGTGACCTCGAAGGGTGTCTGCGCTGGGTGACCGAGGGCCTGGAGCGCGCCCGCCGGGCCGGACTGCTGTCCTCGCCGTATCCGCTGGAGATGCGGTACCTGCACCTGGTGGTGCTGTACACGCTGGGCCACTGGGACGAGTGCCTGCGGGCCGCGGCCGCCGACGCGGCGGTGCTCCCCTCGGCGGGCGGGTACGCGATGGCCCCGGCCCTGTACGTGGCGCTGGCGCGCGGTGATCTGGAGGCCGCCGAGCGGGCGAAGTCCCTCCTGGACGGGCCGTTCGACTGGATGGCCGCACTGGTCGCCGGCATCGTGCTGACCGAGGCGGCCGTGCTGCGCGGCGATCCGCGGGCGGCCGTGGAGCGGGTGCGGGCCACGGTCGAGGCGCTGACCGACGACGCGGGCACGCGCCCCGACGTGGCGGTCCGGCTGGCGGCGCTCGCCCTGTCGGCGGTGGCCGACGCCGCCGTGGAGCTGCGGTCGGCCGGCGGCGAGTCCCACCCGTGGCGGGAGACCGCCGACGAGCTGGTCGCGCTGGCCCGCGAGGTGGCCCGGCGTGACGAGGACGACCCGCCGCAGGGCCCCGAGGGCCGGGCCTGGCTGGCGCGCGCGGAGGCGGAGTGGACGCGGGCGGTGTCCGGGCCGGACGCAACAGCCTGGGAGAAGGCGGTGGCCGCCTTCGACTACGGGGACGTGTACGAGCGGCTGCGCTGCCAAGTGCGGTATGCGGAGGCCTTGTTGGCGGCCGACCAGCGGCAGGAGGCGGCCGCGCAGGCCGGTGCGGCGCGGACGGTGGCCGAGCGGCTCGGGGCGGCGCCCCTGCTGGAGCGTCTGGACGGTCTGATACGCCGCGGCCGGCTCGCCGCCGGTCCGGCGGACGGGGAGCGCAGCTCGCCGCTCACGGCCCGCGAGCAGGACGTGCTGCGGCTCCTGGCTCGCGGCCGCAGCAACCGGCAGATCGGCGAGGAGCTGTTCATCACCGGCAAGACGGCGAGCGTGCACGTCTCCAACATCCTGGCCAAGCTGGGCGCGGCGAGCCGTACCGAAGCGGTGGCGATCGCCTACCGGCAGGGCCTGGTCGCGCCCGAGCACCAGGCGTCCGGCTGAGCCGGGGTCCTCACCTCCGTCCGGCGCAGTCGAGGCGGGAGAGGTCGACGGCGTCGGCCATCGCCTGCATGCCCTTGTCGTTGGGGTGGATGTGGTCGCCGCCGTCGAAGAAGGGCAGCATCCGTTCGGGGTCGTAGGGGCTGCGCAGGATGTGGTCGAAGTCGGTGACGGCGTCGAAGTCCCCGCTGCCGCGGAGGTAGGTGTTGACCTCCTGGCGTACGGCCTCCCCCGCCGGGTCCCACTCGGACCAGCCCTTGAAGGGGGCGACGGTGGCGGCGACGACGCACTTGCCCGCCGCGTGGACCCGCCGGGCGATCTCGCGGTAGCCGGCGATCAGGTCCTGGGCGGTGACCCCGGTATGGGCCTTGATGTCGTTGACGCCCTCGAAGAGGAAGACGGTGCGCACACCCGGCTGGGAGAGGACGTCGCGCCGCAGGCGGTTCAGGGCGCTCTGGCCGGCGCCGTCGGCGAGGACCTTGTTGCCGGAGATCCCCTCGTTCGCGACGCCCTTGACCCGGGTGTGGGCGGTGCGCAGGCGGCGGGCGAGGTAGTCGGGCCAGCGGCGGTCGAGGTCGCTGGTGGACTGCCAGCCGTCGGTGATGGAGTCGCCGAGGGCGACGACCGCCGCGGTGCCGGTGGGCGGGCGTACGGAGACGGCGTCGAGGTAGGTCCAGGACCCGGTGGTCTCCGTCCAGGCACCGGCGCTCTCCTGCGCGGTGTGGTCGCCCTGGGTGGCATAGGAGGTCTGCATGGCCATCCAGTGGCCGGTCGCCGGGCCTGCGGCGTCCGGCGTGTGGATGCTGATCACCAGGTCGGTCGCGGCCGGCAGCCGGCCAGGCAGCGGGTCGCTGAGCGCGACGCCGCCGGCGGGGACGACGACGGAGCGTGCGCCGGAGAAGGTCAGGGGGCGGTTGCTGCCGTGGACGAGTTCGGCGCCGTCCCGGCGCAGGCCGGCGTAGACGCTGTCGAAGGTCACGGGCCGGTCCCCGAAGGCGTTCGACAGCCGGATGCGCAGATCGCCGCCGCCGACGCTGGTGTGGACGACCAGCCGGTAGCTGCGGTCGGCGACGGCGTCGCCCATCCGGTCGGCGCTCGCGCCCCAGGTGACCACGTCGCGCCGGTCGGGGGTGCCCAGCACGGTGAACGGGTGTGCCACCTCGGATGCGTGCACCGGTGCCGCCTGTACCGTGCCGGCCAGTACCAGCAGGGCGGCCAGCCGGGCGGCTCGCGCGAATCGGCCCCTCACCGCACAAAGTCCTTCCCCTTGAGGATCATGGATGCGCCGGGTTCCACGATCACGGTCCGGGATGCGCCACGGTAGGCAACCGTCGTGCTGCGGCCGCCCACGCTGCGGATGCGCACCTCGGTCGGCCTGCCGTCCGTCCAGCGTAGGTCGACGACGAATCCGCCGCGCGCGGGAGCCGCGGTGAGGGAGCCGGAGGCGGCCCAGGCGTCGGGCAGGGCCGGGAGGAGCTCCAGGTGGCCGGGGCGGGAGTACAGGAGCATCTCGGTCACGGCCGCGGGGGTGCCGAAGTTGGCGTCGATCTGGAAGATGCCGTTGCCCGGGCCGAGTTCGTAGATGTCGAAGAGGTTGGCGGCGGTGCCGTTGCCGCCGCCGGTCGACGGGTGGAGGTTGTTGACGATCAGCTGGTAGGCGTTGTCGGCGTTCTTCAGGCGGGCCCAGCACAGGCTGCGCCAGGCGTTGGCCCAGCCGAAGCTGTTCATGCCCCGGGCGGTGAGCAGGGCGGTGGCACCGTCCACGATGTCGGCCGGGGTGGAGCCGTCGGGGCGGATGCGGTCGCCGGGGAACAGGCCGACGAGCGGGGAGAGATGACGGTGGGTGGTCTCACCGAGGTTGTCGGGGGACATCCACTCCTCCAGCCAGCCCGTCTTGGGGCTGACCTGAGGCAGGTAGAGGCGCTTGCGCAGGCCGGAGACGGTCTGCGCGTAACCGTTGTCGCGCTTCAACGCGGCCGCGGCCACGCAGTAGTTGCCGAACAGGGCGTGGACGAGCTCCTGGGCGTAGGTGATCCCCTTGGCGTCCAGGGGCCCCTGTTCGGGCGACCAGTCGCTGTCGGCGATGAGCACCTCCCGGGAGGTGCCGGGCAGGGTCGTCGTCAGCAGCCGCGCCTCCCAGAACTCGCAGGCGCCCTTGAGGAGCGGGTAGATCTTCTCCAGGTGTGTGCGGGAGAGGGTGTACTCGTAGTGCTCCCAGAGGGTGTTGCACAGCCAGGCGTTGCCGGCGGGGTGCCACCACCAGCCGCCTCCGCCGTAGGGGTTGGTGGAGATGGCGACCGTCCAGCCGGCGTTCTTGCCGCTGGAGTTGCGGTAGCGGTTGCGCGGGTCGTTGAACAGGCGGCCGGTCAGGTCGGTCCAGGACGGCAGCTGGGCGACGCAGTAGTCGGTGAACGCCTCGAAGCAGCCGGTCAGGCCGACGCGGTCGGCCATCCAGTAGTTCATCTGGATGTTGATGTCGGTGTGGTAGTCGCCCATCCACGCCGGGTCGTTGCCGTCGAGCCACAGGCCCTGCAGGCCCATGGGCAGGCTGCCGCGCGATCCGGAGATCATCAGGTAGCGGCCGAAGTGGACGTAGGCGGCCTCGAGTTCGGGGTCGGGCTCGCCGTCGCGGGCGCGGGCCCGGATCCGTTCCCAGGTGTCGAGGGAGCGCTGTTCGGGTGTGGAGGTGCCCAGGGAGAGACCGAACGCGCCGGCTGCCGCGCGGTGGTCGGCGACATGGGTGCGCAGCAGGGTGTCGGCCGAGTGGGCGGCGGCGTCACGCACCTTGGTGCGGGCGAGCTTTCGGGGATCGAGGGACGGGTCGCGGTAGTTCCTGGCCGCGTCCGGCGCGTAGTCGGTGCCGCCGCTGACCACGACGGTGAGGTCCTTGCACCCGGTGAAGGAGATGTGCCCGCCGTCCACGGTGACGCGGCCCGCGGTGCCGTGGGCGGTGACGGCGGCCCCGTACTTCAGGCCGTTGGGGAGGGCCGCTCCGAAGGAGACGGCGGGGTCCTCGCCGTGCGTGCCGGACAGCGTGACGGTGCCGGTGTAGCGGCCTGCCCCGCTCTGGGTGAAGTGCAGGACGATGACGTCGTCGGGGCGGCTGGCGAAGATCTGCCGCCGGTAGGTGACGCCCGAGCGGATGTACGACGTGGTCACCACGCCGCGTTCGAGGTCGAGGGTGCGGCGGTAGCCGGAGACGGCGCCGAGGTCGTGGTCGGGGATGTCGACGGTGAGCCGGGCGAGCAGGGTGAGGGAGCCGAAGTCGTCGCGTCCGTAGGGGAACTGGCCGTCGGCGTCGAGGGTGTCGTTGAGGCCTCCGGTCCACATCGTGGCGTCGGTGAGGAGGAGGAGTTCGTGGCCGGGGTCGTTGCTCGCGAGGGCGCCGAGGCGGCCGTTGCCGACCGGGAGACCCTGTTCGATCATGGAGTTGTCGTCGGCGGGGGCCTGCCACCACAGCTCGTGGCGGGGGTCGGCGCTCTGGACGGTCTCAGCGCCGGCGGGCCGCTGTGGTGCGGCCGACGCGGTGAAGGCGGGCAGGCCGGCGAGGGCGGCGCCGGTCGCGGTGGCGAGGGCGAGCACGTCGCGTCTGGGCAGCGGGGTGTTCATGGCGGCTCCTGGTGGCTCGGTCAGGACGACTTGGGTACGTCGATCCGGTCGATGTCGGGCGCGTAGCCGTTGCCGCTGTCGAAGGTGATCGTGTTGGAGCCGGCCTTGAGGGTCAGCGGCACGCTGACGGTCCCGGTCGTTCCCCAGTCGCCGGTCGAGGGGAACTTGTGGTTCGTCGCGCCGCCGCCGTTCGCGGAGACGGCCACCGAGCGGGCGTCACCGCTGACGTAGGCGATCTTCACCTGGTAGGTGCCCGCCTTGGGGACGACGATGTCGTTGACGGTGAGCTTGCCGCCCAGGTAGAGGTTGCCGACCTTCTTGCCGCCGGAGCAGGCGGAGCAGTCGGCGACGGAGGCGTTAGCGGCCAGGGTGTTGGCCGGTGCCTCGGCCTCGTAGCCGGTGAAGGCGAGCGTGGTGCCGTGCGGGGTGACGGTGAACAGGCGGGAGCCGTGGGCGGGCAGGGCCTCGGTGATCCCGTCCTTGAAGCTGCCGAGGTTCTCGTGGTTCCACAGGTCGCGCACGGCCGCCTTGCCGGTGAAGCCGAGGGATGCCCAGGGGGCGGTGACGGCGGCGGGTGAGCCGGCGAGGTTGAACAGGGCGACGGTGTAGCTGCCGTCGGGGTTCTTCGCGGCCCACACCTGCTGCGGGTCGGAGGGGGTGATCGGGCGTGCGGGCGGCGTGGCGCCCTGAACGAGCGCGATCACTTCCTTGTTGGTGAGCAGGGAGAGGCCGTAGGAGTCGAGCCGTGTGAGGTCGTCGCCGGTGTAGAGGGGCGACTTGGCGATGGCCCAGAGGGTGGCGTAGCTCTGGCGCTCGGCCTTGGTCAGGCCGTCCATCGCGCCGTTGCCGACGTCGAGGGAGTCGAGGTCGTTCCAGCCGCCGGGGCCTGCGTGCCGGGTCCAGCCGGGGGCGTCGTCCCAGCGGTCGTCGACGGAGTTCTCCCAGCTGACGAGGGTGTTGCAGTAGCACTCGACGTCGGTGTCGATGCGCCAGCCGTTGGAGTACTTCTTCCAGTCGTCGGCGTGACCGATGTCCAGCGACCAGGACAGTTCGAGGTGGATCGGGCGGCCGGTGGCGGCGATGGCCTTGTGCCAGGCGGCCACGTCGGCAACGTTGTCGTACTGGTCGCCGCTCTTTCCGGAGCCGGGGCCGACGCCGTCGAGCTTGAGGAAGTCGTAGCCCCAGCCGGCGATCGACCGGGCCTGGGAGTCTATGTACTTCTGGGTACAGGGGCGGGAAAAGTCGAGCTTGTAGGAGCTGTCCCAGCCGTTGGTGGTGCGCAGGTCGCCGTAGACGATGTCGGCGGTGGTGCAGCCGTCGGCGTTCCAGATGGGGGTCCTGCCGTCGTTGTACGCCTCCTTCTCCAGTCCGGCGGGGAGGTAGATGCCGGCCTTGAGGCCCTTGGCGTGGATGCGGTCGGCGACGGCCTTCATGCCGCTGGGGAAGCGCTTCGGGTCGGCCTTCTGGCGGCCGTACTGGTCGTACTCGGGCTTCCAGGTGTTGTCGCGCCACCAGCCGGCGTCGATGTTGACGTACTCGTAGCCGTACTTCTTGAGCTTGGCGGCCAGGGCGTCGGTCTGCTTGGTGACGTTGGCCTCGGTGAGGTAGCTGTAGTCGCCGTCCGGGTTGAGGCCGGGGTACTTGGACGACTGCATGCTCCAACTCGACCAGCCCATGTAGGGCTTGGCGGCGATCGGCGCCGGGTCGGCGGTCGCGGCGTGGGCCGCGGGGGCGACGGTGACGGCTCCTGCGGCGAGGGCCAGGACCACCGCCGCTCTCAGGGCGCGTGCGGGCAGGACGGAGTACGAGGATGACCGCATGGGTCGTACCTCCAGGGGGAGTTGGTTCAGCGGCTCGGGTGCGGGTCGTCGGGGGTGATGAAGGACTGGATCGCGGTGGCGGCGGCCCCGCGGGCCCACTCCTCGAAGGGCAGCGGGCGGGTCTGTACATCGCACTGGGCGGCGGAGCCGAAGGCGGCCGCCGTGAGGGTGTCCCGGATCTGCTCGGCGAAGAGGTCGTAGGCGGCCAGGCCCTCGCCGGAGATGATCACGCGTTCGGGGCCGAGGAGGTTGGCGACGGTGGCGATGCCGCGGCCGATGGCCTCGCCGGCCCGGGCGTACACCTCCCGAACCCCGGGAACGCCCCGGTGGGCGAGGGTCACGGCCTCGGTCGCGTCGCGGACCTCGATGCCCGTGGCCTCGCGGACCTGCCGGACGATCGCCGCCTCCCCCGCGATCGCCTCCACGCAGCCGCGGTTGCCGCAGTGGCAGGGCGGGCCCGCCGGGTCGACGGTGACATGGCCGATCTCGCCGGCCACGCCATGGGCTCCGGCGACGACGCGGCCGTGCACGACGAGGCCGCAGCCGATCCCGGCGCCGACGGTCACCACGGCGAAGTCGGACAGGCCCACGCCGGCGCCGAACCACTGCTCGGCGACGGTGAGGGCGCGCACGTCGTTGTCGACGGTGACCGGCAACCCGACCGTCATGGCGGCGAGTTCGGCGAGGGGCACGTCGCGCCAGTTCAGGAAGGGCGAGTAGCGCACGACGCCTTCGGCGCGGTCGACGTCTCCGGAGACGGCGACACCGAGGCCCTGGACGCCGATGCCCAACTCGGCTGCCTGGAGCAGTAGTTCGCCCACGAGATCCGCGATCGCCGCGAGGACCGGCTTGGGGGCGCGGTCGGCGAGCGGCACGCGGCGGGCGCCGCGGGTGCGGCAGCACAGGTCGGTGAGGACACCGATGATCTCGTCACCGGTCACCTTGACTCCGAGGAACAGCGCCCGGCCGCCGTCGACCCGCACGGGGTTGGCGGGCCGGCCGAGCGCCGGGCGCACCTCGTCGGCGGCGTCCTCCACGAGGTACCCGGCCTCGATGAGCGGCTTGACCGCCTTGGTGACGGCGGCCGGCGACAGCGCCGTACGCCGGGCCACCTCCAGCCTGGTGAGGGGCCCTTGGGACAGGACCGTGGTGAAGATCTGCGAGGCGGCCGGCGTGTTCGCCGGGAACGTCTCGACGCGAGGGGTCGGGCGCATGGCCGGAACCTATTCCCCTTCTTTTCCGCCGTCAATAAAAGAAGCAGGATTGGTCTGTGAGTGGGCTGTCAGTGCCGGACGGCACAATCGCCGCATGACGACGATCGATTGGGCCGCACTGACCCATGCCTACGGCAGTGCCGCGGACATCCCGGGGCTCTTCGCGCGCCTGGGCGGGTCCGAGGACGACAAGGTCTGGTCACAGCTGTGGTCCGCCCTGTGCCATCAGGGGTCGGTGTACGAGGCGAGTTGGGCGGCGATGCCCGTCCTCGCCGACATAGCACGGGGCCGGGCGCCCGGCGAGGCGATACAGGCCGTGCTGATGGCCGGGCTGATCGCGACGGACCCGGGCACCGAGGACCATGAGCGGTACGCCACCGAGATCGCCGAACTCCTGGAGGTGGCCCGCGCCCTGCTGACCGTTCCGGGTCCGGGACCGGGCGACTTCGTCTATCTGCAGATGGCGGTGCTCTCCCTGGAGGACGCCGGCGTCTGGGCGGAGGCCCTGGAGGGGGTGGCCCACGAGGAGTACGAGCTGGAGTGCCCCGAGTGCGAGGAGGGCCTCTTCGTGGCGTTCGGCTCCTACGGGACGTTCACGTCGGCCGGTGACTACGTCATCTCCGGCGCGCCCGAGGCGCGGGGCCGGGGGCGGCTGACACCGGCGCTCCCGGAGCGGCTCACGGGCATCGGCGCTCGCCTGTACGGCGAGTCCGTCGCGGCGGGCCACGCCGAGGTGGCCCGCGCGCTGACGCACGTGTTCGGCAGGGCCCACTGCCCCTCCTGCGACGTCGAGTTCAGCGTGTCCGACGAGGTGGAGAGGCAGTGGGTGTGACGGCGGCGGTGTGCCGTCAGTGCCGGTCGGCCGGGGTGTTGGCCTCGGTGACGTTGACGGCGGCCCAGGACTGGTCCACCGTCCGGTACTCGACGCTGTCCGCCCCGTACAGGTCCTGCGCCGCCTTCAGCGTCGCGACGCGCGCGTCGTGGAAGTCGGTCGTGGAGACCATGTAGCGGGTCAGGGCGCGGTAGTAGATCGCCGTGGCCTTGGTGCGGCCGATGCCCTTGACCGTGGAGCCGTCGAAGGTCGGCGAGTCGTACTTGACGCCGCCGATCGTCTTCTGGCCGCTGCCCTCGGCGAGCAGGTAGTACGCGTGCGAGGAGACGCCGGAACCGGCGTGCACCTCGGCGTCGTACACCTCGGGCGCCCAGTAGTCGACGGTGCCCTCGAGCTTGTCCAGCGACGGGTGGTCGAGACGGCGCAGGAACTTCTGCGCCAGGCCCATCTTCTCGCCGATGAGGTAGTCCGGCTTGTCCGTCGCGTTGTTGGTGGCGAACTCGACGTTGGAGGCGAAGATGTCGGCCAGGGACTCGTTCAGCGAGCCGGGCTCGCCGAACTGGTTGCCCTGGGAGTCCATCCGCGTCGGCTCCAGCTTGGCGGTGGCGTCCACCACGCCGTGGGTCAGCTCGTGGCCGGTGACGTCCAGGGCGACCAGCGGCTTCTTGAACATGTCGCCGTCGCCGTCGCCGTACAGCATGCAGCCGCAGTCGGAGTCCCAGAAGGCGTTGGCGATCTGCTTGCCCCAGTGGACCATCGCCTTGGCGGGCTTGCTGTTGTTGGCGATGCCCTTGCGACCGAAGGTCTTCTTGTAGAAGTCCAGGGTCTTGGTGATGCCGTACTGGGCGTCGGCCGCGGCGCTGTTGCGGCTCGTGGTGGCGCCGTTGCCGAAGACGTCGTTCTTGGTGGTGATCTTCGTGCCGCGGCCGAAGCTCTCCGTGTAGCTGCCCTTGGCGTCCCGGGTCTCGCTGCCGTAGCGGGTGAGGTCCTTCAGCAGGAAGGTGGTGCGGGCCGTCTGGGTCGTCTTCAGCGGAACCTTGCCGACGAAGAGGGACTTGCCCGTGCCGTTGGCCGTGACCGGGTAGCGGGCGGCGGCGGACGCCGATCCCGCCAGGAGCCCGGCGCTCTGCGCGCCGGCGCCGGTGACGGGCGCCGAGGTCTCGCCGCGCTCGCGCAGGGTGTCGAGCAGCTTCGGCGAGAGGAACTCGTCGTTGTCCGGCTGGTTGCTGCGCACCTTGCCGCTCACGGCGTCGATGACGACCGTGCTGGAGCCGGTGCCCTGCGTGGTGGAGCCGTCGGCCACCGGCACGCGGTAGGCCAGGGCGGAGGCTCCGTCGCGGGCGTCGACGACGAGTTCGGCCGGGCCGGCGTCGCCCTTGGCGACCGACGCCGCCTTCTGCTCGGCCTGCGCGGCGGAGAGCTTCGCGTCGGCGGCCGGGACGGCCTTGACGGTGTGGTCGGCGGCACGGGTCACGCCCGCGTAGGAGAGCTGCCGGGTGAGGTGGACGACGAGGTCACCGCCGAGGACCGGCAGGCCCTGGTGCGTCCGGGTGAACCGGACGTGCCGCGCTCCCTCGGGATCGATCATGACGTCCTGGGCCTGCAGGGCGTCCCCCTGGGAGACGCCTGTCGCCGTGGCGTGGGCGAAGGCGGCCGACTTGGCGGCCGACACGACGGCGGCGGCCGAGGCGTCGGCGGCGGTCGCGTGGGTCCCCGTGTCCGGGCCCGCGAAAGCGGTGCCCGCAAGGCCGGTGGCGGCCGTCGTCACGACGACGGCGACCGCCACGCTGCGTATGTGCGGTCTGCGCACTGGTGAGGGTTTCCTTCCTCGCAGAGCGGCCGGGATCACCAACCGCCCTGAGGGATGGCGCCGTTGGGCGCCATGGGGCTGGTCGGGCCCTGGAACGGAACCCTTTCGGATGAGTCATGCACATGTAAAGCCCAAATGATCGCTTTCCATGCGATACAGGGCAATACTTTGCAAATCCACACCGCTCGGTGACCGGAGGGTCACCAACTGTGTGTCGTCTGTGGAGATGTGACGAGACGGAAGCAGGTTGCCTCCAGTGAATGTGACTCATCTCGCAACAAGGGGAACGGCTCTGGGCGCGGCCGCGCTCTGCCTCCTCGCCGGGACCGCGCAGGCCGCACCGGCCGGCCGGCTCCCCAAGCCCGACCTCGCGGGCGTCGACAGCGTGTTGCGCACCGCGCTGCGCCAGGGCGCACCCGGGGCGATCGCCCGCGTCGACGACGACGGCGTGGTCCGCACGGCGGCCGTCGGCGTCGCGGACCGAGGCACCGGACGGGCCATCTCGAACGCCGACCGGTTCCGCATCGGCAGCGTCACCAAGGTGTTCTCGGCCGTGGTGCTCATGCAGCTGGCCGACGAGGGGAAGCTGAACCTGGACGCCTCGGTCGACCGCTACCTGCCCGGGCTCCTGCCCGACAGCCGGATCACGGTGCGTCAGGTACTGGGCCACCGCAGCGGTCTGTACGACTACACGAACGACATGTTCGCCAAGTCGGTCTCCGGCTTCGAGTCGGTCCGCTCCAAGGTCTTCACCTACCGCCAGCTGGTGGACCGCTCGCTGCGGCACGCCCGCACCAACGCCCCCGGCGCCGCGTACGCGTACTCCAACACCAACTTCGTCGTCGCCGGGATGCTCATCGAGAAGCTCACCGGCCACTCCGTGGGAACCGAGTACGCGAACCGCATCATCGAGCCGCTGAAGCTGCGGGACACGTTCTACGTGCACCCGGGCAAGAACATCCCCGGCCGCTACGCCCGCGGCTACCTCACCCCGGACTCGGCGGGCGCCCCGCTGGTGGACGCGACGCAGCAGACGGTGTCCTGGGCGCAGAGCGCCGGCGCGCTGATCTCCAGCACCCGGGACCTGGACACGTTCCTGTCGGCCCTGCTGGGCGGCCGGCTGATGTCGGCCACGCGGCTCGGGCAGATGGAGCGCATGATCCCGGTGAACAGCACCCAGGCCTACGGGCTCGGGCTGCGCCGCCGTGACCTGTCGTGCGGGGTCTCGGTGTACGGCCACACGGGCGCCGTCCAGGGCTACTACACCTACGCCTTCGCGACGAAGGACGGCCGCCGCAGCCTCACCGCGCTCGCCAACACGTCCAACAACGGCGCCGTCCTCAACACCATGCTGGGCACGCTGGAGTCGGCGTTCTGCGGCAAGCCGGCGAAGGCCCGGCGCGGCTCCGCGGTCGTGGAGCGCCACGAGGACATGGCCCCCGAGGTCGCGCGGGACTGACCGGAACCGGCGGTGGCCCGGCGCGCCGGCCACGCCTGCGGGGGCCACCGCCTCCCGTGCGGCGGCCGCCGCCGGGGCAGGGGCGACGGGTGGTGCGCCGTTGACGGACACTGGTATCCATGACGCGCGTTTCCCGTCGTGCCGCGCTGCTGGGCGCGGTCGGCTGCGTGTGCGGGGTGGCGGGCTGCACCGACCGTTCGCCCCGAACCGCCGCGCGTTCACCGGCCACCACCCCGGCGGCCGCCGCCTCCCCGTCGCCGCGTGCGTCACACCGTGCCGGCCTGCCGCGCACGACGCCGTGGCGTCCCACGTCGGCCGAGGTCACCCCCGCCGCGAAGCTGCGCGCCGTCCGGCTGGTCGAGGCGATCGGCGCATGGCGGCCGGGGGAATCCGGCACCGCCGCGGCCAGGTCACGGGTGGCCGCCCTGCACCTCGGCCCGACTCTCGTCGGCCAGGCGGGACCGCTCCTGCCGAAGGCCGACGCGGCCGCCCTGCAGGTGATCGACGCCCAGTACGGCGGCATCCTCACCGACTCCGCGAGTGTCCTGGTGGTGTGCCGTCAGTGGACCCGCAGTGCGGACCGGGTGAGTGCCGGCGGGACGACCGTGGACGTACGGCTGGTCCGCACGCTCCGGCTGGACGGTCACCGCCCTGCACCCGGCCCGTCCCGGAGCCGCCGTGGCGCCGGTACCGTCCCGGGTCCGCGGAATCCTGTCCGACCCGCGCATCGAACTGCCGCCGGCCGCCCGGGCGGACCTGCTCGGTGGACGGGTCCACGACACCGTCCTCGCCGCGATGCTGCGGCTGGCGGGCACCTACCGGATGTCCGTCAGCATCGTGCGCTCCGGCCATCCCCTCGATGTCTTCGGCACTCGCCGCCCCAGCGACCATCCCCGCGGGCGGGCGTTCGACGTGTGGCGGATCGACGGCCACCCGGTGGTCGACCCGGGCACGTCCCGCACGCTGATCGAACGCTTCATGCGCGACGCGGCGGCCGCCGGCTCCTACAACGTCGGAGGCCCGCTCCGGCCGTCCGGCGGGACCACCGCGAACCAGTTCTTCAGCGACGCCACCCATCACGACCACGTTCACATCGGCTTCCGCACCTGAGGCAAGCACTCCGGTCCGCGATCTTGGCGGAACGGATCCCTCCGGGACAGGATGCCCGCATGAAGGGTTCCCTCTTTTCCAGCGAGCACATGGTGCAGCCGGCCACCGCGCCCGGCATGACCGTCGAGAACGCCAAGTGCATCAAGTACGCGGTCAACGGCGAGATGCTCGCCCGCCAGGGCGCGATGATCGCCTATCGCGGCAACCTGCAGTTCGAACGCAAGGGCCAGGGCGTCGGCGGCATGCTCAAGCGCGCGATGACCGGTGAGGGACTGCCCCTCATGGCGGTGCGCGGGCAGGGCGAGGCCTGGTTCGCGCACGAGGCGCAGAACTGCTTCGTCGTGGACGTCGACCCCGGTGACGAGTTCACCGTCAACGGCCGCAACGTGCTGTGCTTCGACGCCTCGTTGTCGTACCGGATCTCCACCGTGAAGGGCGCGGGCATAGCCGGTGGCGGACTGTTCAACAGCGTCTTCACCGGGCAGGGCAGGCTCGGCCTGATCTGCGAGGGGAACCCGCTGGTCATCCCGGTCTCGGCGCAGTACCCGGTGTTCGTCGACACCGACGCGGTCGTGGGCTGGACGGCCGGTCTGCAGACCTCGCTGCACCGCTCGCAGTCGATCGGCTCGATGCTGCGCGGTGGCTCGGGCGAGGCGGTGCAGCTGATGCTGCAGGGCGAGGGGTACGTGGTCGTACGGCCCAGCGAGGCGACCCCGCAGAAGGCGCAGCAGCACTGACGCCCCGTCGGGTGATCTGCGCCTCACAGGCAACCTCCCCGGCGCGCACGACGTCTTGACCGACATCAGGTGATGCCCTGGCCCCCTGGGCCAGGGCACTTCTTCGACGCTCTATACACGCCATGTATACGCAGAGTGTAGAGATGGTATGTAGACGCGGCGTGTATAGCGACCGAAAGGGATGCATGTACGGCAAGGCATTCGCTCCGGAGTACCAGGGCGCCCTCACCTCTCTGTCCGTCAACGCCTCACTGACCGACGTACTGGACGCCGGGACACGGCAGTTGAGGGAGGCCGAGCGGGACGGGCGGCACGGGGAGGCGGCCCGTTCCGGCCTCGCGGTCGCCGAGGCGCAGCGCCGCCTGGGCCGGATCGGGGACGCGGACCGCGCGTGGAAGGCGAGCTACCGCGCCGCCCGGCAGGCCGGCGACACGGCGGCGATGGCCTGGGCACTGTGGAGCGGCGGCACCCTGGCCCGGCAGCGGGGCGCGTTCCCGCTGGCCCGGCGGCTGCTGGCGCTGGCGGCCGAACTCGGCGAGCGCGGCGGCGACGTGGTCGTGCGGGGCTACTCGCTGGCGGGGCTCGCCGAGACCGGCCGCATCCAGGGCGACTACGAGGAGGTCGCGCGACTGCACGAGCAGTTGCTGGCCGAGGCCCGGCGGCGTGGCGAGGCACGGCACACGGTGTGGGCGCTGGAGGGCATCGCGCAGATCCACCGCAACCGTGGGGACTACGACACCGCCTACGCCCTGTTCGAGGAGGCGGCCGCGATCGCCGCACAGGCCGACGACCGGCGCGGGCACGCCTGGGCGCTGCGCGGCCTGGCCGACATCGTCTCCGTCCGCGACGGTGACGTCGAGCGGGCGCTCGGGCTGCTCTCGGAGGCGGAGCGCACCTGCCGCGCCATGAACCTGTCCAGCGCCCTGGCCTACAACCACAAGATGCGCGGCAACGTCCTCTACCGCGCCGGGCGATACGCCGAGGCCCGGGACCTCTACGAGCAGGCGCTGGCGGAGTTCCGGGCGATGAGCGAGCCGCGCGGGCAGGCGCTGGCGCGGCTCGGGCTGACCAAGTCGCTGGCCCGGCTGGGCCGGGACCGCTCCGAGACGGCTGCCGAACTCGCCTCGCTCGCCGACAAGTTGGACCGCATAGGTCTCCGGCACGCCAGGGAGATGGTGGCCCGGGCGCAGAAGGAGCTCCTGGACTCCGACGCGCAGCGGACCGGGCCGCGGTCCGCCCCGGCCGGCGTCCGGGTGGAGGCGGCACGGTGACGGCGGCCTCCTCGGCGCTGTCCGCGCCGCTCGACACGGCCCGGATCCTCGAACGCTGCCGTGAGCTGGTGGGGCCCGCGCTGGCGGACGCGGTCGGGCGGCTGCATCCCTGGGTGGGCGAGATGGCCGCGTACTCCTTCGGCTGGTGCGAGGTGGGCGGCGCGGCGACCGTCACCTCCGGCGGCAAAGGGGTGCGGCAGGCACTGGCCGTGCTCGGCGCCGAGGCGTCGGGCGCGCCAGGGCAGGCCGGAGTGCCGGCTGCGGTGGCGGTGGAACTCGTGCACGCCTTCTCGCTGCTGCACGACGACATCATGGACGGCGATGCGGCCCGGCGCGGCCGCCCCGCCGTCTGGCGGGCCTACGGCACCGGACCGGCCGTCCTCGCGGGCGACGGGCTCTTCGCCCTGGCGGTCGAGACGCTCGCCGCGGCGCCCTCGGGCGGGCGGGCGGTGCGGATGCTCTCCGTGGCCCTGGGCGACCTGGTGCACGGGCAGGCCGACGACCTGCTGTTCGCCGGACGGCCGTGGACGGGGCCCGGACGGGTGCGGCCCGCCGAGTACCGGTCGATGGCCGAGGGGAAGACGGGTTCTCTGCTGGGCTGCTCGCTCGCGCTGGGCGCGCTGCTCGGCGGTGCGGCGCCGCCCACGGTCGCCGCTCTGGACCGGGCGGGGCGGCAGCTCGGGGTCGCCTTCCAGATCGTCGACGACACGCTGGGCATCTGGGGCGACAGCGCCGTCACCGGCAAGCCCGTCCACGCCGACCTGCGGGAACGGCGCAAGACGTTCCCCGTGCTGGCCGCGCTCGCCTCGACGGCCCCCGAGACCCGCCGTCTGGCCGCGCTGCTCGAAACCGGTGACGAGCCCGAGGAGGCCGCCGCGCTGATCGACGCGCTCGGAGGGAGAACGGCGGCCCTGGCCGAGGCGCACCGCCACATCAGCGCCGCCGAGACCGCTCTCACCGACGCGCCGCTGGACGACAGGGCTCGCGAGGAACTGCGGTCGCTGGTGGGATTCCTGGTCCGACGCGAGCGATGAGACGGACCCGGGGACGGGGCATTCCGTCGACGCGCCGGGGCCGTCGTGCGGTCGCCAGGCCGCGGACCGGCGCGGGCCCGGGTTGACCAGGGGCGTTCCCGGGGGTCAGGGTGCAGACGGTGCGGATCGTCGCCCCGCGCCGGAAGGATGAGCACCTTGATCGGGATCTCGGAGATCGAAGCCACCGCCGAGCGCATCGCCGGGCACGTCGTACGCACCCCTACCCTGCCCAGCCCCGGCCTGTCCGCACTGCTCGGCGCCCCGGTCACCGTCAAGCTCGAACTGCTGCAGCGCACCGGGTCCTTCAAGGCGCGCGGAGCGACGGCCAAGCTGTTGTCGCTGAGCGAGGAGGAACGCGCGGCCGGTGTGGTGGCGGTCAGCGGCGGCAACCACGGGATCGCCATGGCGGTCATGGCCGCCGCCCTCGATGTGAAGGCGACGGTCGTCATGCCGCGCTCGGCGCCCGCGCGTGCCGTCGAGATCGCCCGGGAGTCCGGCGCGTCGCTGCGGCAGACCGACGACATGGCCGGGGCGTTCGCGCTCATGACCCGGCTGCAGGAGGAGGGGCTGACCCTGGTCCACCCCTTCGACGACCCGGTCGTGATCGCCGGACAGGGCACGGTGGGGCTGGAGTTCGCGGCCGACGCCGGCGAGCTCACCGACGTCCTGGTCAGCATCGGGGGCGGCGGGCTGATCTCCGGCGTGGCGGCCGCGCTGCGCGAGCGCCGGCCGGACGTGCGGATCTGGGGCGTGGAGACCGAGGGCGCCGAGGCGATGTCGCGGGCGCTGGCGGCGGGCGGCCCGGTGCCGGTCGCCCTGTCGTCCCTCGTCTCCACGCTCAGCGCGCCGTCGGTGTCGCAGCTGACGTACGACCATGTGTCCACGCTGGTCGACGACGTGCTCGTGGTGCCGGACCGGGAGGCGGTGCGGGGCACGCTGGATCTCGCCGACCACGCCAAGGTGTGGGCCGAGCCCGCGGCCGGCTGTCTGCTGCCGGCGGCCCGCCGGGTTCTCGAGCGGGTCGGCGAGGGGGCCCGGATCGGGCTGGTGGTGTGCGGCGGCAACGCCACGACCGGCGATGTCATGGGCTGGGCCGAGCGCTTCGGCCTGCGCTGAGTTCCTTTCGGCGCGCTCTCGGAAAGGCGCCCCTCTTGAATTGTGTTCAGCATAAGGGGACTTCCGCGAATTCGGCCGACCGGGTGTGAACAAAACGCTTCATCGACGGGCGAGTTGCAGATTCTTTGAACACATCCCGTTGTACCTCCCGTACCTCTGCGTGAAAGGTGAGAGCCAGGGGTTCAGCGAGGGATGACCATGGTCAAGGCGCACGTCTTCACACACGAGTTGGTTGCCGGAAGGTACCGGCTCGTCGATGTCGTCCATCGCGAGACCAACCGCGTCTGCTGGTACGGCAAGGGCGTGGAGGGCGCCCAGCGCCCTTATCTGCTCACCGAGATCACCCTCCCCGCCGAGCCGGAGGGGGAGGCGGCGCCCCGGGCGAGCGCGACCGTCATCCGGATGTCGGAGACCATGGGGACGCTGTGCCCGGGCAGGGTCGCCACGGTCGTCGACGCCGTGGAGGAGAACGGCACCCTGTGGACCGTCACCGAGTGGATCGACGGCGTCCCGCTGGGCGAACTCCTCGCCCAGCAGGGCACGTTCAACTACGTACGGGCCGCGCGCATCGGCCTGGAGCTGCTGGACGTGCTGGAGGCGGCGCACGGCGAGGGCATCACCCACGGCGAGCTCAGCCCGGGACAGGTGTTCGTGCCGGACCGGGGCCCCGTCGTGGTCACCGGCTTCGGGTTCGCGGGCGCCACCCTGGCCCCCAGGCTCACCGCACCGTCGTACGCCTCCCCCGAACAGGCCCGTGACGAGCGGATCGGGCCGGCGGCCGATCTGTGGGCGCTCGGCGCGATCCTCTACACGATGCTCGAGGGACGGCCGCCCTTCCGTGACCGGGACCGGCCCGAGGCCACCCTGAAGGGGGTGGACCGGCTGCCGCTGCGCACACCGGTGCACGCCGGCCCGCTCACCCAGACCGTGCAGGGGCTGCTGCGCAAGGACTCCCGGGAACGGCTGACCCGCCATGCGGTCCGCGAGGCCCTGAACCGCGTGCTGACCGAGGACCCCGACGCCCTCGCGGAGGCCGCCGTGCCCCGGCCGCGGCTGCGCGGCGTCTACACCGCCGCCGTCCACGCCGTCCCCGGGTGGAGCCGGACCACGCTGGCCGTGGGGACCGCCCTGGCCGTCGTCACCATCGCCGTGGCAGCTCTCGCCGCCACCCACGAGCTGCCAGGGACCGACACGTCCTCGACCGACGCCGGCTCCCGGCAGACCGCCTCCGCTCCCCCGCCCCCGCCCTCGGCCTCCGACCGCACCGACGGCAGAAGCAGCACCCCTTCCGTCTCGCCCACACCCACCCCGTCCCCGAGCCGCACCTCCTCGGCGTCGGCGTCCTCTCCCCCGTCGTCCGCCGCTCCGCAGCAGGTCTTCCACCGGTACACCGCACCGGAGGGCTTCTCCGTCGACCTCCCCAGCGGCTGGAAACGGACCGGCACCAAGCGCGTCGGCGACCTGTCGTACCGCGTGACCTTCGGTGCGAAGGGCGATCCGCGCTCGCTCGCCGTCACGTACAGCACGGTGCTGGGCCCGGACCCCGTGGCCGTCTGGCGCGACGACGTCGAGCCCGAACTGCAGAAGCAGGGGGGCTACCAGCGGATCGGCGCCATCGAGGCGACCACGTACCAGGGCCACAAGGCGGCCGACATGGAGTGGTACTCCGAGGTCGACGGCGTGCGGACGCGGACCTTCGGACGCGGTTTCCTCCTCGGCGGCGGCCGCGGCTTCTCCCTGCGCTGGACGACTCCGGCCGACGACTTCGACGACACCGCCGACCAGCAGGCGCTGAAGACCTTCCTGGCGACCTTCCGGGTGCTGTCAACCTGACGAACGGGGCGCCCGCATCCGGCGCAGCGGAGTGCTGCGCAGCGGTGTGGTGTGCCAGCGGGCGGTGAACGTCCGCTCGGGCAGCGAGCAGGTCACGGTCAGCCGGTGGGGCGTCTCCAGGAAGGCCACATCCACGGCGAGCGTGTCCGCGTCGGCCCATCCGCCGCTGACCGCGACGGGCAGCGGCTCCTCGGCGACGGTCCAGCCGCTCGCGCCCAGCCGCAGCCGCAGGGGCTCACCGTCGTCGGTGAGCGTCAGGCTCCAGCCGTCCGCGGCCGGCGTCACGGCGACCGACGTCAGCTGCGGCACGCCGGCGCAGGCGCCTCCCCGCGGGGTGAACTCGCCCTCCGTCCACCGCGGCGCGCGCTCGGGCGGGGCGGGCTTGCCCGCGGCCGGTGGCAGCGCGAGCCGGGCGAGCCGCTCCCGCAGGGCCGCGTCCGCCTCGTCGGCGCCGGTCAGCGGTTCGGGCCGGAAGGCCGGCAGCAGATGCTCCCAGACCAGGTCGAGCAGCTGCGGCATCTGCTCGGTGGCCGCCGTGGTCGCGATCACGGCGTCCTGCTCGGGCAGTACCACGCAGTACTGGCCGTAGGCCCCGTCGCCGCGGTAGCCGTCCCGGGACATCCAGAACTGGTAGCCGTAGCCGCGCTGCCAGTCCGAAGTGACGGGCTCACCGCCGGAGTTGTCGATGTGCGGACGCGTGGCCTCGGCCACCCAGCCCTCCGGCAGCAGCCGCTCGCCCTCCCAGACCCCGTCGCGCAGGTAGAGCTGGCCGAGCCGGGCGACGGCGTCGGTGCAGGCGTGCAGTCCGCTGAAGCCGATCTCGCGGCCGGCCCGGTCGGACTGCCAGGCCGCCTCGCCGATGCCGAGCGGATCCAGCAGGCGCGGGCGGAGGTAGTCGGTGAGCGACTGTCCCGTGACCCGCTGCACGATCGCGGCCAGCGTGTACGTGGTGGGTTGGTTGTAGGCGAAGACGGTGCCGGGCTCGCGCTCGGGCGGCACCAGGAGGAAGCCGCGCACCAGTTCGTCGCGGTCGGCGGCGAGCGCCCGCTCCAGGGTCTCGGCCTCGTGCCCGCTGGACATGGAGGCCACGTGCCGCACCAGCATCGCGCGGCTGCGCGGGTCGGTGATGTCGGCCTCGAACTCGGGGAAGTACGAGATCACCGGATCGTCGAAGCGCAGCAGCCCCTCGGCGGCGGCGAGCCCGGCGGCCGTCGCCGTGAAGCTCTTGCTCAGCGAGTACAGCAGATGGGGGCGGTCCGCGGTGTACGGCGCCCACCAGCCGGAGGCCACGAGCCGGCCGTGCCTGAGGATCATCAGGCTGTGCGGCTCGATGTCGGGGGCGGCTTCGAGGGCGTCGAGGAAGGCGTGGACACCGGCGGCGTCGACGCCCTGGGTGGCGGGGGCAGCGGGCGGCAGCGGGCGAACGGTCACGACCGCATCCTCGCCAATGATCCTTCCCGAAGCGAGACCCGTTTTCCGTCGCCCGTGCAGGGGACCCGTCCCTCATGGTGCAAATCGGATACACGATGATGACCGAGCAGGCAGGTCCGCGTGAGCTGGTGGACCATGTGGTGCGCGCCGAGGAGGCCGGTTACGACTTCTCGGTGACCTCGGACCACTACTTCCCGTGGCTGCGCTCGCAGGGACACTCCCCGTACGCGTGGAGCGTGCTGGGCGCCGCTGCCCAGGCGACCTCGCGCATCCCGCTGATGACCTACGTGACGTGTCCGACCGTCCGCTACCACCCCGCGGTCGTCGCGCAGAAGGCCGCCACCATGCAGCTGCTGTCCGAGGGCCGGTTCCGGCTGGGACTCGGCTCCGGGGAGAACCTCAACGAGCATGTCGTGGGCGGGGGTTGGCCGTCAGCCGACGTGCGCCACGAGATGCTGGAGGAGGCGGTGGAGATCATCCGGGCGCTGTTCGAGGGCGGCCATGTCAACCACCGCGGCAAGCACTTCGACGTCGAGTCGGCCCGGCTGTGGGACCTGCCGGACGAGCCGCCGCCGATCGGCATCGCCGTCTCCGGCGAGCAGTCCTGCGCCCTCGCGGGCCGGCTCGCCGACCTGGTCATCGCCACGGAGCCCAAGGAAGGGCTGCTGACGGCGTTCGACCGGCACGGCGGCGAGGGCAAGCCGCGGGTGGGCCAGCTCCCCGTCTGCTACGACCCCGACCGGGACGCGGCGGTCAAGCGGGCGCACGCGCAGTTCCGCTGGTTCGGCAACGGCTGGAAGGTCAACGCCGAACTCCCGCACCCGGATTCGTTCGAGTCGGCCACCCAGTTCGTCACTCCCGACGACGTCGCGGCGTCGATTCCGTGCGGCAACGACCCGGAGGACTTCGTCGAGGCCGTACGGCCCTACGCCGAGGCGGGGTTCGGCGAGATCGCGCTCGTGCAGATCGGCGGCGAGTCTCAACCGGCGTACCTGGACTGGGCGGAGAAGACGCTGCTGCCCGCGCTGCACGACGCGTTCGGCTGACGGTCAGCGCGCCGACGCCGGGCCCTGCCGAACCGTGACCAAGCGGTGCATATAGGCTGCCGGTCTGCACTTCGCAGCCCGACAAGCTTTGCACAGGAGAGTCATCGGTGACACTGGCGATCGACCCGTCCGAGGCGTCTGAGACCTCTGATCCCGAGCCCGGCCCCGCGCCCCTGTCCGACCTGGTGGCGCGTGACGCCCGCGAGTTCGGGGTGTACGCGCGCACCGGCGGATGGGCCTTCGGCCTGATGGTGGCGCGCAGCGTACGGCCCGGCGGCCAGGGCGCGGACGAGACGCCGAAGGTGTCCGGGAGGGAGTTCGCGGAGCTGGCCGGGTGCTCCCCGGAGCGTGTGATGCGCTACTACAAGGCCTGGGACCGGGCCGCCGACGACGGCCTCGTCCCGCACTTCGAGGCGCTCGCCCCGGGCCAGGAGGTGGAGTTGCCGGACGCCGACGTGTGGTTGAGCTACTACGTCTCCCGCAACAGCGCCGGATCCGAGCGCGGCACCGCCATCGCGGAGGCCGCCGAGGCCGAGGGCATCCGGCCCACCAAGGCGCTGGAGGTCGCCGAGAACCCCACCGCGCTGCGCGCCGCGATCCTCGCCGACCCCTCCACCGCCCGCGCGGCCCGCCAGGCGCTGCTGGACCGCGTACGCGAGGACCCCGACCTGCAGGCCGAGCTGGCCCGGGACGTGGTGCGCACCGACGACCTGAAGAAGGCCGTCGCCACCGAGAGCCGGGCCGCCGACCGGATCGGGTACGTGCGCCAGATCGCCGAGTCGGGGCAGGTGAAGACCCCCGCCGGACAGACCATCGACGCTCCGGCCGACGTGCGCCAGGAGGCCGAGCGGCACCTGTCGCTCATCGACGAGCTGGACGAGGACGAGGACACCGGCGAGTGGGCCACCGAGGCCTACGACAGCATGAAGTCCCTGGTCGCCGAAGCCGTCGAGGCCGATCCCGAACTGCGCGTCACGGAGCGGCGGACGCGGTTCTACAGCAGCCTGCAGAAGGCGACGAAGGCGTTCGAGGAGCTGACTTTCGACGATGTGCAGGACTTCGTCGAGGACGACATGGTGCAGCAGTTGGAGGAGCTCCAGCAGGCCATCGCCTCGTGCCTGAGCGCGCTGCGCGGCGCCAAGGACTGAGCGCGCGCATACCCGGGCGGCGCTGAGTAGCCGTACTCATGCCCCCGGGCGGCCGCCGCGGCCAGCATGGGGGCTCCCAGTCAGGAGGAGCCCCCATGTCGATCGCTCTGCACGCAGCCGTCCCGCGACGGCACCTGCCCGCCGTGGCCGTCGCCGTCACGGTCGCCGGACTCGCGGTGTCGGCGTGGAATCCGCACGACCGCACGACCTGGTTCCTGGAGACGGTGTGGGTGCTGGTCGGCCTGCCCCTTGTCGTGCTCACCCGGCGCCGGTTCCCGCTCACGGACCTGTTGTGCTGCCTGCTGGCCGCGCACGCGCTCGTGCTCGCCGTGGGCGGCCACTACACCTACGCGCAGGTCCCCGTCGGCGACTGGGTGCGCGACACCTTCGGCCTGGCCCGCAACCCGTACGACCGCTTCGGCCACCTCATGCAGGGCTTCGTGCCGGCGGTGCTGGTGCGCGAGCTGCTCAGCCGCACCTCACCGCTGCGCGGCAGCCGCTGGCTGGCTCCGCTGACGGTCTGCGCCTGCCTGGCCTTCAGTGCCGTCTTCGAGATGCTGGAGTGGCTGGCCGCGGTGGTCGGCGGGCACTCGGCTGACGCCTTCCTCGCCACGCAGGGCGATGTGTGGGACACGCAGTGGGACATGTTCTGCGCGCTGATCGGCGCGACGGTCTCGGTACTGGTGCTCTCCCGGCTGCACGACCGCCGGCTCGACGCGCTGGGCGTCAGCGGCTCGAATGGCGGCGCAGCGTCCACATGGGCACCACGAACCAGCACAGGGCGTACCACGCGACGACCGCGCTGACGATCCAGGGCACGATCGCGTTGTGCGTGGCGACCCGCAGGACCAGCAGGAGCGAGGACGTCATGGTCGCGAGCAGGAGTATCAGCCCGACCAGGGTCATCCGGGAGGCCCACCGCACGGCCTCCGCCTTGACCCGCTGGCCGGACACCAGACGGTGCAGGGAGACCGGCCCGATGAGCGCCCCCGTCGTGGCGGCGCCCAGGATCACCGTGACGATGTAGATGGTCTTGTCCGTCTGCTCCAGCGAGGCGTACTTCTGCTGGAACACCACGGTGAGCAGGAATCCGAACAGGATCTGCACGCCGGTCTGGGCGACCCTGACCTCCTGGATCAGCTCACCCCACTTGCGGTCGGCTCTCTCCTCCTCGGTCTCGTGCCGACCCCAGTCGTTCACATCCGCACCGCTTTTCGAGACCGTCAACGTTCCTCCTGCTCATCGGCCCGCGCCTTTCCTGGTCCGGGTTCCCTGATCGCGCGATTTTGACCGTCCCTTTGCGGAGAACGGCGGCTGTTTGGACGATCACGGGACGGTTACACGGTGCTGACGGCCCACGACGACGATCCGAGGAGTCCGACCACATGTCCGGCACCGAACTCACGCTCACTCTCAGCGGCGCCACCGCCGCCGACGCGCGCGCCGTCGTGCACGTCCTGGAACCGGCCTTCGGCAGCCCGGAGGAGGAACTTCCGGCCGACGACCGCGTGACGGTGTACACGGCGAGGTTCACGCACGATCCGGCGGCCCGGCCCTCCGGGGGCGCGCCGGCCGGCGGCACCGGTCATCTGTCCGGGGCGGTCACGGTGACCGTCCAGGGCGCCCCGGACGCGGTGGCCCGGGCACGCGAGGTGCTGGCCCGCTCCTTCACCGCGCAGGACCAGGGTGCGGTCTCCGGCGACCAGGAGCAGGAGAGCCAGCTGCTCCTGGAGCCGTGAACGGCCGTATGGCGACCGCTACCAGCGGTTTTCGACCTGGTCCTTGATCCGGCGGTCGTAGAGATCGCGGATCGCGGCGAGGGTCTCGTCGGAGAGTTCCGGCAGCTTGGCGGCGGCCGCGTTGGCGCGGGCCTGCTCGGGCGAGCGGGCGCCGGGGATCACGGTGGTGACGCCGGGCTGCTGGACGATCCAGCGCAGGGCGAGCTGTGCCGGGGTGTATCCCTCGGGGGCGAGGGCGGCGAACTCGGCGGCCGCTTCGACGCCGGTCGTGTAGTCCACGCCGGAGAAGGTCTCGCCGACGTCGAAGGACTCGCCGTGCCGGTTGTAGGCGCGGTGGTCGTTCTCCGGGAAGACGGTGTCCTTGGTGTACTTGCCCGACAGCAGGCCGGAGGCGAGCGGGACACGGGCGATGACGCCGACGCCGGCCTCGCGGGCGGCCGGGAGGACCTCGCGCAGGGGCTTCATGCGGAACGGGTTGAGGATGATCTGCACGCTCGCCACACCCGGCCGCGCGATCGCGGTCAGCGCCTCCTGGCAGGTCTCGACGCTGACGCCGTAGTGGGCGATGCGCTCCTCCTCGACGAGGGTGTCCAGGGCGTCGAACACCTCGTCCGTGGAGTACACGGCCGTGGGCGGGCAGTGCAGCTGGACCAGGTCGATGCGGTCGACCCCGAGGTTGCGTCGCGAACGGTCGTTCCAGGCGCGGAAGTTGTCGAGGACGTAGTTCTCCGGGATCTGGTCGACCCGGCGGCCCATCTTGGTGGCGACCAGTACGTGCAGGTCCGGCCGGCCCGCCAGGAACGCGGCGATGGTCTGCTCGCTGCGTCCGTCGCCGTACACGTCGGCGGTGTCGAAGAAGGTCACGCCGGACTCGGCAGCCGCCTCCAGGACCGCCAGGGCTTCCTTGTCGTCGACGTCTCCCCAGTCGGCGCCCAGCTGCCACGTGCCGAGACCGATGACGGAGGCGTGCTGACCCGACCTGTCGAAAGTGCGCTCGTCCATGACGTCAGTCTGTCATCCACCGCGCCCGAGCGCGGAACGAGCCGCTCCGGTGCACTCCTTGTGAATCTTTCACTCACACGAGTGACGTGTTTCGACAGCGGGTGGACTCGTGTCACCACGCACCTAGCGTGGCTCCGTGACTGATCATTCAGTGAGCAACTTCCCTTCCGGGGCCGGGGACGACCCGTCCTGGAGCCGCCGCGGCTTCCTGCTGTCCGCCGCCGCCCTGGCCGCCCTCCCCGTGCTGGTGGCCGCGGATCCGGCGGTGGCGGCACAGGAGTTGCCGGACTTCCCCGAAGGCGTCGCGCTGTACCGCTCGGCGTACCGCAACTGGGTGGGCGAGATCACCGCCGACGGCCTGTGGGCCTGCGCTCCCGAGCACCCCGGCCAGGTCGTCGACGTCGTCAACTGGGCCTGGCGGCACGGCTGGGCGGTGCGCGCCCGCGGCGCCTCGCACGGCTGGTCGCCGCTGACCGTCACCGCGCACACCTCCTCGGACGCCCCCGTCCTCCTCGTCGACACCGCCCCGCACCTCACCGGCCTGAGCCTCGACTCACCGTCCGCCGTCCGCGCGGGAACCGGCGTCACGATGGACACCCTGCTCGGCTATCTGGAGGAGCACGGCCTCGGGGTCACCGCCGCGCCCGCCCCGGGCGACCTCACGCTGGGCGGTGCCCTGGCCGTCGACGCCCACGGCACCGCCGTACCGGCGAAGGGCGAACAGCGGTCGCCGGGGCACACCTACGGCTCGCTCAGCAATCTGGTGCTGTCGCTGACGGCGGTCGTGTGGGACGAGGGCTCGGGGGCGTACGTCCTGCGCACCTACCGCCGTGACGAGGCGGACTGCGCCGCGCTGCTCACCCATCTGGGCCGCTCGCTGGTGACCGAGGTCGTGCTGCGCGTGGGCGCGAACGCCAACCTGCGGTGCGTGAGCCGTACGGACATCCCGGCGGCCGAGTTGTTCGCCGCGCCGGGGACCGACGGGCGCACCCTCGCGGGCTTCCTCGACAAGGCGGGGCGTGTGGAGGCGATCTGGTTCGCCTTCACCGAGGTCCCCTGGCTGAAGGTGTGGAGCGTGGCGCCGACCCGGCCGCTCACCTCGCGGCATGTGACGTCGCCGTACAACTACCCCTTCTCCGACAACGTGCCGACCGTGGTGGCGGACCTGGTGGGGCGGATGACCTCGGAGGCCGCCTGGTACCTGGCTCCCGTGCTGGGCAACGCGCAGTACGACGTCGCCGCGGCCGGACTGCTGGCCACGCTCTCGGCCGACATCTGGGGGCCGTCGAAGAACACGCTGCTCTACATCAGGCCGACGACACTGCGGGTCACCGCGAACGGGTACGCGGTGCTCACCGCACGGAACCAAGTGCAGCGCGTGGTCCATGAGTTCACGTCCTACTACCGGGAGCGGCTGGCCGCGTACGCCGCCCAGGGCCGCTACCCGGTCAACGGGTCGGTCGAGATCCGGGTGACGGGCCTGGACGACCCCGCCGACGTCGAACTCGACGGCGCACGCGCCCCGTTGCTGTCGGCGCTGCGGCGCGACCAGGCCCGTCCCGAGTGGGACACGGCGGTGTGGCTGGACGTGCTGACACTGCCCGGCACCCCGCATGCGGAGGAGTTCCTGCGGGAGTTGGAGCAGTTCCTGCTGCGCGCGTTCGACGGCGGGGACGCCCTGACCCGGGTCGAGTGGTCCAAGGGCTGGGCGTACACCGAGGACGCCGTCTGGAGCGACGAGGAGGTGCTGGGGACGGTGATCCCCGGCTCCTTCGGCGAGGCGGCCTGGGGGCAGGCCGCCGGGTCCCTGGACCGGCTCGACCCGCACCGGGTCTTCGGCAACGGCTTCCTCGACCGCTTGTTCCGATAACCGGTTGCCGTCATCGGGCGCGGCTGGGAGGCTCGCGATCATGCCTGCCTTCGCCGCGCCCGACGGGACCGAACTCGCCTACCACGTCCTCGGGGACGACGGGCCGCCCGTCGTTTGTCTGCCCGGCGGGCCCATGCAGGCGTCCGCCTATCTCGGCGAGCTCGGCGGTCTGTCCGCGCGCCGCCGGCTCGTGCTGCTGGACTTCCGGGGCACCGGCGATTCCGCGCTCCCCGAGGACCCCGCCACCTTCCGCTGCGACCGGCTGGTGGACGACGTCGAGGCCCTGCGCGCGCACCTGGGCCTGGAGGCGATGGACCTGCTGGGACACTCCGCGGGCACCAACCCGGCCGTGCTGTACGCGGCCCGTCACCCGCGGCGTGTGGAGAGACTCGCGCTGATCGCTCCGAGCGCCGGGGCCGTCGGGCTCACGGTTCCGCCTCAGGTGCGGCGGGAGACCGCGCAGTCCCGGCACGGCGAGCCGTGGTTCCCGACCGCGTTCGCCGCGCTGCAGGACATCACCACCGGCCGCGCCACCGCCGACAGCTGGGAGGCCATCGCGCCCTTCCTGTACGGCCGTTGGGACGACACGGCGCGTGCGCATCACGCCGCGGGGGCCTCCCAGAGGAACGACCAGGCCGCCGCGGTCTTCGGCGGGGAGGGGGCGTTCGACCCGGCCGCCACCCGGGGCGCGCTCGCCGGTTCGACGGCGCCGGTGCTGCTGCTGGCCGGCGAGGTCGACCTCAACTCGCCGCCGCCCATGGTCGCCGAGTTCGCCGGGCTCTTCGGCAAGGCCGAGTCGGTGGTGCAGCCGGGCGCCGGTCACTTCCCGTGGCTCGACGATCCCGAGCGGTTCGTGACTACGGTCGGGGATTTCCTGGCGTGAGGTGTCCCTGGACGAGGGGGGCGTAGCGCTCCACGATCTCGTCCAGTTCCGCCGCGCGGACGTGGGGGCCGCGGGCGAGTCCGTAGATCACGCCGAGACCGAGCAGCGCGGCCACGGCGAGTTCGGCGCGCAGCCCCGCGTCGGCGCCCGTGAGCCGCTCGGTGAGCCGTTCGGTGACCTGGGTGCGGAAGTTGGCGCGCAGGATGTCGCCCTGTTCGGCGTGCAGGGGCGCGAACACGATGCGCAGCAGCGGGTCGGCGCCGTGCCGGGACTGGCCGACCAGCACATGCCGCACCATGTGCCGGCCGAGATTGTCGAGCGGGGCGTCCAGCAGAGCGTCCGCGTCGGTCTCGAAGGACATCACGCGGGCGAAGAGCGCGTCCTTGTTGCCGAAGTACTTGAGGATCAACGGCGCGCTGACCCCGGCGCGTTCGGCGACGGCCTTGAGGGTGATGTCGGCGTGGGCGTGCCGGGCCAGCAGATAGCGGGCGGCCTTCAGGATGGCCGCCTTGGTGGCCTCGGCGTCCCGGCGGGCGGGCGCGGTCGTTGTGGGGGGAGTGCTCACGGCACTCATGCTCCCTCCAACGCCTCGTCCCGCGCATCCAGGGTGCCGCTCCCGGCCCTGCGGGAACCGCGCCGCCCGGTGTCGCCGGGGATGGTCAGCGCCGTGGCGCTCGCCACCAGGGCGACGATCCCGGCCACGGTGAAGGCGAGCAGGTAGCCGTGCAGGGTGGGCACCGGGACGCCGCCGACCGGGCTGGTGTGGTGGACCAGGACGGCGGCCACGGCGGCGCTGGAGGTGGCCTGGCCGATCGTGCGCATCAGGACGTTCACGCCGTTGGCGGACGCGGTCTGCTCGGCCGGTACGGCGCGCAGGATCAGGGTGGGCAGCGCCGAGTAGGCGAGGGTGGTGCCGGTGGCCACGACCGTCGCACCGAGGATGATCATCCACAGGTCGCGGCTGTCGGCGATACGCACCGCGTAGCCGCAGGCGATGACCGCCGCGCCGAGGGCGAGCGTGACGCGCGGGCCGCGCGCCGCGGAGATCCGTGCCGACAGCGGTGAGAAGAGCAGCATCGTCACGCCGCCGGGCAGCAGGCACAGTCCGGTCTCCACGATCGACAGCCCGAGTCCGTACCCGGTGGCCTTCGGCGCCTGCACCAGCTGCGCGGTCACGAGGGAGTTGGCGTAGAAGGCGAATCCGGTGAGCAGGGCCGCGACATGGGACAGGCCCACCCTGGGCCGTGAGACCAGGCGCAGGTCGACCAGCGGCCGCTCGGTGTGCAGCTGCTGCCACCACCACAGGCCGAGGACGACCACGGCGGCGGCGAACAGGCCCAGGACCCGGGCGCCGGTCCAGCCCCACTGCCCGCCCTGGGACACTCCGAGCAGCAGGCAGACCAGCCCGGCGGCCAGCCCCAGCGTGCCGGCCACGTCGAACCGGCCGGGCTCGCGCACCGGCGACTCCTTCACCGCCCACCACACCGCGGACACGCCCACGGCACCGAGGGCGCTGGTCAGCCAGAACATGGTGTGCCAGTCGTAGTACTGCACGACCAGCGCGGCGAGCGGCAGGCCGAGCGCGGCGCCGATCCCGACGGTGGAGCTCATCAGGGCGACCGCGGAGCCCCGGCGCTCCGGTGGCAGTTCGTCGCGCAGGATGCTGATCGACAGCGGCACCACGGAGGCGGCGGCGCCCTGGAGGGCGCGCGCCGTGATGAGGACGGCGATGTCGGAGGACAGCGCGCACATCACCGAGCCGACGGTCATCAGCAGCAGCGCCGCGGTCAGCACCCTGCGCTTGCCGTACATGTCGCCGGCCCGGCCCAGGACAGGGGTGAGGACGGCACCGGACAGCAGGGTCGCGGTGACCGTCCAGGAGACCGCGCCGGGCGAGGAGTGGGTGAGCCGGGGCAGGTCGGGGAGCAGGGGGACGACGACGGTCTGCATGACGGCCATGAGGATGCCGCCGAACGCCAGCACCGGGATCGTGAGTCGGCCTCGCAGTCCCGGCCGCACGGAGGGCTGGGCTATCGGTGCGGGCTGCTCCATCGGTACTCCAGCGGCTGACACGCAGAACAAATGGGTGAATGGCAATTCACCATAGCCGGTGAATTGCCATTCACCCAAGAGGCGGGCGGCCGTCAGCCCTGCTTGCGCGAGGCGAGCTCGCGTGCGTGCACGCTGCGGGCGACCTTCGGTCCGAGCCAGCGCTTGAAACGGCGCAGCGCTTCCAGCCGGCCGGCCGCCCGGTCGATCCGGTAGTAGAGCTGCGGCGGGACGTACGGCAGCAGCGGTGAGTGCCGCTGGCCGAGCAGGGCGAACATCTGCTGCGGGGGCAGGTGGATGTAGCGGGGCAGGTTCTCGTACCACCGGGCGCTGTAGCGGGCCGCGCTCTGGATGGACAGCAACTCGGCCCTGCGCTGCCGCTCGTAGCGGGCGAGGGCCTGCGGCAGGGAGGGCTCTTCGCGCAGGGCACCGGCCAACGCGATGGCGTCCTCCAGGGCGAGGGTGGTGCCGGCGCCGATCGAGTAGTGGGTGGTGTGGGCGGCGTCGCCGAGGAGGACGAGGTTGTCGCGGGACCACGTGCGGTTGGTGAGGGTACGGAAGTTCAGCCACTGGGCGCTGCCGTCGGCCGTGGAGCGCCCGATGAGGGGGTGGCCGTCCAGGACGTCGGCGAAGAGCTTCTCCAGCAGGGCCAGCCCGTCGGCCTCGTTCGCGCTGTCGAGGCCGAGGCCGTTCCAGGTTCCGGGGGCGCACTCGACGACGCAGGTGCTGCGTTCGGGGCTGAAGGGGTAGCCGTAGCACCAGATCCAGCCGTGGTCGGTCTCCACGAAGGCGAAGGTGAAGGCGTCGAAGACCTTGGTGGTGCCGAGCCAGATGTAGGGATTGCGGCCCGCCGTGACCTCGGTGCCGAAGTGGTCGGCGTGGCGGGTGCGCAGGGCGCTGTTCACGCCGTCGCCGGCGACGACCAGATCGGCGGCCGGCAGGTTGCCGTCGGTGATCTCGTGCTCGAACTCCAGGCGCACGCCCAGCGAGCGGGCCCGGGCGGCGAGGATCTCCAGCAGCCGGTGGCGGCCGATGCCGAAGCCCTCGTCCCCGCCGTGCCGGGTGGTGAGATCCCCTACGTGGGCGACGCCGGCGTTCCAGCGGACCGAGGCCTGCTCCAGCGCGCGCGCCGACTCGGGGTCGTGCTCGTGGAGCTTGTCGAGCAGGCCCCGCCAGTACGTCACGCCCCAGCCGTAGGTCGATCCTTCCGGATCGCGCTCGTGGACGGTGATGTCGTGGGACGGGTCCTGCCGTTTCAGCAGGATCGACAGATACAGGCCGGCGGGCCCGCCGCCGATGCAGGCGACCTTCACGCACACCCCTAGGAATTACCCAAAGCGGTCATTTGGCAACGCAGGGTAGCAGGAGGCCGTGGCGGCGCCCGGCGTTCGAGATCACGTCAGTTTCCCGAGGTGAGGCGGGCCACTGGCAGCGCCATCGGCCGGGAGAGATCATCCGGAACACGGGTTTCCGGAGAAGGAATTCCCTCTTCCGGGGTCGCCGAGCCCCTTTTCCGGCAAGATCAACTTCGTTCAACCTTGCACGACATGTAGGCAATTGTCCTGATCGCAGCCAACCGGTCTCGACGGATTTCTCCCGCTCTCGACCGGGCCGATAGGCATGCCGGTGTCGTCAATCGAACGAATCACCGGGAGATCCCGTATGCCCGAACTCAGCCGTCGCCGCGCCCTCGGCACCGCCGCCGCCCTCACCGCCGCCGCCGCGGCCCACACGCTCACCGCGCCCGCCGCCTCGGCCGCGCCCGCCGACCACCACCACGACTCCCCCGAACCCTTCGACGAGGTCTACAAGGGCCGCCGGATACAGGGCCGCCCGGCCTCCGGGTCGGAGCACCACCACCACGGCGGCGGCTTCGAAGTGCTCGTCGACCAGGTCCCGTTGCACGTGATGCGCAACGCGGACGGCACCTGGATCAGCGTCGTCAGCCACTACGACCCGGTCCCCACACCCCGCGCCGCCGCACGCGCCGCGGTCGACGAACTGAAGGGCGCCGCCCTGCTGCCCTTCCCCGCCAACTGACCCGTCCCGCACACCACTTCGGAGCAATCACCACATGACCGTCCGCAAGAACCAGGCCGGACTCACCACCGACGAGAAGCGCCGCTTCGTCGCCGCCGTCCTGGAGCTGAAGCGCACCGGCCGCTACGACGCCTTCGTCACGACGCACAACGCCTTCATCCTCGGCGACACCGACAACGGCGAGCGCACCGGCCACCGTTCGCCGTCCTTCCTGCCCTGGCACCGCAGATTCCTGCTGGAGTTCGAAAGAGCGCTGCAGTCGGTGGACGCCTCGGTCGCGCTGCCCTACTGGGACTGGAGCACCGACCGCTCGACACGCTCCTCGCTGTGGGCACCGGACTTCCTCGGCGGGACGGGGCGCAGCCGCGACGGGCAGGTGATGGACGGCCCGTTCGCCGCGTCGGCCGGCAACTGGCCGATCAACGTGCGCGTCGACGCCCGCACCTTCCTGCGCCGCCAACTGGGAGCGAATGTCCGTGAATTGCCGACGCGCGCCGAGGTCGACTCGGTGCTGTCGATGGCGACCTACGACATGGCCCCCTGGAACAGCGCGTCGGACGGCTTCCGCAACCACCTGGAGGGCTGGCGGGGCGTGAACCTCCACAACCGCGTCCATGTGTGGGTCGGGGGCCAGATGGCGACCGGCGTCTCCCCCAACGACCCGGTCTTCTGGCTCCACCACGCCTACATCGACAAGCTGTGGGCCGAGTGGCAGCGGCGCAATCCCCGCTCCGGCTACCTGCCGACCGGCGGAACGCCGGACGTCGTCGACCTGGGCGAGACGATGAAGCCGTGGAACGACGTCCGGCCCGCCGACCTGCTGGACCACACCGCGCACTACACCTTCGACACCGACTGACCGCCACGATCGGGTGGTTGGTCCCGAAGGTCACGGGTACCCGCGACGGACACAACCGGCAACAGAGCGAAGGAGGGGTTCACCCGTGTCGCAGGTCGAGGAATCCATCGAGGTCGGCGTCCCGGTGCGCACCGCTTACAACCAGTGGACGCAGTTCGAGTCGTTCCCCGAGTTCATGAGCGGCGTGGACCGTATCGAACAGCGCACCGACACCCTCACCCACTGGGTGACGAGCGTGAACGGCGTGCACAAGGAGTTCGACGCCGAGATCACGGAACAGATCCCCGACGAGCGGGTCGCCTGGACGACCGTCGGCGGTGAGGCCCGGCAGGCCGGGGTGGTGACCTTCCACCGCCTCGACGACACCCGCACCAAGGTGATGCTGCAGATGGACTTCCACCCGGACGGCATCACCGAGAAGGTCGGCGACAAGCTGGGCGTCGTACAGCGTCAGACCAAGAGTGATCTTGAGCGCTTCAAGAAGTTCATCGAGAACCGCGGTCAGGAGACCGGCGAGTGGCGCGGCACGGTCAACTGACCGCCGGCCCTCAACCGGCCTCCGCCGTACGGCACTCCGGGTGCCCCCAGCCCTGCGCGTTCTTGGCGATGGGCTCCCCCGCGGCATAGGAGCGGCCGCACAGGCAGCGGCCGGGGAACTTCGCCTTGATCGTGCGGGAGGACGAGGCACCACCGTTGCGCGCCGCGCCGGGCTTCCGGCGCGGCGCGCCCGTCTTCGCCTTGGGCGTGTCGGGGGAGGGCGGCGGCTCCGGCGAACCGAGTCCGCTGCCCGCCGCCTCCTGCACGGTCGCCGCCTGGCTGGCCGCGCGGTCGGCGAAGTCGTTGAGCGGGTCGCCGTCGACCTGGTGGGCGGGTACATACCGGAAGTCCACCGAGCGGCCGTCCAGCAGCTCGTCGATGCGCACCACCAGCTCCTGGTTGGCGACCGGCTTGCCGGCCGCCGTCTTCCAGCCGTTGCGCTTCCAGCCGGGCAGCCACGTCGTGACGGCCTTCATCGCGTACTGCGAGTCCATCCGCACCTCGAGCGGCACGGCCGGGTCGGTCGACGCCAGCAGCCGTTCCAGAGCGGTGAGTTCCGCGACGTTGTTGGTGGCTCTGCCGAGCGGCCCGGACTCCCAGCGGGCCGGGATCTCCGACTCGTCGGCGACGACCCAGGCCCAGCCCGCCGGCCCGGGGTTTCCCTTCGAAGCCCCGTCGCACGCGGCCACAACACGTTCACGCATGGGCCCGATCATGCCATGGCCCGGCGGGCAGCTCGCCCACGGTTCAGGAGACGTCCGTGACCTGCGGCATCTCCCCGGCCGTCGTCGTCATGTCGATCACCGAGAAGTTGGCGCCCTGCGGGTCGCTCAGCGCCGCGAACCGCCCGAACGGGCTGTCCATCGGCCCGAACCGCAGCACGCCCCCCAGCTTGGTCGCCCGGGCGACCGCGTCGTCGCAGTCGGCGACGCTGAAGTAGACGTTGATGTACGGCGGCACCTCCGGCGGGAAGTCCTCCGTCATCTTCATGCGGCCGAGGACCGTCTTCCCGTCGATGTCGAACATGCGGAAGTCGATCGCGTCGTCCTGCATCTGCTTCACCGTGTAGGAGAAGACCGAGGTGAAGAAGGCGTCGGACCGCTCGGGCTCGCGGGTGAAGACCTCGGCCCAGCAGTACGCGCCGGGCTGCTGCGGCGACGCCTCGAACCCCTCGTGGACCCCGGCCTGCCACAAGCCGAAGACCACCCCGCTGGGGTCGCGGGCCAGAGCCATCGTCCCGAACTCGCCGACCTTCATCGGCTCCATCAGCACCTCGCCGCCGTTGTCACGGATCTTCCCGGCGGTCGCGGCGGCGTCCTGCGACGCGAAGTACAGGCACCACTGCGAGTAGCCCTCCTGGCCCGGCATCGGCGGTACGACGGCGGCGACCGCCTTTCCGTCCGCGTAGGCCTGGGTGTAGTTGCCGTACTCCGACGACGCGTCGCCGAAGGTCCAGCCCAGGACATCGCCGTAGAAGCTCTTGGCTCCTTCGACGTCACTGAACATCGCATCGGCCCAACAGGGGGTTCCCTCAGGTTGCACGGCCATGACTGCGGCCCTCTCCTGTGTCGGCGGGTGGTCCGTTTCCTCACGCTAGTCACCCCTCCGCCGAAGCGCGCGCCGAACGCCCGCCCGCGTCCCACACTGGTCGGGACAAGGGTTTGGCGCTCGGGACGGGGTGCGAAATGGCTGACGCAACGATGCGCGCATGGTCGGTGGCGGTGCCCGGCCCGGTGGAGGAGGAGGGAGGGCTCCGCCTGGTCGAGAAGCCGGTCCCGGAACCCGGGGACGACGAACTGCTCGTGCACGTGCGCGCGTGCGGGGTGTGCCGCACCGATCTGCACGTGGCCGAGGGCGATCTTCCGGTGCGCCGGCCCGGCGTGACGCCCGGACACGAGGTGGTGGGCGTGGTGGCAGGACGCGGTGCGGGGGCCGAGGGCTTCGAGATCGGTGACCGGGTGGGCGTGGCCTGGCTCCGGCGCACGGACGGCACCTGCGCGTACTGCTCGCGCGGCGACGAGAACCTCTGCCCCGCCTCCCGCTACACCGGCTGGGACGCCGACGGCGGTTACGCGGAGTACACGACCGTACCCGCGGCCTTCGCGCACCGGCTGCCGGCCGCCCTCGCCGACGCGACCGCCGCTCCCCTGCTGTGCGCCGGGATCATCGGCTACCGGGCCCTGCGCCGGGCCGCGCTGCCCCCAGGCGGACGGCTCGGGCTGTACGGCTTCGGGGGCAGCGCCCATCTGTGCGCGCAGGTGGCACTCGCCGAGGGCGCCACCGTGCACGTCCTGACGCGCGGGGCGGCCGCACGACAGCTGGCGCTCGACCTGGGCGCCACCTCCGCGCGCGACGCCTACGACATGCCGCCCGAGCCACTGGACAGCGCGATCCTCTTCGCCCCGGTCGGCGACCTGGTCCCGGTCGCCCTCTGCGCACTGGACCGCGGCGGCACCCTGGCCGTCGCCGGCATCCACCTCAGTGACATCCCGCCCCTGCGCTACGAGACCGAGCTGTTCTACGAGAAGCAGATACGCAGCGTCACCTCCAACACCCGCGGCGACGCACGTGAGTTCCTCACACTCGCCGCCCGGCACGGCGTACGCGCCACCACGCACACCTACCCCCTCTCCCGCGCCGACGAGGCACTGCGGGACCTCAAGGCGGGACGCTTCGACGGAGCGGCGGTCCTGGTCAACGACCTCTCCTGACACGCAGTCCGAACCCGGAACCCGCCAACTGCGTTGTCTCCCTTCCCCCTTGGGCCCGGCTGTGCTTGCCTGGGGAGCCGTTTTCGGTTGCCGGGGCGGGAGTCGCTTTCATGCGCAAACCGTGGATCGTGGGAATGCTGCTGACCAGTGCGCTGCTGCTCGGCGCGTGCGGCGACCCGTCGTCCGGGCCGGAGGCCGCGCCGCCCTCCCCCGCCGTACCGGGGGTCTCCGCCGCGACCACGCACCAGCGGGCGCCGGCGTCGCCCCGCGTCCCGGCCGTCGGGCCCCGGGTGCTGTACCTGGGCGACTCGCTGGCCATGGAGGCCCAGAACGTGCTCGGGCAGCGGCTCCGCCAGGACCTGAACGCCACGTACACCAGCGCCCCGTACTCGGGCACCACGCTCTGCGACTACCTGGAGGGCACCGGCGCGCGCTCACTCGTACCGGACTCGGACAAGGCCGCCGCGCTGGTGCGCGCCCGGCATCCGGACTACGTGGTGCTGCAGTTCTGGGGCAACGCCTGGGGCTACACCTGGTGCATGGACGGCATCACCTACAACGCTTCACCACAGCGGTACTTCAGCCGCTACGGCGCCGACCTGCGCCGGCTGACCGAGCAGATCGCGGCGGCGGGCGGGGCCCGCCGGCCGAGGATCGTGTGGGTGCTGCAGGGCCCGGACCCGATCACCCCCGACCGGGTACGGCGCGTGAACGGCATGTACGAGCGGCAGGCCGCGGCCTCCGGCGACCTCGTCGCCGACGCGGGCCGCACGGTCGCCCCGGCCGGGGACCGCTACACCTGGACCCAGTACCTGCCGTGCACCACGTACGAACACCAGCACCCCGACTACTGCACCCAGCCGGACCGCGACCGCACCGCGCTCCACCTCGACACGGACTACCTGCACTTCTGCCTCGCGCCCACGACGCCCACCCCGAAACCGTGCCCGGTCCGCTCCCCCGGCATCCTGCGGATCTCCCGGGAGATCACCGGAGTGATCCACGGGGCCGCCGGCCGGTGACCTCCCGCACCCACTGCAGCAACAGACCCGAGCCAGCCGTCACTACGCGGCCGGCCGGCGGCCGATGGTGGAGTACGTGAAGTGGCTGCGCACCAGCAGCCGGGGGTCGGCGGCCAGCCGGTCCACCTCGTCGAGCTGCTGCGGGGTCATCCCGGCCGCCAGGAAGTCCTTCCTCGCCTGCGCGATGTTGGCGGCGATCAGCAGCGCGCCCGCCGTGCCGCCCGGCCAGGAGCGGGCGTGCATGACGGTGTCCACGCCGGTCAGCCCCTCCTCGATCATCAGCGCGGGCACCCGGCCCGCCCAGCTCGGGTCGTTGCCGTGCGCGGGCAGGACATGCTCGACCAGCAGCCTGTGGTAGGTGTCGATCAGCTCGGCCGCCTCCGGGCTCGGGGCGGCCAGGACCATCTTGCGGAACGTCGCCTCGAAGTCCTCCACGACCAGCGCGCCCCCGGGCGCGAGCGCGGCGGCGAGGCGCGTGAGGATCGCCCGCCGCCCGGGCAGGTGGAGCAGCACCAGCCGGGCGTGGATGACGTCCCACGGCCCCTCGGGCACCGGTTCGCTCTCCAGGTCGTGGCGCAGCACCTCGTACGGTGGATCCGGCGGCAGATGACGGGTGTTGAGGTCCGTCGCGAGCACCCGGCCGGTGGGCCCCGTCGTGTCGGCGAGCCAGGCCGCGACGCTGCCGCCCCCGGCACCGACCTCCAGGCACCGCCTGCCGGTCAGATCGCCGAGCCCGGACAGCCGCTGGACCGTGAACTCGTCGAGCAGAGTGGCGAGATGGACGTGCCGGCCCACGGCTTCCGGGTCGTCGTTGTCGAAGGCGTACGTCGGCGGGGTCGCGGACACGGGCAGCTCCTGGTGGGCGAGGGGCGGTCAACTCGTCTACGTCGCCGCGAAGTCGACGACGTCCTCCGATGTCATACCCACCCGCCCACGCCCGCCGCGCACACTCTCGCGACCACCCGCCGGCTACTCGCCCTCGTACGCCCTGCGCAGGGCGGCGATGTCGAACTTGCCCATCGCCATGAACGCCTTGGTCGTGCGGGAGGCCTTCTCCTGGTCCGGGTCGCTGATCATGTCGATGAGGGTGTCAGGGACGACCTGCCAGGACAGGCCGTACTTGTCCTTCAGCCATCCGCAGGGGCCGGGCTCGCCGCCGCCCTCGGTGAGCTTGGCCCAGTAGTAGTCGATCTCCTCCTGGTCCTTGCAGAAGATCTGGAAGGACACCGACTCGTTGAACTTGAACTGCGGGCCTCCGTTGAGCGCGACGAACTTCTGGCCGTTGGCCGTGAACTCCACCGCCAGCACGGAGCCGACCGGCCCCGCTCCCCCTTCGACGTTGCGGCCGACGCGGCCGATGCCGGAGTCCTTGAAGATCGACACGTAGTGGTGGGCGGCCTCCTCGGCCTGGCCGTCGAACCAGAGACACGTGGTGAATCCGTCGGTGGTCATGGGCACCTCCTGAGCGTGGAACACGGTCACCTCTGTCGACCGATCCTCCGCGCGGAACTCATCGGTGGGGCGACCGATTAATCCATATGGACCTGTCGCCGTCCCGATCTAGGCTCCGGGCATGACGTCTTCCCCCACGGACCCGGTCCGGCCCTTCCGGCTCGACATCCCGCAGAGCGACCTCGACGACCTGTACGACCGCCTCGACCGGACCCGCTGGCCCGACGAGCTGCCCGGCACCGGCTGGGCCTACGGAGTCCCGGCCGACTACCTGCGCGAACTCCACCACTACTGGCGCCATGTGTACGACTGGCGGGCCGCCGAGGCGCGGCTGAACGAATGGCCGCAGTTCACCACCACCATCGACGGCTCCAACGTCCACTTCGCCCACATTCGCTCCGTCGAGCCCGACGCCACACCGTTGATCATGACGCACGGCTGGCCGGGGTCGATCGTGGAGTTCCTGGACGTGGTCGGGCCGCTGACCGACCCCGCCGCGCACGGCGGCGACCCCGCCGACGCCTTCCACGTGGTCGTGCCGAGCATCCCCGGGTTCGGCCTGTCCGGGCCCCCGGCGGACACCGGCTGGGAGGCCGCCCGGGTCGCGGACGCGTGGGCCGAGCTGATGCGGCGGCTGGGCTACGAGCGGTTCGGCGCTCAGGGCGGCGACTGGGGCGCCGCCATCTCCCGCGAGCTGGGCCGGGCGCACCCCGACCGGGTGATCGGGGTCCATCTCAATCTCCTGCCGGGCGGGCAGCAGGCCACCGAGCCCACCCAGGAGGAGCTGGACGAGCTGGACACCGAGGAGCAGGAGCGGGCGCTGCTGTCGTGGCGCCGGTGGAGCGAGTGGTCGCGCGAGGGCACCGGGTACGCGGTCCTGCAGGCCACCCGGCCGCAGACCGTGGCGTACGCCCTGACCGATTCGCCGGTCGGTCAACTGGCCTGGATCGTCGAGAAGTTCCAGGAGTGGACGGACTCGCAGCGGCTGCCCGAGGAGGCCGTGGACCGGGACCGGCTGCTGACCAACGTGATGCTGTACTGGCTGACGGGCACCGCGGGTTCCGCCGGCCGCATCTACTACGAGCGCGCCCACGCCCCGGCCGGCGCCCGTCCCACAGAGCCCTCCACCGCGCCTACCGCCCTGGCGCTGTTCCCCGCGGAGCCGCAGCTTCCGTTGCGGCACAAGGCGGAGCGCACCGAGAACCTGGTGCGCTGGAAGGAGTTCGACCGGGGCGGCCACTTCGCCGCGATGGAGGAGCCGGACCTGCTGGTGGGGGACGTCCGGGCGTTCTTCCGGCAGCTGCGCGAGAAGGACTGACGGCCGGCTCTGCCGGTGGCGAATCTGCCGCGGGCAGAGAAACCGCATCGGTGTCCGCCCGCGGGCCGAGAGTGGAGTCGACGGCATCACCGCACCGACGGGAGACCTCCATGACTCCACTCGCATCGCTCGCGCCTCGGGCCGAGGAGGGCGACACCGCGCCCTCCCGGTTCGACGACCATCTCGCTGCCCAACTGCTCGGTCAGCGGATCGTGTTCCTCGGCACCCAGGTCGACGAGGTGTCCGCCAACCGGGTCTGCGCGCAGCTGCTGCTGCTGTCCGCCGAGGACCCGCGCACCGACATCAGCCTGTGCATCAACAGCCCGGGCGGCTCGGTGTACGCGGGCCTGGCCATCTACGACACGATGCGGCTGATCCCGAACGACGTCTCGACGCTCGCCATGGGCTTCGCGGCCAGCATGGGCCAGTTCCTGCTGTGCGGTGGCGCGCCCGGCAAGCGGTACGCCCTGCCGAACGCCCGGATCATGATGCACCAGGGGTCGGCGGGCATCGGCGGCACCACCGCCGACATCGAGATCCAGGCGGAGAACCTGGAGCACAGCAAGCGGACCATGGAGCGGCTGATCGCGCAGAACACGGGCCAGAGCCCGGAGACCATCGCCCGGGACGGCGACCGCGACCGCTGGTTCACGGCCGAGGAGGCCAGGGATTACGGCATGGTGGACCAGGTCGTGGAGTCGCTCGCCGACGTCCGCCCGGCCGCCTCGAAGCGACGGATGGGGCTGTGACATGGGCAACTACACGATTCCGTATGTCGTCGAGCGCACCGCGCACGGCGAGCGGTCCTCCGATGTGTTCAGCCGGCTGCTGTCCGAGCGGATCATCTTCCTCGGCACCGAGATCGACGACGGGGTGGCGAACGTCGTCATCGCTCAACTCCTCCATCTGGAGTCGGCGGCCCCGGAGAGCGAGATCGCGATCTACCTCAACTCCCCGGGCGGCTCGTTCACTTCGCTGATGGCGATCTACGACACGATGACCTTCGTGCAGGCGCCGATCTCGACGTTCTGCGTCGGGCAGGCGGCGTCCACCGCGGCCGTGCTGCTGGCCGGCGGGGATCCCGGGCGGCGGTTCGTGCTGGAACACGCGCGGGTGCTGCTCGGGCAGCCCGCGAGCGGAGGCAGCCGGGGTGCGATCTCGGACCTGACGCTCCAGGCCAAGGAGATGGTCCGCATCCGCTCCCAGGTCGAGGAGGTGCTGGCCCGCCACACCCATCACGACGTGGCCACCCTGCGTGCGGACATGGACCGCGACAAGGTGTTCACCGCCGGGGAGGCGGTGGCCTACGGGCTGGCCGACGAGGTGCTGAGCCGGCGTCTCGTCGCGGTCTGAGGCGCCGGCCCGTCCCGTCTCGTCAGGCTGCCAGGCACAGTCCGTCGTGGCGCGGGCCGGAAGTGCCCCGGCCCCGGGCGGCGTGCCGGCTCGTGACCCGGGTCAGCTCGCCGTGGGCCAGTGACAGCAGGTCGCCGAGGCCCAGTCCCAGGGCCTGGGCGGCGGCCGCGAGGACCTCCGACGAGGCCTCCTTGCGGCCGCGCTCCACCTCGGAGAGGTAGGGCATGGAGATCCGGGCCGCGTCGGCCACGTCCTTCAGGGTGCGCTCCTGGGCGAGGCGTTCGCGCCGCAGTACGTCACCGACGAGGTCACGCCAGAGGGGTTCCCTCGGTGCGGGGGCGGCGGGGGCCGCCGGAGCCTGTGGCGCCCGGCTCGGCGGGGCGGCCGGAGCGCCGGCCTGCGGGCGGCGCAGAGGAATGACGCGGGCTTCGTTCGGCGCTTGGCTGCTCACCCCCTCAGATTAAATTCCCTCGCCGTGAAGGGAAGGGATCGGCATTCTGCCCTGGGTGAATCACCGAGGCGGAGGATGCCGTGGCAGCGTTGCGGGAGACGTTCAACCAGGACGCCGAGTTGTACGACCGGGCGCGGCCCCGATATCCCCCGGCGCTGGTCGCCGAGTTGGCGCGGGTCGCGGCGCTCGGTCCGGACAGCAGGGTTCTGGAGATCGGCCCGGGCACGGGTCAGCTGACGCTGCCTGTGGCGGAGTCGGGATGCCGTGTCACGGCGGTGGAACTGGGTGACGCGATGGCGGCCGTGGCCCGGCGGCGGCTGCGGGACCACCCGCGCGTCGAGGTCCGGGTGGCGGAGTTCGAGAGCTGGCCGCTGCCCGAGGAACCGTTCGACCTGGTGATGTGCGCCACCGCGTTCCACTGGATCGATCCCGAGGTGCGGATGGTCAAGGCGGCCCGGGCGCTGCGTCCGGGCGGACGGCTGGCCCTGGTCCTCACGGAACATGTGGCCGGCGGAACGGAGGAGTTCTTCGCCCGGGTCCAGGACTGCTACGAGCGATGGGATCCGGCCACCCCGCCCGGCCTGCGTCCGCGGCCGGCGTCGGAGATCCCCGCCGGTACCGCCGAGCCGGCCGGCTCCCCGTACTTCGAGCAGGTGACGGCGGCCCGCTTCACGCAGGACATCACCTACAGCACCGACCAGTACATCGACGTACTGCTCACCTACTCCAATCACCGCGCCCTCGACGAGCGCGCCCGCCGGGGTCTGCTGGCATGTATCCGGAATCTCGTCGACAATGGGTTCGGAGGTAGTGTGACCAAGCGCTACCTGCACGAACTGGTCATCGCCACCCGTGTCGCCGGATGATTTCGCGCCGCATCGGAAAGCGGTGGGAATGGGCTGCCCGAACGGGGGTACCCGCATGGCGAGGACCCGAGCGGACAGACGTCGGATCGTGACTCGTGGGAGAGGAAATGAATACCGCCGTGAATCGGTCGAAGACCGCGATCGCCCGGACGACCGCTGGGACCGGCACGGAGATCGGTGTGCTGCCGGGCATAGAGGAGCCGCGTTCGGTGGCGCCTCGTGACGCACGGGAGCTTTCCCGCCAGTTCTTCCAGCGCCTGGCCGAGCTGGAGGAGGGCACGCACGAGTACCAGTACGCGCGCAACACCCTCATCGAGATGAACATGTCGCTGGTGCGGTTCGCCGCCGGGCGCTTCCGGGGTCGCGGGGACGAGATGGAGGACCTCGTCCAGACGGGCATGATCGGCCTCATCAAGGCGATCGACCGGTTCGAGCTGTCCCGCGAGGTGGAGTTCACGTCGTTCGCGTTGCCGTACATCGTCGGCGAGATCAAGCGGTTCTTCCGGGACACCACCTGGGCGGTGCACGTGCCGCGGCGGCTGCAGGAGCTGCGGGTGGAGCTGGCCAAGGCGCGCGAGGAGCTCGGCAGCCGGCTCGACCGTGAGCCGACGGTCGCGGAGCTCGCCACGCTGATGAACATCTCCCAGAGCGAGGTCGTCGAGGCGCAGATCGCGGCGAACGGGTACAACTCGTCGTCGCTGGACGCAGCGCTCACCGGTGACGGGCCGGAGGGCGGCGAGGCGGTCCTGGCGGATTTCCTCGGGGTGGAGGAGGACGGACTGCGGCTCGTCGAGGACTTCCAGTCGCTGGCCCCGCTGATGGCGGAGCTCGGTGAGCGCGACCGGCAGATCCTGCACATGCGGTTCGTGGAGGAGGCCACCCAGGCGGAGATCGGTGAGCGGCTCGGCTGCTCCCAGATGCACGTCTCCCGCCTGATCAAGCGGATCATCGCGCGACTGCGCGAGGGGATGCTGGGCGAGCTCGGCTGCGCCTGAGGATTCGGCACACAACACCAGGGCGACCGCCGCGGATCAGCGCGGCGGTCACTTTCCGTCCAGCGACACCACCGCACTGACGCGCTTGCCGACGGGCACTCTCTCGACGAAGAACCGGGAAGCCAGCGCGTGGACTATCTCCAGGCCGTGCCGGCCGACCCGCTCGGGGTCACGCGGGAAGCGGCGCGGCAGGGCGCCGCTGCTGTCGTAGACGCACACGGTCACGGCGGCGTCCGTGCCCTCGAGCTCCAGGATGTACGGGCCGTTGCTGTGGCGGTCGGCGTTGGTGACCAGTTCGCTCACCACCAGCAGCACCTCGTTCTCGGACCGCTCGTCGATCGTGGCGCACCATTCGGTGCGCAGGCTGCGGACGAAGTGTGCGGCGAAGGACCGTGCCTCGGCGATGCAGCCCGGTTCGCCGGTGTAGTGGGCAGCACGCCTCAGTGGTTCCACCGGCACGTCGAAACCCGCTGGTATCACTGCCCCGCCCACCTGGTCGTTCATGCGTTTCTCTCTCGGAAGCCGGACTGGCCGGACGCTGTTGCCCCAGTGCTGATACCCCGAGCCGGGCCGTACAGTCCCCTGTTGCGGGTGATGTGTCCCTCTCGGCTCACGCGGACGGCGTCGTGGCGGAGGAGACGGGTGCGCTCACCGTGGTGCTGTCCGAGGCGAGCGGCGGCTGCGGCGGGGAGCTTCCGGGCGAGCTCTCCGGTTTCGCGGGCGGCGCGCTGGAGCTCGAGGGCGGTGTGGGGCCGGACGACGACGAGGACGGTGGGGACGGCGGGGTCGACGTCGACGGGCACAGGCTCGGCTTCGTGGTGCCCACGCCCGGCGCCGGCGAGGAGACGCACGGGGACGGGGAGCTGGACGACGACGGTGCCGTGGGTGTCGTCACGCTCACGGACGGGGAGGGCCGCGCCGGCGGCTTGGCCGGGTGGTCCTTGTGGCCGGTGTCGCCGCGGTGCCGGCCGATCCACTGGTCGTGATCGGGATCGTAGATCACGAAGACGTTGATGATCTGCGGGGCGGGCGTGACCACCACGACGTTCGAGGAGCGGTACGACGGCCAGGAGTCGCCGGTCGGCGTGGGCGTGGTCTGCTGGGCGACGGGCGGGGTCAGCGGGTTGCCGCAGGCGCAGCGCGTGCGGGGCACGCCGTGGCCGTCGACGAGGACGGCGGTGCCGGCCTGCAGGACGGCCTGGTAGCCGGTGGCGGTGCCGTCGTGGTAGCCGTGGTTGGTGACCCGGGTGTCCATGCGCAGCTGCACGGGGGTGAGGGCGCTCAGGTAGGCCGGGACCTGGGAGGGCTGGATGCCCTCGACGGAGGCGAAGGCCCGGTTCTTGGCCGGGACCGACTGCAGGTACCTGATCTGCTTCTCCACGTCGCAGCTGGAGACGTTGCGGGTGCCGCCGTACAGTCCGGCGGCCCCGCCGTCGACGCCGCGCACGGCGTTCGCGGGAGTCGATTCAGGGGTGGTCGGCGAGGCGGAGACCGTGGCGGTGGAGTTGTCGTTCGCCGTGGAGGGGGTGAAGGGGTCGGGGCCGGTCTTGCCCGCCGCCTGCAGGAAGACCTCGCCGCTCTTGCCCGAGGCGCCACCGCCGTTGGACTGCGTGAGGACGACGGCCAGGACGACGGCGGCGACGACCGCGGTGGTCAGGACCGCGACCCGGGGCGCGGACTTCCACCAGGGGCGGCGGGGCTGCGGCGCGGGTGTGCCGCCGCCGCTGCCGGGCGGCGGCTGGGAGGGCGGCCCCGAGGGCGGCTGGGAGGGGCCCGAGAGCGGGCCGGAGGGGGGTCCTGTGGGGCGGCCGGACGACGGCGGTTCGACGCTCACGAGCTCTTCTTCCCGACGTGGTTCATCTGCGGCTCGCCCCGAGTTCCGCCGCTTTCCTGCCTTTCTTACTTATTGTGTGCTCCGGTTGCGTGCCCGCCGCAAGCCGACGCGGACGGACCTCCCGGCGGGCGGGGCGGGTCGCGGCTGCTTAGCGTGGCAAGGGTGAGCCCGCGAACCCCTTCCGCCCCGGCCGCGGCCCGGCACGGCTGGGTGCAGGCCCTCGTCGCGGTGCTGGCCGCGCTGATCGCCATGGGGGTGGTCGCCGCGCTGGGGCTGTGGGCGGCCGGGGCGACGGACCTGCCGGAGGGGGCGTTCCCCCGGGTCGTCGCGGCGACCGTGGTCACCGCGGTGGGCGGCACCGTCGAACTGTCGGGCGACGCCGGTGCGCTGGCCGGTGCCGACGCCGGGCTGACCGTGATCCCGCTGTCCGTCACCCTGGTCGGCGCTCTCGTGCTCGCCGCCGGTTTCCTGCGCCCGCTGCGGCACCGGGCGGTGGCGGGCGCGCCGGAACTCGCCGGCTGGGCCGCCCGCATCGCCGTGCTCTGGCTGCTCGCGCTGCTCGGCCTGGCCCTCGGCGCCCGCCACACCTTCACCCTGTCCCTCGGCAAGAACGCCATCAGCGACATCGGCGACCTGTTCGGCGTCTCGCCGAAGGTCGGGTTCACGACCGACGTTCCGCTGACGGTGCTGTTCGGGCTGCTGTGGCTGGCCGGCGTGCTGGTGCTGGCCCTGCTGGTCTCGCGCGGGGCTCCGCTGCCGGGACGGCTGCTGCGTTTCCAGGAGTCGGTGCGCCCGGCCGCGTACGCGATGGTCGCGCTGCTCCTGGCGTACGTCGCTCTGGGCGTCGTCGTCGGTCTGGTCGTGGCGGTCACGCGCGGGCATCGGGCCGAGACTCTCGCCGTGATTCTGCTGGGCATGCCGAACCTGGCCTGGCTGGCCCTGACCCTCGGCCTCGGCGTGACCTGGAACGGCCGGGTGCAGGGCCCGTTCGGGCTGCCGATGCCCCATGTGCTCGACGAGGTGCTGCGCACCAAGCAGGTGTCGACCCTCAACCTGGGCACGCTCGCCGACCACGACGGGCGCGTCTGGTGGCTCCTGGTGGTCGACGCGGTGCTGCTGGTCGCTGCCGCGTTCGTGCTGGCGGCCCGCTCTCCGGCCCGGATGCGGGCCTGGCAGCACGCCCTGCACATGGCGGTCGCCCTGGCGCTGACCGTGCTCATGATCTGCCTGGTCGGCCGGATCTCCGCGCACTTCGGCCTGTCGGTGCTCGGCATCGGCGACCTGGGCGGAGGGCTGGCCGGGAATGTGTTCCTGCGGCCCGAGGTGTGGTCCGCGCTGGGCCTCGCCCTGCTGTGGGGACTGGTGACCGGGTTCCTCGGCGCGCTGCTGGCGAGACCGGTGCGGCGCCGTGGACCGGAAGAAAAGAGGTGGGAAGGATGACGTCGTCCGTGGAAGTGTGCGCCGAGTCGAGGGAGGGGCACGACATGGCGTTGGCACTCGAGGACCGGCTGGCCGTCACGGAGCTGATCGCGTTGCACGGCCATCTGGTCGACGAGGGGGAACTGGACCGCACGGACGAGGTGTTCACCCCGGACGTGGTCTACGACCTGTCCGACTTCGGCCAGGGCGAGGTCGTCGGCCTGGCGGCCCTGACCCGGGCGGCGCTGACGCTGGGCGCGGCGAACCCCGTGGCGCACCACGTGACCAACGTGGTGGTCGAGGAGGTGGCCGAGGGCCGGGTCCGGGTCCGTTCGAAGGGGCTGGGCATCATGGCGGACGGCTCGTGCGGCTCGGTGACGTACGAGGACGTGGTGGTGCGGACGGCGGACGGCTGGCGCATCGGCCGACGCAGGGTGGTGGCGCGGCGGGTGCCGCTCAACGGGCTGGGCCAGGGGTCCTGAAGACCGGTTCGGCCCAGCGTGGCGGTGGTTGGGGGCGCTCCTCCCCCGCCGCCCCCGCCACCACGGTCGGCGGATGGCCGGTGTCCTCGCGGCCCGCCGCGGCCGCGCGCAGCGCGGCGACGAAGGCCAGGCAGGAGTCGTGGCGGTCGTCGGGGCTCTTGGCCAGGGCCCGGTCGAAGACCGTGTCGACGGCGGCCGGCAGGTCGGGGCGGAACTCGGTCAGCGGTGGCGGCTGGTCGTACTGGTGGGCCCAGAGCAGCGCCATGTCGTCGTCGCGGCGGAAGGGCGGGCGTGCGGCCAGGGTCTCGAAGACGACGCAGGCGAGTCCGTAGACGTCGCAGCGGCCGTCGACGGGGCGGCCGGAGATCTGCTCGGGGGCCACGTAGTCGAGGGTGCCGACGAACTGTCCGACGCTGGTGAATCCGGTCAGGGACAGGGACTTCTTGGTCAGGCCGAAGTCCGTCAGGTAGGTGTGCTCGGGGTGGTCGCTGTCGGTGCCGCGGGCGACCAGGATGTTGCCCGGTTTGACGTCCCGGTGCACCAGCCCGTGTTCGTGGGCCGCGTCCAGCGCGGAGGCGACCTGCGCGGCGATGCGCAGGGTGGTCGAGGGCGCGAGCGGGCCCCGGCGGTCGAGGAGGTGGCGCAGGTCGCTGCCGTCGACGTAGCGCATGGCGATGTACAGGACGCCGTCCGTCTCGCCCGCCTCGTAGACGGGCACGATGTGGGGGTGGTCGATCGCGGCGGCCGCCCGGGACTCGTGGGTGAAGCGGAGGCGGAAGGTGTCGTTGCGGGCGAGTTCCGGGGCGAGCAGCTTGAGGGCGACGGTGCGTTCCAGGCGCAGGTCGAGGGCGCGGTAGACGACGGCCATGCCGCCACGGCCGATCTCGCGCTCGATGCGGTACGCGGCCACTTGGCGGCCCACCAGTTCGGAGGGCCGGCCGGAGAACAGACTCGTGTCACGGGCCATCGGGCGTCACGACCTGGGTGGGCGCGTGTCCGGGGTCGGCGGCGGCGGAGCGGGGCCCGTCGTCGGTCGAGTAGGTGCTCAGGCGTGCTCCGTCGCCGTATACCCAGCGGCCCTGTTCGGTGTCGTAGAGCCAGACGGACTCGCCGTCGACGACGACCCCGATGCGCAGTCCTCGGGTACGGCCCCGGAAGGACTCCCCGTCGAGGCCGCCGCCGGCGAGGTCCTCGACGGCGGCGCGGTAGCGGGCAAGGCTCTGTTCCGCGCGGGCGAGCAGGGGGCGCGGGTCGGGGGTGCGGGCCTGGGGGCCGCCGGTGGCGGGCGGGTCCTGGGGTACGGCGACCAGGAGGCGGCCGTCGACCCAGGCCGACCAGCCGTTGGCGCACAGTACGTGGGCCCAGTCGCCGCGCCGCTCCACGAGCTGGACGGGCAGCAGCGGGTCGAGCGCGACGGTGGGCCGGGCCGGGTCCGGGGCCTCCCAGGCGGGCATGCCCTGCTGGGGGACGACGTGGGTGGGCCGGAAACCGGGGGTGGTCATCGCGGCTCCTACTTCCGCATGACGGCCGGTTCGTGCCGGCGCAGCAGCCGGGAGACCACGAATCCGAAGAGCGCCGAGAGCACGACGAGCATGGCGATGTTCAGCAGCCATGCCCCGGCCGAGTGCCGGAACAGCGGGTCGGAGGTCAGGTCGCCGGGCACGATCCGGGCCAGTCCGACGGTGCCGGCCATCGCGCCGAGTGCCCACCGGGAGGGCACCAGCCAGGAGAGCTGTTCGAGGACGGCCACGCCGTGGAGCTGCAACAGGGCGCCGCAGAAGACGACCTGGACGATGGCGAGCAGCACGAGCAGCGGCATCGTCACCTCCTCCTTGCGCACCATCGCGGAGACGACCAGGCCGAGCATCATGGCGGTGAACGCCAACAGGGCGACGGCGACGGTGATTTCCACCAGGGGTGGCATCAACACGCCCTTGCCGCCGGGCGCGTTCAGGTCGACACCGAGGAGCGCGACCAGGGTGAGCACCACGGCCTGCAGCACGGTGACCGTGCCCAGCACGACGACCTTCGACATCAGGTACGCCGATCTGGACAGGCCGACGGCCCGTTCACGTTGGTAGATGCCGCGTTCCTTGACGAGTTCGCGCACCGCGTTCGCCGCGCCGGTCAGGACGCCGCCGACGCACAGGATGAGCAGGGCGTTCATCGCCGTCTCCCGGGTGAGTGCGCTGCCGGCCAGGGCGCGGGCCATGGCGCCCATCACGAAGGGCAGGGCGATCATGATGGCGAGGAAGGTGCGGTCGGCGCTCAGCGCGGTCGCGTAGCGGCGGACCAGGGTGCCCAGCTGGGCGCCGCGGCTGCGCGGCCGGGCGGGCGGGGTGATCACCACCGGGCCGGAGCGTGGCACGCGGGGCTGCGCGGTGGCCTCGGTGACATAATGCCGGTGGAACGGGGAGAGGTGGAAGTCGCCGCCCCAGTCGCGGTCGCGGTCCTGTTCGAAGGCCTCGAAGGCCTCCGGCCACTGTTCGAAGCCGAAGTAGGCGAGGGCGTCCTCGGGCGGGCCGTAGTAGGCGACTCTGCCGCCGGGTGCGAGGACCAGGAGCCGGTCGCACACGTCGAGGCTGAGCACGCTGTGGGTGACGACGATGACCGTGCGGCCGTCGTCGGCGAGGCCGCGCAGCATGTGCATCACCGAGCGGTCCATGCCGGGGTCGAGGCCGGAGGTGGGCTCGTCGAGGAAGAGCAGGGACGGCTTGGTCAGCAGTTCCAGGGCCACGCTGACCCGCTTGCGCTGGCCGCCCGAGAGGCTGTGCACGGGCTGGTCGGCACGCTGTTCCAGACCGAGTTCCCGGATCACCTCCTCGACCCGGTCCCGGCGTTCGGCCTTCGCGGTGTCCTGCGGGAAACGCAGTTCGGCGGCGTAGGACAGGGCGCTGCGGACGGTGAGCTGGGCGTGCAGGATGTCGTCCTGCGGGACCAGGCCGATGCGCTGGCGCAGCTCGGCGTAGTCGCGGTAGAGGTCGCGGCCGTCGTAGAGGACGGTGCCGTGGTCGGCGGGGCGCTGACCGGTGAGGGCGTTGAGGAGCGTGGACTTGCCCGCGCCGCTCGGACCGACGACCGCGAGCAGGCACTTCTCCCCCACGGGGAACGACACGTGGTCCAGCAGCGTCTTGCGGCCGTGGTCGACGGCGACCGCGAGGTCCTGCACGTCGAGGGAGACCTCGCCGCTGTCGACGTACTCCTGCAGTTCGTCGCCGACGAGGCAGAACACCGAGTGGCCGATGCCGACGATGTCACCGGGGCCGACGGGCGCGGCGGTGACGGGGGCGCCGTTGAGGTAGGTGCCGTTGTGGCTGCCGAGGTCGGCGATCTCGTAGGTGCCGTCGGGCAGTGCGCGCAGTTCGGCGTGGTGGCGCGAGACGACAAGGTCGTCGATGACCAGGTCGTTGTCGGCGGCGCGGCCGATGCGGACGGTGCGCGCCGGTAGGGGACGCACGCTGGTGGGCTGCCGGAAGGTCCCGGTCAGGCCGGGCATCGAGACGGCCGAGGGGCGCTCGCGGACCGGCGAGGGACAGGCGAGCAGGACCAGGCGCGGGCCGTCGGAGGGGCTGCCGAACCGGATCTCGCTCCCCGGGCCCACACCCCACGCGTGGACGCGGCGGCCGTCGGCGAAGGTGCCGTTGGTGCTGTTCTCGTCCTCGATGGTCCAGTGGTCGGCCTCGGGTCGCAGGACCGCGTGGTGCCAGGAGACCCGGGCGTCGTCGATGACGATGTCGCTGAGCGGGTCGCGTCCGACGTGGTAGTCGTGGCTCGGACTCATCACCGTGGAGCCCGACTCGGTCTCCAGGACCAGTTCGGGCGCGCCCGGCATGAACGACCGTTCCGCCATGCGGATGATTCTACCGATTTGTACATGTACGCGCCCGATGTGCCGGGCGCGGTGGAGCCGGCGGATGCGGCGGACGGCTTCAGCCGACCGGCATCACCAGCGCCGGAATGATCCGCTGCATGCGCAGCGCGTCAACGGACTCGGCCAGCAGTTCGTACTCCGTGGTCTCGTCGCAGATGGCCACCCGCACCAGCCGGCCGGCCGCCAACTCGTTCGCGACCAGATCCTGTTGGCCGAGATCGGCACACCACCAGCGCAGCGCCGCCGGCACGTCGGGCACGGTGTCGGCGACGGGGACGAGCGAGCTCGGCGGGAAGTGCTCGGCCTCCGGCTGCGGGTCGAGCCGGTCGGCGATCCAGTTGGCGCGGTCGCGCAGCCACCACAGGGCGAGGGCGAGGGTGGGGGCACGGTAGGTGCCCAGGGGGACGCCGATGCGCTGCCCGGCGCAGACGCCGTAGGCGGTGACGTGGCATAAGAACTCGTCATGCATGGTCAATCCCCCGCTGCTCGTTCGCCTCTCGGCCTTGCCTCGCTTTCCGTGCGGCTCATGTGCGGTACGTGACGGCGTCTTCGCTCGCCGTTAAGTGCCTCAACTGTTGAGTATGTTCACGGCTGAATCACTGTCACCATGAATTTCCGGCCAGTCTCCTGGCATATTCACAGCGGCAGTTGGCCGAAACGTGACGGCCGCCGTCATTACCTGAGGGGTAATCGACCCTCCCGTCCCGGCCGGGCATGGTGGTTCCACCGGGTCGCCGAGACCGCGACCCGGTCTCTGACCAGCAACGACTACCTCTGTGGAGGCTGATCGCCATGTCCGCGAACACCGAGCGCTACGAGAACGCCGTCGCCCGTTACTTCGAGGCCTGGAACGCCGCCGGCGAGGAGGAGGTGGCGAAGGCCGTCGCCGCCGCCTGGGCCGCCGACGGCTCCTACACCGACCCGCTCGCGGACGTCAGCGGGCACGAGGGGATCGCCGCGGTGATCACGGGGGCCCACGCGCAGTTCCCGGGGTTCGCCTTCCGGCCCGTCGGCACGGTGGACGGCCATCACGACACCGCCCGCTTCGCCTGGGAGCTTGTCAGCGAGGCCGACGGCTCGGCACCGGTGGCCGGATACGACGTGATCACGCTCGACGCGGACGGCCGTATCCGCACCGTGCTGGGCTTTCTGGACCGAGTGCCCGCGGGAGCGTGAGACGGGTCGTGCCGCCGGTCGCCGTTGCGGGCGCAACCCGGGACGACGGCGGCCGGACCTGCCCCGTCACGCCGAAGAGCGCCGGGTCGGAGGGTGCCTCAGCGCCCGCCGTCTTCCCGGTAGCGGCGGGGCGCGACTCCCGTCGACCGCTTGAACGCGTTGCTGAAGGCGCTCTCGGAGCTGTAGCCGACCGAGCGGGCGAGGACCGAGACGGGGACGGTGTCCTGCCGCAGGGCGCGGGCGGCCAGACTCATCCGCCAGTTGAGCAGATAAGTGAGGGGCGGCACCCCGGCCGCCTCCCTGAACCGGACGGCGAAGGTGGTGCGGGACATCGCGGCCGCCCGGGCGAGTTCGCCGAGCTGCCAGGGGTGCGCGGGATCGCCGTGCATCAGGCGCAGGGCGGGGGCCAGGCGCTCGTCGGCGAGGGCGCGCAGCCAGCCGGGCGGCAACCCGCCGGAGTCGGCGAGGCAGACCCGCAGCACCTGCACGAACAGCAACTGGGCGAGGTGGTCCGAGGCGAACTCCACACCGGCCCGGTGCGCCCTGACCTCGTCGGCCAGCCGACCGATCAGCCAGCTCAGCACCGGCGCCTCGGCGGCGTCCGCCCGTACGTGGATCAGCTCCGGCAGCGCCCGGCGCAGCAGTTCGCCGCTGTCCCGGCTCAGGTCGATGTGCCCGGACACGCACACCACCTCCTCGGCCGTGCCCTCGCCGAGCCGCGCCATACGGCTCGCGGGGTCCATGACCGCCCGGCCGGAGTCCACTGGTTCGAGGCCCAGTTCGCTGCACAGGACGTAGGGCTGGGCGCCGTCGGAGACGACGACGTCCCCCTCGGACACCTTCAGGGGCTCCCCGCCGCCCTCCCGGACCAGCAGGCACCCGCCGCGCACCACGGCGACCACCTTGAGCCGGTCCCGCCCGCGCAGCCGGACCGCCCAGCTACCACCGGCCGTGAAACCGCCCGAGAAGACGCTGCGGGCGTCGGCGACGGCCAGAGCGTCGGAGAGCGGGTCGGCGGACACGCTCGAACTATCACGCAAGTAACGCGAACTCACAAGCATTCATCGTACGACTCCAGGTTCTTACGGTGGCATGGACGGCTCACTCAGAGGAGACACGCACCATGACCACCGCAATGCAGCCCCTGCCCTCCGGCTTCGGCGCCGCTTCCACCGCCGAGGAGGTGATCAAGGGCGTCGACCTGACCGGGAAGGTCGCGATCGTCACCGGCGGCTACTCGGGGATCGGCCTGGAGACGGCACGGGTGCTGCGCTCCGCCGGCGCCGAGGTCGTCGTACCGGCGCGCGACCTCCGGCGGGCCCGGGCGGCCCTGGAGGCGGTGCCGGGTGCCGAGGTCGAGCACCTGGACCTGCTGGACCCGGCGTCGATCGACGCCTTCGCCGAGAAGTTCCTTGCCTCCGGGCGACCGCTGCACATCCTGGTCGACAGCGCCGGGATCATGGCGACTCCGCTGTCGCGGGACGCCCGTGGGTACGAGGCGCAGTTCGCCACGAACCATCTGGGCCACTTCCAGCTCGCCGCGCGCCTGTGGCCCGCGCTGGTGGCCGCCGGCGGCGCCCGGGTGGTGTCGGTGTCGTCGCGGGGCATCCGGTTCGGCGGCGTCGACTTCGACGACCTGCACTTCGAGCGCCGCCCCTACGAGCCGTTCGTCGCCTACGGCCAGTCCAAGACGGCCAACGCGCTGTTCGCCGTGGAACTGGACCGGCGCGGGCGGAGCCAGGGCGTGCGGGCCTTCGCGGTGCACCCGGGCACCATCATCGACACCGGTCTCGCCAAGCACGTGCCCGCGGAGGCCGTCCGCGCCTCCGGAGCCGTGGACGCGCAGGGCAACCCGGTCCGCGACCCCGCCCGCCAGCTGAAGACGGTCGCCCAGGGGGCGGCCACCAGCGTGTGGTGCGCGACGGACCCGCGACTGGACGGACTGGGCGGGGTGTACTGCGAGAACTGCGACATCAGTCCGCTGGTGGCCCCCGAGGAGGAGGCCGCCTGGCGGGCCGGGGCGGAGACTCCCGGCGTCCTGCCCTACGCCGTCGACCCGGAGGCGGCGGCCCGCCTCTGGGAGGTCAGCGAACGGCTCACTGCTTGACGATCGCGTCGATGCGGGCGAGCTCGTCGGCGTCGAAGTCCAGGTTGCGGGTGGCCGCGACGCTGTCCTCGATCTGCTGCGGGCTGCTCGCACCGACCAGGGCGGAGGTGACCCGTCCGCCGCGCAGCACCCAGGCCAGGGCCATCTGGGCCAGGGTCTGGCTGCGGCCCTCGGCGATCTCGTTGAGCGAGCGAAGCCTGCCGACCAGGTCCTCGGTGACGGCGTCCGAGTCGAGGAAGGGGCTGTCGCTCGCCGCCCGCGAGTCCTCGGGGATGCCGTCGAGGTACCGGGAGGACAGCAGGCCCTGCTCCAGCGGCGAGAAGACGATCGAGCCGACCTGGAGCTCGTCCAGGGCGTCCAGCAGGCCGCCGTCCTCGGGGCGGCGGTCGAGCATCGAGTAGCGCGGCTGGTGGATCAGCAGCGGGGTGCCGAGCTCGCCGAGGATGCGGGCGGCCTCCCGGGTCTGCTCCGCCGAGTAGTTGGAGATGCCGACGTAGAGCGCCTTGCCCTGCTGGACCGCGGAGTGCAGGGCGCCCATCGTCTCCTCCAGGGGAGTCTCCGGGTCGGGGCGGTGGGAGTAGAAGATGTCCACGTAGTCCAGGCCCATCCGCTTCAGGCTCTGGTCCAGGGAGGACAGCAGGTACTTGCGGGAGCCCCATTCGCCGTACGGGCCCGGCCACATCAGGTAGCCGGCCTTCGTGGAGATCACCAGCTCGTCGCGGTAGCGCGCGAAGTCGTCCTTGAGCGCCTCGCCGAAGGCCAGCTCGGCGGCGCCGGGCGGCGGGCCGTAGTTGTTGGCCAGGTCGAAGTGGGTCACGCCGAGGTCGAAGGCACGGCGCAGGATGGCCCGCTGGGTCTCGACGGTGCGGTCGGCCGGGCCGAAGTTGTGCCACAGGCCGAGCGAGATCGCGGGGAGCTTCAGGCCGCTGCGTCCGGTGCGCCGGTAGGGCAGGTCCGCGTAACGGTCGGGGTGTGCGGTGTACAACGCGACTCCAGAGGGGTTGGCACACGGATTGACGGTTCCGGGGAACCGGTCTCCACTCTTTCGTGACCTGCGGCCATTGGTCCAACAGGCGAATGCGATGCAATTCAGCGGGTCGGCTTCTCAATCGCCGGGCCACAGGGCCCGTCGGGGGGCCGTTCGGTACCTGCCGGTGGCTGCGGCTCCGGGCGCTCCATGGAGGTATGACGTATGTGGACGACATACCGCAGGCAGCCCCGGCACCGGACGCGGGCAGCGGCAGGAGCCGCTGGACGGCGCTCGTGGTGCTCTGTGTGTCGCTGCTGATCGTGACGTTGGACAACACCATTCTGAACGTGGCGCTGCCCACGCTGGTGAAGGAACTCGGCGCGACGACGACCCAGTTGCAGTGGATCGTGGACGCCTACGCGCTCGCGTTCGCCGGGCTGATGCTGGTGGCCGGCAGCGGCGCGGACCGGTTCGGCCGCAGGCGGGTCTTCACCACCGGGCTCGCCGTGTTCGGCGCGGCCTCGGCGTGGGCCGCGTATTCGGGCTCGGTGGGAATGCTGATCGCGGCGCGCGCCGGGATGGGGGTGGGCGCGGCGATGATGATGCCCGCGACGCTGTCGATCATCACGGACGTGTTCCGGGACCCCGGCGAGCGACGGCGGGCCATCGGCGTGTGGGCCGCCACCAGCGGACTCGGGATCGCCATCGGCCCGGTGGCGGGCGGCCTGCTGCTGGAGCACTTCTGGTGGGGGTCGGTCTTCTGGGTCAACATCCCCTTCGCGCTGGCCGGGCTGGTGTGCGCGCGACTGCTGGTGCCGGAGTCCCGCAACCCCACCGCGCTACGACCGGACCCGGTCGGGGCGGTGCTGTCGATCGCGGGCCTCGGACTGCTGCTCTGGTCGATCATCGAGGCGCCGGTGCGCGGCTGGTCGTCGGCGCTGGTGCTGGGCGCGGGCGCCGCCGGGCTGGCCGTGCTGGTGTGCTTCGCGCTGTGGGAGCGGACCACCAGCCACCCCATGCTGAACCTGCGCTTCTTCGCCGAGCGGCGCTTCTCGTTCGCCACTTCCTCCGTCGCCCTGGCGATGTTCGGCCTGTTCGGCGCGCTGTTCGTGCTGACCCAGTACCTGCAGTTCAGCCTCGGCTACTCGGCCCTCGCCACGGGGGTCCGCATCCTGCCGGTGGCCGGTCTGCTGGCGCTGGTGGCGCCGCTGTCCCCGGTGCTGGTCCGTGCGGCGGGCACCAAGGCGGTCGTGGGCACGGGGCTGCTGGTCGTCTCGGGCGGTCTGTGGCAGCTGTCCCGCGCGGACGTGTCGTCGACGTACGGCGACGTCCTCGTCGGCATGCTGCTGCTCGGTCTGGGCGCGGGGCTCGTGGTTCCGGCCGCGCTCGATTCCCTGATGGGCACGCTGCCGCCGGGAGACACCGGTGTGGGCTCGGCGTCCAACGGCGTGTCCGTCCAGCTGGGCGGCGCCCTCGGTGTCGCCGTGATCGGCAGTCTGCTGACGACCCGCTACCAGGACCGCATGGGCCCGCCCCTCGCGCCGTACCGTCTGCCGCACGGGCTGTCGGACAGTGTCCTCGGGTCGCTGGGCGGCGCGCTCGAACTGGCCGGGCGGGTGGGCGGCACGTCCGGGCGGCTGCTCGCGGCGCTGGCCCGCTCGGCGTTCGTCAGCGGGATGGGGCTCGGTCTGACGGTCGGCGCCGTGGTCGCGGCGTGCGGTGCGGCTCTGGCGTTCGCGGCCCTGCCGTCCCGGCCGCGTGACTGATCTGCCGGATCGGTGTGCTGGGCCGGCGTCCGTCAGTCGTGCGGTGCGATGCCGGCGAGGACGAGTTGCACCACGCCGTCCAGGAACGTCTCGTCCAGGGGCTCGCGGGTCAGCAGCAACCGCATGTGCAGGGGGCCCATGAGCGCCTCGAAGACGAGGCGGTGGTCCAGGCCGGGACGGAGTTCGCCCCGTTCCTCGGCCCGGGTCAGCACGGCCGATCCGGCGGCGAAGCGGTGGTCCCAGAACCGCTCGCGGGCGCCCTCGTACTCCGCCATGTCCTCGCGCAGCGCCAGTCGCAGCAGCAGTTCACCGAGGGGGGTGCGGACGAACGCGGCGGTGCCCTGCAGCAGCGCAGCCAGGTCGGTGCGCAGGGCGCCCGTGTCCGGCACGGGCACCTCCGTCCGGGTGCGGTCGAGAACCGCTTCGAGCGCCAGGTTGAACCGGGTCCCCCAGCGCCGGTAGACCGAGCTCTCGTGGACGCCGGCGCGGCGGGCGATGTCGCCGATCGAGAGGGCGTCGAGGCCGCCCTCGAGCAGGACGTCGACCGTCGCTGCGAGGACAGCGGCACGGACTCGGGCGCTGCGGCCGCCCGGTCGGCGCACTCGGGAAGTGGTGGGGCCCGGCACCCCGCCAACGTATCTCAGGAGCCGTCACCCCAGGCGGGGTCAGCCCGCCTTGCGGTGCGGCTCGGGCTCCTGTTCCGGCCGCGGGAGCCGCACGACTGTGACGCCCGGGTCGCCCGGATCGCGCGAACTGCGGGGTGTCCGCGGCCGGTGGCCGGTGCTCCCCGGTGTGAGAGCGGCGACCAGCAGGGCGGCCGCGACCGTGGCCACCAGACCGGCCAGGACGATGAGCGTGAACGAGATCCAGAAACCGTCCGGGAGAAGCATCGAACGACCTTCCACTGAAGCGAGTTCCCTTGCGTCTGCAGTCTCCCGCCGCGCTCCTTCCTATTGCAGGGAGTGTCGCTTTTGGGGGTCGGGAACCGGCCGGTGAGCGCTTGCCTACCATTGCGGGGTGAGACCGGTCGTCGCCTGCGAGAAGGGGTCCGATGGAACTGCGCCATCTCCAGCACTTCGTGGCGGTCGCCGAGGACCAGCACTTCACCAGGGCGGCCGAGCGCCTCATGGTGTCCCAATCGGGCCTGTCGGCCTCGATCCGGGCGCTGGAGCGGGAGCTGCAGACGCCGCTGTTCGTGCGGACGACCCGCCGGGTGACGCTGACGGAGGCCGGACGGGCGCTGCTGGGTGAGGCGGAGCGCATCCTGGCGCAGGTCCGGGCCGCGCACGAGGCGGTGGCCGCCGTGCAGGGGGTGCTGCGGGGCACGCTCTCGCTGGGCACCGAGCAGTGCATCGCGGGGGTGCACACGGCGCGTCTGCTGGCCACGTTCCGGCACCGGCATCCTGACGTGGAGATCCGGTTGCGGCAGGCGGGCTCGGTGGAGCTCGCCGAGGAGGTCGCCGCGGGCCGGCTGGACCTGGCGTTCGCCTACCGCACCCAGGCGGACACCGACCAGCTCCGCTCGGCGGCGCTGACCGCCGAGCCGATGACCGTCCTGTGCCACCCCAGCCACCGGCTGGCCGCCGACGGCGCGGCCGTCACCCCGGACGACCTGGCGGACGAGGTGTTCGTCGACTTCCACCCCGACTGGGGCCCGCGCCGCACCACCGACGCCGCGTTCGCCGCCGCGGGTGTACGGCGCACCGTGGCGCTGGAGGTGAACGACGTGCACAGCCTGCTGGACCTGGTCGACGAGAACCTCGGCGTCGCGGTGGTGCCCCGGCACTTCCGGCACAAGCGGGAGACGCTGACCGCCCTGGCCGTGAAGGACACCGACGAGACCGTGTACGAGACGGTGGCGCTGCTGCCGCCGCACCGGGCGACCAGCCCGGCGGCCCGGGCCCTGATGGCGCTTCTGGAACAGGGGACGCACGACTGGCCGTGATGCGCGATGGTGGAGGGATGCATGCCAAGGACATCCTCATCGACGCGTACGACCGCATCCGGGAAGAAGTCCACGCCGTCGTGGAGGGACTCGGACCGGACGTGCTCAACGCCCGCCCGACCCACGACGCCAACTCCATCAGCTGGCTGGTCTGGCACCTCACCCGCGTCCAGGACGACCACGTCGCCGACGCCTTCGGGCTCGACCAGGTGTGGCTCGCGGAGGACTGGGAGAAGCGCTTCGGACTGGACCTGTCCCGCCGCGACACCGGGTACGGCCACAGTGCGGCGAAGGTCGCCAAGGTGCGGGTCGACTCCCCCGATCTGCTGACCGGCTACTACGACGCCGTGCACGAGCAGACCCTGCGAGCGCTGCGCTCACTGGCCGCCGCTGATCTGGAGCGCGTGGTCGACGAACGCTGGGAGCCGCCGGTCACCCTGGGCGTACGGCTGGTCAGCGTCCTGTCCGACGATCTGCAGCACGTCGGACAGGCCGCCTACCTGCGCGGTCAGCTTCAGAGCGCGGCTTCGTAGCCGGGCAGGACGACGTCCTCGATGAGGGCCTTGCGCTCGTCGAACGGGATGAACGCGCTCTTGAGGGCGTTCACCGTCACGGTGCGCAGGTCCTCGACCGTCCAGCCGGCCTCCCGCACCAGGAGCGACATCTCACGGGTCATCGTCGTACCGGACACCAGACGGTTGTCGGTGTTGAGGGTGACCCGGAAGCCGAGGTCCTTAAGGGCCGTGATCGGGTGCTCGGCGATCGAAGTCGCCGCTCCCGTCTGGAGGTTGGACGTCGGGCACATCTCCAGGGCGACACGGCGGTCCCGGATCCAGCCGGCGAGGCGGCCGAGCTTGCCGTCGACGATGTCGTCGGTGATGCGCACGCCGTGCCCGATGCGCTGGGCGCCGCACACCTGCAGGGCCTGGTGGATGCTGGGCAGGCCGTGTGCCTCGCCGGCGTGGATGGTGAACGGCACGCTCTCGCGGCGCAGGTGCTCGAAGGCGTCGAGGTGGTCGGCGGGCGGGAACCCGTCCTCCGCGCCGGCGATGTCGAAGCCGACCACGCCGGCGTCCCGGAAAGCGACGGCCAGGTCCGCGGCCTCGCGGACCCGGTCGAACATCCGCATGCCGCACAGCAGGGTGCCCACGCGGACCGGGGTGCCGGCGGCGGCCGCCTTGGCCATGCCGGAGGCGAGACCCTCCTGGACGGTCTCGACGACCTCGCTCAGGGCCAGCCCGCCGGCGGTGTTCAGCTCGGGCGCGTAGCGCACCTCGCCGTAGACGACGCCGTCGGCGGCCAGGTCGAGGACGTACTCCTCGGCGGTGCGCAGCAGCCCCTCCCGGGTCTGCATCACGGCGAGGGTGTGCTCGAAGGTGGCTATGTAGCGCACCAGGTCACCGGAGTTGGCGGCCTCGTAGTACCAGGCGGCCAGCTCGTCCGGGTCGGTGGTGGGCAGGGTGTGCCCGACCGCCTCCGCGAGCTCCACCACGGTCTCGGGGCGCAGGCCGCCGTCGAGGTGGTCGTGCAGGACGGCCTTGGGGAGGCGGCGGATCACATCGGCGTCTACGCGCGTAGCAGTCATGGCGGGCTTTCTCGGGCAGGCGGTTCTGGGAGGGGTGGGAGGAGGTCAGTCGGCGGGCTGGAGCAGGTCCCAGCGGTTGCCGTACAGGTCCTGGAAGACGGCGACCGAGCCGTATGGCTCGTGGCGCGGCTCCTCCAGGAAGGTCACGCCCGCGGCGAGCATGCGGGCGTGGTCGCGGGCGAAGTCGTCCGTGTGCAGGAAGAAGCCGACGCGGCCGCCGGTCTGGTCCCCGACCCGGGCACGCTGGGTCTCCCCCTTGGCGCGGGCGAGCAGCAGCGCCGTGCCCTGCCCCGGCGCACCCGGTTCGACGACGACCCAGCGGGAGCCGTCCGGCCGCGGCGCATCCTCGGCGAGCCGGAACCCGAGGGCCTCCGTGTAGAAGCGGATCGCCTCGTCATAGTCGTCCACGACGAGGGTGACCAGGGCGACGCGTCTCATCGGGGGCCTTTCGGAGCGGGGGATTGACGGGTGAGGTTATACGTAAAACGTCGCGGACGCCAGTCCGCCCCTGTGCGGCGTCGCCGTGGCGCGCGAACCGCTCGTGCGGTGGCGGTTTGCGGGAGGGAGGAGGTCGCCGGATCCAGGACCTGGGCCCGAGGTGCGAGCGCGTGTGCATCGGTAGCGTGCGAGGGCATGAAGATCACCGAGCCGCCCCGTGATCCGCGGCGGCGCAAGGACGACGTACTGGCCCGGTTCGAACGGGAGTCCGACGTCTGGGTGGCGACCGCCGACGCGGACGGGCTGCCGTGTCTGGTCGCGTTGTGGTTCGTCTGGGACGGCGCGTGCTTCTGGGTGTGCACCCGGCTCACCAATCCCACGGGCCGCAATCTGCGCGACGGCGGGCGCACCAGGCTCGCCTTCGGCGACACCCGGGACGTCGTGCTCGTCGACGGCGACGTGGAGACGTTCTCCCGCGCGGAGGTGCCGGGTACGGCGGCCGACGCGTTCGCGGCCAGGACGGGCTGGGATCCGCGTGTGGACGCCGACTCGTACGCGTACTTCCGAGTCCGGCCCCGCGCCGTGCAGGCGTGGTGCGGGGTGCACGAGTTGCCGGGGCGCCATCTGATGCGGGACGGCGCATGGACGGTCTGAGGGGACCGGCTAGCGCCGGGCGGCAGACGGGCAGCGGGCGATGTTCGCCGCCGCCCTGGCCCGGCGGGCCGGAGGCGCTCCCCCGTCACGGACGGTCGTGACTCCCGACGGCCCGCGGCGCCCAGGCGACACCGGCCAGGTGGAACGCAGCGGCGCTCAGCACTCAGCGGGGCACGAGCACCATACGGAAGCGGGCGCCGCCGGAGAGCATCTTGCGGTAGGCGGCGTCGGCCTGGTCCAGCGGGACCGTCTCGGTCATCGGCCGGATGCCGTGCAGGGCGCTGAAGGCCATGGTGTCCCGCACGTCCTGCGCGGTGCCGGACGGGTGGCCGCGGACGATCTTGCCGCGCATCAGCAGCTGGACGGGGCTGATGCCCATCGGTTCGCTGTCGGCCCCGATGGCGACGAGTTCGCCGCGGTGCGAGAGGCCGTCCACGGTGGCCGTGATGGCGTCGGAGTTGCCCGCGGTCGCGAGGACGACCTTGCAACCGCCGAGTGACTGCAGCGACTCGGCGACCGGGGTGCCCGCCGTGCTGTCGACGTAGTGGTGGGCGCCGAGCCGCTTGGCGAAGTCCGCCTTGTCGGCCCCGCGCGCGATCGCCACGGTCTCGAATCCCATGGCGACGGCGTACTGCACGCCCAGATGGCCGAGGCCGCCGAGCCCGAGCACCGCGACGAGGTCGCCGGGCCGCGCGGAGCTGCGCCGCAGCCCGTTGAACACGGTGACGCCGGCGCAGGCCATCGGCCCGGCGTCGGTCGCCGAGAGCGCGTCGGGAATGCGGGCCAGCGCGTCGACCGGCGCGATCATCTGCTCCGCGAAACCGCCGTCGTAGGCCCAGCCGGGCACCTTGAGGTTGTCGCACACGATGAAGTCGCCCTGCCGGCACGGTGTGCAGTGGCCGCAACTGCCGCCGAACCAGCCCACGGCCACGCGGTCGCCCGTCCGCCAGCCCTTCGTCTCCGCTCCCTCGCCCAGCTCCTCGATCCGGCCGGCGCTCTCGTGCCCGGGCACCAACGGGAACCGGACGCCCGGCACTCCGGCGTTCACGAACAGGGCGTCGCTGTGGCAGATCCCGCACGCCTCCACGGCGATCCGCACGTGTCCGGGGCCCGGCCGCGGCACCTCGCGCTCGGTGATCCGGAACTGTCCCCCGGCTGCGTCGACCTGGGCGACTCGATAGGTACTCATCCGCATCTCCTGGAATGGGCGTTGGCTCTGGATCGGCTCACCGGCTCGCGAGCCGCTCCGCGCGCCGGGTGACGGGCGCGGGCCCGGGACGGTCGGGCGACCGTGCCTCGGCAGAAGGCTCGCGGGACAGGCCGTGCCCGTGTCCCACGGACGGCTTCTCCCAGTCCTCGCCCTGGTGGGAGAGCCCGGGGAGAAGCCCGGATGTGTTCGCCCCCGGCGCCCCGTGACGCCCTGTCAGGTTCGCGGTGCCGCCCTGCCGTGGACGGTCACGCGAGCAGCCTGCGCTTCTGCTCCTCGAACTCGGCTTCGGTCAGGACGCCTTGGGCCTTCAGCTCGCCCAACTGCTTGAGCTGGTCGATCTTGTTCGTCATGTCGTCGGCCGTGGAACTGGTGGGCGCAGGCGGGGGCGGAGGCGCCTCCTGGTAGCCCTGCTGCTGGTAGCCCTGCTGCTGGCCGCTCTGGGCCGCCCATCGCCCCTGCTGGCGACGTGACACGCGGTTGGAGACGGCGGTCGCCGTGCCCGCGACCACGGCCGTGCGGGCAACGCCGCGGAGAAGTCCTGGCATGAGAATCGCCTCTTACCGGAAGTCGTCGAAGGACCAGGTCCGTTGTTCAGGAGTTGACGAGTCCACGAGCCCGCGCCCTCACCTCACGACGCCGCTTCGGCGGCTTCGAGGGCGGCGAGGACGGCCTGTACGTTCAGGCGCCCGGAGGCGACGAGCTGCGCGCCGCCGCGCCGCAGGGCACTGGCGAAGGGGGCCGCCCAGAGGTTCTCGTAGACGAGCAGGCCGGCCGAGTTGCCCGGTTCCACGGCCGCGGCCGCCTCTTCCAGGTCGTCCTGGCCCAGCAGGTCGGAGCGGGCCCCCTCGAAGACGGCGAGGTCGAGCTGCCCGTCCCCGGTGAGGTCGGCGATCTCCAGCGCGGTCACCGAGCCGTCCTCGTCCTTCGTGATGAACCTCAGGTCGAGGATGCGGATGATGCCGCGGTCCACCAGATCGACCAGCAGGGGGAAGCCCTCGCCCGTCATGCGATTGCCGGGGAACTCCACGACCACGTAGTCGATCGGTCCCATGTCCTCGAACTGCTCGCTCACGGTGATCACCTCTGGCAGGCTGCGCAAAACCCCTGATTCTCATTGCAGCACCGGACGGGGACGGCCGCACCTTGTGCCCGTGTCACCCGGCCGGTTGCGCACGGCTAGCCCGTTCGGCTCCGCGGGTATCTCCTGTAAGGCATGACAGACAGCGACGCACTCCCCCCTGAGCGCCCGCGGGACGGCGAACTCGAAGAACTACGGCGCCGGGTGAGCGAACTGGAGAGCGCCCGGCACGAGCCCAAGCACCGGATGCGGGCGCTCGGTTCGTCCCTGCTGATCATCCTGGCGTCGCTGTTGGCCCTGCTCGCGGTGGTGGCGGTCTGGGCGAACAGCATCGTCCGGGACACCGATCGCTACGTCGCCACCATGGCGCCGCTCGCGTCGAACCCCGACATCCAGAAGGCGGTGACCAACCGGGTGACCGACGCCGTTCTGCAACGGGTCGACGTGAACGGGCTCGTGAAGGAGCTGAGCGACGCGGCCGCGCAGAAGGGCGTGCCGCCGCGGATCGCGACCCTGGTCGGCAACCTGGACGGCCCCATCGAGAACGGCCTGAAGCAACTGGTGAGCAACACCGTGATGCGCGTGGTCTCCAGCTCCGCCTTCGAGACGGCCTGGACGAACGCCAACCGCCGGGCCCACAGCGCCGTGGACAAGGCGCTGACGGGTAACAGCGACAGTGTCGTACAGCTGAAGGACAACGAGGTCGCCATCGACGTCGGGCCCATCGTGGCCCAGGTGAAGCAGCGTCTGGTCGACTCGGGGCTGGCGGTCGCCTCCAAGATCCCGACGGTCCACACGGACTTCGTCGTGGTCGAGGGCAAGGACGTCGGCAAGGTCAAGTCGTACATGCGGGTGCTGCAGATCCTCGGCAACTGGCTGCCCGTCATCGCGGTGCTGATCGCCGCGGCGGGCGTGTTCCTGGCGGTCCATCGCAGGCGGGCGCTGATCGGGGCGGCGATCGGGGTGTTCATCGCGATGGTGGTGCTCGGGGTGGCGCTGACCGTCTTCCGGGCGGTGTACTTGGACCATCTGCCGCCGGGCACCAACTCGGCCGCCGCGGGCGCCGTCTACGACGCGCTGGTGCGCTTCCTGCGCTCCAGTGTGCGGGCGGTCGGGGCGCTGGCCCTGGTCACGGCCATCGGCGCGTTCTTCGTCGGCCCCTCCCGCGGCGCCGTGTTCACCCGTCACTTCTTCAGCCGGAGCATCGGCGCGGGGCGGGACGCGTCCGTCTCGGCGGGGCTGCGGCTGGGCCCGGTGGGCCGGTTCGTGCACCGCTTCAAGAAGTGGATCGGGGTGGCGATCCTGGCGGTGGCCGCGATCGTGTTGTTCACCTGGAGCTATCCGACCATGGCGGTGGTCGTCTGGACCGCTCTGATCGTGCTGCTCGCCTTCGCCATCCGTGAGTTCCTGGACCCGGGGCCCACCGCCGCACCCGGTGCGGCGGTCTGACCCTCTCGGGGCTCGGCGGTGCCGTGGGTTCAGGACGTCAACTGGGCGATGCTTCTGCTCACCAGGAACAGCCCGGCCACCAGGGCGACGCCCACGAGCGCCTGTTCCTGGTGGGTCTCGATCCAGGTATGCAGCTTCCCCAGGCGCACCTTGGCCGTGTCCGGCGCGAACGTCGTGTAGATCTCCATCGTCAGCAGACTGCTCGTGGCGAGGAGGCAGTAGCCGAGCAGGACCAGGTAGGAGGAGGCGTGGGACAGGTCGGCGCTGACCACCGTCGCCGCCCCGGCCGCCACGAGCCCCCAGGGCTGGAGGAGCGGGCCGAGCCCCGCCGCGGTCCACACGGACAACCGGTCGAGCCGCGTCATCAGTCCACCGGTCGAGGTGCGCCGACGGCCGGTCCGCTCGCGGTTCTTGTGCCGGTACCAGCCGTAGCCGAGGAGCCCCAGGCCGATGGCGAGCTTGACGGCGGACACCGCGGTGGAGGGCGCGGACTTGGGCGCCGGCGGTTTGCCGCCGGTGGTGAGCAACACGGCGGCCAGGACGGCCACGAAGCAGGCCAGCCAGGCGAGGATGAACGCCAGGCCCTTCACGATGCCGCGTTGAGCCGACAGCACGAGGACGAACGCGGTCACCGACAACGGGAACACGGCGATCGCGAGGCCGATGATCACCAGGTCAAGCACCATCGCAGCCCCCGTACGACGCTGCCCGCCCCACTCCGGAGCGGCTCTCGCCCATGGCTCCAGTCTCACCGGTGGGGCAGCACCGCACAAATCCCCGCGAGCGGGTTCCGCGCACGGGCGCGGGCTCCGCATGTCGTTCACCCGCTCGGTCCGCGCCGCCTTCCTTTGGGGAGCCGTTCGGCCCCAGGGGCTGCAGGCTGGCAGCATGCAGTCAGGGACAGGGACCGGCAAGGACGGTCCGGACCGCCCGTCGCGCCGTGCGTGGCGACGGAAGCGGACGGGCTCGAAGGGCTCCGGGCTGACTGCGATGCGGGAACGGGCCGAGAAACGGTTCCCGGTGATCACGCACCTGCTGTCGCATCTGATCTCGGTGAACGTGTTCGACTCGGCGACCCGGCTGGCCGCCCAGACGTTCCTGACGGCCGTCCCCCTGCTGTTCGTGGTGGCCTCCATCGCCCCGGCGTCGCTGCGGCAGCAGTTCGCCACGTCCCTCCACGACACCTTCGGGCTGTCCGGAAGCTCGAACCAGGATCTGGCCAAGGTCCTCCTGGGCACCGACGACCCGTCCGACGAGCTCAGGCAGACCACCGGTGTGGTCAGCGGGCTGATGGTGCTCATCTCGGCCACCGCGTGCAGCCGTGCCATGCAACGTCTGTGCGAGCGTGCCTGGAGGATGCCCAAGGCGGGCGCCCGGGTGGCCGCCTGGCGCTGGGTCGCCTGGCTCGCGACGTGGATGCTGATGTTCGCGGTACAGGGGAGCCTGCGCAACGGATTCGGCCTGGGCCCGTGGCTGGGGGTGCCGCTGCTGCTGCTCGGGCAGACCGGCATCTGGTGGTGGACACAGCACCTGCTGCTGGCCGGACGCATGCCGTGGCTGCCGCTGCTGCCGGCCTCGCTGCTGACCGGCACGGCCCTGACCGTCGTGACCTTCACCGCGTCGCTGTACGTGCCCCGGGCCCTCAACCACAGCTTGGACAAGTACGGCTCTCTGGGCGCGGTCTTCACCCTGCTGTCCTGGCTCATCACGCTCTGCGTGATCGCGACCCTGTGCATGACCGCCGGCGCGGTCATCGCCCGTGAACCCTGGGCGGCCCACCGCCTGGGCACGCCCGGGCCGCAGGGCACTCCGTCCGACCGCGCGTAGTCAGCAGGTCCACCGGGGCGGGCGGAGCAGGAACGTCAGCCGGTCCGAGGGGCGTCGCCGGCCTCCCGGTCGGCGGGCCGCTCCCCGACCGCGGGGACACGCGGGCCCTGGGGCAGCCGCTGGCTGAGCACGAAGGACACGACCGACGCGAGCACCACCAGCGCGACCGTGTCCACGTTGCCCAGCAGGAGCACGACCAGGACGACACTGCTCACCGGCAGCCGCAGGGCCGCGGTCACCGACGCCGCCATCCCGACGGCCATCGCCGGCACCAGCCCCAGGCCGGGCAGCGGCGAAAGCAGCACGCCGAACGCCCCGCCCAGGAACAGGGCGGGGAAGATGGGGCCGCCGCGCAGGCTGCCCAGACACAGCGCGTACGCCAGGCCCTTGAAGGCCAGTACGGCGATGAGGGCACCCACCGGCCAGGCGTGCGGGTCCTGCGCCAGCTCGGACAGCGTGGACTCCCCGGACAGGGCCGCCTCGGCCGGCGAACGCCCGGTGGCGACCGCGTACAGGGTGATGCAGACCGCCGCGCCCAGCGCGCAGAGGGTCGTGTTCCGCACCGTCCGGGTCGTGACGAAGCGGGCGGCGAACCGGCCGCCGACGAAGGCCCAGTGGATGAAGAGCGCGATGGCCGGCGCCAGCACCAGCGCCCACAGCACGTCCCCCCAGTCGAGCGGTGCCGGCTTGGGCAGCCCGATGGACAGGCTCCCGGTCTCCAGGCCGGTCCATCGCACGAACCCGGTGAAGATCAGGTCTCCGACCCCGCTGGCCAGGAGGGCCGGCAGCATCACCGCGAACAGTTGCGGGCCGCCCAGCCCGGCGACTTCCATCAGCAGCACCGCGCCCACGATGGGGTTCCCGAAGAGCGCGGAGATGGCCGCCGCCGCCCCGGCCGCGCCGAGCAGTGACCTGCTCGCCTCGGTGTCCGGTGCCCGGACCAGCCTCGCGAACAGCAGGGCCAGTCCGCCGCCCATCGCGATCAGTGGTGCCTCGGGACCGAGTACCGCGCCGAGCGGCAGACCGACCAGGGCGGCGATCACGACTCCCGGCAGGGCCTTTTGGGTGATGCCGCCCGAGTGCAGACCCGCGGCCGGAACGTGTCCGCCCCGGCCCGGAAGCCGTGCGACCACCAGGCCGACGACGAGACCGGCCACCGTCAGCAGGGGCAGCCCCCACCACCAGGGGGCCTGCTTCCAGCCCAGGTCCTTGGGCCAGGTCGTCCAGATCAGCTGCTCCAGCCGGTGGATCGCCACCAGGAACCAGAACGCGATCAGCGCCACCGGAATCCCGATGAGCCCGCAGAACACCAGGGCCCTGCGGTAGTCCGGCCGGCCCAGCATGGTGCGCAGCAGATCGGCTTCCGGGGGCTGGTTGCGCGCCGCGGCCCCGGGGCCGCTCTCCGACGTCGTTCCGGCGATGGGTCCTCCCGGGGTCGGCGCCGCGGTACGCGGTCGCGTCGGGCTGACCACCGCATGACCTGTCGGCGCATAGCACGACGAACATACCCATAGAGGACCGAACGCGCTCGCCGTCCCGGACCGGTCGCCCGGGCGGGGACGACCTCACGGACCGCTCCGGACGCGTCCCGCTCACCGCTGCCGGGTCGGCCCTCTCAGCGGGTCGCGCTCAGCGGCTTCTCCAGCACGGCCTTGCGGTGGCTGAACGTCTCGATCGAGTAGCGGCCGTGATAGCTGCCCATGCCGCTCTCCCCCACCCCGCCGAACGGCAGGTCGGAGACGGTGAGATGGGCGAGCGGCAGACCGTGCCCGAGGCCGCCGGAGGACGTCTCGGCGGCGATCCGGTCGCGGGTGTCGCCGGACTCCGAGAAGACGTACAGGGCGAGCGGCTTGTCGCGGTCGTTGATGAAGTCGATCGCCTCGTCCAGTCCCGACACCGTGACGATCGGCAGGATCGGCCCGAAGATCTCCTCCCGCATCACCGGCGACTCGGGGTCGACGTCCGCCAGCACGGTCGGGGCGATGTACTTGGTGGCGCGGTCGCCGACGCCGCCGACGACCGTGCGGCCCGAGTCGAGCAGGCCGGTGAGCCGGTCGAAGTGGCGTTCGTTGACGATCCGGCTGTAGGCGCCGGAGGCCGAGGGGTCGCTGCCGTACAGCGCCTCGACCGCGCGGGTGAGGGCCGGCTCGAGGGCGACGGCCGTCTCCGGGTCGGTCAGCACGTAGTCGGGGGCCACGCAGGTCTGCCCGGCGTTGAGGAACTTGCCGCGGGCCAGCCGGTCGGCGACGACGTCGAGATCGGTGTCCCGGTCGACGAACGCCGGGGACTTGCCGCCGAGTTCGAGGGTGACCGGGGTGAGGTGCTCGGCGGCGGCGCGCATGACGACGCGGCCGACGGTGCCGTTGCCGGTGTAGAAGATGTGGTCGAAGCGCTCGGCGAGCAGGGCCGTGGTCTCGGGGATGCCGCCCTCGACGACGGCGACCGCGTCGGTGTCGAGGTACTCCGGCAGCAGGCGGGCCAGGGCGGCGGAGGTGGCCGGGGCCAGTTCGCTGGGCTTGACGACCACCGCGTTGCCCGCGGCGAGCGCGCCGACCAGTGGGGCCAGCAGGAGCTGGGCGGGGTAGTTCCAGGGGGCGATGACCAGGACGACGCCGAGCGGGTCGTACTGCGTCCAGGCGCGCGTGTCGTCGCCGAGATGGGCGGGGACCGGGGCCGGTTCGGGGCGCAGCCAGTGGGCGAGGTGGTCGAGGGTGTGGTCGATCTCGCGGACGGTGAAGCCGATCTCCGTGCGGTCGGCCTCGGCGGTGCTCTTGCCGAGGTCGGCGTGGAGGGCGGCGGCCAGGTCGGGACCGTTCTCGGTGAGCATGTCGCGCAGGCGGCGCAGCTGGGCGGTGCGCCATTCGACGGGCTTGGTGCGGCCGCTGCGGAAGGTGGCACGCAGTCGGGCGACGAGGTCGGCGGGCTGCTCGGGGGTGGGCTGGTTCATGGTGCCTCGCTGGTGGAACGGTCGGGTCTGCACGGTCAGGTGTATATGCCAACCTTTCATACACCAAAATAAATTCCGGCGCCCAGGGGACCGCTCCCCGTGTCCCGTCACGCGGACGGCAGTTCCTGTCGGCGGCGTTCCAGGAAGGTGCGCTCCGCCGGACTCTCGGCGCGTTCGACGGCCGCCTCGTAGGACCGCGCGGCCTCGGTCTCGCGGCCCAGCCGGCGCAGCAGGTCGGCGCGGACCGCGTGGAAGACGTGGTACGAGTCGAGGTCCAGGGCATCGACGAGGTCGAGCGCCCGGCCCGGTCCCTCGGTCTCGGCGATCGCGACCGCCCGGTTCAGGGCCACGACCGGGCTCGGAGCGACGGCCATGAGCTGGTCGTAGAGCCGTCCGACCTGCTCCCAGTCCGTGGCCCGCGCGTGAGGCGCGTCGCTGTGGACGGCCTGGATGGCGGCCTGGATCTGGTACGGACCGGGCCGGTTGCGGCGCAGACACCGTCGTACGAGGGACTGCCCCTCGGCGATGAGCTCCCGGTCCCAGCGCTCGCGGTCCTGCTCGGGCAGCGGCACCAGCGCGCCGTCCGCGTCCACGCGGGCGTCCCGGCGCGACTCGACGAGCAGCATCAGCGCGAGCAGCCCCGTGACCTCGGCCTCGTCCGGCATCAGCTCGGCCAGGAGGCGGCCGAGGCGTACGGCCTCCGCGCACAGCCCGGGTGAGCCTTCGTACCCCTGGTTGAAGATCAGGTAGACGACGGCCAGCACGCCCGCCAGCCGGTCGGGCAGGTCCGCGTCACGCGGGACCCGGTAGGGGATCCGGGCGGCGCGGATCTTGGCCTTGGCGCGGACCAGGCGCTGCGCCATGGTCGGTTCGGGCACCAGGAAGGCGCGGGCGATCTGCGGCGTGGACAGCCCGCCCAGCAGGCGCAGGGTCAGGGCGACCCGCGCCTGGGGGGCGAGCGCGGGGTGGCAGCAGGTGAAGATCAGGCGGAGCCGGTCGTCGCGCACGGGGCCCTCCTCGGCCGGTGCGTCGCCGGCGCGCAGCAGGGCGGCCTCCGCGTGTCGCTCGTCGCGTGTCGTCTCCCGGCGCAGCCGGTCGATCGCCCTGTTGCGGGCGGTGGTGATGATCCAGCCGGCCGGGCTCGGCGGCACGCCGGTCCGCGGCCAGCGCTGCACGGCGGTGGTGAAGGCCTCCTGGACGGCTTCCTCGGCGAGGTCGATGTCGCCGAGGAAGCGCACCAGGACGGCGACGGCCCGGCCGTACTCCGCACGGAACACGGCCTCGACGTCGACGGTGTCGGGCACGGGCACTAGTGGCTCTCCACGAAGGGCCGGACCTCGATCGGCAGGGTGGTGGCGCGGAGCGCCTTCCTGCCCCACTCCAGCGCTTCGTCCAGGTCGGCGGCCTGGATCAGGCACAGCCCGCCCAGGTACTCCTTGCCTTCCGCGAAGGGCCCGTCGGTGATCAGGACGTCGCCGCCCTCGGGCCGCAGCATGGTCGCGGTCTCGGGGCCGTGCAGACCGCCGGCGAAGACCCAGGCGCCGGCGTCGCGCAGTTCCTGGTTGAAGGCCTCGACGTCGCGCATGATCGCGGCGAGCGCGTCGGGCTCCGGGGGCGTGCCGTCGGTGGGGGTGACCACGCTGAGCAGGTAGTACGTCATGACGTCCTCCTTGGCGTCGTAGCTGTTGTCTCACCTCCTACACGAACGGCACACCCGCGGATCGACACCGCGCGCGACCGGATCGGCAGAATCTTCTCCATGACCGCCGCACCGCACCCGCTCCTGGCCGCCGCCCAGACCCTCGCCCGCGACCTCCTCGCCCCGAACGCGGAGCGCGTCGACCGGGAGTCGGTGCCCGCGAGTCACATCGAGGCGCTCAGACGCTCGGGGCTGCTGGGGGTGGGCGCGCCGCGGGAGTACGGCGGTGCGGGCGCCCCCGACCCGGTGGTACGGGAGGTGCAGGAGATCCTTGCGGGTGCCTGCTGTTCGACCTGGTTCGTGCAGACCCAGCACCACTCGCCGGTGCGCATGCTCGCCGCGTCGCAGTCGCCGGCACGGGAGCGGCTGCTGCGTCCGCTGGCGACCGGCGAGCTGCTGGCCGGCATCGCGTTCGCGCACGTGCGGTCCTTTCCGCGGGTGCCGGTGCGGGCGAGGACCGAGCGGGACGGCTGGCGCTTCGACGGCAGGGTGCCCTGGTACACGGGCTGGGGCCTGAACGACGTGATGCTGCTGGCCGGGGTCACCGATTCCGACGAGGTGGTGTTCGCGTTCGCCGACGCCCGCGAGCAGCCGGGGCTGCGCCCGTCGCCGCCGATGCGGCTGGCCGCGCTGACGGCGGCCCGCACGGTGTCGCTGGAGCTGGACGGCCTGTGGCTGCCCGGCGAGTCGGTGGTGCTGCGCACCTCGCGGGAGGCGTTCGCCCTCGTCGACCTGCCCCGCAACACCAACGCCTCCCCCGCCGTGTTCGGCATCGCCCACGCGGCGCTGCGGGTGGTGGAGGAGGCCGGCGAGAGCGAGACCGCGCGGGCCCTGCGGACGCGGCTCGACGAGGTGCGCGGCCGGGTGTACGCGCTGGCCGCGCATCCCGTGCCGCACGAGCGGATCGCGGAACGGCTGGAGCTGAAGACGCGTGCGTACGACCTGATGCGGGCCGCCACGACGGCGGCCGTGGTGGCCGGGGGCGGACGGGCCATGGACCTCGACAGCCCTGCCCAGCGGCTGGCCCGCGAGGGCATGTTCCTTCTGGTGCAGGGCCAGACGACCGATGTGCGACGGGCTCATCTCGACGCGCTCGCGCAGATCTGAGGCCGGTTCGGCTGTTCATCGGACGTTCAATCCGGTGACAGTTTCGGCCGCGCCCAGTGAGCAGAATCGCCTCATGGCGACCGCACAGGCAACCGACATCAAACTCCCCGGCGAACTCAAGGACGTCCCCGGCTGGTTCCCGCCGCTGGACCAGCTCCTGTTCACCTGGTTCCTCGAACGGCAGGAGGCCGCGGGCCTCAGGGGCGACCTGCTGGAACTCGGCGCGTACATGGGCAAGAGCGCGATCCTGCTCGGCCGACACCGCCGGGACGGCGAGGAGTTCACGGTCTGCGACCTCTTCGGCGGCGAGGCGCCGGACGGGGCCAACCGGGCCGAGACGGCGAAGTCGTACTCCTCCCTCACCCGGCAGGCCTTCGAGCGCAACTACCTTTCCTTCCACGACGCCCTGCCACGGGTGCTCGAGGCCCCCACCTCCGTGATCCCCGCGGAGGTCGCTCCGCGCAGCTGCCGCTTCGTCCACATCGACGCCTCGCACCTGTACGAGCACGTCCGCGACGACATAGGCGCCGCCCACGACCTGCTGGTGCCCGGCGGCATCGTGGTCCTCGACGACTTCCGCTCCGAGCACACCCCCGGCGTCTCGGTCGCCACCTGGGAGGCCGTGCTCAACCGCGGCCTGCGCCCGGTCTGTCTCAGCACGCAGAAGCTGTACGGCACCTGGGGTGATCCGGAGCCGGTGCAGGAGGAGCTGCTGGAGATGCTGCGGGCCCGCGCGGACGTCGGCCTGAGCGTGCAGGAGGCCGCGGGCCACCGGCTGGTGCGCGCCCGCGCCCTCAAGGGCATGCAGGCCCCGCCGTTTCCCCGCTCCCGGCACTACCGGGAGCCCGAGCCGCAGGTGGTCGCCCCGGATCCGGCCCCCGCGACCGCATCGGTTCCGGCACCCCGCCGCCCCCGGTCCCGGGCACGCCGGATAGGCGCGGACCTGCTGCCACCGATCATCACGAGGGCGGTCCGCCGCGCCCTGGCGAACCGCCCCTGAAAGACTCCGGCGCGGAGTGACCGTGGGTGGACGGGCCGCGTGACGCGGCCCGTCCACCCACGGTCAGTCCTCGTCGCCCGCCGGCACCACCACGAGGAAGGCGTCCGACTTCAGGTCCATGACGACCGTCGCGGACTGGCCTTCCGCGCGGCGCTTGGCCGCGTACTCCTCTGCCGGCCACGATCCGCGAGGAGCTCCCGCTGGAAACCGCTCCAACACCTTCGCGCCCATAGCCGCAGACACCTCCACATTCAGCCTCGGTCTCGGACCATCCCTTTCGTACAGTGCGCCTGCCCGCTGCGCGCGCCGACATGTCCGATGCGGTGAAGAGATTTGTCGATAATCCGTCAAACGGCTCCGCCCAGCCGGCTCCGCAGCCCGGCGAGGGTCCGGCTCAGCAGCCGGGAGACGTGCATCTGGGAGATGCCGAGCTCGGCGCCTATCTGGCTCTGCGTCATGTCGTGGAGGAACCGCATGGTCAGGATCCGACGCTCGCGCTCGGGCAGGGCGGCGAGCAGCGGTGCGAGGGTGACCAGGTCGTCCGTCCGGCCGAGGGCGGGGTCCTCGGCGCCGAGCCGGTCGGCGATGTCGGTGCCGTCCTCGCCGGACCCGAGGGGCGCGTCGAGCGAGACGGCCTCGTGGCCGTCGGCCGCCTGCAGCCCCTCCACCACCTCCTCCTCCGACAGACCCGTGCGTTCGACGAGTTCGCTGACACGGGGCGAGCGCCCCTCGGACTGCTCGAACGCGACGACGGCCTCACGCAGCACCCCGCGGCACTCCTTCAGCCGCCGCGGTACGTGGACGGCCCAGGTGGTGTCTCGGAAGAAGCGCTTGATCTCACCCACGACCGTCGGCACGGCATAGGCCTCGAAGCCGAAGCCGCGCGTCGGGTCGAACCGGTCGATCGCCTTGATCAGGCCGATGGTGCCCGCCTGCAGAACGTCGTCGCTCATCTCGCGCCGGGCCGGGAAGCGCCGCGCCGCGTGCCGCACGATCCACATGTTCAGCTCCACGAGCGTGTTGCGGACGTACGCGTACTCGGCGGTTCGCCTCTCCAGGGAGCGCAGGCGCTCGAACAGCGGCCCGGACCGGGCCCGGGCGTCCCCCGGGCCGAGCTCGGCGTTCTGCAGGCGCACGGTTCACTCCTCGGTCGATACCCCGGCCGGTCGGGGTGTCGCTTCCTCTTCGCCGCGGCCGGCCGTGGCGGATGCGGTTCCGTCCGACCTGGGCCCTGTCGTCAAATTCCCGTCGTCCGCCCGCAGGGCGGGCCCGGAGGCGCCTGGTGCGTGCGATCGCAAGGCGCCGGAGCGTCCTAATAGCGGAGCTATTCGGGCGCTCCGGCAACGCCGCGAGCGTGCGTGCCAGGCACCTCCGGGCAGGCGGGAATTTGACGACAGGGCCCAGAGCGCCACAGCCGCCCGGGCCACCAGGCGACGGCGCCCAGGTCCCGGACCAGGGCGGGCACCAGGAGGGAGCGCACCACGAGCGTGTCGAGGAGCACGCCGAAGGCGACGATGAAGGCGATCTGGGCGAGGAAGGCGAGCGGGATCACCCCGAGGGCGGCGAAGGTCGCGGCGAGCACCACGCCGGCCGAGGTGATCACTCCGCCGGTGCCGACCAGACCGCGCAGGACGCCCTCCCGCACCCCGTGCCGCAGGGACTCCTCCCGGACCCGGGACATCAGGAAGATGTTGTAGTCGACGCCCAGCGCCACCAGGAAGACGAACCCGTACAGCGGCACCGAGGGATCGCTGCCGGTGAAGCCGAAGACGTGCCGGAAGACCAGGGACGACACGCCCAGGGTGGCGAGGAAGTTGAGGCCCACGGTGGCCACCAGCAGGGCGGGCAGCAGCAGGGAGCGCAGCAGCAGTGTCAGGATCACGAAGATGATCGCGAGGACCACCGGGACGATCAGGGTGCGGTCCCGTTCGGCGGTCCGCAGGGTGTCGTACTGCTGGGCGGTGTAGCCGCCGACCAGGGCCTGCGCGTCCGGCACGGCGTGCAGGGCCTTCCGCAGCCGGGCCACGGTGTCCTTGGCGTTGTCGCTGTCGGCCGCGGAGTCCAGGGTGACGTCGACGCGTACCCGGCCGTCGACGATCTTGGGGGCGCCTCCGGGCCGCCCGGACGCGGTGACCCCGGCCGCGGAGGCGACGCCCTCGGTGCCGCGGGCCGCCGCGAGGACGCGGTCGACGCGGTCGGCGTTCGCGATGACGACGGTGGGGTTGCCCGAGCCGCCGGGGAAGTGCTGGGCGAGGGTGCTCTGGGCGGACACGGACGGTGCGTCGTTGACGAAGGTCTCGTCGAGCGGGACGCCCTTGGAGGCGAGGGTCGGGGCGAAGGCGGCGCAGACCACGAGGGCGGCCAGGCACACCGCCCACACCTTGCGGGGCGCCCGGTCCACCACGGCGGCGACGCGCCGCCACACGCCGTGGCCGCCGCCCCGGGCGCCGGTGGGGCGGGGGGTCGCGGGCCAGTAGGCGGCCCGGCCCAGCAGGACGAGCACGGCGGGCAGGAACGTCAGCGAGCTGAGGACGGCGCAGACGATGCCGATGGCGCCGACCGGGCCGAGCGCGCGGTTGTTGGTCAGGTCGCTCAGCAGCAGGGCGAGCAGTCCCAGGGCGACGGTCGCGGCGCTGGCCACGACGGCGCCCCAGGACTGCCGCAGCGCGGCCCTCGCGGCGGCGTACCGGTCGGCCCGCTCGGCCAACTCCTCCCGGTAGCGCGCGGTGATCAGCAGGGCGTAGTCGGTGGCGGCGCCGATCACCAGGATGGACAGGATGCCCTGGACCTGGCCGTCGACGCGGACGAGGTCGTGGTCGGCGAGCGCGTAGACGACCGCGCAGGCCAGCCCCAGGGCGAACACGGCCCCGACGATGATCATCAGGGGCAGCAGGACGCTGCGGTAGACGAGCAGCAGGATCACCAGCACGGTCACCAGGGCCACGGCCAGCAGCAGGCCGTCAATGCCGGCGAAAGCGTCGGCCAGGTCCGCCTGGCTGGCGGCCGGTCCGGCCAGCTGGACCGTGCTGCCGGGCACCCGCTCGGCGACCGCGCGCAGCCGGTCGAGGGTGTCCGGCAGCCGGTCGCCCAGGTCGGGCCTCAGCTGTACGACACCTTCGAGGGCCTTGCCGTCCCGGGAGAGGAGCGCGGGAGACACGTCACCGACCACGCCGGACACGTCGGACAGGGAGGCGAGCGCGCGTCCGGCGGCGGCCTGGCGGTCCCGTACCGGACCGCCCTCGTCGTCGGTCCAGACGACGATCGCGGGCAGCGTCTGGTCCTGCTGGAAGGCCCGCTGCTCGCCGATCACCTTCGTGGACTCGGCGCTGCGCGGCAGGAAGGCGGCCTGGTCGTTGGTGGCCACCTCGCCGAGCCGTCCGGCGAAGGGGCCGAGGGCCCCGCCGATGCCGAGCCAGACGACGAGCAGGAGCAGGGGTACGACGAAGCGGCCCCGTCGCGGGGTCAGGGACATGACTCTCCAAGCTCCTCGGTATCTCAATGAAAAACAATCTCAATGATTGAGATAAGTCGCCTCGATCGTAAGTGACGCCCGATCTTCCGTCGCGGGAGCCTCGCCGGATGCACCGGTTTTCGCGGCAGTGTTCAGATGCTGGTCGGTCAGTCGCCGGGAGACCGGAGCGGAGCCAGTTCCTCGTTCATCGCCGCCAGGAAGCGCAGCACGACCGAGAGTTCCCCTTCGCTGAACTTCCCGCAGGCCGCCTCCGCCGCCTTCGCGAGCGGCCGGAAGTAGGTGCGGGCCGCGGCCCGGCCGTCGGCCGCGTAGTACAGGTGCACCACCCTGCGGTCGGCGCTCTCCCGGACCCGCCGGATGTGCCCCGCGCGTTCCAGCCGGTCGACGCAGGCGGTGACCGCACCCGAGGTCAGCCCGAGATGCTCACGCAGACGGCCGGGCGTCATCGGCTCCTCGGCGTCCAGGATCGCCGCGAGGGCCTGGACGTCCGTGGCGTGCAGCCCCTGCTCGCCCGCGAAGCCGTGCGCCAGACGGTTGATCTCGCCGTTCATCCGGCGCAGCTGCACGGCGAGGGCATGCAGGTCGATCCCCTCGGGCAGCGCCCCGTCGGGTCCCGGCGCCACCGCTCGCTGCTCCCGGTCGTCTGCTCTGGCCACGCGATCAGCCTATAGAAGCGCCCGCCCGCATCCGATCCCGCCGCCACCGTGGAAGTGATCACAGGGACACCGACACGAAGGGCCCGGAGCAGATGAACGCTGACCACGACGGACCGGGCTTGCGCTGCCTGGTGACCGGGGCGACGGGATACATCGGCGGCAGGCTGGTGCCGGAACTCCTCGCCGAGGGGCACCGGGTGCGCTGCCTGGCCCGCTCCCCCGGCAAACTCCGCGACCACCCCTGGGCCGGGCAGGCGGAGGTCGTGCGCGGCGACGTCACCGACGCCCACTCCGTCGCCGAGGCCATGCGCGGCATCGACGTGGCCTACTACCTGGTGCACGCGCTCGGCTCCGGCGGCGACTTCGAGGACACCGACCGCAAAGCGGCCCGCATCTTCGGCGCGGCGGCCCGGGAGGGGGGCGTGCGGCGCATCGTCTACCTCGGCGGTCTGACACCCTCGCAGGTACCGGAGAGCGAGCTGTCGCCGCACCTGCGCTCGCGGGCCGAGGTCGGCCGCATCCTGCGGGACTCCGGTGTCCCCACCACCGAACTGCGCGCCGCGGTCGTCATCGGCTCCGGTTCCGTCTCCTTCGAGATGCTGCGCTACCTCACCGAGCGCCTCCCGGTGATGATCACCCCGAGCTGGGTGCGCACCCGGATCCAGCCCGTGGCGGTACGGGACGTGCTGCGCTACCTCGTCGGCAGCGCCCGGATGCCGGCCGACGTCAGCCGCGCCTTCGACATCGGCGGACCGGACGTGCTGACGTACAAGGACATGATGATGCGCTACGCGGCCGTCGCCGGACTGCCCCGTCGCGTCATCCTTCCCGTGCCCGTGCTCACCCCCGGCCTGTCCAGCCACTGGGTCGGACTGGTCACCCCGGTCCCCGCGTCGATCGCCCGGCCGCTGACCGAGTCGCTGCGCCACGAGGTCGTCTGCCACGAGCACGACATCGCCCGGTACGTGCCCGACGCCCCCGGCCGGCCGATCGCCTTCGACGAGGCGGTACGGCTGGCCCTGCAGCGCGTGCGCGACGCCCAGGTCACCACCCGCTGGTCGTCGGCGTCGGTGCCCGGCGCGCCCAGCGATCCGCTGCCCACCGACCCCGACTGGGCGGGCGGCAGCCTCTACACCGACCGGCGGGAGCTCGTCGTGGACGCCTCCCGCGAGGCGCTGTGGCGGGTGATCGAGGGGATCGGCGGCGACAACGGCTGGTACTCCTTCCCGCTGGCCTGGGCGGTCCGGGGCCGGCTGGACCGGCTGGTGGGCGGCGTGGGTCTGCGCCGGGGCCGGCGGGACGCGGCACACCTGCGCACCGGCGACTCGCTGGACTTCTGGCGCGTGGAGGAGATCGAACCTGGCCGTCTGCTGCGGCTGCGGGCCGAGATGAGGCTGCCGGGACTGGCCTGGCTGGAGATGTGCGCCGACACCGACGACGAGGGCCGCACCCGCTACCGCCAGCGGGCCCTGTTCCACCCGCACGGGCTGCTCGGCCACGCCTACTGGTGGAGCGTCTCCCCCTTCCACGCGGTCGTCTTCGGCGGCATGGCCCGCAACATCGCGCTCACCGCGTCGCGCACGCCCACCACACCCAAGAGGGAAAACGCACCGAGCCGTTGACAGCCGCATCCGCCGCGTCCACCGCGCCGGAAGCACCTGATCGGCCGTCCACCACTCGCCGCCCCGGAGAGAAGCACCATGAACGTCTCGGTCGTCCTGTTCACCGCCGACCTGCGCCTGCACGACCATCCCCCGTTGCGCGCCGCCTGCGAGGCCCAGGCGGTGGTACCGCTGTTCGTGCGTGACGAGGGCGTCACCGGGGCCGGGTTCGCCGCGCCCAACCGGCTGGCGTTCCTCGCCGACTGCCTGCGCGATCTCGACAGCGGACTGCGCGAGCGGGGCGGCCGGCTGATCGTGCGCTCCGGTGACGTCGTCGACGAGGTGTGCAAGGTGGTCGCCGAGACCGACGCCGACGACGTCCACATGGCCGGTGACGTCAGCGCCTACGCGCACCTGCGCGAGCGGCGGCTGCGCCGCGCCCTGGAGGCGGAGGGGCGGCGCCTGCACGTCCACGAGACGGTGACCACGGCCGTCACGCCCGGCGCGGTCACGCCGGCCTCGTCGGACCACTTCGCCGTCTTCACCCCGTACTTCCGGCAGTGGGCGCAGACGCAGCTGCGCGACACGCTCGCCGCGCCGCGCACCGTCCGCGTCCCGGACGGCATCGGCTCCGAGGAACTGCCCACCCGTTCCGGACTGTCGGGGCTGTCGGAGGGCCTGGCGACCGGCGGGGAGGCGGAGGGCCGCAGGCGTCTGGCCGCCTGGCTGCGCGACGGGGTCGCCGCCTACGAGGACCGCCACGACGACATGGCCGGGGACGCAACCTCCCGGCTCTCGCCCCATCTGCACTTCGGCACGCTCTCCCCGGTCGAGCTGGTCCACCGGGCGCGCAAGGTCGCCGGCCCCGGCGCCGAGGCCTTCGTACGGCAGGTCGCCTGGCGCGACTTCCACCGCCAGGTCCTGGCCGCCCGGCCCGCGGCCGCCACCGCCGACTACCGCACCAAGCACGACCGTTGGCGCTCGGAGCGCACCGCCCGCGAGGACGTCGAGGCCTGGAAGGAGGGCCGCACCGGCTACCCGGTGATCGACGCGGCGATGCGCCAGCTGCGGCACGAGGGCTGGATGCACAACCGCAGCCGGCTGCTGACCGCGAGCTTCCTGTGCAAGACCCTGTACGTCGACTGGCGCGTGGGCGCCCGGTACTTCCTGGAGCTGCTGGTCGACGGCGACATCGCCAACAACCAGCTGAACTGGCAGTGGATGGCGGGCACCGGCACCGACACCCGCCCCAACCGGGTCCTCAACCCCGTCACCCAGGCCAAGCGTTACGACCCCGACGGCGCGTACGTCCGCCGCTGGGTCCCCGAACTCGCCGGGCTGGACGGCCCGTCGGTGCACGAACCGTGGAAGCTGCAGGGCCTGGACCGTGCCGCCCTCGACGGCTACCCGGGCCCCCTCGTCGAACTCTCCGAGGGCCTCGCCCGCTTCAAGCGGGCCCGCGCCCGCGACTGAGGAGCCCTCACATGGCCACCCCCCACTGGCTGTTCGGCGACCAGCTCGGCCCGCACTTCCTCAACCCGGACGACGGCGGACCCGACCGCGGCGCACCGGTCCTGATGATCGAGGCCCGGTCCGTCTTCCGCCGCCGGCGCTTCCACCGCGCCAAGGCGCACCTCGTGCTGTCCGCCATGCGCCACCGCGCCGCGGAACTCGGCGACCGGGTGACGTACGTGAAGGCGGAGACGTACCGCGAGGGACTCCAAAAGGCCTTCCCTGAACGGTCTCTGACTGTTCATCACCCCACTTCCCGGGCCGCGCTGCGGCTGGTGTCGTCGCTGCCCGACGTCACCGTGCTGCCCGCGCGCGGCTTCCTCGTCCCGCACACGGACTTCCGCGCCTGGGCCGACGGCCACGGCGGACAACGGCTGCTGCAGGAGGACTTCTACCGCTGGGTGCGACGCGGGCACGGCCTCCTGCTGGACGGTGACGCCCCCGCGGGCGGACGCTGGAACCACGACCACGACAACCGGGAGCCGCCGCCGAAAGGGGCGAGGACACTGGGCGCCCCGGCACCGTACCGGCCGCGCGAGGACGACCTGGACGCGGAGGTCCGCCACGACCTGGACCGCTGGGAGCGCGACGAGGGCATCCGATTCGTGGGGCGCGACGGCCCCCGCCGGTTCCCGGCCACCCGCCGCGAGGCACTGGCCGCGCTCGCCCGGTTCGTCGAACACCGGCTGGCCGGCTTCGGCCCGCACGAGGACGCCGTGCTCGCCGGCGACCCGGTGATGAGCCACAGCCTGCTGTCGTCCTCGCTCAACCTCGGACTGCTCGACCCGCTGGAATGCGTCGAGCGCGCCGAGGACGCCTGGCGGTCCGGGGCCGCGCCCGTCAACAGCGTCGAGGGGTTCGTACGGCAGATCGCCGGCTGGCGCGAGTACGTGTGGCAGCTGTACTGGTACTTCGGCGAGGACTACCGGCACCGCAACGCGCTGCGCCACCGCGCGCCGCTGCCCGAGTGGTTCCTGGAACTGGACGCCGGCGCGGTCACCGCGCGCTGTCTCGCCACGGTCCTGGCACAGGTGCGCGACACCGGCTGGACGCACCACATCCCGCGCCTGATGCTGCTCGGCAGTCACGCCCTGCAGCGGGGCTGGGACCCGGCCGCGGTGACCGACTGGTTCCACCGCTGCTTCGTCGACGGCTACGACTGGGTGATGCTGCCGAACGTGGTCGGCATGTCCCAGTACGCCGACGGCGGGCGCATGACCACCAAGCCGTACACCTCGGGCGGGGCGTACGTGAACCGCATGAGCGACCTGTGCGGTCCGTGCGCCTACCGGCCGACCGACCGCGTCGGCGAGGCGGCCTGCCCGTTCACGGCCGGCTACTGGGCCTTCCTGCACCGCCATCGCGGCCTCCTGGAACCCAACCCGCGCATGACCCGGGCGGTGCGCGGCCTGGACCGCCTATCAGACCTCGACGAACTCCTGCGCGAGGACAAGCGCCGAGGCGACGGTCCGCCCTGAGGTCCCCGGCGCGTCAGGCGCGGTGCAGGTCCCGCAGTGCCTCGCGGGCCGCGCGCGCTCCTGAGGCGAGGGCTCCCTGGACCGAGCCGGTGGAGCGGTGGTCGCCGCACACATAGCGGCCCCGGCCGACACGGGTGCCGCGGCTGAGCGGCTGCGGAGGCGGCATCGCGGGCAGCGCGTCCTGGATCGTGCGGCTGGTCAGCAGGTCCCAGCCGTCGGTGTCGCCGTCGTACACCTCGGCGAGTGCCTCGCGCACCGCCGTCTCCCGCTTCTCGGCGTCCCTGCCGAGGACGGAGGTGGCCACGAGGGCGGAGCCGGCGGGCGCGTAGTCCGGGACGACCTCGCTCAGCACGCACGTGTTGAGGAAGCGGCGGCGCTCGTCGACCAGGAGGGTGGGCTCGGCCAGCGGCGGGCGCGGCGCCACGTGGTAGTACGTGGTCACCGTCCGGTAGTCGGGCAGGTCCAGCCCGGGCAGCAGGTGTGCGGCCGGGCCGGGCCCGGTGGCCACCACCACCGTGCGGGCGGGCAGTTCGGTGCCGTCGGCCGTGACGGCGCCCTCGTCCGTCAGCCCGGTCACGGCCGTCTCCAGCCGGACGGTGCCGGTCGGCAGCGCCGCCCCCAGCTCGCGGGGCACCGCCCCGATCCCGTCGGTGGGCAGGCACAGGGTGCCGCGCAGCATGCTGCGCCACACGAGATGGAAGAACCGGCTGGACGTCTCCAGTTCGTCCTCCAGGAAGACGCCCGACAGGAACGGGCGGAAGAAGCGCTCGACGAACCCCTCGGAGAAGCCCGCGCCGGCGAGCGCGGTGCGGGTGGTGCTCTCCCGCCCGCGCTTCACCAGGCGCAGGGGCGCGAGCATGTCCCGCGCCGACAGCAGGCCGAGCGCCGCCAGATCACGCGGGCCGGCGAGCCGTCCCGGGAGCAGGTCCGGCAGGGTGCGGGGGCGCCGCGTCGGGTCGCTGAAGCGGAGCCTGCCCTCCGCGGTGTGCACGAGGAACCCCGGCGTGAACGGCCGGAGCCCGAGGTCGCGCAGCGCCAGACGCTGCCGCACCTGCGGGTAGGAGGTGTTGAAGACCTGGAAGCCTCGGTCGACGACAAACCCCTCGACGCGGTCCGAGCGCATCCGCCCGCCCACCGCGTCGGAGGCCTCGACCACGTCGACCTCGAGCCCGGCGGCGAGCAGATCCCGGGCGCAGGCGAGTCCGGCGACACCCGCGCCGATCACGAGGACGTCGGGAGTACGGGCGGGCGCGGGCATGGTGGGCTCCTTGAGTTCGCGGACGTCCGGTCGGCGGTCGTGCTGGTACGCCGGCACACGCCTGTGCCGATGCCTTCCGGTGCCACAGGTTCCCCGGATGCGCCCGCCCGTATCGCACCCGGCGGCCGGACAGAGGTCCCGCGGGGGCCGCTGCGCGGTGCGGGCGCCTGAATGGAGGCTTTCCCGGACGACGGGCCGACCCGGGTCGGGGCTGCCCGTGCCCATCCACCTTGCGGGTCGCCGCAGCTCGGCGGTGCGCGGCCGGAGCCGGCACACGACCGAGCGCGGCTACGGCACCCGCAGGCCAGGCGGGCGACGCCGGACGGACGGCGACACGGATCGGACAGCGACGCGGGCCGTCAGGGGTGTTCGACGGTCGCCTCGCTCCGGTGGGCGCCGGAAAGGAGGTCCAGGGCCTGCGGCAGGGTCTGGGGTCTGGGCAGTCCCCGCGTCGAGGGGCCGGACCAGCCGGGTCCGCCCAGGACGACCAGCGGTCCGCGTCGCGCGCCCTTGACGCCCCACTGGGTGTCGGCCACGTGCCGGGCCAGCGGCAGGCTGGCGGTGGAGCGCGCCTGCGCCCACAGCACCACGGCCGACGGTCCCAGTCGCTGCACCGCCGCGGTGAGCGCCTCCACCGGTACGGCGGCGCCGAACATCCGTGTCGGCAGGTGGACAGCGCCCAGGGCGGCGTTGAGCGCCTCGAGCGCCAGGGTGTGCTGTTCACCGGGGACGCAGGCCAGCACGACGGGCCCGGTGGCCGAGACGTCGCCCTGTCGCTCCGGAGCGGGGGTGTGCCTGCGCAGGGTGGTGGAGACGTGCCAGGACAGCATGTGCTCGACCTCGACGTAGCGGTCGCCGGACGAGGCCCACTTGCGTCCCACGGCGTGCAGCGTCGGCGCCATCACCTCCTGCCAGGCGACGGCGACGCCGTACTGCTCCACGGCGGCGGCCAGTTGCGCCTCGACGGCCGGGGCGTCCAGTCGTACGGCGGCCCGGGCCAGTCCCCGGCACTCCTGGCGCACGTCGCCGAGGGGCAGTGTGCCGGCCGCTTTGGAGGCGCTCGGCGTCGGTGGCCGGACGTGCGCCTCGGCCGTTCCCGGCGGGGTGTCGGCCGTCTCCTTGGCGGCTCGGGCCGCCTCCGCGGGCGGTACTCCCGACGAGGTCAGCCGGCACATCGCCTCGAGCACGGCGACGTCCTGCCGGGTCCAGCGGCGGTGCCGTCCGTCGGCGCGGGCCGCGGGGCCGATGCCGTAACGGCGGTCCCAGGAGCGCAACGTGGTCGGCGAGACCCCGAGCCGCCGGGCCAGGGCACCGGTCGTCAGCGGCACGCCCGCCTCGGTGGCGGCTGACACCTCGCCACCCTCCCCGCCGTGCGGGACATCGCCGTACGCGGCCGCATCGCTCATGGAGCGAGCCTATACGACGCAGAAACGATGCGAGTTGATGACCTTGTTACCGAACTCCCAGCATGGGCGAACCGGCACCCGCTCCGGCGGACGTGCCCGGTCCGCCCGCTCGTCCGCCCGCTCGTCCGACGCGAGGAGCCGCCGTCATGTGCCCACAGCGCAGCACCGTCGCACCGGCCCCCGCGGCAGCCCGCCCCGGGCCCGTACCTTACGCACCCCCGACGGCCCCGGCGGCGGAGTCGCTCGCAGAGGACGAACTCGCCCGCGGGCTGGCCGAGGGCGACGAGCACTGCCTGGAGGCGGCCTACCGTCGCTGGTCGAGCATGGTGCACACGCTGGCCTGGCGCTCCCTGGGCGACGCGAAGGAGGCGGAGGACGTCACCCAGCAGGTGTTCCTCGGGGTGTGGCGCGGAAGCGGGGCCTTCCGGCCGGAGCGCGGCACGGTCGGGGGCTGGATCGTCGGCATCACCAGGCGCAAGATCGCCGACGCGCTCTCGGCCCGCACCCGCCGCCTGGCGGCCGTGGCCTCCGTCGGCTCCTCACCGGACCTGTCCGAGCCCTCGGCGGTGCAGCCCGACGCGGCTCTCGACCGTGTGCTCGTCCTGGACGAGTTGGCCAGGCTGCCGGCTCCCCAGCAGCGGGTGCTGCGGCTGGCCTTCTACGAGGACCTCACCCAGACCCAGATCGCACAGCGCACGGGCTGGCCGCTGGGCACGGTCAAGAGCCATGCCCGCCGCGGCCTGCAGCAGTTGCGGCGGCGGCTGCAGGAGGAGGACTTCTGAGGAGCTGACGAGCTGACGAGCCGCCGCTCGCACCGTTCGCACCTTCTTTCGACGCAGAAACGGTGCGCTGCTGTGAACACACCCGTTCGAGAAGGAGGGGGCGCATGCCCGGCCCGTACCGCATCGGCCATGTACCGCCGGAGCTGCTCGTGACCCTCGCCCTCGACGGGAGCCGGCTTCCCCGCTCCGCGGACGTCGTGGCGGCCGAGGGGCATGTGGCGGAGTGCCTGCAGTGCGCCGACGCGCTGGCCGGGCTGGTGCGGGTCGTCGCGGCGGGCCGGAGCCCCGGGCCGGGCGACGGCCTGACCAGGCGGCCTCCCGCCGCGGTAAGTCGGACGGTCGCCGAGCGGATGCGCGGGGCGGCCGGCACCGCACCCAGGTCCGGCGGGAGACCGTCGGCCGCGCTGCCGGGGCCGGTGGCTCTGCTGGTGGCCTCGGTCGGCGCCGCCGTCCTGGTGCGCCGGTGGCGCGGATTCTTACGGCGCCGCACCGCATCCGCCGGGCGCCCCGCGACGGAAGTAGAGGTGTACCGCGGTACCGGCTGACGGACCGGCGGGCCGGGGAGCTCCCCTCCTCCCCGATGGCCTCCGGGGAGGGTCGGCGCCCCCCGGAGGCCCCTCCGCGGTCCACCGCACCGTCCTCAGTGGCCGGGGACCAGCCACGGCTCCTGCGGCAGCGGACTGCCGGTCTCCAGCAGGGACTTGAGGTTGGAAAGCACCGCCGGCCAGCCGCCCGACACGTCGGACAGAGCGCCCTCGTCCCACAGGTCCTCGTGCGTGACGGTGAGGCGGACGATGTCCTCGTGCGGGGTGATGTCGAAGGTGACCCGGGAGTACGTGTCCTCCTGACCCTCCTTCTGCGGGTCCACCCAGGTGGTGACCAGCCGGGTGGGGGGATCGCTCTCCACCACGGTGCCGACGACGTCGGCGATGCCGGAGCCGTCCGTGCGGACGTGCTCCCAGCGTGAACCCCGGCGCCAGTCCGAGACGTTGCTGTGGCCCCAGTACGAGGCGGTGAGGTCCGCGTCGGTGAGCGCGTCCCAGACTTTCTCGGGCGTGCTGCGGATGTAGGTGACGTACACGAACGTGGGCTTGTCTGTCATGGCTTCCTCGGCTTGTCGTTTCACGGCGGCGAGCGCGCTCAGGCGCGGGCGCTCGAACTTGTCGATCCACCGTTCCTGGATCTCGTGGAGCGGGACCGGGTTGAGGTAGTGCAGCTTCTCCCGCCCCCGCCGCACCGTGCTGACGAGGTTCGCGGCCTCGAGAACGGCCAGATGCTGGGTCACCGACTGGCGTGTCATGTCGATGCGCCCGCACAGCTCGCCCAGCGTCTGGCCGTTGTGCTCGTGCAGCCGGTCCAGCAGCCGCCTGCGCGTGTCGTCGGCCAGCGCCTTGAAGACCTTGTCCATCCCGGTGTCGCTCTCTTCTCGCACACTCAACGTTATGCAGGTAATTACCTGCATGTCAATGAACCCGCCTGTCCGACGGCGAAGGAGATCCACGCGTCCGGCGGGAGTCCGGGCCTGTCCGGCACCGGCCGCGCCTCCTCCGACCAGGCGTCACCGGCGAGTTCGCGGGCGACGCGGCGCCAGAAGCGGACCGCGGCCTCGTTGTCGTACTGGAAGGCGACCTCCCAGGGCCCCGGATGCCTGGCCACGACCTCCCGCACCGCCCGCAGGCCGACGCCTTCCCCACGCGCGCCGCGCACCACGAAGAAGCTGTTCAGCACGCGCACCGGACCGTTCAGCGCGCGGACGAAGGCGAAGCCGGCGGGGCGGTCGTCGCGGAGGAAGAGGTACGGTGCCCAGCCGTCCCGGGTGAAGGCCGCCTCGATCCGGTCGCCGCGGAAGGTGCCGTCCGGGTTCGGCAGCACGCCGCGGAAGCCGGACAGGTCGTGACGGAACATCAGCCACAGCCGCTCCACGACGAGCCGGTCCCGGGCGGTCGCGAGGCGGACGGACAGATCGGGCATGAGGCGCTCCAGAAGACGGTCCGAAAAGGTCCGGACATGCGAAAAGCCTCCCCGGCGGAGCGTGTCCGGCCGGGGAGGCCTGTGAGTTGCGGGAATCCTAGCGCTCAGGCGCCCGCGGGTGCCGCGTCGGGTTCGTCGGCCTTCAGGTACTCCTCGGTGATCTCCTTCGGTCCGAACGGCCACACCTTCTCGAAGCGGGCCCACAACAGGTAGGCGACACAGCCCAGGGCCAGCCAGGCCAGGGACCACTCGATGGGGTGGCGGCCCGGCGAGTTCTTGTCCGCGTAGCCGTAGATCACGCACCAGCCGACGAAGGCGACGATGCTCGGCAGCGGGTAGAGCCACATGCGGTAGGGGCGGCGCAGCGCGGGCTGCCGTTTGCGCAGCACCGTCAGAGCGACGATCTGGGCGAGTGCCTGGACGAGCACCATCACGGTCGTCAGCAGCTGGATCAGGGTCGCCAGGTCGGTGTGCCGGCCGATCAGGAAGCCGACGGCGGTGATCACCCCCATGGTGGCCAGGCCCAGCATCGGGAAGCGGTGGCGAGGGTGGAGCTTGGCGTAGGGGCGGAAGAAGACGCGTTCGCGGGCCGCGTCGTACGGCACGCGGGAACCGCCGAGCAGTCCGGTGAAGACGGAGGCGAACGCCGTGATCAGGATGAGCACGGTGACCGTGTCGGCCGCCCCCTTGCCCCAGGTCTTCTCCAGCACCGCCGAGGCCACCGAGGTGGAGGCGATGTCCTTCGGGTCGGTCATGCGATGCCAGTCGATGACGCCCAGGGTGCCGATCTGCAGCAGCAGGTAGATCGCCATGATGCCGAGGATGGAGAAGATGATCGAGCGGGGCAGGATGCGGCCGGGGTCCTTGATCTCGGCGCCCATGTAGGCCGTGGTGTTGTAGCCGAGGTAGTCGTAGATGCCGATGGTCAGGCCGGCGGCGAAGCCGAGCCAGAAGTGGTTGCTTGCCAGGTCGAAGGCGTGGGCCGGGTAGGTGAAGGCCAGGTGCGCGCTGAAGTCGGTGGCGGCTGCAATGATCACCAGGAAGACCGAGGCGATCATGACCGTCCACATCACGGCGGTGATCCGCGCGATGTTCTCGATGCCGCGCCACAGCAGCAGGACGACGAGCGCGACCATGCCGAGGCCGATCAGGTCGCCCTGGGTCTCCGTCAGATCCGGGGCCAGGTAGCCGAGGTACTGCACGAAGCCGACCACTCCGGTCGACATGATCAGCGGGATGAACAGCATCGCCGTCCACACGAACAGGAACGGCATCAGCCGGCCGGTGCGGTACTGGAAGGCCTGGCGCAGGTAGACGTAGCTGCCGCCGGAGCCGGGCATGGCCGCGCCCAGCTCGGCCCAGACCAGCCCGTCGGCCAGCGCGAGGATCGCGCCCGCGATGAATCCGATCACCGCCTGGGGGCCGCCGAAGGCGGCGACCATCAGCGGGATCGTGACGAACGGGCCGATGCCGCACATCTGGCTCATGTTGATCGCCGTGGCCTGGAACAGGCCGACGCGACGGACGAAGCCACCGGTGGGTGGCGGGCTACCGGACATGAGGGCTCCTGGGGGTGGGTGCGAGGCGGGAGGGTGCGGTACGGCGTGCGGGCCGGTATCCGGTGGCTGACTGGCCGATAAAGTTAAGGAGCCTTACTTGATGCGTCAAGAGGGGAGCCCGTATGCGCGAGAATGGTGCGATGGCCGCCGGTGACGTCGTGGAGCAGCAGGAACAGCCCTGGAACCGGCAGCGGTTGCGCAGCACCAACGAGCGGTTGCTCCTGGACCGGCTGCGCGCGTCCGGCGCCGCGTCCCGGGCGCAGCTCGCCCGCGACACCGGACTGTCCAAGCCGACGGTCTCCAGCGCGCTCGCCTCGCTGGAGTCGGCGGGCCTGGTGCGCGAGGTGGGCACCCACGCACCCGAACGCGGCCGTACGGCGGTCCTGTACGCGCCGGATCCCGCTGCCGGCCACGCCCTCGGCATCGACATCGGACGCAGCTGGCTCCGGGTGGCCGTCGCCGACCTGGACGGCACCCTCGTCGCCCGCTCCGACGTGCGCAACCGGGCGCGCAGCTCGGGCGCTCTGGCCGACCTGGTGGTGACGACGGCCCGCCAGGTGGTCGCCGGGTCGGGCGTGGCGCCCGAGGAGGTGGTGCACGCGGTGGTGGGCACGCCCGGCGTCTACGACGAGAAGCAGCGCCGGGTGCGGTACGCGATGCACCTGCCGGGCTGGGGGCGCGCCGGCCTCTTCGACCGGATGCGCGCGGAGCTGGGCGTCCCGCTGGAGGTGCACAACGACGCCAATCTCGCCGCCCTGGGCGAGTACACCTACGGAGTGGGCGCGGGCAGCAGGCTGTTCGCCTACATCCTGATCGGCACCGGGCTCGGCATGGGCGTGGTCGGCGACGGGCGGCTGTTCACGGGGGCGCACGGGCTGGCCGGCGAGATCGGGTTCCTGCCGTGGCCGGGGCAGCAGAAGCCGGCCCGGCTGGAGGACGCGGTGTCGGGGGTGGCCGTCGTGGAGGCGGCGCGCCGGTTCGGCATGAGCGGGCAGCTCACGGCCAAGGCGGTGTTCGACGCGGCCCGGCAGGGCAACGACGCGGCGGTCAGGGCGGTGCGCCTGGAGGGCGAGCGCATCGCGTACACGGTGGCGGCGGCCGCGGCGGTGCTGGACCCGGATCTCGTCGTGCTGGGCGGCGGAGTGGGCCACAGCGTGGACCTGCTGCTGCAGCCGGTGCGCGACAACCTCCGTGCGCTGACCCCGTTGCGGCCCAGGATCGCGCCCAGCCGGCTGGGCGAGGACGCGGTACTGCTGGGCGCGGTGGCCACCGCCCTGGACACCGCCCGGGACGTGGTGTTCGAGCGCCGCTCGGCCGCCTCCTGAGCAAGTCGGACGTCAGGCAGGGCCGTCTCCTGGCGACTCGGACGTCGGTCAGGGCCGCCTCCTGACCAACTCGGGCGCCGGCCGGGGTGATTGACACACCCTTCACCGGGTCCTAGCCTGCCTCGCGTTAGTAAAGTTTCCTAACTTTACGAGAGCTGGAGCCTCCGTGAACAGACAGCGTCTCGCCACGGCGACCGCGATCCTGGGACTGCTGGGTTCCCTCACCACCGGCGCCTGGACCGGCGGACCGGACCCCGGCCGGCCGGCCCCGCCCACCCGGGTCACCAGGGTCCCCGCAGCGCCGGGCAGCACGACCGCCCTGTCCGGCTACGCCATCCAGTCGACGGCCGAGGTCCCCGACTCCGCGGCCGCCGTCTCCTCCCCCGGCTACCCGGCGACCGGCTGGCACCCGGCCGGCCCGCGTTCCACCGTCCTGGCGGCCCTGCTCGCCGACGGCCTGTACGCCGACCCCTTCTACTCGACCGAGCAGCGGAAGATCCCCAAGTCCGACTTCCAGGTTCCCTGGTGGTACCGCTCCGACTTCACGGTCGCCGACACCTCCGAGCGCACCTACCTCGACTTCAGCGGGGTGATCTCCGCGGCGGACGTGTACGTCGACGGCAAGCGGGTCGCCACCACGAAGGACGTCACCGGCGCCTACACCCACCACGAGTTGGACGTCACCTCGCTGGTCCGCCCGGGGACGAACACCGTGGCCTTCCGGATCCGGCCCAACGACCCGACCAGGAACCTCACCATGGGCTGGATCGACTGGCTCCAGCCCCCGCCCGACGAGAACATGGGCATCGTCCGCGACGTGGTGATCCGCCGGGGCGGCCCGGTCGCCCTGCGCGACGCCCACGTGGTGACGAAGCTGGACGTCCCCTCCCTCGCCTCGGCCGACCTCACCGTCAAGGCGCAGGCCCGCAACGACTCCGACGCCCCGGTCACGGCCACGGTCTCCGGCAGCGTCGGTTCGACGACGTTCACGCGCGCCGTCGCCCTCGCCGCCCACCAGACGAAGACCGTCACCTTCACCCCCTCCGACGTGCCCGGTCTCCATCTGAGGTCCCCGAAGGTGTGGTGGCCCGCCGGCATGGGCGGTCAGCCCCTGTACGACCTGAACCTCACCGCGTCCGTCTCCGGCTCCCCCTCCGACACGGCGCACGAGACCTTCGGCATCCGGGACGTCCGGGCGCCCCTGAACTCCGACGGCGCCCGCCAGTACCGCGTCAACGGGCGCAAGCTGCTGATCAAGGGCGGCGGCTGGTCACCGGACGAGTTCCTCCGCTGGGACCGGAGGTACGTCGAGGACCGTTTGCGGTACGCCCTCGACCTGGGCCTCAACACCATCCGCCTCGAAGGCCACCTGGAACCGGACGAGTTCTTCGACCTCGCCGACCGCTACGGCATCCTCACGCTGCCCGGCTGGGAGTGCTGCGACAAGTGGGAGGGCCAGGTCAACGGCGACGAGCCCGGCGACAAGTGGACGCCCGCCGACTACCCGGTCGCCAAGGCGTCCATGGCCGCCGAGGCCGCCCGTCTGCGCGACCACCCGAGCGTCGCCTCCTTCCTGATCGGCAGCGACTTCGCACCCGACGCGACGATCGAGAAGAACTACCTCGACGCGCTGAAGGCAGCCGACTGGAACACCCCCGTCGTGGCCGCCGCCTCCGACAACTCCTCTCCGCAATCAGGCAGTTCGGGCATGAAGATGACCGGCCCCTACGACTGGATCCCGCCGAACTACTGGTACGCCAAGCGCGAGGGCGGCGCCACCGGCTTCAACTCCGAGACCAGCGCGGGCCCCGACATCCCCACCCTCGACACCCTGCGCCGCATGATGACCCCGGCCGAACTCGACACCCTCTGGAAGGACCCGAGCGCCAAGCAGTACCACCGCTCACCGTCGTCCACCTTCGGCACCCTCAAGCTCTACGACGACGCCCTCACCGGCCGCTACGGCGCCCCGACCGGCCTCACCGACTACGTCAGGAAGGCCCAGCTCGCCCAGTACGAGAACGTCCGCGCGCAGTTCGAGGCGTACGAGCGCAACGCCACCGACGCCGCCAAGCCCTCGACGGGTGTCGTCTACTGGATGTTCAACAGCGGCTGGACGTCACTGCACTGGCAGCTGATGGACCGTTACCTCGACCAGGGCGGGGCCTACTTCGGCGCCAAGAAGGCGAACGAGCCGCTGCACGTCCAGTACTCCTACGACGACCGTTCGGTGGTGGTCGTCGACAACCGGCACACGGCGGCCTCCGGGCTCGGCGTCCGGGCGACCCTGTTCAACCCCGACGGCACCCAGAGGTACGACAAGACAGTCACCGGTGTGAACGTGAGCGGCGACGGCGCCCACACCACCGCGCTCACCCTGCCCTCGTCGGTGAGCGGACTGGCGAAGACGTACCTGCTGCGGCTGACCCTGACCGACGACTCGGGCAAGGAGGTCGGCCGGAACGTCTACTGGCTGTCCACCGAGCCCGACACGCTCGACTGGGCCCACACCGACTGGTACTACACGCCGACGACCGGCTACGCCGACCTGAAGGGCCTGGCCTCGATGGCGCAGGTACCGGTGTCGGTCACCGCGTCGACGGTGTCCTCGGCCGGCACGTCCACGACGACGGTCACCCTGCGCAACACCGGCGGCGGCAGGACGCCGTCGCTGCTGACCGACGTACACCTGGTGGACGCCAGGGGCCGGCCGGTGCTGCCGGTGCGGTGGTCGGACAACGAGGTGAGTCTGTGGCCGGGCGAGTCGGTGACGCTCACCGCCCGCTACCGCACGGCCGATCTGCACGGTTCGGCGCCGCGTCTGCGGGTCTCGGGCTGGAACACGCCCGAGCACACCGTCCCGGCCGCGTGACCGAAGGGGCCCGGCCCGGCGACCGGGCCCCGTGGGCCTCAACTGACGTTGAGAGCCGTGTCGTCGATGACGAAGGAGGTCTGCAGGGTGGAGCCCTCGGTGCCGGTGAACTTCAGCGTGACGGTCTGGCCCGCGTAGCTCGCGAGACTGAAGCTGCGCTGGGTGTAGCCGCTCCCGGCGTTCAGGTTCGAGTAGGTCGCCAGAGTGCCCAGCACGGTCCCGGAGCTGTTGAGGACCTGGACCTTGAGCGTGTCGTAGGCCGTGCTGGTACTGGTCTCCGCCGTGTCGACGTGGAGATAGAAACTCAGGGCGGCGGTGGTGCAGCCGGAGGGAATGGTCACCGACTGCGACAGCGTGTCGGTGGTGGCGCTGCCGTAGCCGTCCAGCCAGGCGTAGTACGAACCCGTACGCGCCGACTCGCTGGTGGAGTTGGTGATCACGCCGCTGGAGGCGCTCCAGGTGGTGCTGCCGGACTCGAAGCCGTTGTTGCCGAGCAGCTGGGCCGCCGTGCAGGTGCCCGAACCCCCGCCGCCTCCGCTGCTGCTGCCCGCGCCGGCCAGCCACGCGGTGGCGTTCAGCGCCAGGGCGGCGTTGGTGGCGCCGGAGTCGTTCCAGCCGTCGTAGAGGGTGTTGCCGGACTGGCCGGTGCCGTCGTCGATGGGTGAGCTGTCGCCCCAGAAGGCGACGCGGCCGCTGCCGAAGGTGGACGTCAGGAAGAACGCGCCGGTGTTGCCGGAGTAACCGGTGCGGTAGAGAAGGCCCTTGACCGCGGAGTTGTCGGCGGGCTTGAGGGTGGCGGTGGTGCCGCTGGCGATGAGGCTCTTGGAGACGGTGCCGAAGGAGCCGTGCAGCACCGGGTCGGTGCTGTCGCTGATGGCGGACGGATAGTCGGAGCTGATGCTCAGCGAGTCGATGGAGAAGCCGAACGGGTCGGTCGAGTCGACGCTGTTGTTGGTCATCAGGTCGTTGAGGATCTCGACCGCGTCGTAGCCGTCGTTGTTGCGGTCGGCTCCGGTGTGGTCGGAGATCATGAACAGTCCGCCGCCGTTCTTGACGAACGTCATGATGGCCGTCTTCTCGGCAGTGGTGAACAGAGTGTTGGGCTCCGGCAGGACCAGGGTGTCGAAGTTCGACAGGTCGGTGGAGGACGAGCCGCCGTAAGTGAGCGCGCCGGTGGCCGTCTTGAGGCTGTAGCTGCCCGTCTTCTGCAGCGCGACGCCCCAGGACGACAGCGCCCCGGTCCAGTCCGTCTCGGCGGACGGGGTGGAGTCCTGGCCGAGCGGATCCGGCTTGCTGGTCGAGATGATCCAGTCCGCGTTGCCCGCCTCCTCGGCGTGGCCGTCGTCGAAGAGGACGCGATGGGTGGTGGCCGCGCGGGCGGGGGTGGCACCTGCCGTGGCCTGGAGAGCGGCGCCCGTGCCGAGCAGACCGAAGACCGCGAGGGCCGTGGTGAGTCTGTGGCGGGTTCTGGAACGAGTGAGCATCCGGCGTACCTCCGAGTGGGGTTGGGGACGTGTGGTGCGGGATGCGGGGCCGGACCTACGCGCGTAGACACAGCGCATCTGCGCGCGTAGACGTTCGGTCGGACGGGACCCGTGCGACCGATTGAACGGTACATGGCAGAACAGGGGCTGAACAGGCGTCACCGGCCGCACCCCGCGGAGATGACCCGACGTTGACCCGTGCTTGAAACGGAACGGACTGTCCCCCTCCCCGAGGGGGCATCTGCTAAGTGCGGGGGCCTTGGAAAGAGGGGCGGAGATGGAGATCTCAGGCATCATCAGTGCCATCGTGATCGGCATCGTCATCGGCGTACTGGGCCGGCTCGTCGTGCCGGGGCGCCAGCGCATCGGGATCCTGCTGACGATCCTCGTCGGCATCGTGGCCGCGCTGATCGGCTCGGCGCTGGCGAGTGCCTTCGGCGTGGCCGACACCAAGGGCATCGACTGGATCGAGTGGCTCATCCAGATCGGCCTCGCCGCGCTGGGCGTCGCCGCACTGGACCGGTCGAGGGCGCGCCGCTGAGGGGTGCGGGGGCGGCACGGCGGGTGGTACCGGCGGGTGTGCGGCGAGCCTGCGCGGCGCGGCGCACTGGAGTCCGCGGTCGGCGTTCCCGTGCGTAGCCCTGGCCGGGGGCGGTAGGCCCTGGCAGGGGGCGTTACCCCTGGCAGTGGGCGCTGGTCAGGCCCGCCGACGCGGCTCCCCTCAGCAGTCGGCGGGCCCGTCGCCTCGACCGTGCGCCCTGAGCGGGAGTGTCGGACGCCGCGGGAGGCTGTCCCCGGGTGGTGTACCCATGGACGAGATTGCCAGCCGCGCCGCTCCGTGAGGCGGGGCCGGTCGGACCCCGACTGCGGTCCGAACAGCCCCAGTTGGCGCTTCAACGTCGCGCAGCCGACGCAGCCGACGCCGCGAGGCCATCGCGGCAGGAGGGGTATTCGGGTGTCCAGCCCAGCTCCCGTTCCGCCTTCGCCGAGGACACGCGCATGTTGGTCGACATCATCGTGTGCGCGTACGGCATGGCCCGGGTCAGCCACAGCGGCACCGTCAGCGGCTTCGGCAGCCCGAACTCCTGCGCCACGCACAGGAGATGGGCACGGAAGCCGAGCGGGGTGCGGTCCGTGACGTTGTACGCCTGGCCGGCCCGGCCGCGTTCGACGGCGGCCACCACCGCGCGCGCCGCGTCGGCGAGGTGGATCCAGGGCAGGACCCGGCCGTGGTCGTCGGGGGCGGGCAGTTGCCGCTTCCGGAGCATGGCCAGGATGGCGTCGGTGCCGCCGGGGCCGTAGAACAGGCCGAACCGCAAGGAGATGCCCGCCAGTCCGTCCGCCTCGAAGGTGAGTTGTTCCTTGATCCGCATGCCCTCGACGTGCCGCTCCAGTTCCGGGGTGGTGCCGCGCGGGCCGAACGGGTCGTCCTCGGTGAGGGTGCGATCGCCGAAGTCCCCGTAACCGTAACCGAAGACCATGGACTCGCTGACGAAACGGCGGGCGCCGGTGGCCTGCGCGGCCTCGACGAGGTGGGCGGTGCCTTCGACGCGCAGCGCGTCGGTGGCGTACATGTCGCGATGGCGCATCGGCGCCTTGCGCAGGGCGGTGGCGGCGTGGATGACGGTGTCGAAGTGCCGCCCCTCGACGGCGCGCAGCAGCCCGTCCCGGTCCATGAGGTCGGCGCGCACCTGGTGGGCCGGTCCCCGGCCGAGCCCGGTGACCTTGTGCCCGGCCTCGGTCAGGGCACGGGTGATGTGGCCGCCGAGGACGCCACCGGCCCCCGCGAGGAGGATGCTCTGGTTCGTGTTCGTCGTCATACCGATGCGACGAACCGGGTCGCCACGGATGTGACATCCCCACGGAAGTGGACCTCGCCACGGCTTACCGGGCCGGGCGAGGGCCGATGCGGGGCGACTGTTCCTATCAAAACCGTCGACGAGTGGCTCCGACGTACCGGTCAGACGACAGTTCGAAGACGCGCACGCGGCGACCACAGCTGGGATCGACGGTCTCCCGGACCGGAAGCATCCCCAGTTTCGTCATGACGCGCTCGGAGGCGCCGTTGCCCACCTGGACGATGCTGACGATCTGCTCCAGCCCGCGGTCCTCGAACCCGAACCGCACGGCAGCCGCAGCGGCCTCCGTGGCCAGGCCCTGTCCCCAGTAGGCACGCGCCAGCCGCCAGCCGACCTCGGTCGCGGGCAGCAACTCCGGCATGAAGTGGGGGACCGAAAGACCGGTGAACCCGGCCAGTCTGCCGGTGGAGCGGATCTCCACGGCGAACAGGCCGAAGCCCTGTTCATCCCACTCACGCTCGATCGCCTCGATGCCGCGGCGAGTCTGCTGTTCGTCACGGAGACTGCCGTCACCGATCCACCGCATGACCTCGGGATCTGCATTGACCGCTGCCATGGGGGCAATGTCACCCGCGCGCCAGCGACGCAGGGTCAGACGAGGAGTCTCAAGCACGACCATCCGAGCATTCTGGATCGGGGACGGACTCCGCGCCTCCCTTGCCGGGCACTTCCGCTACGCGGCCCGGGGCACGTACGTGTACGGAGTCGTCGTGGTCAGTGGTGCGAAGCCGAGGCGTTCCAGGATGGGTCTGCTCTGGCTGGAGGCGTCGACCTGGAGGTAGCGGTAGCCGCGTTCGACGGCCGCGCGGGCGCGGTGGGCGACCAGGGCGCGGTACACGCCTCGCCCGCGCCAGCCCTCGACGGTGCCGCCGCCCCACAACCCGGCGAAGCGGGTGCCGGGCAGGAGCTCCATACGGGCCGCGCTGACCGGTTCGTCGCCGGCCAGTGCGACCACGGCGACGATCGTGTCCGGTTCCCCTGCCAGCCGGGCCAGCAGCTGCTCGCGCAGGCGGGAGCCGTCGGTGCCGAACGCCTTCTCGTGCACGTCGGCCACGAGGTGCACGCCCGCCGCGTCGGTGACCGGCAGCAGGCGGACGCCCTCGGGCGGCTCGGCGTCGAGGTCGAGACCGGCGGCCTCGGCGATCATCAGCGTCTCCTCGGGGTCGGCCGTGAACCCGGCGGCCCTGAGCCGCTCCCCCAGGTCCACGGGCCGGTCGTGGCCGTACAGCTTCCACTCGAAATCCCGGCCCAGCCGCGAGAAGAAGGCGATCTGCTCGGAGATCGCCGCCTGCGCGTTCGTCTCGTCCAGGTCGGACCAGACGACGCCGTTCCAGCCGCGCGCGGACGACACCTGGCGCACCACGCCGCCCACCCGTTCGACGCGCGTGTCAGGGCCGTCCGGCTGGGCGTCCTCGCGCATGTCACGGTCGAAGAGGGCGAGCACCGCTGCATGATCCATGGGGTCACTCCAGCACCCGGCGCCGGGCGCGGCAACAGCTTTACCGCCGGGGCAGGCCGGGCCGCACGGCCGCGAGGCGAGCTTGCGGGCCCGGTGGACGCCGTCGCCGTGCGGGGGCGGGCTTCGCCCGGCGGCGCGCCTTCCCGGCGTGCGTGGGCGATCGTAGGCTGCACGTCGAAGATCACGTCGTGAGGAGGGCCGTACGCCATGGTCGTGAAGGACACCGAGCTGACCCATCTGCGGCGGTGCGTCGAGCTGGCGGCCGAGGCGCTGCGGGCCGGTGACGAGCCGTTCGGGTCGGTCCTGGTGGGCGGCGACGGCACGGTCCTCGCCGAGGACCGCAACCGGGTGGCCTCGGGCGACCGGACCCGGCACCCCGAGTTCGAGCCGGCGCGCTGGGCGGCCGCCCATCTGACGCCCGAGGAGCGGGCGGCGGCGACGGTGTACACCTCCGGCGAGCACTGCCCGATGTGCGCGGCCGCGCACGCCTGGGTGGGCCTCGGGCGGATCGTGTACGTGGCGTCGTCGCGGCAACTGTCCGACTGGCTGCAGGAGTTGAGGGCGCCCGCGCCGCCGGTGCGGACACTGTCGGTGAACGAGGTGGCACCGGGCGTGGTCGTAGAGAGCCCGGTGCCGGAGCTGGTGGCGGAGGTGCGCGCGCTGCACCGCCGGCTTCACCGCGGGGACTCCTGAGTCAGGCCGCGAGGCGGGCCGGTTCCGTCCAAGATGCAGCGGTGCGTGCATCATGCATAGGCTCTACGGATAAGCAGACCAGGTGGAAACCCGGTCTCCTCCGGTGGGAGGAGGCGCTTGCCTTTGCTGCCGGCACACCGGCTGATGGTCGCTCATGCCGCGTCGGTGGCGGCGGCCACGACCCTCTACTTGACGGTGCCCGCCGCACGCGCCCCGGCGTGGGCGATCATCGGTGTCGCCGGCGTCGTGGCGGTGCTGACCGGCGTGCACGTCAACCGCCCCGCCCATCGCTGGCCCTGGTGGTTGCTGGCCGCCGGCCTGCTGACGTTCATCGCGGGCGACACGTACTACAACGTCGTCGAGGAGTACTTCCACGCCTCCAACCCCTTCCCCTCCCCCGCGGACGCCTGCTACCTCGCCACCTATCCGCTCTTCGCCGCCGGGCTGTCCGGGCTGGTCCGCTACCGCTGGGCGGGCCGCGACCTGCCGAGCCTGCTCGACGCGCTGATCTTCACCGCCGGGCTCGCGCTGCCGGTGTGGCTGTACCTGGTGCAGCCGCTGACCGTGGTGGACGGACTGACCTGGCAGCAGCGGGCCATCAGCATCGCCTACCCCCTCGGTGACGTCCTGGTGCTGGCACTGCTGGCCCGGCTGCTCACCCCGAGCCCGGTGGGCGGCCCCAACCGGTCGGTCCAGCTGCTGGTGGTCGGCACCGTGACGCTGCTCGGGTTCGATATCGTGTACGGGATCCTGCAGCTCAACGGCGTCTGGCAGGCGGGCACGGCCCTCGACGCCGGATGGATCGTCTTCTACACCGCCTGGGGGCAGGCCGCCCTGCACCCGGCCATGGTGGAACTGACGGCGGCGGCGCCCCGGCACAGGTCGCTGCTGGCCCCCCGCCATCGGCTGGTCATGCTGGCCCTGGCGACGCTGATCGCCCCGGGGATCCTGCTGTACGAGGGGCTGACCCGCTCGGCCGAGGACGCCGCGGTGATCGCCGCCTTCTCCGGTGTGTTGTTCGTGCTCGTGATCCTCCGGCTCGGCGGGATGATCGTGGCCCACCGCGGCACCGTGGCGCGGGAGCTGACGCTGCGCGTTGCGGCGATCTCTCTCGTGTCGGCGGTCCGCCAGGAAGAGGTGGCCCGGGTGTGCGGCACGGCCGTCGACAGTCTGCTGGGCACCGCGGTCGACCACCGGACCCTGCTGCTCCCTGCCGAGCGCGCCGCCGACCTGGCACAGCACCACGGGCACCTCGTCGACGCCGCCGACCTCGCGGTCGGCCAGGAGGTGGAGCCCTTCGCCACGGTGCTGGTCTGCCTGATGATCCCGCCGGACCGCCCCTACGGCGACGTCCCCGGTGTACTGCTGGTCGCCGGGCCGCCCGGTCAACTGGCCGAGACCCGCGGCTCCCTGGAGATCCTCGCCTCGCACGCCGGCCTGGCCATGGAGCGCATCGCGCTGCGCCAGGAGATCATCCGCCGGGAGAACGAGGCGTACTTCCGCACGCTGGTACGCAACACCTCGGACGTGATCCTCATCGTCGAGGACGACGACACCGTCCGGTACGCCAGCCCGTCCGCCGCGTCCGTCTTCGGCACCGCCGACCTGGTCGGCGTCCCACTGCCGGACCTGGTCGACCCGCGGGACCGGCAGCGCGCCGCACGGGAGCTGGCGGCCGTTCGGGCGTCGGGTCCGCGGGCCACCCACGACCACTGGTGGGTCAGGCACCGCGCGGGCCGGGTCGAGGTGGAGGTGCGGTGCAACGACTTCCGGGACGAGCAGACCGTGGGCGGACTGGTGGTCACCCTGCGCGACGTGACGGAGCAACGCCGGCTGGAGCACGAACTGACCCACCGGGCCTTCCACGACTCGCTCACCGGCCTGCCCAACCGGACGCTGCTGCTGGAGCGGATCGAGCGAGCCCTGCTGCGCGGGCGTCGCGAGTCGTCCCTGACCTGTCTGCTCTTCATCGACCTCGACGACTTCAAGCAGGTCAACGACACGCTCGGGCACTCGGCCGGCGACCATCTGCTGGTCTCCGTCGGCGATCGGCTGTCCAAGGCGCTGCGGCGCAGCGACACCGCCGCCCGGCTCGGCGGCGACGAGTTCGCCGTCCTGATGGAGGACGCCCGCGAGCCGCTGGACGCCGAGCTCCTGGCCGCCCAGGTGATCCAGACGCTGACCCGGCCGTTCGCCCTCGGAGACGAGTCGGTCACCGTCTCCGCCAGCGTGGGAGTGGCCACGGCCCGCGACAGCACCGACGCGGAGGAACTGCTCGGTCACGCCGACCTCGCGCTCTACGCGGCCAAGGCGGCCGGCAAGCGGCAGTGGCGGCGCTTCCGCCCCCTGCTGCACACCCGCATGGTCGAACGGCACGACCTGCAGAACCGGCTCGCCCGAGCGGTCGCCGACAAGGAGTTCACCCTGCGCTACCAGCCGGTCGTGGACATCAAGGCGGGCGAGGTCGTCGGCTTCGAGGCGCTGGTGCGCTGGCCGCAGGCCCCGCCCAGGCCCATGCCGCCGGAGCAGTTCATCGCGCTGGCCGAGGAGACCGGGCACATCGCGATGCTGGGCGCCTGGGTGCTGGAGAACGCCGTCAACGACATCGCCGGCCTGCAGCGGCTGCCCGGCCCCGCCGCTCCGCCGTACGTCAGCGTCAACGTCTCCGCCCGCCAGTTCCGCGACGCCGGCTTCGTCGAGCAGGTCGAACAGGCCCTCGCGACGCCCGGGCTCGCCCCCGGATCGCTGCAGCTGGAGCTCACCGAGACCGTGCTGCTGCGGCGCGACACCCAGATCCAGGCCGTGCTGCGGGCCCTGAAGGAGCTGGGGGTGCACATCGCGGTCGACGACTTCGGGACCGGTTTCTCCTCGCTGCGATATCTGCGCGATTTCCCCGTCGACATACTGAAGATCGACAAGACGTTCATCGACGACATCACCCGCGACGCCCAGCAGGTCGCGCTCGTCGAGGGCATCGTGCGGATCGCCGACACCCTGGGGCTGCAGGTGATCGCCGAGGGGATCGAGGAGCCCGCGCAACGCGATCTGCTGGCGGGGCTGGGATGCCGGTTCGGACAGGGCTATCTGTTCGCCCGGCCGATGACCGCGCAGCAGAGCGAACGGGTGCTGCGCCGGAGCGGCGGCGGCCGGTTGGTCGAGGCCGAATCGGGCTCCGAACCGGTGCCCGCGGCCGACGGGCGCCCCGCGCGCCGGCGGCGCGCGGCCCTTACCGCCGGCCTGGAACACCTGCGACGGACCAGCCCGATGAGCGACGCGGTCCTGGACGAGGTGCGGGGCCGGCACATCCGCTGCGGCGACCACTGGCTGATCGACTTCGCCTCCTGCAACTACCTCGGTTTCGACTGGGACCCGGAGATCATGGAGGCCGTGGACCCCGCGCTGCGGCGCTGGGGCACCCACCCCAGCTGGTCCCGTCTGCTGGGCAGCCCGCGCCTCTACCCCGACATCGAGGAACGGCTGGCCGAGCTGCTCGGCGCGTCGGACACGCTGTTGCTGCCGACGCTGACCCTGATCCACACCTCGGTGATCCCCGTGCTGGCCGACGACGGCCATGTCTTCGTCGAGGCGACGGCACACCGGACGATCTACGACGGCTGCGTCGTCGCCCGCGGCCAGGGCGCCACCCTGCACCGCTTCCACGCCGAGCGCCCCGCGGAACTGGGCACCCTGCTGGCCTCGGTGCCCTCGGGCCTGCCCCGGCTGGTGTGCGTGGACGGCGTCAACAGCATGAGCGGCAATATCCCCGACCTGCCCGCACTGGCGTCGGTGTGCCGCGCGGCGGGCGCGACGCTGTACGTCGACGACGCGCACGGCTTCGGGGTGATCGGGGAGCGCGGGCCCCAGGAGCCCTGCCCGTACGGGATGCGCGGCAACGGAGTGGTGCGGCACACCGGGGAGTCGTACGACGGGATCGTGTTCGCCGGCGGCTTCTCCAAGGCGTACTCGTCGCTGCTCGCCTTCCTCGCGCTGCCGACCGCGATGAAGAACCGGCTCAAGACGGCCGCGGGCCCCTACCTGTACTCGGGTCCCTCCCCCACGGCGTCCCTGGCGACGGTGCTGGCCGGGCTGGACGTGAACGACAGGCGGGGCGACGCGCTCCGCACGGATCTGTACCGCAGGACGGTCCGGGTACTGGACCACCTGGACCGGCTGGAGGTCGGGACCCTCAACCGGGACCGGCTGCCGATCATCGAGATCCCGCTGGCGGACGCGGACGACCTGGACGCGGTCGGGGCGTTCCTGTGGGACGAGGGCATCTATGTGACGCTGGCCGCCCATCCCCTCGTACCGCGCGACCGGGTCGGATTCCGCGTCCAGGTCACGGCGCTCAACTCCGACGACGACATCGAGCGGCTCAACGGGACGCTGACCCGGCTGGCCGCCCGTTTCCCGCTGCAGCCGAAGGGCCGAGGTCGATGACGACGCACAACGACGACGTGGACTGGGACCGCTGGCCGGTGGTGGACTACCTCGCGGAGAACTACCGCGATCTGCATCCGTCCGACGCGGCGGTCATCGCCCACCACTCCGCCTTCTACCGGCGCATCCCGCCGAGGTCCGTGGGCCGGTCGGTCGAGTTCGGGGCGGGCCCCAACCTGTATCCGCTGATCCTCGCCGCCGCCGCGAGCCGCCGGATCGACGCCGTCGAGGCGGGGGCCGGCAACGTCGCCTACCTGGAGCGGCAGATCCTCTACGGGCCGGACGCGAGCTGGCTGCCCTTCCACGCGCTGTGCCGGCGTCTGAACCCCGACCTGCCCGCCACCCTGGCCGGGGCGCTCGCGGACGTCCACGTCGTCCACGCCGACGTGCGCGAGCTCGCTCCCGGCGGGTACGACCTGGCGTCGATGCACTTCGTCGCCGAGGGCGCCACCGAGGATCGCGCGGAGTTCGCCGACTTCTGCCGGGCGTTCGTGCGCTGCGTCGTCCCGGGCGGACGGCTGGTGGCCGCGTTCATGGAGAACATGCCCACCTACCGCATCGGACCGGCCTCGCGCTGGCCCGGCTGCCCGGTGAACCCCGAGACGGTCACCCAGGTGTTCGCCCCGCTGACCCACGCCCTCACCGTGACCCGCATCGACGCCGACCCGACCCTGCCCGACTACGGCGACTCCGGAATGGTCCTCCTGACGGCCCGGGCGAGACAGCCGTCACCGGGGCGGTGACGCCGGGACCGCTGGTCACCGAAGAGGCCGGAGGGGCGGGGGAACGCCGAGGGTAAGGCACGTCAGGGGGTTGCGCCCGCCCGGAGGCGGGGGCCGTGGGGGCCGCCTATCGTGAGCGAGGGCGCCGTTTCCCGCCGGTCCGCTGCGGGCGCCCTGGGAGGCATCGATGCTGGCCAAGCTGACGACGCGGTCCGCGGTGCGGCGCTGCGCGGTCATCGGGACAGCCGCTGCGGCCCTGGTGGCCGCGGGGCTGCCGTCGGGGACCCCGCACGACACCGGACCCGACCTGTCGCGCTTCTACCGGCAGAAGGTCGTCTGGTCCAGGTGCAAGGGCGCGGACGCGCCCAAGGACCTGCAGTGCGGCAAGGTCACGGTCCCGCTCGACTACTCCAACCCTCGGGCGGGCACGCTGGATCTGGCGCTGGCCCGCTACCGCGCGACGGCGAAGAAGAAGCGCGGTTCGGTGCTGCTGAACTTCGGCGGCCCCGGCGGCTCCGGGGTGAGCGAACTCGCCTCCGGCGGCGACGACTTCATGGGCCTGACGAACGAGTACGACGTGGTGTCCTTCGACCCGCGCGGCGTCGGGAGGTCCTCGCCGGTCAGCTGCGGCGACAACACGGACGCGCTCGCGGCGGTGACGGACGAGAACGCCGACCTCAGCCATCCGCAGGACGTGCTCCGCCAGTTGAAGGCGGCGGCCGAGGAGTGCGCGCGGCACTCCGGTCCGGTCCTGCCCCACATAGGCACGGTGAACGCCTCGCGCGATCTGGACGTGATGCGCCAGGCGCTCGGCGACAAGAAGCTCAACTACCTCGGCTTCTCGTACGGAACACGGCTCGGCGCGGTGTACGCCGCCCAGTTCCCCAAGAAGGTCGGCCGGTTGGTGCTCGACGGAGTGGACACACTGACCGAGCCCATGGCGGAGCAGGGGATCGCGGGCGCCGAGGGCCAGCAGACCGCCCTGGAGGACTTCATCACCTGGTGCGTGAAGGACATCGCCTGCCCCTTCGGCCAGGACGCGCGCGACGCGCGGGAGCAGGTCGTGCAGTTGGTGGACTCGCTCGACCAGGACCCGGTGCCCGGCGACCTGGGAGGCCAGTTCACCGGCCAGGACCTCGTCGGCGCCATCGGGCAGGCTCTGTACAGCAAGGAGCTGTGGCCCTCCCTGGAACGCGCCCTCGCCCAGCTCGTCGAGGACGGCGACACCCGCGGCGTGATGAACTTCGCGACCGGCGGGGCCCGGCCGGCCCGGACGGAGGGCGACGGCGGGCTGGTCGACGAGGACGAGGTCCCGCTGGACAACCTGCCGGCGGCGCTGATGGCGATCGACTGCGCGGACGACCCCGACCGCCCCGGCGCCGACCGCATCGCCCGTGACCTCGGCCGGTTGCGCACCCAGTACGAGCAGGCCTCCCCGGTCTTCGGCCGCTACCGGCTCACCGAGCTGCTGATGTGCTACGGCCGCCCCAGGGGCACCGACTTCATCCGCGACGAGGTGCGCGACGTGCACAGCGCCAAGATGCTGCTCGTGGGCACCCGGGGCGATCCAGCCACTCCATACCGCTGGACCGTGGAGACGGCCGCGCGGCTCGGCTCCTCGGCCGTGGTCCTCGACAACAAGGGCGAGGGGCACACCGGTTACGCCTCCTCCAAGTGCGTGCACGAGAAGGTCGACGACTTCCTCCTGTACGGCTCCCTGCCGCCGGACGGCAGTTCCTGCGGGCCGGAGGAGGACGACTGAGTCAGGCCTCCCAGTCGTAGGCGAGGCGGTGCAGGGCCTCGGCCGTCCGTACGAAGCCGTCCTCGCCCAGCAGTTCGCGCAGCTGGGCGTTGAAGCGGTCGATCTCCGGCCGTGCGGCTCGCAGGGAGTCCGCTCCGGCGTCGGTCAACTCCAGGACGACGGCCCGGTGCTGGCTCGGGTGCGCCCGCTTGGACAGCAGACCCGCCATGGTGAGTCGCCCGACGAGCGCCGTGACGGCCGACTCGCGCAGACCGAGCTCGCCGGCGAGCTCCTGCTGAGTCGCACCGGGCCGGTCCTGTACGGCGAACAGCGCGCCGACCTGGGCGGTGGTGACGCCGGCGACGGCGAGGCAGCGCCGGTCCACCGCGGTGCGCAGACGGTGGGCCGCCCGCTGCAGCAGGAAGTACAGGCGCTGATCCGGCTCGGACATGGGCCGATCTTGACAGACGCCGACGGCGCACGCCACCTTCACTTCACTGGTGAAGTGAGACGGAGGGCGGACGGCGCGATGGACCTGGAACTGGCTCGCAAGGCCCTGGCCGAGCAGCCCTTCAGCAGGCTGCTGGGCACCCGGCTGACCGCCTGCGGAGACGGCACGGCCTCGCTGGAGCTGGACATCCGCGAGGAACTGCTCCAGCAGTACGGCTTCGTGCACGGCGGGGTGCTCTCCTACCTGGCGGACAACACGCTGACGCTCGCTGCGGCCACGGTGGTGGGCGCCGGGGTGATCACGTCCGGGTTCACCATCGACTATCTGCGGCCCGCCACGGGCGCCGTCCTGCGCGCGGACGCCCAGGTGGTGCGGGCCGGCCGGACCCGTGTCGTGTGCCGCTGCGACGTGACGACCGTGGACGGCTCCGGGGTGCGCACCCTGTGCGCCGTGGCTCAGGGGAACGTCGCGGTGACGGAGCCGCCGAACGGGGGCCCGCAGGCCGGAAGCTGACCGGGGCGCGCACGAGGTGTTCGCCGAAGCCCGCCTTGGTCTACGCCGACACCGGCATACCGATGCCTCGACCTGCGTCACGACGGCTCGGGAGACATCAGCAATGAAGTGACCGTAATGCCCGGTCGAACTGCTCCTCATGCCCCACCGACGAATCGGTCCTATGGTGCTCTTATGGAGCACGAGCTGAGTCCTTCAACCCTCTCCGAGCTCCGGCGCCCGCGGCCGTATCCGGCCGTCTCCGTGCTGACGCCGACGCATCGCCGGGAGCCCGACAACGCCCAGGATCCGGTCCGGCTGCGCAATGTCGTGGCCGAGGCCAAGAAACAGCTGGAGGCCGATCCCTCGGTGACGCGGGAACGGCGCTCCGACGTGGTCCGCCAACTCGACCAGGCCCTCATGGAAGTGGATCTGGCGCACGCCGAGGACGGCCTGGTGATCTTCGCCGCTCCGGGCGAGCACCAGGTGTGGTCGCTGGCCCGGTCGGTGCCCGAGCGGGTGGTCCTCTCGGACACCTTCCTGACCCGCAACCTGGTCTCCGCGCACGCCGCCGAGCGGCCGTTCTGGGTGCTGTCGGTCTCCGCCGACCGGGTCACCCTGTGGAACGGCGGCATCGACCGCGTCACGGAGGACCACACCGGCGGCTTCCCGATGACCCGGTCGACGCCGAACTTCGACGCCGAGCGGCTGGAGCGGATCGGCGACGTGCCGAGCACCTTCCGCGACGAGGACACCCGCCACTTCCTGCGGGAGGCCGACGCCACGATGGGCATGGTCCTGCGCGAGCATCCCCGGCGGCTCTACGTCACCGGCGAGCAGGCCGCCCTGTCCGCACTGGACGAGGTGGGCGGCGTCACCAAGGAAGCGGTGCACGTCCCGCACGGCGGACTGGCGCACGGCGCACCGGAAGCGGTGTGGCAGGCGATGCGTCCGGTGCTCGACGCCGAGGCCCGGCGCGACACCGAGGCCGTGGCCCGTGAACTGGAGACGGCCCGTGGCCGCAAGTCGTTCGCGGCCGGCGTGGACGAGGTCTGGCACAGCGCCCGCGAGGGCCGGGTCCGCCTGCTCGCCGTGGAGGAGAACTTCCGCATGACGGTGCGCGACGCGCTCGGCGAGCATCTGGTCCCGGCCGACAGCGGCGACCTGGACGCGCGCGAGGACATCGTCGACGAGATCGTCGAGCAGTGCCTGGAGACGGGCGCCGAGGTCCGCTTCGTCCCGGACGGGGCACTCCTCGACGCGCAGGGGATCGCCGGGGTGCTGCGCTACTGAGACCGGCCCTCACACGTTGCCGAGCAGGGCGCTCAGGCCGCGGTCCAGCGCCTCGGCCAGATCCTCCTGCCCGGCGGCCACGACGGCGTACGTACGCACCAGGAACCGCTGCAGGGCGGCCGTGTCGAACTGCAGCAGGGCCATGCCGTACGGCGAGTGCAGTTCGATCACCGTGCGGGCGCGGCCGCAGGGCCACAGGTGCACATCGCCGCCGCCGACCGGGCCGCGCAGCCCCTCGTCCAGCAGGGTGCGGGCGAAGGTCCAGGTCACCGCCGTGCCGTCGAGGGAGACGTCCGGCGGGAAGTCGAGGTGCACGGCCAGCGGGTCCGCCGAGGTGTAGCGCAGGGTGGCCGGGGCAGGCAGTTCCTGCTCGCGGGCGGTGACCAGGCGGCCCCGGACGGGCTGCTCGAGGGTGATGTCCATGGCCGCTCCCCAATACGGGTCCCGAGGTCGGCCGGATTGCCGACACTGTTACGACCTCGAAGACCCCGATCGCATTACACGCAAGCGCTTACCAGTTTGTGTGACCTGCGTCACTGGGTATCGATGCGAACAAGCATGCCGAACAGACGCCCGTCGAACACACTGCTGAACACCCGCGGGGACTCGGTTACGATGCCTCAAGTCACGTACGCGGCCTACGACTTGACGATCCGGGGAGGTAAGCGACAGACGCAGCGCAACCACTCCGAGTAGACGCTGGCATATGCCAGAAGCACCACCGGATCGTGTGTTGCCAAATCACTTACAGCGCGTCGCGGGCTGTGCAACAGTCGTAACGGTCCCTCCGTCCGCCTTGGTCGAAACGTCCCGCATCGGAGTGCGTCATGCCGTCCCATCTCTCTGCGGATCACCCAGCCGCCCAGCCGCCGGGGCGCGGCTCGGTCGACGCGCTGATCTCGCAGACACGGCGGCTCAAGGGCGACGTGGACGCCGTACGACGGGACACGCACGCGGACGGCTGGGACCCGCGGGAGCGCTGGCAGCGCGCGCTGTACGACCTGGCGCTGCGTCAACTCAACGACATCGACACCCACTTGGCACAGCTGCGGGACGGGCCGCCCTCCGTTCCCACCGCCCCGGAGCCGGCCGGCGGCCGGTCCGTGCCGCCCCCTCCGCGGCACGGCTCGCTGCTCAGCCGGGTCGGCTCCGCGGAGTGGAACCTGCTGACCGACGAGGCGAGTTGGTCCGGCGAGCTGTTCCAGATCCTCGGCCGCGACCCCACGACCGCTCCGCTCACCCTCGACGAACTGCCCTCCCTGGTCCTGGACGAGGACCGCGCGGGGCTGACGGCGATGGTCACGCACTGCCTCGTCGACGCCCAGCCCATCGACGGGGAGTTCCGCGTGGTGCGCCCGGACGGCGAGGTGCGCACCGTGCACATGATGGGCGAGCCCGTGCTCGACGCCGACGGCGGCACCGCCTCGATGTGGGCCGTGCTGCGTGACGTCAGCGAACTGCGCCGCAGCCAGAAGGCGGTGAGCGAGACCCGTGACTCGCTCCAACGCCACCAGCACCGCGCGCAGACCGAGCACCGGATCGCGGTCGAGCTGCAGGAGGCCGTGCTGCCGCCGTGGCGCGGCTCCCTGCGGCTCCCGCACAGAGGCCCCCAGACGCTGGACCTCGCCGCGCACTGCCTCCCGCCGTCTCACGGCACGCTGATCGGCGGGGACTGGTACGACGCGCTGGAACTGCCCGACGGACAGACCCTCCTCAGCGTCGGCGACCTGACCGGGCACGGCGTGACCGTCACCTCGGGCATGGCGATGCTGCTCGGCGCCCTGCGCGGCATGGCGATGGCCGGCACCGCACCGGGACAACTGCTGTCCCTGCTGAACCAGTTACTCGACGCCACCGTGCAGCCAGCGCTGGGCAGCGCGGTCTGCTGCCGCTACCGCCCCGAGACCCGCACCCTGACCTGGGCGCAGGCCGGACACCCCGCCCCGCTGCTGTTCCGCGACGGGACGGGGCGCAGGCTGCGCGCCCCGCAGGGCGTTCTGCTCGGCGCGACCGCGAGCGCCACCTTCGAGGAGGTCCACGAGACCCTCGAAGTGGGCGACCTGCTCCTGCTGCACACCGACGGACTGGGGCCCGGGCATGCCGCGGGAGTGACGGACCCCGCGAGCCGGCTCCTGGACCTGGCCCCCCGCTTCCGCGAGGCGCGCACCGCACAGGACTGCGTACGGCTGGTCGTGGAGGAGTTCGGCGCGAGCGAGCGTCAGGACGACGCGTGCGTGCTCGTCGCCAGGGTGACGGCGTAGCCACACCGGAGCTTCGGTGCCACGGGTTCAGCCCGGACCGTCGGACGACGCACGAACCCCCTATGCCCGTGCGCTGTTGCCGCCCTGGGACGCCTTCCTCGGCAGGGCCAGTTCGATCTCCTCCCGCAGTTCGTGGATCTTCGGGTAGCTGGAGTACTCGGCTGTCAGCCGGTACATCTGGCGCAGCCGGTCCCAGGTGCGGTGGGAGGAGTTCGATCCCATCGACATCAGGGCCAGGCGTGCGTAGCGGTCGGCCTGTTCGGGGTCGTCGGCGATGAAGCAGGCCGACGCCATGGACAGGAAGTCGAAGATCTTCGACCGCTGGCGTCCGTCGACACGCAGGGCCAGAGCCTTCTCCGCGTAGTGCTGGGCGTGCACGGCCGCGGACGGGTCGTGTTCGGCCAGGGTGCGGTATGCCAGGGCCTGCATGCCGTACAGGTCCTCCTCCTTGAACATCTGCATCCAGCTCGGCGGGGGCACGTCTCCCTTGTCGGAGACGAAGAGGTCCTCCGCCTGGCCGAGGGTGCGGCGCATGGCCTGGCCCTTGCCCATGGATGCCTGTGCCCAGGCCTCGATGGTGTAGAGCATCGCCTTGGTGCGCGGCAGCACCTCGTCTCCCGAGCCGGACCGGGCGAGCTTCATCAGGTCGAGTGCGTCGTCGGGCCGGCCCAGGTGCACCATCTGGCGAGCCGCCCGGGAGAGCGCCTCCCCCGCGCGGGGCCGGTCACCGCCTTCTCTGGCCGCGTGCGCGGCGATGACGAAGTACTTCTGGGCCGTGGGCTCCAGGCCGACGTCGTGCGACATCCAGCCCGCGAGGACGGCGAGGTTGGCAGCGACGCCCCACAGGCGCCGCTGGAGATGGTCGGGGTGACGGTAGGCGAGCATGCCGCCCACCTCGTTGAGCTGGCCCACGACTGCCTTGCGCTGCAGCCCGCCGCCGCGGGCCGCGTCCCAGGCCCGGAACACCTCGACCGAGCGCTCGAGTTCCTCGATCTCCTGCGACCCGATGGGGGCGGCCTCGTAGCGGTCGAACCCAGCGGGGTCGGCGTGCAGCGGATCGTCGAATCGTGGAGCGTCGGCCTTGAGTGTCGGGTCGGTGTGCAGCCAGTCGTGCATGGCGCTGCTGAGTGCGGAGCCTGCGGCGAGCGCGGCACCCGCGCCCACCAAGCCGCGTCGGTTGAGCATGAGGTCCATTCCCGTGAATTCGGTGAGGACCGCAGCCGTCCGCTCGGGCGCCCACGGCACACCGTCGGGATGTTCCACACTCCCGCCGTCCTGCCGTTTCCCCGTACGCCCGTGCCGGACCAGACCGAGGTCCTCGATGGTCACGACACGGCCGAGACGCTCGGTGAACAGAGCCGCCAGCACCCGCGGCACCGGATCGCGCGGGATCTCTCCCGTGTCGATCCAACGCCGCACCCGGGAGGTGTCGGTCGACAGCTGGGGGTGGCCCATGGCCGCCGCCTGCCGGTTGACCAGTCTCGCGAGTTCACCCTTGGACCAGCCGGCCAGGCCGAACAGGTCCGCCAGGCGGGTGTTGGGTTGTCCGCTCACGTCAAGCCCCCAGGTTCTCGGCTGAGTTGACAGTAGCCCGGGGAGAGTTGCCGGGCGACTATTCGCCACGGTTCGCCAGGGTGCGCCAGATGGTGTGCCACTGGGCATCGGGTGTCAGGTAGGAACGCGCCACCCCGACCCGGTTGCCTTCGTGAACAAGGGACGCATTCCCCAGGGTGCTCCCGGGGGGCCGGGCCGGGTAGCGCGTCTCAGCACAGGCAATGCAGGCACACGAAGGGATCTGTTTCGCCCATGTACGCAGCATCGTCCTCCGTGTCCGCCCCGCCCCGGTCGCTGCGCTCCCGCCCGGCGGGCAGCGGCCCCTATCTCGACCCCGCCGGGCGTCCGGTGGCCCCCGCGCTCGGTGCGGGACGGCCGCGGCGCGCCGCGGGGCCCGGCACCCAACCGCTCAGCGGGAGACTCGACTTGTCCGGCCCTCAGGGCGCCCAGTTGCGTACGGCCATCGCGTCGGTGCACCGGATCTGCCCGGAGTTCGCTCCGGTGCAGGTGCTGCGCCGCAGCGGGCGGTCCGTGCTCCTGGTCGGCACGACCGGGCGCAGTACGGCCGTCGCCAAGTGTTTACTGGACCACTCGCCCGCGTGGTCCGAGCGGATCCGGCACGAGATAGCGGCTTACCGCTCGTTCGTCCGGCACCGCCCTCCGGTGCGGGTGCCGAGACTGATCGCGGCGGACCCGGACAACTGCACACTGATCATCGAGCGGATGCCTGGACGGGTGGCCGCGCTGCAACGGCATCCGACCGAGGCTCCTCCCCGGGCGGACATCAGGGCGGCGCTCGGCGCGATCTGCCGGCTCAACGCCTGGCGGCCGCCGGCGGGCACCTTCGACGCCCCGCTGGACTACGCGGCCCGGATCTCCCGCTACCACGAGCTGGGTCTGCTGACCGACCGGGACATGGGCGACCTGCAGAAGCTGCTGCACGGCATCGCGCACTCGGCGGGCCGGCAGGGCATGGGCCAGTTCTGCCACGGCGACGCACTGCTCTCGAACATCCTTCTGTCCCCGGCCGGTCCAGTGCTGGTGGACTGGGAGCACGCGGGCTGGTATCTGCCGGGCTACGACCTGGCGGTGCTGTGGTCGGTCCTCGGTGACGCCCCGGTGGCCCGCCGTCAGATCAGCCAGATCGCCCAGTCGGCGGGTCCGGCCTCACGGGACGCGTTCCTGGTGAACCTGATGCTCGTGCTGACCCGTGAGATCCGCACCTACGAGACGGCCGTGCAGCGTTCGATGCACGACATGACCCCGGCGGCACCGGGGGTGGCCCACCCGAGTGCTGCGCCGTCCGGCGAGGAACAGCGGCTGCTGCTCAGGCGGCTGCACGACGACTGCCAGCTGGCCCGGCGGGCCGTACGCGCGGCGGTCGGCACTCGCTGACCGGGACGAAGGTCCGCGGTGCGCCGTCGAGGGAGCGCACCGCGGACCTTCGTGTGTGCGGGCTCCTCCGTACGGGCCATTGGTGTACTCCACTGACGCCTCGCAGGCCCGGAAGCCGCCGCCGGGAAACTCCTCCATCCTCGTGTTGACATGGGAAATCTCCTGCTCGTGGGCATGATTGACGGATCGTCGGCAAGCCGGTACCACTGACCCACCACCGGTCCTGCACGCCCCGCCACGCCCGCTCGTCCCAGGAGGCTGCATTGCGAGGATCCGTCACCGACCCCACATCCGCCCCCGGCCACAGACACACCCGTCGAGCCGTCGGCGCCCTCGCGACCGCGGCGCTGCTGCTGCCGCTGCTGGGCGCGGCCCCGGCGCCGAGCACGGCCGAGTCGTCGGGCTCGCTGCAGCGGGCGTTCGCTGCCGCGGCCGCCGAGTACCACGTCCCGCAGAGCGTTCTGCTCGGCGTCTCCTATCTGCAGTCACGCTGGGACGCGCACGAGGGCGCGCCGAGCGTCTCGGGCGGTTACGGCCCGATGCACCTCACCGATGCCCGCAGCGCGCTCGCCACCGCCGCCTCGCACCACAGCCAGGGCACGGAGGACGCCCGCGGCGACAGCGCCCGCGCCGCCCTGCACCCCGATGTCCAGGTGCCGGTGGACTCCGAACTCCCGGCCCGGCTGCGGACGTTGCCGAAGGCGGCCGAGCTGACCGGCATCCCGGCCGAGCGGCTGCGGACGGACGAGGCCGCCAACGTGACCGGCGGCGCCGCGCTGCTCGCCGCCGCGCAGCGGGACCTGGGCGAGCCGCCGAGCGACGATCCGGCGGACTGGTACGGGGCGGTGGCCCGCTTCTCGGGCGCCGACGACACCGCGACGGCGGCCGCGTACGCCGACGACGTCTACGACGTGATCCGCACCGGCGAGGAACGCGTGACGGACGCCGGGCAGCAGGTCGTCCTGGCCGCCCGACCGGGTCTCGCCCCGGACACCGGGCAGCTCCGCGCCGCGGGCCTGCGGACGGTCCCGGCCGACGGCACGGAATGCCCGAAGTCCGTGTCCTGCGAGTGGATCCCGGCCCCCTACGAGCAGTTCGGGAACGACGACTACGGCAACCACGACCTGGGCGACCGCCCGGCGTCGCAGAGCATCAAGTACATCGTGGTGCATGACACCGAGGGTGCCTGGGACGGTGTGCTGAAGCTGGTCCAGGACCCGACGTACGTGTCGTGGAACTACACGATCCGCTCCACGGACGGTCTGATCGCCCAGCATGTGAAGGCCAAGGACGTGGCCTGGCACGCGGGGAACTGGTACATCAACGCCAAGTCGATCGGCATCGAGCACGAGGGCTTCCTCGCCTCGCCCGACGCCTGGTACACGGAGGCGATGTACCGCTCCTCGGCCCGGCTGGTGCGCTATCTCGCCGCGAAGTACCGCATCCCCCTGGACCGGCAGCACATCCTCGGCCACGAGAACGTCCCGGGCCCGACGACGTCGACCATCCCCGGCATGCACACCGACCCCGGCCCCTACTGGGACTGGCGGCACTACTTCGAGCTGCTCGGCCACCCCTTCGGGCGGACCGCCGGCAAGGGCACCGGAGTGGTGACGATCCTGCCGGACTACGCCACGAACCAGCCGCAGTACACCGGCTGCGTCACCAAGGACGAACCCTGCGCGCCGCACGGCTCCAGTGAGGTGCGGCTGTACTCGGACCACGACGAGAGCTCACCGCTGATCAAGGACGTCGGCCTGCACAAGGGCGCCGACTCCACGATCGACGTCAACGACGTGGGCTCACGGGTGTCGACCGGCCAGCAGTACGCGGTCGCCGGGCGGTACAAGGACTGGACGGCGATCTGGTACCTGGGCCAGAAGGCGTGGTTCCGCAACCCGCACAAGGACCCGACGGCGGTGCCGGCCACCGGATGGGTCGTGACGCCCAAGGCGGGCCTGGACAGCGTCCCGGTGTACGGCCGTGCCTATCCCGAGGCGGCGGCGTATCCGGCGGGCGTGCCCGTCCAGGCGGTGTCCCCGCTGCCGTACACCCTGCCGAAGGGGCAGAAGTACGTGGTCGGTGACGTGGTGCCGGGCGAGTACTACTACGCGGTCACCTTCACCACCGACTCGCACCGGGTCGTGGTCGGCAAGGACCTGTACTACGAGATCCAGTACGGCCATCGCGTCGAGTTCGTGCGCGCCGCGGACGTGACGCTGCTGCCGTCCGGCCGGTAGAGCCGGGTCAGCCCTGCTGGAAAAGCTCCGCCGGGAGTGGCTTCAGCAGGGCGTACAGGTCGTCGGTGATGGGGCGGTCCCAGGCGGCGATGGTCACCAGGACGTTGTCGCTGCGGTCGAACTGCACGCAGGAGATCCGGCTCTCGGACAGCTTGAGGCGGCGCACGATCAGGAGGTTGTCGCCCTGCATGACCGGCATGTCCTCGACGCCGACGACCGTCACCTCCTCCTCGTTCTCCAGCGCGAGGAGGAGCTGGGCGACCTCGAAGGGGATCTCGCCCTCGGCGACCTCGCGGGCCGGGGAGCCCTCGGGCAGGTTGCCGATGATCATCGCGGGGCCGCGGCCGCCGAAGAGGTCGTAGCGCAGGAAGACGCCCTGGCAGCTGCCGTCGGGGGCGGGCAGCAGGCCGGCGCCGAGGTTGCCGGGCCAGTCGCCCGGGTCCATGGCCAGTACGTCGAAGTCTGGGCCGGCGGGGGTCGCGCTGCGGCGGCGGAGGAACGACATGCGCCAATGGTACGGGGCAGGCGGGCGTGGTGCGGGTGAGTGGGGGCCGGTGGCCCGGTTCGCCCTCGCGTCCCTAGTCCGCCCGGTCTTCCGTCGCCCTCAAGGTGACCGCCAGGCCTGTGCTGTCCGTGCCGAGCTTGCGATAGACCGCGGAGAGCAGGCGGACGACCGTCGGCTCGTCGATGCGCAGTTCGCTCGCGATCTCCGCCTCGGTGCGGCCCCGGGCCGCCAGGTTCGCCGCCGAGCGTTCGCGGGAGGTCAGGGTGTCCGTCTCGGTGCTGTGCAGGCGCCGCGGCCGCAGTCCCGCGGCGGTGAGTTCGTCACGGGCCTCTTCGACCAGCCCGTCGGCGCCGCACTGGACCGCCGCGTCGAGGCCACGGTAGAGGTGCTCGGCCGCCTCCCGGGAACGGCCGCTGCGGCGCAGTTCCGTGCCGAGGGCGACGAGGGCGCAGGCCAGCTCGTACGCGGCCGGAGAACGTTCGAGGTGGGTGACGGCCTCCTCCAGGTACTTGACGCGCGCCGAGCCCGAGGAGACTTCGGCGGCCGTGCGCAGGGCCTGGCCGACGGCCGACGGGGTGCCGAACTGGCGGGCCCGGGCGACCGCTTCGAGGGCGGTGGTGACGGCCCGTTCCGGGCTGATGTGGGCCTCGGCGCGGGCGAGGTGGAGCTGCCAGGGGCACCATGCGGGGTTGCGAATGCCGCGCGGGTCGAGGCGGCGGCCGGCCGCGGCGAGTTCCTCGGCCGCCTTCCGGTGCAGGCCGCGGGCGAGGAGCAGTTCGCCGCAGACGGTCTGGGCGTCGGGGAAGACGACGGCCGCCGGGTAGGGCGCGCAGAAGGAGTAGTCCTCACCGGTCCGGGCGGCCTCGATGACCCGGCCGCGGGCCAGCAGCACCTCGATGAGGATGCCGACGGCGTACCAGTGGGCGGGGGTGCCCGGGCCGACGCGTTCGGCCAGCCGCAGTCCCGCCCGGACGAAGTCCTCGGCCTCGGCGAGCCGGCCGCGCCGGTAGCGGACGTAGGCGAGGAGCGTGTAGGCGAAGGACAGGTGGGCGCCGCGCCAGCCCTGGCGTTCGAAGTCGGCGGTGCCGGCCGCGAAGAGTTCTTCCGTACGGCCGGGCCGGTCGGCGTACATGAAGGCGAGGGCGACCAGGACGGGCACCTCGAAGCCGCGGTCGGGTTCGGCCCAGCCCAGGCCGCCGGCCAGGGCGCGTTCGGCGTGGTGGAGGGCGATGTGGGCGGGCTCGCCGCGCAGGACGGCGTCCCAGGTGCGCAGGCCGATGACGTAGCGCTCGGTGAGGTCGCGGCCGCTCAGGCGGTCGGCGAGCCTGGCCAGGCGGCGGGAGCGGGAGGGGTGGTCGGGTTCGTCGGCGCGGAAGGCGTCCCACATGAACTGTTCGGCGACCATGCGCAGCCTGACCCGGGCGTCGTCGGTGACGCGGATCTCGCGAGCGAGGGTGTCGGAGGCCTCGGCAAGGTGGTCGCTGTGGGCGAGGACCTGGGAGAGCCGGTAGACGATGTGGTGGCGCAGGGCCGGGTCGGTGACCGGTTCCTCCAGGGCGGCGCGCAGATGGTTGACGGTGGTGGCTGGTTCGGTGAGCAGGGAGGCCGAGCCCAGTTCGTACAGGACGGCGGCGCGGTCCCCGGGGGGCGGGGGTTCGCGCAGGGCGCGGGCGAGGTAGCCGCGGGCGGCGTCGGGCGCGCCGGCGCGCAGGGTCTGTGCGGCGGCGGCGCGCAGTTGCTGGACGACCCAGGTGTCGCCGTCGGGGTGGGTCTCCAGGAGGTGGCGGGCGGCCGCGGAGGGGCCCTGGCCGTCGTCGATCACGCACCAGGCGGCCTGGCCGTGGAGGGCGACGCGGACGCCGGGCGGGATGGCCCGGTAGACGGCGGTCGCGATCAGCGGGTGGACGAACTCCAGGGTCTCGGCGCCGGTGAGGATGCGGGCCGTGCGCAGCGCGTCGGCGGCGTCGGCGGCCTCCTCGTGGCCGAGTCCGGCGACGGCGGCGGCGAGCAGGGGGTGGATCTCGGTGCCGAGGACGGCGCAGGCCCAGGCGAAGCGCACGGTGGAGGCGCCGAGGCGTTCGAGGCGGGTGATCAGGCCGCTGCCCTTCACGGCGGCGGCGAGGTCGCGCAGCAGCGGGGCGGCGGACTCGGTCGGGGCGAGGCCGCGCTCGCGCACTTTGGCGAGCAACTCGACGGTCTCGAAGGGGTTTCCGGCGGTGACGGCCCAGCACTCGTGGCAGAAGGCGGCGTCGGCGCGGGCGCCGAGCGTCTCGCGTGCCAGCCGGGCGACGGCGGCGGCGCTGAGCGGTTCCAGACCGAGGGGACGGGTGCCCGCGCGGCCGGGCAGCCCCCTGAACGACTCGGCGTGCTCGGGGAGTTCGTCGGGGCGGTAGGCGACGACGATCAGCAGCGGGAGTTGTTCGGCGCGCGGCGCGAACGCGGCGAGCCAGCGCAGGGATTCGGGGTCGGCCCAGTGGGCGTCGTCCAGCACCAGCACCATCGGGGCGCGCAGCGCGGCGAGATGGGTGAGGACCCAGTCCAGGCCGTCGCGCAGGCCCTGTTGGTCCGGTGGGGCGGCGGCGGTCGGCGCGCACAGGCCGAGGGCGGGGCCGACGATGTCGTACCAACTGCCCAGCGAGTCGCGCAGGTCGGCCTGTGCGGCTCCGGCGAACTGGGGCTGGAGCAGCTGGCGGGCGACGTGGAAGGCGACGCGCTGTTCCTGGTCGCCGCCCCGTGCGGAGAGCACGGTGCAGCCCTTCGCGGTGGCGAGGCGCCGGACTTCGGCGAGGAGGGTGGTCTTGCCGATGCCGGCGCGCCCGGCGAAGGCGAGGAGGGCGCCACGGGGACGGTCGGGCGGTTCCGCCCCGTCCCTGCGCAGGCCGGTGAGGGCGGCCAACGCCTCGTCGACGGCCGCGAGTTCGCTCTCGCGCTCGAAGAGGGTCCGGCTGCTCCGTACGACACGCTGCACCATGGCATACCCCCTGCCGCGGTGGTGTGTCCGCGCGGGGAGCGGACCCGCACCGCGGCCTCCAGGCACCTCAGAGTACGCCGCAGGGGCGTTGCTCGGCGTGGTACGAGCATTACTGAACGAAACCGGTTCAAACGGTGCTTCGGTGTCGTTCGTGGTGCCGGGCGACCCGGGCACGATTGCCGCAGGAGGGCTTGCACCACTCCTGGCGGGGGTGCTCCTTGAGGAAGTAGCGGACGCAGCGCGGTGCGTGGCAGGCGCGCAGTCGCTGCCGGTCGGGGCCCGTGAGGAAGGCGATGGCGGCCTGGGCGAGGGCCGCCGTGAGGTCTTCGGTGCCGTCGGAGGCATGACGGCTCACGGCGGGTTCGGCGCCGTCGTCCCAGTGCAGGACCGGCACGGTGGGGGTGCGCGCGGCCGCGTCGTTGAGTCGGGCGAGGGCGTCGGGCACGGGCAGGAGGCGGGTGGCGTCGGCGGGGCTGGGCTCGGCGGGTCGCACCGCGCGGGCGAAGAGGGCGCGGACGGCCGCCCGCAGTTCTCGTACGGCGGTGAGGTCGCCCTCGTCGGCGACCCACCGGTGGGCGTCCGGCACGGTCTCGGGGTGGTCACGGACCCAGGCGGTGAGTCCGGCGGCGTCGCTCAGGTCGTCGGCGACGCCGCCGTGGCCGTCGTGGCGGACGGTGAGGGCGAGGTCGAGGCAGAGGCGGGCTTCTGGCGCGAGCGGGTCCGACATGCGACTAATGATAGGTCCAGGTCCATCCATTAGAGCCTTGGGCCCGCCGTTTCTTCGGCGCGACGGGGAGCGGCGGCTCTAGCCCTCCCCGGGCTCCGGCGGTACGACGGCGACGGGGCTCGCCGCGTGCAGGAGGACCGCCTGGGTGACCGAGCCGAGCATGCGGGCCGGTGCGAGCAGGCGGCGGCGGTGACGGCCGACCACGACCAGTTCCGCGTCCCTGGAGGCGGCGACCAGCAACCCGGCCGCGCCACCCGGCAGGGCGAAGGCGTCGGCGCGCACGTCGGGGTGGTTCTTGCGGTGCGGGGCGAGGAAGCCCTCGGCGAGCGTCCAGGTCTCGGTCTCGACGGCCTCCTGGTCGATCATCTCGGGGGCGAGCTCGGCGGGAACCGCCCAGGACCGCACCGGCCAGGCGTAGGCGGCGACGACCTGGAGGCGGGCGCCGCGCAGCGCGGCCTCGGTGAAGGCGAAGGACAGGGTGGCGTCGTCGGGGGCATCCACCTGGAGACCGACGACCACGCGCGGCCCCGGTTCGAGGGGCGCGTCCCCGTGCACCTCGCGTCCGGGCCGGGGAACCACGACGACCGGGCACTCGGCGTCGCGGGCGGCTGCCATGCCGTTGGACCCGAGCAGCAGGCCGGCGAAGCCGCCCCGGCCGCGGGAGCCGAGGACCAGCAACCGCGCGGTGGCACCCAGCCCCGGCAGCACCGCACCCGGCGCGCCGTCGAGGCCGACGTACTCGATCCCGGGCGGGTGGGACCGGTTCTCCAGTCGGTCCCGCGCCTGGGCCAGCACCGGGTCGTCGCCCGGATCCGGCGGTCCGGCGACCAGGACGTCGGGCTGGGCCCAGGCGGCGTACTGCCGCACATGGACCACCCGCAGCGGGGCCCCGCGCTCGCGGGCGGCGTCCAGCGCCCAGTCCAGGGCGCGCAGACTGTCGTCCGAGCCGTCGACCGCCGCGACGAGGGGCAGGCTGTTCATGGGGCCCTCACCTCCGGATCACGCCCTGCCTCCCGGGGCCGGTCGCGCTCAGCGTCGGCGCCGGGAAGGTGTTCAAGGCCGAGTGTCCGGGACTCGGGCGGTGGACGCCGCCCGACCGGCACGAACCCCGCGCCTCAGGTGAGGTCGAATTCGCCCTCCCTCGCGCCCGACACGAACGCGCCCCACTCCGCCGGTGTGAAGATCAGGGAAGGGCTCTCCGGGCGGCCGCTGTTGCGCATCGCGATGAATCCCTCGACAAAGGCGATCTGGACATCTCCCAGGCCACGGCTGCTGGAGTGCCATTCGGCGCTGCTGAGGTCCAGCTCCGGCTTGTCCCAGCCCGCGAGCGGGTGCTGCTGGATGGTGGTGCTCTCGGCCACGTCCGTGCTCCTCCCGATTTCGTCGTCCGCGGCCAGCCTAGCGATCGACCCCTGATGCCAACAGGCCACGTGAGGGGGACCTTTGGCGAGTCCCTCAGGAGGTGGGGGGTTCGCTGCCCACGAGCCACATGGAAAAGAACTGCGATCCGCCGCCGTAGGCGTGCCCGAGGACCCGCCGCGCGCCCTCCACCTGGTGTTCTCCGGCCTGCCCGCGCACCTGCAGGGCCGCCTCCGCGAAGCGGATCATGCCGGAGGCGCCGATGGGGTTGGTCGACAGCACCCCGCCCGACATGTTCACGGGAAGATCGCCGTCCAGTTCCGTCACTCCCGACTCGGTGAGCTTCCAGCCCTCGCCCTCGTCGGCGAAGCCGAGGTTCTCCAGCCACATGGGCTCGTACCAGGAGAACGGCACGTAGATCTCGGCGGCGTCGATCTCGCGGCGCGGGTCCGCGATGCCGGCCTGCCGGTACACGTCGGCGGCGCAGTCCTTGCCCGCCTGCGGGGAGACGAAGTCCTTCCCGGCGAAGAGGGTGGGCTCACTGCGCATCGCCCCGCCCAGCATCCAGGCCGGCGGCCGCGGCGACCGGGCCGCGCCGGCCCGGTCGGTCAGCACCATCGCGCAGGCGCCGTCGGAGGACGGGCAGGTCTCGGAGTACCGGATGGGGTCCCACAGCATGGGTGAGGCCTGGACCTTCTCCAGGGTGATGTCGTGCTCGTGCAGATGCGCGTACGGGTTCTTCAGCGCGTTGCGCCGGTCCTTGTACGCCACCAGCGAGCCGACGGCGTCGGGGGCGCCGCTGCGCCGCATGTACGCGCGCACGTGCGGGGCGAAGAAGCCGCCCGCCCCGGCCAGCAGGGGCTGCTGGAAGGGGATCGGCAGGGACAGCCCCCACATGGCGTTGGACTCGGACTGCTTTTCGAAGGCCAGCGTCAGGACGGTGCCGTGGACGCGGGCCGCGACCAGGTTGGCGGCGACCAGCGCGGTGGACCCGCCGACGGAACCGGCCGTGTGCACGCGCAGCATCGGTTTGCCGACCGCGCCGAGCGCGTCGGCGAGGTACAGCTCGGGCATCATGACGCCCTCGAAGAAGTCGGGCGCCTTGCCGATGACGACGGCGTCGATGTCGGCCCAGGTCAGTTCGGCGTCGTCGAGGGCCCGCCGGGCCGCCTCGCGGACGAGTCCCGCGATCGAGACATCGCGCCGGGCGGCCACGTGCTTGGTCTGGCCGATCCCTGTGACGGCCACGGGCTCCTTGCTCATCGCGGATCCCCTTCGAGTACGGCGACCAGGTTCTGTTGCAGGCACGGGCCGGACGTGGCGTGGGCGAGCGCCCGGTCGGACTCGCCCCGGTGGACGGCGGCGGCTGCCTCCCCGATGCGGATCAGCCCGGCGGCCATGATCGGGTTGGCGGCGAGGGCGCCGCCGGAGGGGTTGACGCGCACGGTGTCGTCCAGCCGGAGCGCCTTGCGCAGCACGACCTCCTGGGAGGTGAAGGGCGCGTGCAGCTCGGCGGTGTCGACGGGCCGGTCGAAGGCGCCGGCCTTCTCGGCGGCCAGTCGCGCGGAGGGCGAGTCTGTCAGGTCGCGCACGCCCAGGCTGTGGGCCTCCGTGCGGTGGTCGATGCCGCGGATCCAGGCGGGCCGCTCGCACAGCTCGCGGGCCCGCTCGCCGGCCGCGAGGATCACCGCGGCGGCGCCGTCGCCGATGGGCGGGCAGTCTCCGGTGCGCAGGGGCCGTACGAGATAGTCGCCCTGCGGGACCGAACCCCTCAGCTGGGCGTGGGAGTTGGCGGTGGCGTCCGCGCGGCTGCGGGCGGCGACTGCGGCGAGCGCGGGCTCGTCGGTCTCCCCGGCGTCGATCAGGGCCTGCGCCTGGAGGGCGGCCAGGGCCACGGAGTCGGGCCACAGCGGCGCCACGTAGTACGGGTCGAGCTGCCGGGTGAGCACGTCGCGCACCGAGCCGGGCGAGGACTTGCCGTAGGAGTAGACGAGCGCGGTGTCCGCGTCCCCGGTCAGCAGCTTGGTCCACGCCTCGTACAGTGCCCAGGCGCCGTCCATCTCGACGTGCGACTCGGAGATCGGGGGCCAGGCGCCGACGCCGTCGAGGGCGAGGGTAAAGGAGAAGGCGCGGCCGGCCAGGTAGTCGCTGGAGCCGGAGCAGGTGAAGCCGATGTCGGCAGTCCTGAGCCCGGTCTGGTCGAGCACGCCGTGCAGGACCGGCATGAGCATCTCGACCTCGGAGAGCTCGTCGGTGGTGCGCCGGTGGTCGGTCTGGGCGAAGGCGACCAGTGCTATGTCACGTGTCACAGCAGCTCCTTGTAGGCGTCGTACTCCGCGTCGGGCTCACCGGTCGGCCGGTAGTGGTCGGGGTAGCGGGCCCCTTCGGTCCACACGGCTTCGACGCGCAGGCCCATGCGCACCTGGTCGTACGGGATGCCGCCGATGCGTCCGTGCAGCGCGAGGTCGGCGCCGTCGAGGGCGATGTGCGCGTAGACGTACGGCACTTCGATGTCGAGGTTCTTGGCCTTGATGTTGACGATGCAGAAGGTGGTGACCGTGCCGCGGGGCCCCACCTCGACCTGTTCCGAGGTGGCGACACCGCAGGTGGGGCAGGCACCCCTCGGCGGGACGTACACCTTGCGGCAGGAGGGGCAGCGTTCGCCGACGGTGCGGCGGTCGGACAGTGCGTGGATGTACGCCGACTGGGCACGGCCCGGCGAGTAGGTGTAGTCGAGGCGGGCGGCGGCGACGATGCCGGTGACCGGTTCGTCGAACTCCCCCGCGTGCACGGTGACTTCGATGTCCTCACCGTCGTACGGCTCGAAGCAGGCGATGTCGGTGATGGCGCCGGTGCGCTCCTCGGCCCAGCGGATGCGGACCCTCATGCCCGTGTGCACGGCGTCGGGGCCGGGGGCGTCGAGGGCGTGCAGGAGGGCGGTGTCGGCGCCGTCGAGGCGGACCAGGACCCAGGCGAAGGGGGTGTCGAGGGGCTGGCCGCGGCGGGGTTCGTGGTTCCAGGCCCAGGTGATGACCGTGCCGGTGGCGGCCACCGGGACGAGGTCGCGGATCTCCTCGGCGGTGACGGGGTCGTATTCGACGGGCGGGACCAGGGTGCGGCCGTCGACGGTCTTCACGCCGAGCACGAGGCGTTCGCGCAGGCCGGTCAGGAAGGCGCTCTGGACGGGGCCGAGGGAGCGGGTGAAGGGGAACTCGACGGCGAGGGGTGCTTTGAGGACTTCGGGCATGCCCGGGTCTCCTTCGGGTCAGGCGCGCTTGTAGACGGGCGGCCGCTTGTCCGCGAAGGCGCGGGCGCCTTCCTTGGCGTCGGCGGTGTCGAAGATCGGCCAGCCGCGCTTGAGTTCGGAGGCGAGGCCGTCCGTCTCCGTCATCTCGGCGGTCTCGTACACCGAGGCCTTGATCGCCTCGACCGCCAACGGACCGCAGGAGTTGACCTGTTCGGCGATCTCCAGGGCTTTCGCGAGCGCGGTGCCGTCGGGGACGACATGGCCGATCAGGCCGATGCCGGCGGCCTCCTGGGCGGTATAGGGGCGCCCGGTGAGCAGCATCTCCAGGGCGTGGGTGCGCGGGATCTGGCGCTGCAGCCGGACGGTCGAGCCGCCGATGGGGAACAGTCCGCGCCTGACCTCGTAGAGTCCGAAGGTCGCCGACTCGCCCGCGACCCGGATGTCGGTGCCCTGCAGGATCTCGGTGCCGCCCGCCACGCAGTGGCCCTCGACGGCGGCGATCACCGGCTTGCGGGGGCGGTGGTGGCGCAGCAGCGCCTTCCAGTGCAGGTCGGGGTCGGCCTTGAGGCGGTCCCGGTACTGCTCGCCGTGCGTGCCCTGCCCGGCCAGGGCCTTGAGGTCCATGCCCGCGCAGAACGATCCGCCCGCACCGGTCAGCACGATCGACCGGACCGCGTCGTCCTCGTCGGCCTCCACCCAGCCGTCGTACAGGCCGACCAGCATCGGCAGCGAGAGCGCGTTCTTGGCGTCGGGCCTGTTGAGCGTGAGCACCAGTGTGGCGCCTTCGCGCCGGACGGTGAGGTGTTCCGTCCCACCCATGACCATCTCCCCTCTCCGGGAACGAGAACAGGTTGCAGTAGCACGGGAGGCACTTCAAGGGTTTTCTGACAGGTAGTCAGATTTCTTCGCGCGAGCCCTTCACAGTTGCCGCGCCCTTTGCTCTGATGACCGGCGAACCGACGGATGCGCCTTTCTTCGTCACGGCTGCACGGCGTCAGGAGGAGCGGTGGAGTACAACCTTGCGGACCTGTTCGAGTCGGTCGTCGACGTGGTGCCCGACCGCGAGGCCCTGGTGTACATCGACCATCCGGGGACGGGCGCGGAACGCCGGCTGACGTACGCGGAGCTGGACGCGGCGGCGAACCGTATCGGCCACCATCTGATCGACGCGGGGATCAGGCCCGGCGAGCATCTCGGACTGCATCTCTACAACGGCATCGAGTACCTGCAGACGGTGTTCGCCTGCCTCAAGGCACGGATCGTGCCGGTCAACGTCAACTACCGTTACGTCGAGGACGAGTTGGTGTACCTGTACCGGGACGCCGACCTGACGGCCCTGGTCTTCGACGCCGAGTTCGACGCACGGGTGGCCGCGGCGCTGCCGCAGTGCCCGAAGCTGCGGCATCTGGTGCGGGTGGGCGGCGCGGACGAGGGGGTCCCGGCCGCGGTGCCGTTCACCGAGGCCGAGGCGGCGGGCTCGCCGGAGCGTGGCTTCCCGGCGCGTTCGGGCGACGACCAGTTCATCATCTACACCGGCGGCACCACCGGCATGCCCAAGGGTGTGATGTGGCGTCAGGAGGACCTGTTCTTCTCCGGGCTGGGCGGAGGGGCGCCGACCGGTGAGCCGGTGAAGAAGCCCGAGGAGCTCGCCGAGCGGGTCGCGGCCGGGGGCAGCGGGATCACCTTCTTCCCCACTCCCCCGCTGATGCACGGCACCTCGACCCTCACCTCGCTCATCGGATTCAACTTCGGCCAGCGGGTGGTGATCCACCGCAAGTTCGTGCCCGAGGAAGTGCTGCGGACGATCGAGAAGGAGAAGGTCACCAGCATCTCGCTGGTCGGCGACGCGATGCTGCGGCCGCTGGTCGACGCGTTGGCCGGCCCCATGAAGGGCACGGACTGCTCGTCGGTGTTCAGCGTCTCCTCGTCCGGGGCGGTGCTGTCGGAGACGGTCCGCATGCAGTTCCAGGAGCTGCTCCCGCACGCCGTGCTGCTGAACAACTACGGCTCCTCCGAATCCGGCTTCAACGGCACGGCGACGGCCGGCTCCGGGGCCGGGCAGAGCTTCCGCATCCGCGTCAACTCCCGTACCCAGGTGGTCGATCCGGCCACCCATGAGCCGGTGGCGGCGGGCGAGGTGGGCCGGGTCGCGCAGTGCGGCCACGTCCCGCTCGGCTACTACAACGACCCGGGAAAGACCGCCGAGACCTTCTTCGACAAGGACGGTGAGCGCTGGGTGCTGCTCGGGGACATGGCGACGGTGGACGAGGAGGGCGTGCTCACCGTCCTCGGCCGGGGTTCGCAGTGCATCAACACCGGCGGCGAGAAGGTGTACCCCGAGGAGGTCGAGCAGGCGCTCAAGTCCCACCCCGACGTGTACGACGCGCTGGTGGCCGGGGTGCCGGACGCGAAGTGGGGCAACCACGTCGCGGCGGTGGTGCAGTTGCGTGAAGGTGCGGCGCGGCCGTCCCTGGAGGACGTCCAGACGTACTGCCGCACCCAGCTGGCCGGTTACAAGATCCCCCGGCAGCTGGTGATCACGGAGGCGATACGGCGGTCGCCGAGCGGCAAGGCGGACTACCGGTGGGCGCGGGACGTGGCGGAGGCGGCCGACCGGTGACCATGGGGCCGGGCGTAGTCTTTGCCCGCGGTTGACCTGCGCGCTTGAACGGAGGGTGACGGCGGGCCGTACGCGAGGTCGGCGGCCCCGACCTGCGGGCCCGGTCCGCCGTACCAGCACCGGGAAACCGCACGGAAGGACCTACGGGTGTCGCACCTCACGCCCCCTCGCCAGCTGCCGGACACGGACGCGGACGCCGACGGGAGCCCGGACCCCGAAGTGACGGCGACGGACGAACCCCGAAAGGACTCCGAGCCGGCCGCCGAGCCGACGCCGAACACGCCCGCCGCCGCGGAACCCGCCTCCGAGACCGCCACCGGCGACGAACCCGAGCCCGAGCAGCAGGGGACCGCGGCCCGTGACGGCGCCGCGCCCGACGCTCAGGACGCCTCCCCCGATCGCCCCGGCTGGTTCGGCTGGCGGCGGCGCTTCCCCCGGACCGCGCGGGGCGTGTGGCTGGGCACGACCGCGCTGGCCGCCGTGCTGGTGTTCGTCGTACTGCTCGTGCCCAACCGTCTGGACTACATCACCGTCCAGTCCTTCCTCCGCCTTCCCGTCGAGGGGATCTTCCTCGCGGCCGTCCTGCTCGCGCTGCCCTCGCGGGCACGGCGGATCACGGCCGCCGCCCTCGGCGTGCTCCTGGGGCTGTCCGCCGTTCTGAAGTGCCTCGACATGGGCTTCCGCCAGACCCTGGCCAGGCCGTTCGACCTGGTCTTCGACTGGGTCCTGCTCAGTGACGCCGCGGACTTCCTGAAGGACTCCCTCGGCCGCACCGGCGAGATCCTCGCGGTCATCGCGGTGATCGCCCTGGTCGTCGCCGTGCTCGTGCTGAGCGCGCTCGCGACGGTGCGGCTGGCGAACGTACTGGCCCACCACCGCCCCGTGGCCGTGCGTTCCACCCTGGTCCTCGGCGTCGTGTGGATCATCTGCTTCACCCTGGGCCTGCAGTTCGGCGGCGTCACGGTGGCCACCAAGGGCTACGCCCAGTACCTGTCGAACCGTGTGCAGTACGTACGCGACGGCCTCGGGGACGCCGAGGTCTTCAAGAAGCAGCTCACCGTCGACGCCTACGCCAAAACCCCGTCCGACCAGCTGCTGACCGGGCTGCGCGGCAAGGACGTCATGCTCACCTTCATCGAGAGCTACGGCCGCGTGGCCATCGACGATCCGACGATGGGACCGGAGGTCGACGCGACGCTCAAGGCGGGTGACGCACGACTGAAGGCCGCGGGCTTCTCCGCGCGCAGCGGCTGGCTCAGGTCGCCCGTGACGGGTGCCGGCAGCTGGCTCGCCCACTCCACGTTCCTGTCGGGCCTGTGGGTCAAGAACCAGCAGCGGTACCGGACCCTGACCACCAGCGACCGCGCCACCCTCACCAGCTACTTCCAGAAGACCGGCGCCTGGCGGACCGTCGGCATCGTCCCCGGCGTCCGCAAGGCCTGGCCCGAGGGCAAGTACTTCGGCCTCGACCACATCTACGACTCCACCCACCTCGGCTACCAGGGCCCCTACTTCAGCTGGACGCCGGTACCGGACCAGTTCAGCCTGGAGGCCTTCCAGAAGCTGGAGCACGGCAAGAAGAACCGCGACCCGATCATGGCGGAGATCATCCTGGCCTCCAGCCACAACCCGTGGTCGCCCATCGCCCACATGATCGACTGGAAGGACCTCGGCGACGGCAAGGTCTTCTACAAGATCAAGAAGGAGGGCACCAATCCCACGGAGGTCTGGAAGAGCGCCAAGCGCGTGCGGACCGAGTACCGCAAGGCCATCCAGTACTCCCTGGACAGCCTGACCCAGTGGGTCCAGCGGTACGGCGACGACAAGACCGTCCTCGTCTTCCTCGGCGACCACCAGCCCGTCCCGACGGTCACGGGGGGCACCAGCAACAGGGACGTGCCGGTCACCGTCGTCGCCCGCGATCCCAAGGTGCTGAAGCGCATCTCCGACTGGGGCTGGACGGAGGGCATCAAGCCCGCCGACAACGCGCCGGAGTGGAGCATGAACAAGTTCCGGGACCGCTTCATGACGGCGTACGGGCCGCAGGGCGGGTGATCCGGTCCGCCCCGGGGGTTCCGGTCGGGGGTCTTCGGACGGCGTAGCAAGACGCGCCGGTAGCCGGGCCCGTCCCTAGGGTCGCAGTGACGGTGGATCGGATTCACCGTCCCTGAAAGGGACCCCCCATGAACATATGCACACGCACCCTGAGCACGGCCGCGCTGGCGCTCCTCGCGACCGTCGGGCCCGCGGCAGCCGTGGCCCACGCGCAGAGCGACCGGGACTGCTCCGACTTCGTGTTCCAGGAGGAGGCGCAGGCGGTGTTCGACAGCGATCCGAGCGACCCCAACCGCCTGGACGCGGACAACGACGGCATCGCCTGCGAGGACCTGCCGCACCGGCCCACAGCCACGGCCACGGCCACACCCACGGCCACCGCTGCCGCCACCGCCGTACCGCAGCGGGGTGTCAACGCGGGGCTCGGCGGCAGCACGGGGCCCGCCGACTTCGAGGTGGTCGGCGGAGTCGGCCTCACCGTCCTGGGAGTGGGACTGGCCACCGGTCACCTGGTGCTGCGCCGGCGCCGCAGGGCCGCCCTGGCCCGAAGGCACTGAGCCCGCCCGGAGTCATCGCCCCCTCTGGGATCATGTCCCGGCATCATCCAGGAACGCGGTGACGCGGCGCGCGAACCAGTCCCCGTCGTCCATCCACGGGTAGTGCCCGGCGCCGGGCTGGACGTCGAACTCGGCGTTCGGGAACGCGTCGGCGGCGGCGCGCGCGAGCTCGGGGCACGGCCCTCCGTCGAGGCCGCCGGCGAGGACGAGCACCGGCGCGGTGACCTCGGCGAGGGCGGCGCGGGTGGCGGGCGGGTCGTAGGCGCCGTCGGAGCCGTAGATGTCGTGGGCCTCGTCGTTGAACTCCGCGTCGGAGCGTGCCACGTGTTCGGCGGCAGCCCGGTCCCAGCGGCCGTAGAAGAACGGCGCGCACGCGGGGTCGAAGTCCGACGTGCCGGCCAGACAGTCCTCGAAGGCGGGGAACGCCTCCTCGAACCAGGGCTCACCGCCGCGCGCACGGGCCGCCGCCAGCCGCTGCTCCGGGGTCGCCCGCAGGCCCAGCGCCCACGGGATCGCGGTCACCAGCACCAGCCGGGCCACCCGCGTCGGGTGACGGGCGGCGTGGAGCATGGCGAGGCTGCCGCCGGCCGAGTGCGCCAGCACGTCCATGCGCTCCAGCCCCAGGTGGACGCGCAACGCCTCCACGTCGTCCACGAGCCGGTCGCAGCGGTACGTCGCCGGGTCCGCCGGCACCGCGGAGTCGCCGGTGCCGCGCAGGTCCAGCAGGATCAACCGCCGATGCGCGGCGAGTCCGCCCAGGTCACCGAGGTAGGAGGAGGCCTGCATGGGACCGCCGGGCAGGACGACCAGCGGGGCGCCCTCCCCGCGAGGGTGATAGGCCAGCTCGGTTCCGTCCGGGGCGGTGAAGGTAGGCATGCCGCCGATCTTCACGGACGGTCCCCGCGGGTCGCAACGGGGTTCCGACCCGACGGGTCCGCTGCCCCGGTGAGAAATTCCGGGTGGACCCCTTGCCTGCCCGTGGGTGGCCTGAATTACTTGATCCCGAAGAGCTCGACCGAATGATCGGTCGCCCGAATTGATGTGGTCGGTGAGGGAGAAGCCCCCATGGCGGATGGTGCGGAGCTGCTGGACAGCGGGGAACGACTCGACGCGGAGGCGCTGCGGGCGCTGCAGCTGGAGCGGTTGCGGGCCTCGCTGCGGCACGCGTACGAACACGTGCCGTTCTACCGTGAGGCCTTCACCAAGGCCGGGGTGCGGCCGGAGGACTGCGAGTCCCTGTCCGACCTCGCGCGTTTCCCCTTCACCACCAAGGCCGACCTGCGCGAGAACTACCCGTACGGGATGTTCGCCGTGCCCCAGGACCGTATCCGCCGCATCCACGCCTCCAGCGGCACCACCGGGCGCCCCACGGTCGTGGGCTACACGGACGGCGACCTCTCCCTGTGGGCCGACATGGTGGCCCGCTCGCTCCGGGCGGCCGGCGGCAGGCCCGGCGACAAGGTCCATGTGGCCTACGGGTACGGGCTGTTCACCGGAGGTCTCGGCGCGCACTACGGCGCCGAGCGGCTCGGCTGTACGGTCATCCCGGCCTCCGGCGGCATGACGGCCCGTCAGGTACAGCTGATCCAGGACCTGGAGCCGCAGATCATCATGGTGACGCCGTCGTACATGCTCACCCTGCTCGACGAGTTCGAGCGGCAGGGGGTCGATCCGCGCGGTACGTCACTGCGGGTCGGCGTCTTCGGCGCCGAGCCGTGGACGGAGGAGATGCGGCGGGAGATCGAGGAGCGGTTCGCGATCGACGCCGTCGACATATACGGGCTGTCGGAGGTGATGGGCCCGGGTGTGGCGCAGGAGTGCGTGGAGACCAAGGACGGGCTGCACATCTGGGAGGACCACTTCTATCCGGAGGTCGTCGATCCCATCACGGGCGAGGTGCTGCCGGACGGCGAGGAGGGCGAACTGGTGTTCACCTCGCTGACCAAGGAGGGCATGCCCGTGGTGCGCTACCGCACACGCGATCTGACGCGGCTGCTGCCGGGTACGGCCCGGGTGTTCCGGCGGATGGAGAAGGTCACCGGGCGCAGCGACGACATGGTCATCCTGCGCGGGGTGAATCTCTTCCCGACGCAGATCGAGGAGATCGTGCTGCGGACGCCGGGCGTGGCGCCCCACTTCCAGCTGAAGCTGACCCGTGAGGGCCGTATGGACGCCCTCACCGTGCGGGCCGAGGCCCGCGCCGACGCGAGCGCGGAGGTGCGGGAGGCCGCCGCGGCGGCGATCGCGGCAGCCGTCAAGGACGGCATCGGTGTCACGGTCGCCGTGGAGATCGTCGAACCGGAGTCCCTGGAACGGTCGGTGGGCAAGATCCGCCGCATCATGGACCTGCGCCCGCGCGCCTGAACCCGGCGGTCAGACGCTCTCCGTGACGGTCCCGGCGAGGGAGGGCGACGAGAGGCGGGTGATGCCGGACAGGTCGCGGAAGACCACGCTGTTGCGGTCGGTGACCGAGCGGCCCAGCGCGTGGTGCGGCCACAGTCCGCCGGCCATCCGGCGGCTGCGCTCGCCCCACTCCAGGGCCTCCGCGCCGCGCGCCTTGAAGAAGTTCAGGGCGTAGCCGCCGGAGTGGATCCTGAGCAGGCTGAAACCGCCGGGGTACTCCTTGGCGGCGCCGACCTCCTGCAGGGCGACGTGCGGGGCCTGCGGCACGAGGGTGCGCTTGTTGCGGTGGGTGTGGCCGGCGTGGTGCAGGAAGACACCGGGGGTGGCGGCGTAGGCATCGATGATCGAGCGGGCCTGGCGGCGGCCGAGGCGCTGTCCCGCGCTGACCGGGAAGAGCGAGTCCCGGACGGTCAGCGGATGATGGCCGAAGACCACGGTGGGCTGTTCCCGGTTCTCCCGCAGCCGGCTGCGGAACCACGCCAGTTGCTCGGGGCCGAGCCCGCCCGAGTCGGCGCCGTTGCCCCGCTTCTCGTAGGTGTCCAGGCCGATGATCCGCAGCCCGCCCAGCTCACGGGCGAAGTAGCCGGGCTCGTCCGCCCGGCCGAACCCGCGGCGGAAGCCGTCGCCGTCGACGTCCTCCGAGCCGGGCCGGTCGTGGTTGCCGCGGACGACGAAGTAGTCGCGGTCATGGGTGCCGAAGCCGTCCAGGATGCCCCTGGCGCGAGCCAGGTCGGCGGGGCCGCCGCCGGCCGATATGTCGCCCGCGGCCAGCAGCAGGTCCGCTCCGCGCCGGAGGGCCTCCTCGACCAGGGCCCGGGTCATGATCTCCGGATACGGCGGCAGTCCGGCCTCCTGCGACACCCCGCGCAGCAGGGGGAAGCCGGTCACGAGGCCGGCGACGGTCTCGCCGAGGTGCAGGTCGTTGCAGAGGGCGATGGACATCAGGTGGCGGCCGGGCGGGGGCTGCGGCGTCGTGAAGGCGTACGGCCCGCCGAGCGAGCCCAGGCCGTGCCGGGAGGTGCCCGCGGCGTTGCCGCGGACCAGGTCCAGGGTGGTGGGCCGGGCGGCCACGCCCCGGGAGCGGGCCTGGTAGTAGTACGTCTGCCCCGGCTCCAGGCCGGTGAGCTCCACGTGGTGATGGGCGGTGAGCCCGTCCTCTCCCGCGGTGCGGTCGAGGTGGGACGGGTGGGTGCCGTAGACGACCTCACCCTCCGTGACGGCGGGCAGCATGCGGCCGAGGCCGTCGTCGGTGCCGGGGACGCCGGTGTACCAGGTGATGACGGCGCGGTCCTCGGTCAGCGTGACCAGTTCCAGATGGACGGCCGCGACCTCGTGCGGGTGCGGGAGGCGTGAGCGGGCGGCGGAGGCGGCCCTGAGCAGGGCCGGAGCGAGCAAGGCTCCCGAACGCAGCACCTCACAGGGGCCGGGGACTCCGGCGAGGGCGGCGAGAGGAGCGGAAAAGCAGCATCGCATGCTTGGTGGGTGCCCTCCTGCCGTATACATGACTCATGGTAGCGGTGGCAATACCGGATACGGCAGGAGACTGCTTGTGCATCGCATCACGTGCCGAAGCGGTCCCGCAGCCGCCGTTTGAGGATCTTCCCGCTGGCGTTGCGCGGCAGCTCCGTCACGAACACCACCCGCTTCGGCGCCTTGAACGGGGAGAGTTTCTCGCGGGCGTGCTCGATGAGTTCGGCCTCGGTGACCTCGCGCCGGGGGACGACGATCGCCGTGACGGCCTCGACCCACCGCTCGTCGGGCAGGCCGACCACGGCCACCTCGGCGACGGCGTCGTGCGTGTACAGGGCGTCCTCGACCTGGCGTGAAGCGACCAGTACGCCACCGGAGTTGATGACGTCCTTCACCCGGTCGACGATCGTGTAGTAGCCGTGCGCGTCGCGCACCGCGAGGTCGCCGGAGTGGAACCAGCCGTCGCGGAAGGCCTCGGCGGTCTCCTCGGGCTTGTCCCAGTAGCCCTCGCACAACTGCGGGGAGCGGTAGACGATTTCGCCGGGGGTGCCGTCGGGGACGTCCTTGCCGTTCTCGTCGACCACGCGGGCGTCGACGAAGAGGACGGGCCGGCCGCAGGAGTCCATGCGGCCCTTGTGTTCGTCGGGTGCCAGGACGGTGGCGAGGGGACCGATCTCGCTCTGGCCGAAGCAGTTGTAGAAGGCGAGCTTCGGCAGCCGCTCGCGCAGGCGCTCCAGGACGGGCACCGGCATGATCGACGCGCCGTAGTACGCCTTGCGCAGCCCGTCGAGGTCGCGGGTGGCGAAGTCGGGGCGGTTGGCGAGGCCGATCCACACCGTGGGCGGCGCGAACAGACTGTCCACGCGGTCGGCCTCGATCAGATCGAAGAGGCGGTCGCCGTCGGGGGCGTCGAGGATGATGTTCGTGGCGCCGACCGCGAGGTAGGGCAGCAGGAACACGTGCATCTGCGCCGAGTGGTACAGCGGCAGGGAGTGCGCGGGGCGGTCGCCGGCGCTGAGGTCGAGGGCGGTGATCGCGCTCAGGTACTCGTGGACCAAGGCACGGTGGGTCATCATCGCGCCCTTGGGCAGGGCCGTGGTGCCCGAGGTGTACAGCAGCTGCACGAGGTCCTCGGTGCGCGGCTCCGGGCCGTCGTGGGCGGGGGCCGTCGCCTGGCGGGCCAGCAGGGAGTCCTCGGCGTCACGCAGCGGCAGCGTCCTCGTACCGTCGGCGAGCCGCGGCGCCAGGTCGGGGTCGGCGAGGACCAGGGAGCTGCCGGACTGGCCGACGATGTAGGCGAGGTCGTCGCCGGTCAGGTTCTGGTTGACCGGGACGTGCACGAGTCCGGCGCGGGCGCAGGCCAGGAAGCCGATCAGGTACGCGTCGGAGTTGTGGCCGTAGGCGCCGACCCGGTCGCCGGGGCCGAGGCCCTGGCCGAGGAGGACGCTCGCCGCGCGGGAGACGGCCTCGTCGAGTTCCTGGTACGTCCACCTGCGGTCGGCGTACTCGATCGCGACCCGCGCCGGGGTGCGCCGGGCGCTGCGCCGCAGCACCCCGTCAACCGTGCTGCCCTGTCCCTGCGTCATGACTCATGATCCTCGGTCCGTGGCCGGGGCGGGTCAAGCACCCGGGCGGGTCACAGCCGCGGGCATGCTCAACCACCGCTCCTCTCAAGGATGTTGGGAGACACCATTGCGCACCCGTAGAAGACGACTGGTCGTCGCGGCCGTCGCGTTACTCTCCGCCGCGACCGCGTTGCCCGTCGCCGCGGCCGAGCGTCCCAGCCGCCAGGAACATCCCTCGCACGGCGGTCTGTCCGCCGTCATCCGCTACACCGAGTACGGAATCCCGCACATCGTCGCCAAGGACTACCCGGACCTGGGGTTCGGCACCGGCTGGGCGCAGGCCGCCGACCAGGTGTGCCTGCTCGCCGACGGCTTCACCACCGTACGGGGCGAGCGCTCGCGCTTCTTCGGGCCCGACGCGACGACCGACCGCTCGCTGTCGTCGGCGTCCAGCAACCTCGCCAGTGACCTGTACTTCGGGGGCATACGCCGGTCCGGCACGGTGGAGCGGCTGCTCGCCGAGCCGGCCCCGCTGGGCCCGAGCAAGGACGTGAAGGACCTGATGCGGGGCTTCGCCGCCGGGTACAACGCGTGGCTGGCGCGCAACCGGGTCACCGACCCCGCCTGCGCGGGCGCCGCCTGGCTGCGGCCCGTCACCGCGACGGACGTGGCCGTCCGCTTCTACGCCTTGTCCGTGCTGGCCGGTCAGGGCGGCGCCGTGGACGAGATCACCGGCGCCGAGCCGCCCTCCGGGACCGCAGCGACGGAACGGGCCGCCGAGGCCGAGGCCCTGGTCGGGCTGGTGCGGGACCGGTCGGCCGACATGGGGTCGAACGCGGTCGCCTTCAGCGGCGCGACCACGGCGAACGGCCGGGGCCTGCTGCTGGGCAACCCGCACTATCCGTGGCAGGGCGGACGCCGGTTCTGGCAGTCGCAGCAGACCATCCCGGGCCGGCTCGACGTCGCCGGCGGCTCGCTGCTGGGCTCCCCGACCGTCTCCATCGGCTACAACTCCCACGTGGCGTGGTCCCACACCGTCGCGACCGGCGTCCCGTTCAACCTGACCCGGCTGACCCTGGACCCGGCCGACCCCACCGTCTACCTGGTCGACGGCAGGCCGCACCGGATGACGAAGCGGACGGTGACCGTGGCGGTCAAGGGCGGTACGTCCGTGACCCGCAGCCAGTGGTGGACGCGGTACGGCCCGGTCGTCGCCGATCCGCAGGGCGATCCGCCGCTGCCCTGGACCGCGACGACGGCGTACGCGCTCAACGATGCGAACGCCGCGAACTTCCGCTTCCCCGACACCTCGCTCGGCTTCGCCCGGGCGCGCTCGACCGCGGGCGTCCTCGCCTCCCTCCGGCAGCACCAGGGGCTTCCCTGGGTGAACACCGTCGCCGCGGACTCCGCCGGGCACTCCCTCTACACCCAGTCGCAGGTGCTGCCCCGGATCACCGACGACCTCGCGGCCCGGTGCTCCACGGACCTCGGCAGGATCACCTACCCGCAGGCGGGCCTCGCGGTGCTCGACGGCTCCCGCGGCGACTGCGCGCTCGGCGGTGACGCCGACGCCGTACAGCCCGGCATCTTCGGTCCCGCCCGCATGCCCACGCTCAAGGACGCGCCGTACGCCGAGAACTCCAACGACAGCGCCTGGCTGACCAACGCGGACCGGCCGCTCACGGGCTACGAGCGGGTCTTCGGCGACATCGGCACCCCGCGCTCGTTGCGCACCAGGGGCGGCGTCGAGGACGTCGCGGCGATGGCGCGGCGGGGCGGGCTGACCGTCCGGGACCTGCAACGGCAGCAGTTCGCCAACCGGGTGCCGGCGGGTGATCTGGCCGCCGCCGACGCGGCGAAGGCGTGTGCCGCGCTGCCCGGTGGCACGGCGACGGCCGGTGACGGCACGGAGGTCGACGTCTCCGCGGCCTGTCCCGTGCTCGCGGCCTGGGGGCGGACCATGGACACCGACAGCCGGGGGGCGCTGCTCTTCGACCGCTTCTGGCGGAAGCTGACGGCCGCGGTGCCGCCCGGCCGGCTCTGGGAGGTGCCGTTCTCGGCGGCGGACCCGGTCCGCACCCCGAACACGCTGAACACCGCCGCGCCGGGCTTCGCCACGGCCCTCGCCGACGCGGTCGCGGAACTGCGCGCCAAGGGCACCGCGTTGGACACCCGGCTCGGCGACCACCAGTACGTCGTCCGGGGTGGCGAGCGCATCCCCGTGCCGGGCGGCTCGAACCGCCTCGGTGTGTGGAACGTGATCGAGCCGACGTGGGACGCGGCGAGCGGGGCCTATACGGAGGTGCCGTTCGGGTCCAGTCACATCCAGGCCGTCGGCTGGGACGGTGGCGGCTGCCCGGTGGCCCGCACCCTGCTGACGTACTCCCAGTCGTCGAACCCGAACTCGCCCCACTACAGCGACCAGACGCGGCTGTTGGCCGGTGAGAGGTGGGTGACGGCCCGGTTCTGCGAGAAGGACGTGCTGGCCTCGCCCGTGCTGCGGGTGGTGAGGGTCGGCGAGCACGGCTGAGCCCCGCACGGCCCCCGTCCCGTGCGGCGTGCGCGGGGCGGGGGCCGCCACCGGCTCAGCCTCCGCTCGGGGAGCTCAGCGGGCGGCCGGTGAAGGCGTCCAGGAGGATGCGGTCGCCCAACGGCCGCTTCAAGGTCACCGCTTTGGGCTCGCCGAGCATCTCGCTGGTGCAGATGCCGTCCTTGTGCCCGGTGATGGACGCGGACAGCACCACGCTGTCGTCGGTCTCCAGGACTTCGACCGCGGAGCCGTCGTCGCAGCCGCCGTGCTGGGCGATCACGGTGAGGGACCGGCCGTCGCGGGCGACGTTCACCAGCCGTGCGAGGGGCCACAGTTCGTCGCTCGGGACCTTCGCGACCGACCGGATCGGCGGGGCGGGCGGGCGCGAGGGGTCGAGGGCCACCCGTTTCAGCGGGGTGTCGTAGCCCTCGACGGTGAACAGCCAGGCCGGGACGCTCGCCGGGCCGCGGCTGGTGAGCAGGGTCGTCTCGCCGAGCCGGGCGTGCGTCACGGTGAGATGGGGTCCGTCGTTGCCGCCGCGGGCCACGGAGTCGTACGCCTGGCGTGCGCCCGTCAGCGGCAGGGTGAGCGAGCCGCCGTGGGACCACTTCACCCGGCCGGTGCGCGCCGCGACGGTGGGCAGGATGGTGCGCAGGACGAAGTTCCCGGTGGCGTAGGCGCGTTTGTCGGCGTCGGTGCGGGAGGCGCCGTCGGGCAGTCGGACCACGTCGTCGAGGGGGTGATAACCCTGCGTCCAGGCCTCGGCCGCGTCGGAGCCGCGCCAGGCCTCGGCGACCGCGCGGGCACGGGCCTGGGAGGTCCGCTCCGAGCGCGGGCCGCCGCCCGCGGCCCTCTCGCCGCCGCAGCCTGCCGCTGTGAGCAGGGCGAGTACGGACAGCAGCATGGCTGCGAGAGTGGTGTGCCTGCGCATGGGGTCCCCCGGGCCGACGGTGACGGTCGCGAACGCGGTGCCGTACTACGACGCACGGACAGCGCGCCGCGTTCGATCCGTCCTCCGTCGGCCGGTGCCCGTCACACGGGCCGCGTCCGCCCCTCCCAGTACGGCTCCCGCAGCCGCCGCTTGTACAGCTTGCCGTTGGGGTCGCGGGGCATCTCCGTGATGAAGTCGACGCTCTTGGGCCGCTTGTAGCCGGCGAGTCGCTCGGCGCAGTGCTCCATGATCGAGGCGGCCAGCGCGGGGCCCGGCTCGTGTCCCGGCGCCGGTTCGACGACCGCCTTGACCTCCTCGCCCCAGTCGTCGTGCGGGATGCCGAAGACGGCGGCGTCGGCGACGGCGGGGTGGGCCAGGAGCGCGGACTCGATCTCGGCCGGGTAGATGTTGACCCCGCCCGAGATGATCATGTCGATCTTGCGGTCGCGGAGGAAGAGGTAGCCGTCCTCGTCGAGGTAGCCGAGGTCGCCGACGGTGAAGTAGTCGCCGATGCGGTTCTTCTTCGTCTTGGCCTCGTCCTTGTGGTAGGCGAAGCCGCCGGTGTTCATCTTCATGTAGACGGTGCCGAGTTCGCCGGGCGGCAGCCGGTTGCCGTCCTCGTCGAAGACGGCGAGTTCGCTGATGGGCCACGCCTTGCCGACGGTGCCGGGTTTCTTCAGCCAGTCCTCCGCGGTGGCGAAGGCGCCGCCGCCCTCGCTGGCCGCGTAGTACTCCTCGACCGAGTCGCCCCACCAGTCGATCATCGCCCGTTTCACATGGTCGGGGCAGGGCGCGGCGCCGTGGATGGCGTGCCGCATGGACGAGACGTCGTAGGAGCGGCGGACGTCCTCCGGCAGGGCCAGCAGGCGGTGGAACTGGGTCGGGACCATGTGGGTGTGGGTGCACCTGTGGGTGTCGATGAGGCGCAGCATCTCCTCGGGCGTCCACTTGTCCATCAGGACCAGGCGGTGGCCGATGTGCAGGGACGCGCCCGCGAACTGCAGGACGGCCGTGTGGTAGAGCGGCGAGCAGACGAGGTGGACGTTGTCGTCGAACGGCTTGATGCCGAAGATGCCGAGGAATCCGCCGAGGTAGGCCTCCTCCGGTGCCCTGCCGGGCAGCGGGCGGCGGATGCCGCGGGGGCGGCCGGTGGTGCCCGAGGTGTAGTTCATGACCCAGCCGAGCTCACGGTCGGCGGGCGCGGACTCCGGCTGTCCGTCGAGGAGTTCGGTGTAGGGGCGGAAGCCCTCGACCTCGCCGACGGCGTAGCGGTGGGTGGCCGGCAGGCCGGCCTCGTCGGCGGCGTGGCGGGCGGGGCCGGCGAACCGCTCGTGGGCGATGAGCACCTTGGCGCCCGAGTCGGCGACGATCCAGCCGATTTCCGGGCCGACGAAGTGGTGGTTGACCGGCACGAGGTAGAGGCCGGCCTGGCTGGCGGCGAGGTAGGCGGTGAGGAACTCGACGCCGTTGGGCAGGACGACCGCGAAGGCGTCCCCGCGCGCGAGACCCGCGGCGCGCAGGCCGTGCACGAGTCGGTTGGTGGCGGCGTGCAGGCGACCGGCGGTCCACTCCTCGCCGTCGGGGGCGATGAGGACCTTACGGTCGGGGTCGGCGGTGGCCTGGGCCCAGAACCCGGCCGGGGGCGTGCTCGTCGTGCTCGTCATTCACCGCTCCTTCCGGCGATGCGGTTGACGCGGTCGACGGCTTCCTCGAAGCCGCGGGTGAGGTCGTCGAAGACCGCCTGGACGCTGCGTTCGCTGGTCATCCGGCCGACGATCTGGCCGACCGGCGTGCCGAGCAGTGGTTCGACCTCGTACTTCTGGATGCGGGTGAGGGCGTCGGCGACCAGCAGGCCCTGCAGGGGCATGGGGAGGGTGCCGGGTCCGCTGGGGTCGTCCCAGGCGTCGGTCCACTCGGTGCGGAGCTGGCGCGCGGGTTTCCCGGTCAGGGCGCGGGAGCGGACGGTGTCGCCGGAGCCCGCGGCCAGCAGTTTGCGGGTCACGGCAGGCGAGGAGAGGTCGGCCTCGGTGCAGGTCAGCCAGAGGGAGCCGAGCCACACCCCCTGGGCGCCGAGGGCGAGGGCGGCGGCCACCTGCTGTCCGCTGCCGATGCCTCCGGCGGCGAGGACCGGCAGCGGGTCCACGGCCTCGACGACCTCGGGGGTGAGCACCATGGAGGCGATCTCGCCGGTGTGGCCGCCCGCCTCGTAGCCCTGGGCGACGACGATGTCGATACCGCCCTCCTTGTGCTTGAGGGCGTGCCGGGCGCTGCCCGCGAGGGCGGCGACGAGGACGTCCTGGTCGTGGGCCCGGGCGACCACGTCGGCGGGCGGGGAGCCGAGGGCGTTGGCGAGCAGCCGTATCGGGTAGTCGAAGGCGACGTCGAGCTGGCTGCGGGCGACCTGTTCCATCCAGCCGGTGATGCGCCACCCGGAGGCGTCACCCTCGGCCAGTTCGGGCACCCCGTACTTGGCGAGGGTGTCCTTGACGAACTGGCGGTGCCCCTCGGGGATCATCGCCTCGACGTCGGCCTCCGTCACGCCCTCCACCTTCTTGGCGGGCATGACGACGTCGAGGCCGTAGGGCTTGCCGTCGACGTGGGCCTCCACCCAGTCGAGGTCGCGCTTGAGGTCGTCGGGGGCGGTGTAGCGGACCGCGCCGAGCACTCCGAAGCCGCCGGCCCGGCTGATGGCCGCGGCGACGGCGGGGAACGGCGTGAAGCCGAAGAGGGCGTGCTCGACTCCCAGTTTCTTGCTCAGCTCCGTCTGCATGGGCGCAGGATGCCGCAGTCCTCCGGACGACGGAAGGCCTTTTCTGATGCTCCGTCAGATTTCTTGCCAGGGCCCTGCCCTGTTGACACACCGCACCCCTGACACGAAAGTTTCAGTCCGCAAGGTGATCCCGGAAAGATACTTTCAGGCACGGGAGGCTCACCCATGACGGACGACGCGGCGGCCCGGCCGGGCATCTCCCGGCGCCAACTGGCCCGAAGAACCCTCGCCCTGGGCGGCGCCCTGGCCATCGCCCCGTTCCCCGCCGGCCCCGCGGCCGCGGCCGCCCCCGCCTCGGCCCACCCCACTCTGCGCCACGGCTCGCCCGAACGCGCCGGTCTGCTGGCCGGGCACCTTCGCCGACTGGTCACGGACGCCGAGACCTTCCTCGGCCCCTCCCCCAAGCACCCCTGGTACGCGGGCGCGGTCCTGCTGGCCGGACGCGGCGGTACCGTGGCGCTGCACCGGCCCATCGGCATGGCGGTGCGCTACCGGTCGTACGACGAGAAGACCGACACCGGCGTCGAGTTCCCCGCCGACCAGCAGATCCCCATGGCCGAGGACACCGTCTTCGACCTCGCCTCCGTCTCCAAGCTGTTCACCTCGCTGCTGGCGGTACGGCGCATCGAGTTGGGCGAACTGGAGCTGGAGGCGACCGTCGCCTCCTACGTCCCGGAGTTCGGGGCCGCGGGCAAGCAGGACGTCACCGTCCGCCAACTCCTCACCCACACCTCGGGCTTCCGCGACTGGATCCCCCTGTACAAGGCGCCGACGTACGACGACAGGATCCGACTCGTCTACGACGAGGCGCCGATCAACCCGCCCGGCACCAAGTACCTCTACTCCGACCTGAATCTGATCTCCCTCCAGCTGGTCCTGGAGAGGATCACGGGCCGCACCCTGGACGTCCTCCTTCGCGAGGACATCACCGGACCGCTCGGCCTCGACCGCACCCGCTACAACCCGCCCGCCTCCTGGCGGCCGACGATCGCGGCCACGGAGGACGAGCGGGCGCCCTGGTCCGGGCTGAACCGCGGGCTGGTGTGGGGCGAGGTGCACGACGAGAACGCCTACAGCCTGGGCGGGGTCGCCGGTCACGCCGGAGTGTTCTCGTGCGCCTGGGACCTGGCCGTGCTCGGCCGGACACTGCTCAACGGCGGCGCCTACGGCCGCGCCCGCATCCTGCGCCCGGAGTCCGTGGAATCGCTGTTCACCGACTTCAACACCGCCTTCCCCGGCCACGAGCACGGTCTCGGCTTCGAGCTCTACCAGCACTGGTACATGGGCGCGATGGCGACCCCGCGCACCGCGGGCCACACCGGCTTCACCGGCACCTCACTGGTCCTGGACCCGACGACCGACTCCTTTCTGGTCGTACTCGGCAACTCGGTCCACCCCGTGCGCACTTGGCGCTCCGGTTCCGCTCCCCGGGTCGCCGCCGGCAACAACATGGCGCGGGCCGTGCCCGTCCGCCCCGTACGCGGACGGACCGCCTGGTTCTCCGGCATGGCGAACGCCACGACGGCCACGCTCACCCTGCCCGCCCTCGACACCCGGCCGGGCGGCGCGCGGCTCGGCGCCGCACTGTGGTGGGACACCGAACCGGACGCGGACACCCTGACGTTGGAGACCACGGCGGACGGCGGCACCACCTGGCAGCCCCTGCCGTTCACCACCACCCGCCACGGCGAGCAGCCGCAGCAGCACCCCTCGGGTTCGGTCACGGGCTGGTCGGGCCGCCTCTGGCACCGCCTGACGGCCGAACTCCCGGCCACGGCACAACTCGCCGTCCGCTGGCGGTACTCGACGGACAAGCTGTACGTGGGACGGGGCGCCTACGTCGACGCGATCCGGGTCCGGGCCGGCGATGGCGTGCTCTTCGACGAGGCCCGCCCGGCCGACTCGGCACGGATCACGGCGGTGGGCTGGACGGCGTCGGCAGACTAGGGCCTGGATCAGCTCGGCTGCAGGGAACGGTGCGTGGCGGCGGACCCGAGCGGGGTCTGGTGCGTGCAGCTGCAAGGCGGAGGAGGGAGTCGACGCGGAGCGTCGGCGACTGACGACAACGCCGCAGATGCGCGTGCCAGGGCCCGCGACGCCGAGCTGATCCAAACGACAGGCCCTAGGTCGGGCTGAAAAGCCATGATCGGCCGGCGCCTTGGCGGCTAGTGTGCGGCCCATGAACCGACGGCGGCAGAAGAAGCTCACCGGCCGGCTCTTCGAGGCGGTCCTGCGGGGCGACACGATGCGGGTGGGGGCGCTGCTGCGCGCCGGAGCCGATCCGAAGCGAGCCGACCGCGAGGGCACCAGTCCTCTCTACGAGGCCGCCGTCAACGGCGAGGCCGGCATCGTCCGTCTGCTCCTGGCGGCCGGCGCCCCGCCCGACGCCGAGAGCTGCGGGATCGGCGCGGAGGGCACACCCCTGTGCGCCGCCGCGTGCTGGGGACACGCCGACGTGGTACGGGAGTTGCTGGCGCACGGCGCCGATCCGTCCCTGCGAGAGGACCACGGCACCGGCTGGTCCCCGCTGCGGTGGGCGGAGAACGGTCCGCACCCCGACACCGTCGAGCTGCTCACCGCGGCCGGTGCGGGCTGACCAGTTCGTCGGCGACCCAGCGCGCGACCCCGGCGGGGTACGGCGCCGGCAGTCCGAGCACGATGTGCCCGAATCCGGCGTCGAGGGCCTCGTCGATCGCGGCGCGCGTGGCAGCGGGCCGGTCGTAGTCCACGGGCAGATGGATCGAGCGGGTGACGGCGGCCGGATCGCGGCCGATCTCGGCGCAGTAGCGGTCGAGCAGCGCGCTGCGGCGGACCACGTCCTCGATGTCGCCGCCCGGGATGTTCCACAGATCGGCGTGCTCGGCGGCCACGCGCAGGGTCGCGGCGGAGCGGCCGCCGATCAGGATCGGCGGATGCGGGCGCTGGACGGGCTTGGGGTTGGCGAAGGCTCCGGTGAGGTGGTGCTGGGTGCCGTGGAAGTCGAAGGGTTCGTCCTCCGTCCACAGTCGCCGGATCACCGTGCAGGCCTCGGCGAGGCTCCGCACGGCGTCCGCGGTGTCCTGGAAGGGCAGGCCGTGTGCCGGGTACTCGCGATGGGCCTCGGGAGGGTGGGGGCGCGAGCCGACCCCGATGCCGAAGTCGAGCCGTCCGCCGGAGACGACGTCGACGGTCGTGGCGATCTTGGCCAGGACGGCGGGCGGCCGGAACCTGTTGCTGGTCACCAGGAGCCCCAGCCGTAGTCGCCGGGTCTGCGCGGCGAGGGCCGACAGCAGCGTCCAGCCTTCGTGGATCGGGCCGTTCGGGTCGCCGCCGATCGGCATCAGGTGGTCGAACAGCCAGGCGTGCTCGATCTCGGGGACCGTGTCGGCCTCGCGCCAGACGGCCAGGACGTCCTCGTACGAGACCTGCATGGGGGCGGTCATGATCCCGAAGCTCGGGGTGGCACGCGCGGTGGCATGTGACATTGCACTGTCGGTGGTATGTGACATTGCACTCTCCCTCTGACTCAGCGCCGGCGCAGTGCCGCGTCCAGCAGCGCCGGCGGCGCGTCGAACTTCTCGTGGGCGGCGAGGTCGGTGCCGGGCGCGACGATCGCGTCGATCGCGTCGAGCACGTCGGCGGAGAGCACCGTGTCGGCCGCGGCGAGCTGGCTGCGCAGGTGGTCGAGGGTGCGCGGGCCGATGAGCGCGCAGGTGACGGCGGGGTGAGCCGTGACGAACCCGAGGGCGAGCTGGATCAGGGTCAGTCCGGCCTCGTCGGCGACCCCGGCCAGCCGCTCGACGGCGTCGAGCCTGGCGCGGTTGTAGGGGCGGCTCAGGTCGAAGCGGTCCGGCATGAACGCCGAGCGGTTGGTGGCGACTTCACCGCCCTCGCGGATCGCGCCCGTCAGCCAGCCCGAGGCGAGCGGGCTCCACACCAGCACGCCGAGGCCGTACTCCTCGGCCACGGGCAGGACATGGGCCTCGACGCCGCGCTGCAGGATCGAGTAGCTGGGCTGTTCGGTGACATAGCGGCCGAGGCGGTGCTCGCGGGCGGCCCACTGTGCCTGCACGATGCGGTGGGCGGGGAAGGTCGAGGAGCCGAAGTAGCGGATCTTCCCGGCCCGTTGGAGGTCGGTGAGGGCCGACAGCGTCTCCTCGTCGCTGGTGGTCGGGTCCCATCGGTGGATCTGGTAGAGGTCCACGTGGTCGACGCCGAGCCGGCGCAGGCTGTCGTCGAGCGCGGTGACGAGCCAGCGGCGTGAACTGCCGCGGTGGTTGCGCTCGTCGCCCATCGGCATGGTCGCCTTGGTGGCCAGCACGATGTCGTCGCGGCGGCCGGCGATGGCCTTGCCGACCATCTCCTCCGATCCGCCGGCGCTGTACATGTCGGCGGTGTCGATGAGGTTGACGCCCGCCTCCAGGGCGGCGTCGACGATGGCGGTGGCCTCGTCCTGGGTGGTGTTCCCGATGGCCCCGAAGTTCATCGCGCCGAGCGCGAGCGTGCTGACCTGTACACCGGTGCGGCCCAAGGTGCGGTACTGCATGACCGTGTCTCCTCCTGGCATGGGTGGTTACCGGGTTCGCGCTCTGCCAGAATGGGCAAACCGGAACCTCGTTCCGGAACGACGATACGGAACCGTGTTCCGTTTTTGCAAGGCGACGGTGGAGGGAAGGGCTCTGTGAAGGACGGCGACAGCGACGAGGCGGGCGGGCGCGGTGCCCCGTCCCGGCGTAAGGACGCCAGGCGCAACAAGGAGACGCTGCTGGAGGCGGCCGCCGCGGTCTTCGTCACCAAGGGCGTGGACGCGCCGGTGCGGGACATCGCGGCCGAGGCGGGTGTCGGGCTCGGCACGCTGTACCGCCACTTCCCCACCCGGGCGGACCTGATCATCGGCGTCTACCGGCACCAGGTCGAGGCCTGCGCCGAGGCCGGCCCGGCCCTCCTGGCGAGCAGCGCGAGCCCGTACACCGCGCTGGCGAGCTGGATCGACCGCTTCGTCGACTTCCTGGTCACCAAGCACGGCCTGGCCGGTGTCCTGCAGTCCGACAGCGCCGGGTTCGAGACACTGCACGCCTACTTCCTGGACCGCCTGCTGCCGGTGTGCGAGCAGCTGCTGACCGCGGCGGAGGCCGCCGACGAGATCCGCCCCGGCCTGACGGCCTACGAACTCATGCGCGGCGTCGGCAACCTGTGCGCCGGCACGGAGACCGACCCCGACTACGACGCACGGCGCCTGGTCGAGCTCCTGGTCGCGGGGCTGGGCGCGACCCGGTCCTAGCCGGCCGCCCGGCCCGTCAGGACCGGCTGGTAGAAGCCGGTGGCGTCCGGGGTGTGCCAGTGGAGATCGGTGAACCCCGCCGCGCTCGCGGCATCCACGAGCTGCTGCTGGGACAGGGCCCGGGAGACGGCACGCCGGACGCGGACCTCCCAGCCCTCCTCGCGCGGCAGCAGCTGGAAGTGCTCCTGGTCGTAGTGCTCGCCGTCCTCGTGCCAGTGCCAGAGCTGGAAGGTGATCGTCCGGCCGTCGGAGCCGTTCGACACCTGGGGTGGTGTCGAGGCGGGGCGGGTGCGTCGGAGGTCGTCGTAGTCCCGGACGGTGAGCAGGAGCAGCCCGTCGTCGCGCAGCACGCGGCGCACCTCGCCGAGGGCCAGGGCCGTGTCCTCGTCGGTCAGCAGGTGGGCGATCGAGTTGTCGGCGCAGACGACCGCGTCGAAGACGCCCGGCCGGAACGGCAGCCGACGCATGTCGGCCGCCGTGGCCGGGAGCCCGAGGCCGCGGGCCGCCGCCTCGCCGGCGGCCCGCGCGGCGGCGACGGGGCTCAGGTCGCTGCCGACGACACGGTGCCCGGCGCGGGCCAGCCCGATCGCCTGGGTGCCGATTCCGCAGGCGCAGTCGAGCAAGTGGTGCGGGCCGGGGCCGAGTTCGCCGCGCAGCAGACCGTCCAGGATCCCGGCCTGACGGGCGATGCTCGCCTCCCAGTCCGCGAACATCCGGTGGTAGTCCGGGGCCAGCGAGTCGTAGAAGTCCCCGGCCGATGAGGTCACTCGCCGGTCGCCTCCAGGGCCGCCATCGCCGCGTTGTGGCCGGGAACTCCGCTCACGCCGCCCCCGCGGACCGCGCCGGCGCCGCAGAGCAGGACATTGTCGTGCGCGGTCTCCACGCCCCAGCGGCCGGTGTCCTCCTGGGCGTGGGGCCAGGCCAGGGCGCGGTGGAAGATGTTGCCGCCGGGCAGGCGCAGGTCGCGCTCCAGGTCCAGGGGCGTCTTCGCCTCGATGCAGGGGCGGCCGTCCGCGTCGACGGCCAGGCAGTCGGCGAGCGGTTCGGCGAGGTGGGCGTCGAGCTGGGCGAGGGTCGACTTGAGGAGTTCCTCGCGTACGGAGTCGTTGTCGCGCTCGAAGAGCCGGGCCGGTGTGTGCAGTCCGAACAGGGTGAGCGTCTGGTAGCCCTGCTCGACGAGGTCCGCACCGAGGATCGTCGGGTCGGTCAGGGAGTGGCAGTAGATCTCCGAGGGCGGCGCGCTGGGCAGCAGGCCCGCGGCGGCCTGGGCGTGGGCGGTGGCCAGCTGCTCGTAGCCCTCGGCGATGTGGAAGGTGCCGGAGAACGCCTCGCGCGGGTCGACGGAGTCGTCGCGCAGCCTGGGCAGCCTCTTGAGCAGCATGTTCACCTTGAGCTGGGCGCCCTCGGCGGGGGCGGGCGGCGCGTCGCCGGTCAGCTCGGCCAGGGCCTGCGGGGAGGCGTTGACCAGCACGTGCCGGGCGGCGACGACGGCCTCGCCGTCCGCCGAGCGGTACGTCACCTCCGCGGCTCGTCCGTCCGTGTCGATCCGCACCGCCTCGTGCCCGGTGGCGATGACCGCGCCCGCCTCCCGGGCCGCCGTGGCCAGGGCGTCGGTCAGCGCGCCCATGCCGCCGACCGGGACGTCCCACGCGCCCGTGCCGCCGCCGATGACGTGGTAGAGGAAGCAGCGGTTCTGGGCCAGCGAGGGATCGTGGGCGTCGGCGAAGGTGCCGATGAGGGCGTCGGTGAGGACCACGCCCCGCACCAGGTCGTCGGCGAAGCGGTACTCGACGGCGACGCCGATCGGGTCCTCGAAGAGGGTGCGCCAGGCCTCCTCGTCGTCGATGCGGCGGCGCAGCTCCTCCCGGGTGGGCAGCGGCTCGGTGAGGGTCGGGAAGACGCGCTCGGCGACGCGGCCGGTCATGCCGTAGAAGCGCTGCCAGGCCTCGTACTCGCGGTCGGAGCCGGTGAGCCGGGCGAAGGCTTCGCGGGTGCGCTTGTCGCCGCCGCCGACCAGCAGTCCGGTGGCCCGGCCGGAGCGTTCCACGGGGGTGTACGAGGAGATGGTGCGGGCGCGGACGCGGAAGTCGAGGCCGAGGTCGCGCACGATCTTCTTCGGCAGCAGGCTGACGAGGTACGAGTAGCGCGACAGCCGTGCGTCGACGCCGGCGAACGGCCGGGTGGAGACGGCGGCGCCGCCGGTGCGGTCGAGGCGCTCCAGCACCAGCACGGATCGGCCTGCCCGGGCCAGGTAGGCGGCGGCGACCAGGCCGTTGTGGCCGGCGCCGACGACGACGGCGTCGTAGCTGCGGTGTGCCTCGTGTGCGGTCATGGTTCTTGGTAACACGCGTTGATCCGGATCGGCCAGAGAGGGGCCGGCGCGATCACTGCCCGCCGGAGGCCCGCTGCTGCTGGCGCAGCACCGCGACCCTGCGGTACAGCTCGACGGCCTCCGCGCCGCGTCCGAGCTGCTCCAGGCAGTGGGCCTCGTCGTTGCGGCTGGAGAGGGTGTCGGGATGCTCGGGGCCCAGCACGCGCTCGCGGGCGGCGGCCACCCGCCGGTACTCGGTCAGGGCGTCGGCCCAGCGGCCCAGCCAGCCGAGGCCCACGGCGACCTCGCGGCGGCTGACGAGGGTGTCGGGGTGCTCGGGACCCAGCACCCGCTCGCGGATGGCGCACACGTCACGGGACTCGGCCAAGGCCTCCTCCCAGCGGCCCAGCCGGCCGAGGTTGACGCCGAGGCCGTGCCGGGCGCGCAGGGTCTCGGGATGGTTGGCTCCCTGGACCCGGGTGCGGTCGTCGATGAGCGCGCGGTACAGGGCCAGCGCGTCCTCGCTGCGGCCGAGGCGGCCGAGGCTGATGCCGACCTCGTAGCGGGCGGCGAGCGTGTCGGGATGGTCGGGGCCGAGGGCGCGGGAGCGGGCCTCGGCGACCTCGAGGTAGGTCTGCAGCGCCTCCTGCCAGCGGCCCAACTGCCCCAGCGCGTAGGCGACCTCGTACCGGGTGACCAGGGTGTCGGGGTGCTCGGGTCCCAGCACGCGGGCGCGGGCGGCGGCCACGTCGCGGGCCATGCGGTAGGAGTCCTCGGGGCGGCCGAGCCTGCTGAGGTTGAAGGCGAGGTTGTGGCGGCAGCGCAGGGTGTCGGGATGGTCGGCGCCCATGCCGCGCTCGCGGGCGGCGAGCACGGCGGTGTACACCTGGTGCGCGTCGAAGTGGCGGCCCAACTGGCCCAGCACATAGGCCATTTCCTGGCGGGCGGCCAGGGTGTCGGGGTGGTCGGCGCCCAGGGCCCGCGTTCTCGCGGCGGCCACGAACTTGTACTCCCGCAGGGCGTCGGCCGCGTGGCCGGTGCGGCTGAGGCTGAAGGCGACCTCGTAGCGGCTGGCGAGGGTGTCGGAGTGTTCGGGTCCCAGCAGCCGCGCGCGTTCGGCGGCCACCGCGCGGTGCACGTCCCCGGCCTCCGCCCAACGGCCCAGCCGGGCCAGGCTGAGCCCGGCGTTGTGCCGTCCGGCCAGGGCGGCGAGCGTCTGCGGGTCGGGCTCCCGCGGCGGCTCCGGCGCGTTCTCGCCGGGCCGTGCGGAGGCGGGGCGCGGGATCCACTCGCCGGTCAGCGCGGCACCGGCGTCCGGCGGGCCGGCGTCCGCTCCGGTGCCGGTGGCCTTGTGGCCCATGGTCATGCCGCGGGTCCAGGACGGCAGGCGGGGCGTGCCCGCGGGCCGCTGGCCGGGCGGGTGGAGGACCGGCTGCGGGGTCACGACGGTCGGCACGTACGCCGGTGTCGTACGCCCCAGACCGAGACGGCGGCCCAGCTCCTGGGCGTCCGGCGGGCGTTGTTCCGGCCGCTTGGCCAGCAGGTCCAGGATGATCCTCTCCAGGTATGCGGGCAGCTCGGCGCGGTGGCTGCGGGGCGGCCAGGGCGGGGTGTCGCGGTGGCCGACGAGGATGGCCCAGGGGTCGTCGAGGTCGAAGGGCGGCACTCCGGTGGCGATCTCGTACAGGACGCAGCCCAGCGAGTACAGGTCGCTGCGCTGGTCCACCTCGGAGCCGCCGATCTGCTCCGGGGACATGTAGTGCGGGGTGCCCATCGCGACGCCGGTGCCGGTCAGCCGGGAGGTGAAGCCGATGTCGTGGCCAAGGCGGGCGATGCCGAAGTCGCAGATCTTCACCGTGCCGTCGGTGAGCCGCACGATGTTGGCGGGCTTCAGGTCGCGGTGCACGATGCCCTGCTTGTGGGTGTAGGCGAGCGCGGAGGCGACCTGGTCGGCGATGTCGACGACGTCGGGGACGGGCAGCGGGTGGTGCTTGTTGTCCTCCAGCAGCTGGCTGAGGTTGCGGCCCTCGAGCAGCTCCATCACCAGGAAGAGGATGCCGTCGGTCTCGCCGAAGTCGTGGACGACGGTCACACCGCGGTGCTGGAGGGCGGCGGCCACCCTGGCCTCGCGGCGGAACCGCTCCCGCAGCACTCTGGTGAAGGCCTGGTCGTGGTGGGGGCCGAGAGGCTTGAGGCACTTCACGGCGACATGCCGGCCGAGCGACTCGTCCCGGGCCCGCCACACCTCGCCCATACCGCCCCGCCCGATCAGGTCGAGCAGCCGGTACCGGCCCTGGATCAGCCTGCTGTCCCCCATCGTCCGCGACCGCCCCCGTACCTCTTCGCCCCGCCCACCCCTGGCTCGTCCAGTATGGCGACCTATCGTCCGAGTTTGTACGGTGCCGGGCGCGAGCCGGGGCCGAGCCGGGACATCGCCCGCAGGATGTGCTTGGGCGGCAGTTGCCAGCGCACACGTGCGGGGACGCAGCGCAGCAGGTTGCCCGTGGCGCGAAGTCGCAGGGTGACGGTCCCGGGTTTCGGTGCCGGTCTGCCGTACAGCTCGTGGGCGTACGGCGGCAGGGCGGCGTACGCCAGTTGTGCCACGCGCCGCCACAGCACCTCGCGCGCCGGGACCAGGAGGGGATGCGTCGGCGGGCGGAGCAGGAAGTCGTCCACCTCGCGTGCCTCGGGTCCCACGGCGAGTTCGGAGCGGACCTTGTCGAAGTAGGCGTTCATCTCCGCCTGGTTCGCGGGAACGGCGTCCGGGTCGAGGCCCACCAGGCGGGCGCTGACGCGGTGTTCGCCGATGTAGCGGTCGGCCTCGGCGTCGGTGAGGCGGAAGCCGGAGCGGCGCACGACCTGCAGATAGGAGTCGATCTCGGCGCAGTGCACCCACAGCAGCAGCTCGGGTTCGTCGACGCCGTACCGCTCCCCCGTGCCGGGGTCGACGGCCGACAGCATCCGGTGGATCTTGCGGACCCGGGCGCCCGCCCGCTCGGCGGCCTCGGTGGTGCCGTACGTCGTGGTGCCCACGAAGTCGGCGGTCCGCATCAGCCGTCCCCAGGCGTCCCGGCGAAAGTCGGAGTTCTGCATGACTCCGCGCACCGCGCGTGGATGCAGGGCCTGGAGGTAGAGCGCGCGGATACCGGCGACCCACATCATCGGGTCGCCGTGCATCTGCCAGGTCACGGAGTTCGGTGTGAACAGCCCGGGATCACCCATGTCCGCAGGCTAACGCCGTACCCGCGGCATCCCCAGGCCGATCCAGGAGATGATCTCCCGCTGGATCTCGTTGTTGCCGCCGCCGAAGGTGAAGATGACCGCCGAGCGGTAGCCGCGCTCCAGTTCGCCGTGGAGCACCGCGCCCGCGGAGCCCTCCTTCAGGGCGCCCGCCGCGGCGACGATCTCCATCAGCCAGGCGTAGGCGTCCCGGCGGGCCTCGGAGCCGTAGACCTTGACCGCGGAGGCGTCCTGCGGGGTGAGGGTGCCGTTCTGGACGGCGTGCACCATCTGCCAGTTGAGGAGCTTCATGGCGTCGAGCCTGGTGTGGGTCCGGGCCAGGAGGCGGCGCACCCAGGGCAGGTCCACGACGCGGCGGCCGTCGGCGAGTTTGGTCTCCATGGCCCAGCGCTGCACGTCGTGCAGGGCGCGGATGGCCATGGTGCCGTGGGCGGCCAGGGTGACGCGTTCGTGGTTGAGCTGGTTGGTGATCAGCCGCCAGCCCTCGTTCTCGGCGCCGACACGGCGGGAGACGGGGACGCGGACGTTCTCGTAGTAGCTGGCGGTGGTGTCGTGGGAGGCGAGGGTGGTGATGACGGTGCAGGAGTAGCCGGGATCGGTGGTGGGGACGAGCAGCATGGTGATGCCCTTGTGGGGCGCGGCGTCGGGGTCGGTGCGGGTGGCGAGCCACACCCAGTCGGCGGTGTCGCCGTTGGTCGTCCAGATCTTCTGCCCGTCGACGACGTACTCGTCGCCGTCGCGCACCGCGCGGGTCTTGAGTGAGGCCAGGTCCGTTCCCGCGTCGGGTTCGCTGTAGCCGATGGCGAAGTCGATCTCGCCGGAGAGGACCTTGGGCAGGAAGTACGCCTTCTGCTCGTCCGTGCCATAGCGCATGATCGTGGGGCCGACGGTGTTGAGCGCCATGAGGGGCAGTGGCACGCCGGCCTGGGCGGCCTCGTCGAAGAAGATGAACTGCTCCATCGCCGTCAGGCCGCGGCCGCCGTACTCCTCGGGCCAGCCCACGCCGAGCCAGCCGTCGGTGCCGAGACGGCGGATCGTCTCGCGGTAGAAGCGTTTCTGCGCGGCCGGGTCGGCGTGCCGGGCGTAGGCGTTGTCCGGTACCAGCTCGGCGAAGTAGTCGCGCAGTTCGGCACGCAGCCGCTGCTGCTCGGGCGTGTATTCGAGGTGCACGGCGCCTCCAGGCATCCCAGGCCGGTCCTGACGGCGCACACCGTAGAACGTGTTCCAGTAATTGGGAATGGCGAAGGTGCTCGAGGGTGCGGAATGAGCCGGGTCGGGGTCAGTTCAGGGTGGCGAGGCCTTGGTCAGTTCAGGGTGGTCAGGAAGTCCGTGCAGGCCTGGGCGCACTCCCGGCAGGCCTTGGCGCCGTCCTCGGTGGCCGCCAGCCGGTCGAAGGCGTGCGCGGCCTCCAGGCACACCGTGCGGCACCACTCCACCTGGATGCGGATGCCCGCCTCGTCCAGGCGGTTCTCCTCGGAGAGCACACGGCAGGTCGCGTCGCACACCTCCGCGCACATGATGCCCTTGCGTCGTACGAGTTCCTGCTCCTCCGTGCCGTCCGGGTCCACGAGGCTCGCGCGCAGAGCACACGCGCGTGCGCACTCCGTGCACGCCTGAGCGCACGCGAAGCGGTCCTCCAGGAACTGGAAGAGCTCCTGCTGGGTCGTTGTCGAAGTCACCTGGTTCGGGTAGCCGCGGCCCGCGCCGTCAAACACGGTGCCGCCGGTGGCCGTGCCGTTCTCGCCACGTGCCGTTCACGCCACCCAAGGGGGGCCGGACGGGTTCACTCGTCCCCGGCGGCGGGCCGGGCCGGTTCACGTGTCGGGCGCGGGGTACTCGCGGGTCATGAACAGCGCATCGATGGACATCGCCGCAAGCAGCGCGGGCGCCTTGGGCCTCATCGCGGCCGGCGTGGTGGTCGTGGCCCTGCTGATGGGCGCCTTCTGGATGGGCGCGCGCATCCGGCGCCGGGAGCCCGGCCCGCCGAGTCCGGAGGAGCAGCCCAGGCTGCCGGACGGGGGCCCGGTCCGCGAGGTCCGGGAGGCCCGTGAGCCCGACGAGATGCCCCGCTCCGACCACCGGCTGACCCCGCACGAGCTGCACGGCCACGGCAACTCGCCGACCCGGACCGCCGATTCGCAGGAACGGCCGCGCTGGACCGGGGGCAACAGCGGTTCGTTCGGCAGCGGGAGCTCCGGCGGTCACTGACCCCGCGGCCTCCCACTCCCCTCCCGAGAGGAAGTCGGAGCCATGACGAACTCGTCCCGCGACACGCTGCCGCTGCCCGACTACGACCATCTCCCGCTGGGCGGCCTGGAGAGCCGGGTGCGGTCGCTGACCGCCGACGAGGTCGACGCGCTGCTGACCTACGAGCACTCGCACGCCCACCGGCTGCCGGTGACCGAAGTGCTGTCGGCCCGGCTGGAGCAACTCCGTACGGGCGCCGAGCCGACCGGGGGCGATCCCTCGGCGCTGCGCCCCGAGCAGCACGGCCGGACCACGGGCTCCCCGGTCTCCCCGGCGACCTCGTCCCAGCCGTTCAGCCCGCCCCCGCACGGCACCCCCGACCAGCGGGGCAGGCCGAAGGGCGACCGCACTTAGGAGATTCCTCGCGCCCGCCGCACGGGTCCCGTGCGGCGGGCGCGAGAGTGCCAGACGGTCTGCCGATACGCCGACCGCACCACCGGGCGGCCTGGCCGGCCCACCGGGGACGGCGAGCACACTCGCCGTCCCCGGGGCCTGTCACCTGCTGTCACTCGTGCCGGTGGTCTCCATCAGAGCCGCGCGTCCCGCCTCCAGCCGGGCCGCCGGGATCCGGAACGGCGAGCAGGAGACGTAGTCCAGGCCCGCGCGGTGGAAGAAGTGAATGGAGTCGGGGTCACCGCCGTGCTCGCCGCACACACCCGTCTCCAGACGGGGGTTGACGGCACGGCCGGCCTCGACGGCCATCTCCACCAGCCGTCCGACGCCCTCCTGGTCGATCGACTCGAAGGGCGACACCGAGAAGACGCCCTTGTCGATGTACAGGGGGAAGAAGGACGCCTCCGCGTCGTCACGGGACAGGCCCCAGGTGGTCTGGGTGAGGTCGTTGGTGCCGAAGGAGAAGAAGTCGGCGACCTCGGCGATGCGGCCCGCGGTGAGCGCGGCCCGCGGCAGCTCGATCATCGTGCCGATCGGGCAGTCGAGGGTCAGACCGGTCTCGGTCTCCACCTCGCCGAGCACGGTCTCCGCCTCGTCGCGGGCCAGCCTCAGCTCCTCGACCGTGCCGACCAGCGGGATCATGACCTCGGCGCGCGGGGTGCCGCCGTCCCGCAGCCGCTGGGCCACGGCCTCGGCGATCGCCCGCACCTGCATGGCCATCAGACCGGGCACGGCCAGGCCCAGGCGGACGCCGCGCAGACCCAGCATCGGGTTCTGCTCGTGCATCCGCTCGACGGCCGCGAGCAACTCGAGGTCGTGCTCGTCCGGGTGCTCGGTGCGGGCGAGGCGGACGGCGAGTTCCGTGCGGTCGGGCAGGAACTCGTGCAGCGGCGGGTCGATCAGCCGGATCGTCACCGGCAGCCCGTCCATCGCCTCCAGGATGGCGGTGAAGTCGGCCCGCTGCAGCGGCAGCAGGGCGTCGAGCGCCCGCTCGCGCGCGGAGTCGTCGCGGGCCAGGATCATCGCCTCGACCAGCGCCCTGCGCTCACCGAGGAACATGTGCTCGGTACGGCACAGGCCGATGCCCTGCGCGCCGAGCGCACGGGCACGGACGGCGTCCTCGGGCGTGTCGGCGTTGGCGCGGACCTCCAGGCGGCGCACCGAGTCGGCGTGGGCGAGGGCGCCCAGGACCGCGTCGGTGAGCGTGTCGGAGGCGGTGGCGGTCTCCAGCGCGCGTCCGACCTCGGACGCGGTCAGCGGCAGGGCGCCGAGGTGGACGGTGCCCGCGGTGCCGTCGACGGAGACGACGTCGCCCTCGCGGACGACGGTGCCGGACGCGGTGGTGAACTGCCGGGCCGTCGTGTCGACGGTCAGCTCCTCGGCACCGCACACGCAGACCTTGCCCATGCCGCGGGCGACCACGGCGGCGTGGCTGGTCTTGCCGCCCCGGCTGGTCAGCACCGCCTCGGCGGCGATCATGCCGGGCAGGTCGTCGGGGGTGGTCTCCCGGCGGACCAGGACCACGTGCTCGCCGGCCGCGGCACGGCGTACGGCCTCGGCGGAGTCGAAGACGACGGCTCCCACCGCGGCGCCGGGCGAGGCGGGCACGCCGTGGGCCAGCGGACGGTCGGTGGACGTGACGTCGAAGCGGGGGAACATCAGCCGGGTCAGCTCGGCGCCGTCGACGCGGACCAGGGCCTCGTCGGCGGTGATGGTCTTCTCCTCGCGCAGATCGTGGGCGATGCGGAAGGCGGCCTCGGCGGTTCGCTTGCCGACGCGGGTCTGCAGGACCCACAGCTTGCCGCGCTCCACGGTGAACTCCACGTCGCACAGGTCGCGGTAGTGGTTCTCCAGGGTGTGCAGGTGGTCGCCGAGTTCGGCGTAGGCGCGCGGGTCGAGCGTCTTGAGCTCGCTCAGCGGCAGCGCGTCGCGCACGCCGGCGACGACGTCCTCGCCCTGGGCGTCGGGCAGGTAGTCGCCGTACCGGCCGCGTTCGCCGGTGGCGGGGTCGCGGGTGAAGGCGACGCCCGTGCCGGAGTCGGAGCCGAGGTTGCCGAAGACCATCGCCTGGACGTTCACGGCGGTGCCGAGGTCCTCGGGGATGTGTTCGCGGTGGCGGTAGACGCGGGCGCGCTCGGTGTTCCAGGACTCGAAGACCGCGCGGATGGCGCGGGAGAGCTGGTCGGCCGGGTCCTGCGGGAACTCCTCGCCGGTCTCCTTGCGGATGATGGCCTTGAACTCCTCGGTGAGCCGCTTGAGGTCGGCGGTGTCGAGGTCGTGGTCGTCCTTCTTCTTGTGCCCGGCCATGGCCTCCTCGAAGAGGTCGCCGTCGACACCCATCACGGTGTGGCCGAACATCTGGATGAGCCGCCGGTAGGAGTCCCACGCGAACCTCTCCTGCCCGGAGGCCTCGGCGAGGCCGTTGACGGAGCGGTCGTTGAGCCCGATGTCGAGGATGGTGTCCATCATGCCGGGCATGGAGAAGCGGGCACCGGAGCGTACGGACACCAGCAGGGGGTCGTCGGCCGCGCCGAGGCTGCGGCCCATGGCCTGCTCGAGGTCGGTGAGCGCCTGGGCGGCCTCGACGCCGAGTTCGGGCGGCTCCTCGCCGGTCTTGAGGTAGACCTTGCAGGCCTCGGTGGTCACGGTGAATCCGGGCGGGACGGGCAGACCGATCCGGGTCATCTCGGCGAGTCCGGCTCCCTTGCCGCCGAGCAGGTCGGCCATGTCGCGGCCGCCCTCTGCGAATCGGTACACGTACTTCACGGGCGTGCTCATTGAAGAGGCCTCTCAGGCGTGAGGGACGACGGCCACGGGGCAGCCGACGTGGTGGATGGCGGCATGGGCGACGGGGCCGGTGCGCGGGACCGTCGGGTGTTCTGCGGTGCGGCGGCCGACGACCAGCAGGCTCGCTCCGGAGGCGGCGCGGACCAGCACGGACTGCGGGCGGCCCTCGGTCACGGTCTCGACGACCTCGATCTCGGGATACTTCTCGCGCCACACGTGGAGCACGGCGCCGAGGAAGCCGAGCCACTCCCCGGGCCGCTCGGACTCGGCGACCAGTCCGAGGTCGCCGGGGCCGAGGCCGATCGCGGCGGGCTGTTGCCAGGCGTGGACGGCCTTCAGACGCGCTCCGCGCATCCGGGCCTCCTCGAAGGCGAACTCGATCACCTCGTCGCAGGGGTCGTTCAGGTCGATGCCGAGGACGACGTCGCGGTATCCGGTTTCCTCGGACGCGCTGCCGTCGGCTGCCGGAAGGTGCTCGTCCGCGGCTTCCTCGTCCGCCCGGACCAGGACGACGGGCACGTCGGCCCGCGCCACCACTCCGAGGGCGACCGAGCCGACCAGGAAGCCGGTGAAGCCGCTGAGGCCGCGCGAGCCCAGCACGAGCAGGTCGGCCCCCTCGGCGGCCTTCAGCAGGGCGGCCGTCGCGGGTCCCTCGACCTGTTCGTCCTCGACCTTGACGCTCGGGCAGACTCGGTGGATGCGTTCCTCTGCCGCGCGCAGGGCGCGGCGGGCCAGGAACCGCTCGGCGGCCGTGGCCGGCTCGCCCTCGTCCTGGCGGGGATGCCAGTTCCAGGCGTGCACGAGCCGCAGCGGCCGGTCTCGGCGGGCAGCCTCCCGGGCGGCCCACTCGGCGGCGGCGAGACTCTCGGCGGAGCCGTCGACTCCGGCGATGACGGGCGGAAGCATGTGCGTACCTCCAGCGCTCGGTCTGCTCCTCGGTCCCAGCGTCGTCCCGTGCCCGGGGCGGCGATATGGGCCGCCGGGTCTTCGAGCGGGGACCGTTCGGCCCTCTGTCGCGGGCCGCGGTGGGCGGGCACGGTGGGGTTCGAACGGACGGAAGGGGATACGGCATGGGGCGTGTGGTCGTCGTGGGTGACGACGATTCCGCTGCGGGTCGGGCCGCGGTGGCGTGGGCCGAACGGGAGGCCCGGCTGCGCGGGCTGACGCTGTCTTCGGACGACCTCGCCGAGCCGCACCGGGTGGGCGGGGACGTGGAGCTGCTGGTACGGCCCTCACCCGCGGCGGACGCGGGCGGGGCGCCGGCCGCGGTGTCCGGCCGGCCGGTCGTCTTCGTGCCGGCCACGTCGGCCCGGCTGCCCGGCCGGGTGGCGGTCGGCGTCGACGCACGGGACCCGGCGGAGGCGGCGATCGGCTTCGCCTTCGAGTCGGCGCGGCTGCGCGGGGCCGGGCTGCACGCGGTGCACGCCTGGACGCTCCCCGCCGAGGCCGCCGACAGGCCCTTCGCCGTCCCCGAGGCGGACCGCGCGACCTGGGAGGACCAGGAGGTGCAGTTGCTGTCGGACGCCCTGCGCCCGTGGCGGGCGCGCTACCCGGAGGTGGAGGTCGTTCCGGACGTCCTGGCCTTCCCCCCGCCGCAAGCCCTCACCCACGCCTCCACGACCGCCGGCCTCCTGGTCCTGGGCCACCGCACGGGCCGCACGGCGTCGGCGGTACTTGGGAGGGTCCGGTGCGCGGTGGCCGTGGTGGCGGGGTGACCGAGGCGGGTCAGGGTGCCGGTCAAGGGCACGGCCCCCGGTACCCCACTGATTTCCGCGCAGGACCGCACTGCAAGGCACCCGCCGGGGCCGGGACGACCCTGTGCGCAGTCGGCGTCGCGGCCGGGCGACCGCGGCGGGGATGGGGCCGGTCCGGGACAGGGCCCCGTCTCACCCCGGTGTTTTCCGTGCACGGCCGTCCGGCGAGGCACCCGCCGGGGCTGGGGACGGCTCGGTGCGCGGTCGCCGTCGCGGCCGGGTGACCGCGTCGGGGATGGGGTCGGTCCGGGGCACGGCCCCATCGCACCCCGGTGGCTTCCGCACAAGACCGCCGTCGAGGCCGGGTGATTCGTGGCGGGCAACGGTGCCGCTCCGGCTGGCGCGGCCGTTGGCGGCTCGGTGGGGAGGGTCGGCCCGGTGGGTCGGGTCCGTTCGGCCCATGCCGGGGTCGGGCGGGGCGAACCACCGTGAGGGCATGAGGACACGCACGGGTATCGCCGTGATCGGCGTCGGCAACGAGTTCCGGCGCGACGACGGCGTGGGCTGGGCCGTGGTCGCGCGTCTGAAGGAGCGGGCCGAGGACCACGCGCCGCCCGCCGGCACGGTGTTCGCCACCTGCGACGGCGACCCCGGCAGGCTGATCGGCCTGTGGGAGGGCGCCGGGCTCGCCGTGGTCGTGGACGCGGCGCACGCCCACCCCGGCACACCCGGCCGCGTGCACCGCCTCGAGCTCGACGCCGGGCACATCGCACCCCCGTCCGCCACCAGCTCGCACGGGCTGGGGCTGGGCGAGGCCGTCGAACTGGCCCGCGTCCTCGGCCTGCTGCCGGAACGGCTCGTCGTCTACGCCGTCGAGGGCGCCGACAGCGACTTCGGCACCGGCCTGTCCGCCGCCGTCGCGGCCGCCGTGGAGCCCCTCGTGGCAGCGGTCGAGGACGAGATCACGGCCGGGAGCGGGTCATGACCGTGCGGCGCTTCCATGTGGAGGGCATCGTCCAGGGCGTCGGCTTCCGGCCGTTCGTGTACCGCACCGCGTCCGCGCTGGGCCTGGACGGCTGGGTGGCCAACGTCAACGGGCACGTGGAGGGCGAGGTCGCCGGCCCGTCCCGGGACATCGAGGAGTTCGCGGCCCGCCTGCGCGCGGACGCCCCCGCCCTGGCCCGGGTGCGCCGGATCCGGCTGAGCGACGACGTCCGGGCGTATCTCCCCGCGGGTTTCCTGGTGAGGCACAGTCCGCCCGGCGCACCGGACACCGCGTCCCGCGAGATCCCCCCGGACGCGGCGATCTGCGACGCCTGCCTGCGCGAGCTGCGCGACCCGGCCGACCGCCGGCACCGCTACCCCTTCATCAACTGCACGGACTGCGGCCCGCGGGCGTCGATCATCGAGGACCTGCCCTACGACCGGGTCCGCACCACCATGCGGCACTTCCCGCTGTGCGCGGCCTGCGCCGCCGAGTACGCCGATCCGGCCGACCGCCGCTTCCACGCCGAGCCCGTCGCCTGCCCTGCCTGCGGGCCGCGCCTGGCCTGGGACGAGCTGCGCGGCGAGGAGGCGCTGCGGGCGGCCGTGAAGGCGGTCGCCGACGGCGGGATCGTCGCGTTGAAGGGCCTGGGCGGCTACCAACTGGTGTGCGACGCGGGCGAGTCGGCGGCCGTCGCGGAGCTGCGGCGGCGCAAGCGCCGTCCCACGAAGCCCTTCGCCGTGATGGTCCCCGACCTTCCCGCGGCGGACCGCCTGGCCCGTGTCGGCGCCACCGAAGAGGCCGCGCTGACCTCTCCGGAGCGCCCCGTGGTCCTGCTGGCCCGGCGCAGGTGGCACGGCGCTCCCCCGCTGGCGGCCGAGGTGCACCCGGGTCTGACCCGCGTCGGCCTGTTCCTGCCCACGACCGGTCTGCACCACCTCCTGCTGGACGAGCTGGCCCGCCCGCTCGTGGTCACCAGCGGCAACCTCAGCGACGAACCCCTCTCCATCGACGACGCCGAGGCACGGCACGCGCTCGCCGGTGTCGCCGACGGCTTCCTCACCCACGACCGGTCCATCCGCTCCCGCTACGACGACTCCGTCGTGCAGTTCGCCGGACGGACCCGGATCACCGTCCGCCGCGCCCGCGGCCTCGCGCCCGCTCCCCTGCCGCTGCGCGCACGGCAGCCCGTCGCCGGGGTGGGCGCCCAGCTCAAGCACACGTTCACGCTGGCCGCCGACGGCCGCGCCCATCTCGGCCCGCACACCGGCGATCTGGCGGACGTCGCGACCCACGACGCGTTCGTGGCGTCGTACGAGCATCTCAAACGGCTGACCGGGATCGAACCCGCCGTCCTCGCGCACGACCTGCACCCCGGATATCTGTCGACCCGCTGGGCCAAGGCGCAGCGGGTGCCGCTGATGGCGGTGCAGCACCATCACGCGCATGTCGCCGCGTGTGCGGCCGAGCACGGGGTGCGGGGCCCGTTCATCGGGGTCGCCTACGACGGGCTCGGGCTCGGCGACGACGGAACCCTGTGGGGCGGCGAGATTCTCGTCGCCGACCTCAGCGGCTACCGCCGCGCCGGCAGGTTCGCGACCGCCCCCCTGCCCGGCGGCGACTCGGCGGTGCGCCATCCCTCCCGTACGGCCCTGGGGCTGCTGCTCGGCGCGGAGACGCTGGGCTCCCCGCGGCCGTATCCCTGGCTCACCCGGCAATTCACCGTACGGCTCGACACGGCCGAGGCGACCACGGTACGGGCCATGGTCGCCCGGGACGTCAACTGCCCGCGCGCGTCCAGCGCCGGACGGCTGTTCGACGCCGTCGCCTCCCTGCTCGGGCTGTGCGACCGGACGGCGTACGAGGGCGAGGCGGCGGTCCTGCTGGAGACGGCGGCGGGCGATCTGCACGCGGTGCCGCTGGCCCATCGGATCGTGCGGGCGCAGGGCCTGTGGGTGTACGACCCCACGCCGACCGTCGCGGACCTGCTGCGGCGGCGGCTCGACGGGGAACCGGTGGAGGCCCTGGCCGCGGCCTTCCATCTGACGCTCGGGATCGTCACCGCGGAGCTGGTCGCCCAGGCGGTGGCCGACGGCGCGCCGCACACGGTGTGCCTGGGGGGCGGTTGCTTCGTCAATCGCCGCCTGCTCACCGAGGTGAAGCGGCGCCTGCACGCGCAGGGGCTGCGGGTGCTGGTCGGCGGTGAGGTGCCGGTCGGCGACGGCGGGATCAGTTACGGACAGGCGGCGGTCGCGGCGGCGCGGCTGGGTGCGAAGGGATGAGGGCGGATGTGCCTGGGAATTCCGGGGCGGGTCGTGGAGGTGCACGACGACGCCGGACTGCGGATGGCGACGGTGGACTTCGGGGGTGTGCGGCGCGAGGTCTGTCTGAGCTGCACGCCGGACGCGGACGTGGGCTCGTACGTCATCGTGCACGTCGGCTTCGCCATCACGCAGGTCGACGAGGTGGAGGCCCGGCGGACGCTGGACGTGCTGCGGGCGATGACGGGAGCGGTAGAGAGCGAACTGGGCGAGCCGCTGCCCTAGACGGGTTCGGGCAGTCCCTGGCGATGACCCGGTCGGCTCGTGCGGGAGGGCCGGTCGGCCCCTGCCACGGGCCTGCCCCGACGACCCAACCTGAAAGTGGATCCGCGTGACCCGCCTTTCGACGAGGAGGACCGCCATGACCGCCACCGCAGCGCCGGCCGTGCTCGAGCGGGAGGGCCTCGGCGCCCTGGTCGCGGCACTCGTGGCACAAGGGCGGACCGTCGTCGGACCGACCGTCCGCGACGGAGCGGTGGTGCTGGCGGAGCTGACCTCCGCGGACGCGCTGCCCTTCGGCTGGGGGGTCGAGCTGGAGGCCGGACGGTACCGGCTGGTGCGGCGGGAGGACGGCGCCGCCTTCGCGCACAGCGCGGGGCCGCAGTCCTGGAAGAACTTCCTGCACCCGGCGCGGGAGCGGCTGTGGAGCGCCGACCGGAAGCCGGACGGCGAGGTCACCTTCAGCGCGGAGGAGCCGGAGGACCCGTCGTACGCCTTCCTCGGTGTGCGGCCCTGTGATCTGCGGGCCATCGCGATCCAGGACCGGGTACTGACCGGGGGACGGTACGAGGACTCCGGCTACGGCAGGCGGCGGTCCGGGGCGCTGCTGATCGCCGCCGAGTGCACCGACCCCGGCGCCACCTGCTTCTGCGTCTCGATGGGCGGCGGGCCGGCCGCCGACCCCGGGTACGACCTGGCGCTGACCGAGGTCGTCGACGAGCACGGGCACCGGTTCCTGGTGCGGGTCGGCAGCGAGGAGGGCGCCCGGTTGCTGGCGCAGGTACCGCACAGCGCCGCCGACGCGGTCACCGAGGACACCGCCCGGGCCTCGGTGGACGACGCCCGGGACCGCATGGGGCGCTCGCTGCCGCCGGTCGACCTGCGCACGCTGATGGGTTCGAGCCTGGACGCCGAGCGCTGGAACGACGTCGCCGAGCGCTGTCTGACCTGCGGCAACTGCACCATGGTGTGCCCGACATGCTTCTGCACCACCACGGAGGAAGTCACCGACCTGACCGGTGACCACACCGAGCGCTGGCAGCGCTGGGACTCCTGCTTCGACCTGGACTTCTCCTATCTGCACGGCGGGCCGGTGCGCCGTTCGGCCCGCAGCCGCTACCGGCAGTGGCTCACCCACAAACTCTCCACCTGGCACGACCAGTTCGACACCTCGGGCTGCGTGGGCTGCGGGCGCTGCATCGCCTGGTGCCCGGTCGGCATCGACATCACCGAGGAAGTGGCCGCGCTCAAGGCCGAACTCGAAACGGAGACCGACTGATGCCCCCCTCGATCGCCCTGCGCATGAATCACGCCCTGCCCGCCGAGCACCGCGAGCGGCTGCTGCGCGTCGGCCGTGAGGCCCACTTCCCGCAGGGCGCCCGTCTCTTCGAGGAAGGCGGGCACGCCGACCGCTTCTGGATCGTCCGCAGCGGGACGGTCGCCCTCGACATGCACGTGCCGGGCCGCCGGCCGCCGGTCATCGAGACGATCGGGGTCGGTGACCTCGTCGGCTGGTCCTGGCTGTACGAGCCGTTCGTGTGGCAGCTCGGAGCCGGAGCCGTGACCGCGGTGCGGGCCTACGAGTTCGACGCGGTCGCCGTCCGCCTGATGTGCCTGAACGACGCCGAGTTCGGGCGCGCGGTCGAGCACTGGGTGGGCCGGGTGCTGGCCCACCGGCTCAACGCGGCGCGCGCCCGGCTGGTGGATCTCTACGGCATCTACGAGACGAAGGAAGAGCGATGACCGCCGTACCGGTCCCCCATCGCGTGATCGCCCGCCGTCCGGAGACCGCGGACACGGTCACGCTGCGGTTCGAGCCGGTGGGCCGGCCGCTCGCGGACTTCCTGCCGGGACAGTTCGCGATGGTCCACGCCTTCGGCCGCGGCGAGATCCCGGTGTCGGTGAGCTCGGTGCAGGCCACAGGCGGGCTCGCGCACACCGTGCGGTCGGTCGGCGCGGTCTCCGACGGGCTGTGCGCGGCCCGGGTCGGCGACGTCGTCGGCATCCGCGGGCCCTACGGCAGCAGCTGGGAGCTCGAGCGGGCGCGCGGGCGGGACGTGGTGATCGTGGCGGGCGGCATCGGCTTCGCCCCGCTGCGCCCGCTGATCCTGGGCGCGCTGGCCGAGCCGGAGGCGTACCGGCGCATCAACGTCCTGATCGGGGCCCGCACGCCGAGCGACCTGATCGCCCGCGCCGAGGTGGCGAGCTGGGCCACGGCGTTCACCGGGGTGACGGTGGACCAGCCCGAGCCGGACTGGCGCGGCGACGTCGGCGTGGTCACCCAGCTGCTGGGGCGGGCCCACTTCGAGCCGGAGGAGACGACGGCGTTCGTGTGCGGGCCCGAGCCGATGATCCGGGCCACCGCACGCGAACTGATCCAGCACGGAGTGCCCCACGACCGTGTGCAGGTCTCGCTGGAACGCAACATGCGCTGCGCGACCGGGCACTGCGGACACTGCCAGCTGGGACCCGTGCTGGTGTGCCAGGCGGGCCCCGTCGTGGACTGGGCGCACGCCGAACCCCTGCTTTCGGTAAGGGAGTTGTGAGATGGCACCGAAACTCGCGGTGTTCAAGCTGGCCTCCTGCGACGGCTGTCAGCTCACGCTGCTGGACTGCGAGGACGAACTCCTCGCGCTCGCCGGCGAGGTGGAGATCGCGCACTTCCTGGAGGCCACCAGCACGGTGCAGCCCGGACCCTACGACCTGTCGCTGGTCGAGGGCTCGGTCACCACGCCCTCCGACGCCGAGCGCATCCGTCAGATCCGGTCCGCCTCCCGGCACCTGGTGACCATCGGCGCGTGCGCGACCGCGGGCGGCATCCAGTCCCTGCGCAACTTCGCGGACGTCGACGAGTTCCGGCGCACCGTCTACGCCCACCCGGAGTACATCGAGACGCTCGCCACCTCCACGCCGGTCTCGGCCCATGTGGACGTCGACTTCGAGCTGCGCGGCTGCCCGATCGACCGGCGCCAGCTCATCGAGGTGCTCACCGCGTTCCTGGCCGGCCGCAAGCCGGACATCCCCGACCACAGCGTGTGCTTCGAGTGCAAGCGGCGCGGCACGGTCTGTGTGACCGTCGCGCACGGCACGCCCTGTCTGGGCCCGGTCACGCACGCCGGCTGCGGGGCCCTGTGCCCGGCCTACCACCGCGGCTGCTTCGGCTGCTTCGGCCCGTCCGGCTCGGTGAACCTGCCCGCGCTGATCCCCGTGCTGCGCCGCGACGGTATGGACGACGACGCCGTGGAGCGCTTCCTGCACACCTTCAACGCCCCCGCGTTCGATAAGGAGTTGGGCAAGTGACGCACCGCGGATCCCGTGTCCTGCACGTCGGCTCGCTGTCCCGGGTCGAGGGCGAGGGCGCGCTGCGCCTGCACGTGCACGACCGCAAGGTCACCGAGGCGCGGCTGGAGATCTACGAGCCGCCGCGCTTCTTCGAGGCTTTCCTGCGCGGCCGGTCCTACACAGAGCCGCCGGACATCACCGCCCGGGTGTGCGGAATCTGCCCGGTGGCCTACCAGATGAGCGCCTGCGCGGCGATCGAGGACGCCTGCGGGGTCGAGGTGGACCTGGCGATCCGGGACCTGCGCCGGCTGCTGTACTGCGGCGAGTGGATCGAGAGCCAGGCCCTGCACATCTACCTGCTGCACGCCCCGGACTTCCTGGGCCGCCCCAGCGCGATCGACCTCGCCCGGACGCACCGGGCCGAGGTGGAGCGCGGGCTGCGGCTGAAGAAGGCCGGCAACGACATCATGGAGCTGGTCGGCGGCCGCGCCGTGCATCCGATCAACGTGCGGCTGGGCGGCTTCCACCGCGCCCCGGCCCGCGCCGAACTGCGGCCGCTGCGCGAGGTGTTGCAGCGGGCGCTGGACGACGCGTGGGAGACCGTGCGCTGGGTGGCGGGCTTCGACTTCCCCGATGCGCGCACCGACGCGGACCTGCTGGCGCTGGCCGAGGCGGACACGTACGCGATCGAGGGCGGCACGCCGACCGTGCTGCGCGCCGACGGAAGCCGTGGCTCCTTCCCGGTGCGGGAGTTCACCGAGCATGTCACCGAGACCCACGTTGCCCACTCCACCGCGCTGCACTCGCGGCTCGACGGGCGGCTGCACCTGACGGGCTCGCTGGCCCGGTTCGCGGTCAGCGGCGCCCTGCTGTCGCCGGCGGCGCTGGAGGCGGCCGTGGCGGCCGGGCTCGGTGACCCGCGCGAGGGCGCGGTGTGCCGCAACCCGTTCCGGTCCATTTTGGTGCGGGCGGTGGAGGTGGTGTACGCCGTCGGCGAGGCGCTGCGCATCATCGACGGCTACGAGCCGCCCGCCTCTCCGTACACCGAGGTGCCGCCGGTGGCGGGCGTCGGGCACGGTGCCACGGAGGCCCCGCGCGGGGTGCTCTACCACCGCTACGAGATCGACGCCGAGGGCCTGGTCGCCGACGCGACGATGGTGCCGCCCACCGCCCAGAACCAGGGCGCGATCGAGGACGACCTGCGTCGGCTGGCCCAGGCCGCCATCGGCGAACACGACCCGGACGACGACGAGTTGACGGCCCTGTGCGAGCGGGCGATCCGCAACCACGACCCGTGTATCTCGTGCTCCACCCACTTCCTCGACCTGACCGTCGTCCGTACCTCGGGCCCGACCGCGGGAGGCCACCGTGCCTGAATCTCCGTACACCGTGAGCGATGTGATGACGCAGACCGTCATAGCCGTCGGGCGCGACGCCTCCTTCAAGGAGATCGTCGGTCTGATCGACCAGTGGAAGGTGAGCGCCCTGCCCGTCCTGGTCGGGGAGGGCCGGGTCATCGGCGTGGTCTCCGAGGCGGATCTGCTGCCCAAGGAGGAGTTCCGCGACGGGGGCGAGGAGGACGCGGAGCGCGCCGAGCGGGAGAAGGCGGCCGCGTTGACCGCGGGCGAGCTGATGAGCACCCCCGCGGTGACCGTGCACGCCGACGCCTCCGTCGCCGAGGCCGCCCGCATCATGGCCCGCCGGCACGTCAAGCGGCTGCCGGTGGTGGACTCGGTGGGCATCCTGCAGGGCGTGGTGAGCCGCAGCGACCTGCTGAAGGTCTTCCTGCGGGACGACGAGGAGATCGCCGAGGAGGTCCGGCACAGCGTCCTGGGCCAGCTGCCGATCACCTCTCCCCTGACGGTGAGCGTGGCCGACGGTGTGGTCACCCTCGGCGGCGTGCTGCCCGACCGCACCCTCGTGCCGATCGTCGCGCGGGCGGTGCGGGCCGTGGAGGGCGTCGTGGACATCCGGCTCGACCTCACGCACCGATGAAGTACCTTGACGAGTACCGTGACCCCGCGCTCGCCCGGCGGCTGCTGGAGGAGCTGCGGCGCACGGCCACCCGGCCCTGGCGGATCATGGAGGTGTGCGGCGGTCAGACCCACACCCTCGTCCGCCAGGGCATCGACGAACTGCTGCCCGCCGGGATGCGGATGATCCACGGCCCCGGCTGCCCGGTGTGCGTCACCCCGCTGGAGACCCTCGACCGGGCCATGGCCGTCGCCGCCCGCCCCGGCGTCATCTTCACCAGCTTCGGGGACATGCTGCGCGTGCCCGGCAGCGAGACCGACCTGCTGTCCCTGCGGGCGCGCGGCGCCGACGTCCGGGTCGTGTACGCCCCGATGGACGCCGTGCGCCTGGCCGCGGCGAACCCCGACCGGGAGGTCGTCTTCCTCGCGGTCGGCTTCGAGACGACGGCGCCCGCGAACGCCACGGCCGTGCTGCACGCGGCCCGGCTGGGGCTGACGAACTTCTCCATGCTGGTCAGCCATGTCCTGGTGCCGCCGGCGATGACCGCGCTGCTGGAGGACCCCGACTGCGAGGTGCAGGCGTTCCTGGCGGCCGGGCACGTGTGCGCGGTGATGGGCTGGCGCGAGTACGAGCCGATCGCGGCCCGCTACCGGGTGCCGATCGTGGTGACCGGCTTCGAGCCGCTGGACCTGCTGGAGGGCGTCCTGATGGCCGTCCGGCAGCTGGAGGCGGGCCGCTTCGAGGTGGAGAACCAGTACGTGCGGGCCGTGCGCCGCTCGGGCAACACCGACGCGCAGGAGGCCGTACGGAAGGTCTTCCAGGTCACCGACCGGTCCTGGCGGGGCATCGGGGCACTGCCCGACAGCGGGCTCGAACTCGCCGACGCCTACGCCGGGTTCGACGCCGCCCGCCGGTTCGACGTGGGCGGGCTGCGGCCCGTGGAGGACCCCGAGTGCATCGCGGGCGCCATCCTGACCGGCGCCAGGCTGCCGACCGACTGCCCCGCGTACGGCACCCGCTGCACGCCCCGTCATCCCCTCGGCGCGCCCATGGTGTCGTCCGAGGGCACGTGTGCCGCCTTCCACGCGGCCGGACGCACCGCTTCGGCGAGGAGCACGCCATGACCATCGAATGCCCGACCCCCCGGCACGAGGAGGAGGTCGTGCTGCTGGGCCACGGCGCCGGCGGCCGGCTCACCGAGGAGCTCCTCGACACCCTGGTGCTGCCCGCGGTCGGCGGGGCCGAGGGGCCGCTGGAGGACGCGGCGCTGCTGCCGGGCCGGCCGGATCTGGTGATGAGCACCGACAGCTTCGTCGTCAGCCCGCTGTTCTTCCCCGGCGGGGACATCGGGTCCCTCGCCGTGCACGGCACCATCAACGACCTGGCGATGCGGGGCGCCCGGCCGCTCGCGCTGTCCGTCTCCCTGATCATCGAGGAGGGGCTGCCGCTGTCCGAACTGCGGGCGGTGATGGCCTCCTTGGGCAAGGCGGCTCAGGACGCGGGCGTGCCCGTGATCACCGGCGACACCAAGGTCGTGGGCCGGGGCGCCGCCGACCGGCTGTTCATCAACACCACCGGGGTCGGGCAGCGGCATGCGCCGATGTGCCCGTCGGCGGCGAACGCCCGCCCCGGTGACGTGGTCCTGCTGTCCGGGCCGATCGGGCTGCACGGCACGACCGTGCTCAGCACCCGGGAGGGCCTGGGCTTCGAGGGGGACATCGCCTCCGACAGCCGTCCGCTGCACCGCCTGGTGCACGCCCTGGCGCCGCTCGGTGCCGCCGTGCACGTGCTGCGCGACCCCACGCGGGGCGGGCTGGCCGCCTCGCTCAACGAGATCGCCCGGGACTCGTCGGTCGCCGTCGAGATCGAGGAAAGCGCGGTTCCCGTGCCGGAGGCCGTCGCCTCCGCGTGCGACCTGCTCGGCCTGGACCCGCTGGTCGTCGCGAACGAGGGCTGCATGGTGGCGTTCGTCGACCCGGAAGCCGCCGAGGAGGCGCTGATAGCGATGCGGTCGCTGCCGGAGGGCGCACAGGCGGTACGGATCGGCGAGGTGCTGCACGAGGGCCCGCAGGGCCGGGCGAGCCTGCGCACGCTGGTGGGCGCACGCCGCATCATCGAGATGCCCCTCGGCGAACAACTCCCGCGGATCTGCTGACAGTTGCAGCACACTTCGTGAGGTCCCGGCATGCCGCTCCCGGCAGGGCGACGGATCGACGAACTCCTACACAAGGGCCCGCAGGCCCGGGCGAGCCTGCGCACGCTGGTGGGCGCACGCCGCATCATCGAGATGCCCCTCGGCGAACAACTCCCGCGCATCTGCTGAGACCTGGCGAACAACTGCCCCGCACCTGACGAGACCTGGCGAACGGCTCCCCCGCACCTGACGAGGCCCGATGCACTGAGTCAGCGGGTCTTGCCGCCCCACTGCCGGTCCACGCGGGCCCACTCGGTGTCCCACTGGGTCAGCCGGCGCCGGTCGAGCAGGGTGCACATCCCGGTGCCGGCGAGGAGCACCACTCCGGCGACGGTCACGCCGGCCAGTGTGCCCAGCACCACGGCTTCGAAGCGCGCCTGGCCGACGCCCGCGGGCTCGGGCACGAGCCGGTCCTGGGCGTCCAGCCAGATCCGGGTGGTGCTGCCGGCCCTGCTCGCGGCCGCGACCCGGGTGACGCCCGTGCGCGGCGTCCCGTCCGCCGCGGTCCAGCGCACGGTGGCCCAGGCGCGGGCGTCGCCGACGCCGTCGACGGAGGAGGTGCCGCTCTCCGAATCCTTGGTCAACACGGCCTGTACGGAGTGCCGTTCGGCCCGCAGCCCGGCGCTGTCCCGTTCGATGGCGCCGGCCGCGCCCACGCCCGCGGCGACGGCCGCCAGCAGGGCCAGCGTCCAGACGGCCAGCAGCAGCCACGCCTCGACCAGGTAGCTGGGGCGCCTGAGCGGGTTGCGCCGGAGCCGCCACCAGCGCGTCCGGGTCGGCCGTTCGGGCCGTGCCGCGGCCATCGTCACCACCGGACCAACGCGTCGTCACGAATGAGGACTTCGGACGCCGGACGGCGGGCCGTGGTCCACACCTGGGCCGGGACGCCCAGCCGCAGCACCATCTGCGGGAAGTTCCCGGCGGCCAGTCGCCGACGCAACTCGGCGCGGATCTCGGGGAGTTCGAGCGGCTGGGTGTGGAAGGCGGCCATGACGTGACGGGCGGCGGCGGCCAGCAGCACACGCTGCAGCGCCTGTCCGGCCCGCAGCCAGTCCATCCGGCCGTCGCGCGGGGTGGACAGCACGGCGACGGTGCCCGTGCCGAGGCCGCGCCGGCGGGCGGGGACGACGAACCGGCGTGCCAGGTCGAGGTAGTCCCGGCCGGCGAGGAGCGTGGCGTCCGGGTGGAAGCGGGCCGCGTCGGCGGGAACCTTGTCGGGACCGATGTTGCGCGTGACCTCCCAGCTGTGGCCGGCGTCCGCCCGGTGCACGTCCTCGGCGGTGCGCACCAGGCGCGCGATCAGGTCCAGCTCCTCGGGTTCCTCCAGGACGTGGAGGACGGCGCCCTCCGTCCGGGCATGTTCGCGCAGGTCGTCGAGGAGGCCGCTGGGCAGGGCCAGGGAGGCGAAGGGGCCGCGGTGGGTGTGGCGGCGGGGCATGGCGTCGATCAGCTGCGCCTCGTCGGTGGTGGCCGGGGCGTGCACGGCGAAGCCCACGCGGGCCAGGAAGGCGGAGTCGCCGGGTCGCGGCAGCAGGTCCACGGACGGTTGGAAGCCGAGGTGGCGTACGGCCATCCGGGTGTTGAACAGTGCCGCCCCGCAGGCGATGACCATCTCCCGGCCGCCGGGGTCGGTGAGGATCATGCGCCGTCCGCCGTCGGCGTGCACCTCGAAGCCGTGGTCGTGGCCCTCCTCGACGAAGAACCAGGGCTGGCTGTTGTGCGGGGAGGGCGCGAGGGAGGCGGCACGGGCCAGGTGAACCGCCGCGTGGCCGGACTTCTCGTACGACACGGTCATGGTGGATCCCGCCTTTCGCGAACCGTCCACCTTTCGTGAACCATCCACCCCCAGGGTCCCCGCGCGCGTCCGGCGGAGGCAGGGGCCGAGAGTCCCGGTCGGCGGCCTGTGCGGCCCTCTTCCCCGCCACCGGCCCCCGCCCGTCCCCGCCCGGGGTTCCGCCCGGCCCGGACGGCCCGGGCGGGCCGCCGTTCGGCCCTCGAACGGAGCCGGACGGCACTGGGGGACCTCGGCGGGGAGCGGTTCGCTGGAAGTGTGGGAGGAGGATGCCATGTCCAGTGGAACACGGTCCGCGTCGGCGGCCCGCACGGCGACGGTCCCGAAGCCGTCGGCCGGCGGCACGGGCACATCGTCGGCGAAGAGGGTCCGTACGGCGGTGTACTTCCTGCACGACGGGAAGGTCTCGGCCGTCCCCCGCACCGTGACGGCTCCGGCGACCGCCACCGCGGCGATGCACGCCCTGCTGGCCGGCCCCAGCCGCTTCGAGGGCCACCGGGGCCGTACCACCGCCGTCCCGTCCGGTACCGAGCTGCGCTCGGTCGACGTCCAGGGCCGTCTCGCGACGGTCGACCTGTCCGACCGCTTCCTCGACGACGGCGGCGGCCCGTCGATGCGGGCCCGGCTGGCCCAGGTCGTGTTCACGCTGACCAGGTTCCCGACAGTGCGCAAGGTGGCCTTCGAGATCGAGGGCAAGCCGGTGCGGTACTTCGGCCACGAGGGCATCGTCCTCGACGGGCCGGTCGGCCGGGCCGACTTCGAGGACCTGTCGCCGGCCGTGCTGGTCGAGTCGCCCCTGATCGGTGACGCGGTCCGCACCCCGCTGCGGGTGTGGGGCAGCGCGGACACCTTCGAGGCCGAGTTCCGGCTGAGTCTGACCGACGTCTCCGGGCACCGGGCGGCCGACGTTCCGGTCCGGGCCACGTCCGGCACGGGCACCCGCGGCACCTTCGACGTCACCTTCCCCTACCGGGCGGTGCGCACCGGCCCGGGTCTGCTGACGGCGTACTTCGTCTCGCCCGAGGACGGACGCCCGGTGACCGTGGACACCGTGCCGCTGGCCGTGAACCGCTGACTCCGGCCCGCGGCACGAGGACCCCGGCGCGAGGACCGCGCCGGGGTCGTTCATTTCCGTCGCCTGTCAGACCTTGGTCATGGGGTGGCGGTGGGCCAGGTGCCGGGCCAGCAGGACCAGCGCGACGATGGCCGGCAGGACCAGCGGGACCAGGGGCAGGCCCGCGACCGATGCGGCCAGTCCGAGGCACAGGAAGGCCAGGATCGCGGCGACCAGGTAGAGCACCGCCTCGGTGGTGACGACGGGGATCTGACGGATGTTCATGGTGCGCCCCCTTCCCGGAGGGTCTTTCCTCAGGTCGTCTGCTCCCTCTTGATCAGTTCGTCGGCGACCCGGGCCGCCCACGCCTCGATCTCGGGGAAGTCGCGGAAGTCGCCGCCCTTCCCGTTACGGATGATCATGCGGGCGATGCGTCCCTTGGCGCCCTCCTGCAGGCAGCCGCCGAAGGTGACGTGGCCACGGGCGTCGAGCTTGTCCAGGGCGCGCCGCACCCAGGGCACGGGCGGGATGTCCTTCTCGGAGGCCGAGGCGTCGAGCGGGCCGCTGCTGAACAGCCACACCGGCACCTCGGCCAGGGTCCGCCGGTGCCGGCGCACGAAGCGGCGGGCGTCGCGGTGCCAGCGCCCGGCGTACAGGGCACCGCCGATCACGAAGGCGTCGTACGGCGTCACGTCGGTGACGGTGGCCGCGGACGCCGTGTCCGCGGTGAGGCCCTCCTTGCGCAGGACGTCCGCCACCGCCTCGGCGATCCCCGCGGTCGATCCGTTCGTCGTTCCATAGGCGACCAGCACGTTCTCGGGCATGGGGTCCGCCTCCTCTCACGTCACAGCTTGCGCATCCAGTCGTCGGCGACGCCGTGCATGGCGCTCTCCTCGGCGGGCCGGATGTGCGAGTCGTCCAGCCGGAAGGTGAGCTTGTCGACGACGGCGACCACACCGTCGATCTGACGGGTCATGGAGACGGCGATCTCCGTCTCGCTCTTGCGTTCCATGTGTCCGGCGAGCGTGACCACGCCCTCGACCACGGAGACGTCGACGCTGCGCTCGGCGAGCCACAGGGCGCGGACGACGACCTCGTCGACGACCTCCTTGCGGATCTCGGAGTCGGGCCGCAGGAAGACCTGGAGCAGGTCGCGGCGGGTGACGATGCCGACGAGCCGCTGCTCCTCGTCCAGGACGGGCAGCCGTTCCACATGGTGCAGGGCCATGGTGCGGGCGGCCTCGACGATGGTGTCGTCCGCGTGCACGGTGATGGCCGGTTCGGTCATCAGCTGGCCGGCGGTGCGGGCGCGGGCCTTGGTCTTGCGGGTGCGGCTCTCCCGGGTCAGGGCGGCGAGCGGGTGGTGCCGGGGCTGCTCGTAGGGTTCCGGCGTGTCGGCCTGCCGGATCATGAGGTCGGTCTCGGAGATGACGCCGATGACCTTCTCGTCCTCGTCCACCACCGGCAATCCGCTGATGCGGTTCTCACCGAGCAGCCGGACCACTTCCTTGAAGGGGGTTCCGTACTCGGCGCGGACGACGTCCGTGGTCATGACGGAGCCGACCTTGTTGTGCTTCATGGCTTCTCCTCCTCAGCGGAGCCGGCGCAGATAGGGGTCCTGCTGCCTGCTGGGCAGCAGGCGCACCCGCGCATCGAGCACGCTGACGCCGCCCGGTGACGCGAGTACGGGGTTGAAGTCGGCCTCGGCCAGCTGCGACAGGTCGCTCGCCATCCGGGACAGCCGCAGCAGCAGCTGTTCGAGGGCTTCGAGGTCGGCGGGCCGCTCGCCGTTCGCCCCGAACAGCAGCGGGGCGCAGCGGGGAGCGGTGATCAGGTCGTGCACGTCGTGGTCGGTGAGCGGGGCCAGACGTGCCGCGTGGTCGGCGAGGATCTCGGTGGCGGTGCCGCCGAGCCCGAACAGGACGAGCGGTCCGAAGACCTGGTCCTGGACGACACCGGCGAACAGTTCGGTGCCGCGCGCGGCCAGGGGCTGTACGACCACGCCCGTCAGCCGGCCGGCGAACCGGGTCTCCAGGTCGCGGAACGCGGCCCGTACCTGCGAGTCGCCCCGCAGGTCGAGGTGGACGGCGTGCTCGACGCTCTTGTGCAGCAGGCCCGGCCAGTGTCCCTTCATGACCACCCGGCCGTCGGCGCCGCGCAGCCGGTCGGCGGCGAGGACGGCGTCGTCCTCGGTCTCCGCCCAGGCCCAGGGCGACAGCGGGATGCCGTAGCAGCCGAGGAGTTCGGCGCAGGCACGGGGATCGAGCCAGCCGCCGTCGGGGTGGTCGTCGAGGTAGGCCTCGACGACCGCGTGGGCGCGGGCGGTGTCGACGTCCGCCAGGGCGGGGACGGTGCCGGCGGGGCGGGCCAGCCAGGCCGCGCGGCGTGCCGCGTGGGCCAGCGCCCGTGCGGCGGCCTGGGGTTCGGCGTAGGCGGGGACGGCGCCGCCGTCCGAGGTGGCCAGCAGCTCGACGGGCAGGGCCTGTTCGAGCCGTACCGCGGCGATCGGCTTGGCCCGTCGGCCGGGTGCGCGGGTGAGGGCCCGGACGAGGTCGTCGCCGGTCGCCGCGGCGACCGCCGTGGGGACGAGGGCGACGAGGACGGCGTCGACTCCGCCGTTGCGCATGATCCGCTCCACGCACTCCATGAGCTGTTCCTCGCCGACGGCCGCGGTGGCGTCGACGGGGTTGCCCACGGAGGCGCCCTCGGGCAGGACGGCGAGCAGGTCGTCGACGAGCTGCGGGGTCGGCGCGGGCAGGATCAGCCCGGCCTCGGCACAGGCGTCGGCGGCGAGCACACCGGCGCCGCCCGCGTTGGTGACGATGGCGACGCGGGGTCCGGCGGGCAGCGGCTGGGCGTGCATGAGGGCGGCGGCCTCCAGGAGTTCGCCGACCGAGCGGGTGGCGGTGATGCCGGCCTGGGTGAACAGCGCGCCGCGGGTCATGGTGCGGGTGGCGGCGGCCGCGGTGTGCGAGGCGGCCGCGCGGCGGCCCGCGTCGGTGCGTCCGGCGTCGACCGTCAGCACCGGCATCCGGCGGGTCACCCGCCGGGCGGTGCGGGAGAAGGCACGCGGGTTGCCGAAGGACTCCAGGTGGAGCAGGGCGAGGTCGGTGCGGCCGTCGCTCTCCCACCACTGGAGCATGTCGTTGCCGCTGACGTCGAACTTGTCGCCGAGCGAGACGAAGGAGGAGACGCCGATGCCGAGCCGGGACATGCCGTCGAGGAGGGCGATGCCCACTCCCCCGGACTGCACGGCGACGCCCGCGGTGCCGGGGCGCGGGTGGCCGGCGGCGAAGGTGGCGTCCAGGAGCAGCTCGGGGTCGGTGTTGGAGACGCCGAGGCAGTTGGGGCCGACGAGCCGCATGCCGTAGGTGCGGCAGGAGGTCAGCAGCGCGGCCGCCTGGTCGGCGTCGAGGCCCGCGGTGACGACGAGGAGGGCCCGTACGCCCGCCTTGCCGCACTCCTCGGCGGTCTCCGCCACCGCGGCCGCCGGTACGGCGAGGACCGCGAGGTCGGGTGTCCTGGGCAGGGCCGCGACGGAGGGGTGGGAAGGGACGCCGAGGATGGAGGTGGCGGCGGGGTTGACGGCGAACAGGCGCCGGGTGAAGCCGCCGGAGTGCAGATGGTGCAGGATCGCGCGGCCCACCGAGCCCGGCTTGCGGCCGGCGCCGACGACGGCCACCGCGTCCGGGCGCAGCAGGGGTTGGAGGCTGGCGACGTCGGCGGCCCTGCCCCGCTCCTCGACGGCCGTCAGGTAGCTCTCGCTCTCGGCGAGCTCGATGGTGCAGCGCACCTCGGGGCCGTCGAAGTGGCGGGCGGTGTGCAGTCCGAGGTCGGCGAAGAGCCGCAGGATCTCGTGGTTCTCGCACAGGGCGTCGGCCTTGAAGGCCGTGATGCCCTCGGCGCGGGCGGCAGAGACCAGGTGCTCCGTCAGCAGGGTGCCGACGCCCCGGTGGTGCAGGGTGTCGGCGACCGCGATGGAGATCTCCGCCTCCTGGCCGGTGCCGGAGGTGTCGTACTCGGCGAGGCCGATGATGCGGCCCTGGGTCTCGGCGACAAGGGCCCGGTAACCGGGGTGGGGCGCCGCGCAGGCCCGGTCGGCGGCCATCTCGGCGGAGCGCCGGCTGATCGCGAAGAACCGCAGCCTCAGGTTCTCCGGGGACATCTCCTCGTAGAAACCCCGCAGCTGCTCGTGGTCGCCGGGCCGCACCTCGCGGATGCGCACGGTGGTGCCGTCCGCGAGCAGGGCGTGGACCTGGGGCCTGCTGAGAGCGTCGTGCGACATCGCGGATCCCTTCCACGTCTGTTGACACTTCGAGGGTCCAGCGGAACGGGCCGCGCTCCCATGGGCTGTCCGGGGGCGGATCGAGGGCCGGTCGGCCCCCGATCCGGGCCCTGTCAGGCGTTCCAGCCCCAGTCGGCGACCTCGGGCAGATCGGTGCCGTGCTCACGGATCCACGCCTGGTGGCGGCTGCGGGCGTCGGCCATCTGCTGGCGTACGGAGGCGGCGCGCACGGCGAGGCCGGGGACGCGGTCGATGACGTCCATGACGAGCCGGTAGCGGTCGAGGTCGTTGCGGACGACCATGTCGAACGGCGTGGTCGTGGTGCCGGACTCCTTGTAGCCGCGCACGTGCAGGTTCTTGTGCCCGGTGCGGCGGTAGGCGAGCCGGTGGATCAGCCAGGGGTAGCCGTGGTAGGCGAAGATCACCGGCTTGTCCTTGGTGAAAAGGCCGTCGTACTCGAAGTCGCTCATGCCGTGCGGGTGCTCCTCGCGGGGCATCAGACGGGCCATGTCGACGACGTTGACCACGCGTACGGCGAGGTCGGGCAGGTTGCGGCGGAGCAGCTGGGCGGCGGCCAGGACCTCCTGGGTGGGCACGTCACCGGCGCAGGCCAGGACGACGTCCGGCTCGCCGCCGTTCTCGGTGCCGGCCCAGTCCCAGATGCCGGCGCCGCGGGCGCAGTGGGCGCGGGCGGCGTCCATGGAGAGCCAGTCGAAGCAGGGCTGCTTGCCGGCCACGATCACGTTGACGTAGTCCTTGCTGCGCAGCGCGTGGTCGGCCACCGACAGCAGGGTGTTGGCGTCCGGCGGCAGATAGACGCGGACGACCTCGGGGCTCTTGTTGAGGACGTGGTCGACGAAGCCGGGGTCCTGGTGGGAGAAGCCGTTGTGGTCCTGGCGCCACACGTGCGAGGTGAGCAGGTAGTTGAGGGAGGCGATGGGCGCCCGCCAGGGCAGCTCCCTCGATGTCTTCAGCCACTTGATGTGCTGGTTGACCATGGAGTCGACGATGTGCACGAACGCCTCGTAGGAGGAGAACAGTCCGTGCCGGCCGGTCAGCAGATAGCCCTCCAGCCAGCCCTGGCAGGTGTGTTCGGAGAGGATCTCCAGCACCCGGCCGTGCCGGTCGAGGTGTTCGTCGACCGGGAGCACGATCCCCTGCCAGGCCTTGCCGCTGGCGTCGAAGACCGCCTGCAGCCGGTTGGAGGCCGTCTCGTCGGGGCCGACGAGACGGAAGTCCCGACGGTGCGAGGTGTCCTTCATGATCTCCTGGAGGAGGTCGCCGAGGATCCGGGTCGGCTCGTGCAGGGTGGTGCCGGGCTTGTCGACCGGTACGGCGAAGCGGTCCAGGGAGGGGACGGGCAGCTCGCGCAGGAGGAGGCCGCCGTTGGCGTGCGGGGTGGCGCCCAGCCGGCGATCGCCTTCGGGGACGCAGGCGAGGACGTCGGCGACGGGCCGGCCGTCGGCGTCGAAGAGGCGCTCGGGGTGGTAGGAGCGCAGCCAGGTCTCCAACTGCCGCAGGTGCTCGGGGTTTTCCCGGACGCCGGCCAGCGGGACCTGGTGTGCGCGCCAGGTGCCCTCCACGGGCAGGCCGTCGACCTCGGCGGGGCCGGTCCAGCCCTTGGGGGTGCGCAGCACGATGACGGGCCAGCGCGGGCGTTCGGTGACGCCGTCCTCGCGGGCCGAGTTCTGCAGCAGGGCGATGCGGTCCAGTGCCTCGTCGAGGGCGTGGGCCATGGCGCGGTGGACGGTGAGCGGGTCGTCGCCGGTGACGTGGATGGGGGCGTGGCCGTAGCCGCGCAGCAGTTCGTCGAGTTCGTGCTCCGGCAGCCGGGCCAGCACGGTCGGGTTGGCGATCTTGTAGCCGTTGAGGTGCAGGATCGGCAGGACGGCGCCGTCGCGCACAGGGTCGAGGAACTTGTTGGAGTGCCAGGAGGCGGCCAGCGGGCCGGTCTCCGCCTCGCCGTCGCCGATCACGCAGGCGACCACCAGGTCCGGGTTGTCGAAGGCGGCGCCGTAGGCGTGCGAGAGGGAGTACCCGAGCTCACCGCCCTCGTGGATGGAGCCCGGCGTCTCCGGCGCGACATGGCTGGGCACCCCGCCGGGGAAGGAGAACTGCCGGAACAGCCGCTCCATGCCCTCCCCGTCCCGGGAGACGTCCGGGTAGGTCTCGCTGTAGGTGCCCTCCAGCCAGGAGTTGGCCAGGACGGAGGGGCCGCCGTGGCCGGGGCCCCAGATGGCCAGGGCGTCCGTGCCGCGCGCCTTGATGACGCGGTTGAGGTGGGTGTAGACGAGGTTCAGCCCGGGCGAGGTGCCCCAGTGGCCGAGCAGCCGCGGCTTGATGTGCTCGGGCCGCAGGGGCTCGCGCAGCAGGGGGTTGTCCATCAGGTAGATCTGTCCGGCGGCCAGGTAGTTGGCGGCCCGCCAGTGGGCGTCCAGGGTGCGCACCTCGTCGTCGGTCAGTACGGTGGCGTCCTGGTGTTCGACCTTGGGCATGAGTGGCTCCACAAGTCATCGAGGGGAAGAGGCGGCATGGCCGGCAAGAAGGCGGCAAAGCTGCCGCGCAAGGCGTACGAGAAGGAACTGCTGCGCCAGCAGACGGAGTTGGTGAAGCTGCAGGAGTGGGTGCGGGCGCAGGGCGCCCGTCTGGTCGTCGTCTTCGAGGGCCGGGACGCGGCGGGCAAGGGCGGGACGATCAAGCGCGTCGCCGAGCACCTCAATCCCCGTGTGGCGCAGATCGCGGCGCTGCCCAAGCCGACGGAGCGCGAGCGCACCCAGTGGTACTTCCAGCGCTATGTCGAGCATCTGCCGGCCGCCGGTGAGATCGTGCTGTTCGACCGGTCCTGGTACAACCGGGCCGGTGTCGAGCACGTGATGGGCTTCTGCACCAAGGAGGAGTACCAGCTCTTCCTGCGCCAATGCCCCATCTTCGAGCGGATGCTGGTCGAGGACGGGATCCTGCTGCGCAAGTACTGGTTCTCGGTCAGCGACCGGGAGCAGCAGGAACGCTTCCGGCGCCGGCTGGAGGACCCGCTGCGACGCTGGAAGCTGTCGCCCATGGACCTGGAGTCGATCACCCGTTGGGAGGCCTACTCCCGGGCCAAGGACGAGATGCTGGTGCACACCGACATCAGCGAGGCCCCGTGGTACGTGGTCGAGAGCGACGACAAGCGGCGCGCCCGGCTGAACATGATCGCCCATCTGCTGGGCTCCCTGCCGTACCACGAGGTGCCGCCGCCGGTGCTGAAGCTGCCCGCCCGCCCTGCGTCGACCGGTTACGTGCGCCCGCCGCGCGACCTGCAGACCTACGTCCCGGATCACGCGGCGGGCCTGTAAGGCGCTCACGCCGGCTGCGGTACGACGGCGACCGGGCAGGCGGAGTGGTGCAGTGCCGCGTGCGCGACGCGGCCGAGCTGGAGCCCGAGGTGTCCCTCCCGGCGCCGGGCGCCGACGACGAGCAGGTCGGCGTGGTGGGAGAGGTCCAGCAGCACACGGCGGGCGTTGCCCTCGACGGTACGGCGGCGCACCTCGACGTCCTCCGGGGCGTCCCGCAGTGCCTTCTCCAGGGTCTCGACGGCCCGTTCCTCGTGCAGCCGGGCGGGTTCGCCGGCCATCAGGGGGTGGTCGGTCGTCTCGTGCGCCGGGCACCGCCAGGCCCGTACGGCCTCCACGGGCACCCCGCGGCGCCGGGCCTCGTCGTAGGCGAAGCGCACGGCGGCCGAGTCCTTGCTCTCCTCACCGACGCCCACCAGGACGCGCCCGTGGGTCGCGGGCTGGGCGCGGTTGTCGTGGCTGCCGCGCAGCACGATCACCGGGCAGTCGGCGTGGGCGGCGACGGTGAGGCTGACGGAGCCGAGGAGCATCTCGGCGATGCCGCTGCGGCCGCGGGTGCCGAGCACCAGCGCGGAGGCGTTGCGCCCCTCCCGGACCAGGGCGTACTCCGGCTCCTCGGGCAGTACCTCGCCGGTGACCTGGAGCTCGGGGTGGCGGCGCAGCGCCCGTTCGACGGCGTTGCCGACGACGTCCTCGGCCATGACCTCTTCGGACGGCTTGCGGAGGTCCTCGGCGAGCGCGTGGCCCTCGTAGCGTTCCCACAGCGAGGCGTACACCACCCGGAGCGGCACTCCGCGCAGCGCTGCCTCGTCGGCCGCCCAGTCCACGGCGCGCAGGCTGGGTTCGGAGCCGTCGGCCCCCACGACCAGGGGCAGTTCCATGGTGCTCACCTTCCCGTGCCGAGATCGAACACGATGCGGGCCTTGACCTGGCCGCGCAGGACTTCGTCGATCGATTCGTTCACGCTCTGCAGGGGCCGGGTCTCGTAGATGACCTTGGTGCGGCCGTCCGCGTGCAGCTGGAAGACCTCGGCGAGGTCCTGCCGGGTGCCGACGATGGAGCCGATCACCGATGTGCCGTTGAGGACGGTGTCGAAGATCGGGACCTGGATTGTGCCGTGGGCCGGCAAGGCCACCATGACGAGCTTTCCGCCGCGCCGCAAGCCCGCGTTGACGGCCTCGAAGGCGGCCGGGTTCACCGCGAGGGCGATCGCGGCGTGGGCGCCGCCGTGCCGCTTGAGGACCGCGCCGACGTCCTCCTTGCGGGCGTCGATGACGATGTCCGCGCCGAGTTCGGCGGCCAGTTCGAGCTTGTCGTCGGTGACGTCGATCGCGGCGACGGTGGCGCCGGCGATCTTCGCGTACTGCACGGCCAGATGTCCGAGCCCGCCGACGCCGGAGACGGCGACCAGCTGGGCGGGCCGCACGCCGGCGACCTTGAGCGCCTTGTAGGTGGTGACGCCGGCGCAGGTCAGCGGGGCGGCCTCCAGGGCGCTGACCCCCTCCGGCACGGGCTGTGCGTAGTCGGCCCAGGCGAGCATCTTCTCGGCGTACCCGCCGTCGCAGCCGTAGCCGGTGTTGATCTGCTGCTCGCACAGCGTCTCCCAGCCGGACAGGCAGTGCTCGCACCGCCCGCACGCCCGGCCGAGCCACGGCACGGCGACCCGTTGGCCGACGCTCAGGTGGGTGACACCGTCGCCGAGCTTCTCGACGAGGCCGACGCCCTCGTGGCCGGGCACGAACGGCGGGTTCGGCTTGACGGGCCAGTCTCCGTGGGCGGCGTGGATGTCGGTGTGGCACAGCCCGGAGGCCTCCAGCCGGATGCGGACCTGGCCGGGGCCGGGCTCGGGGTCGGGGCGTTCCTCGATGACCAGGGGTTCACCGAACGCTCGGACGACCGCTGCCTTCATGGTTGTTGCTCCTCGGGGTGTCGGGGGGGTGTCAGTCGTGGGCGACGACGGCGACGGGGGCTTTGGCGTGGTGCAGGACGGCGTGGGCGACGGGGCCGATGTGCGGGCCCAGCGGGCTGCGGCGGGTGCGACGGCCGACGACGACCAGGGAGGCGTCGGCGGAGTCGTCGATCAGGAAGGTGGCGGCGCTGCCGGCCCGGGACTCCTCGACGACCTCGACGTCCGGGTACTTCAGCCGCCACGGGCGCAGGGCCGCGGCCAGCGCCGTGGCCTGCTGGCGGGCGACCTCCCGGTCGAAGTCCGGGTCCACGGACAGGCCGTAGGTGTAGTAGGGCGGCAGGTTCCAGGCGGCCACGACCCGCAGGGTGGTGGAACGGCGGGCGGCCGCGTCGAAGGCGAACTCGATGACGGACTCGTCGGCGTGGGCCGGGTCGAGGCCGAGCAGCACGGGCAGGTAGGGGGTCGCGGCGGACGGGATGCCCACCGGGTCCGCCTCGTGCTCGTCGGCGGCCTGCTCCCCGGCACGGACCAGCACGACCGGCCGGGCGGCGTGTGCGACGACGGCGAGGCCGACGGAGCCGACCAGGAAGCCGCCGATGCCGCTCAGTCCGCGGGAGCCGAGCACGAGCAGTTCGGCCTCCTCGGCCGCCTTCGCGAGGATCTCGGCGGGCTGGCCGGTGGAGTGCTCGATGGTCACCTCGAGGCCGGGGTGGCGCAGCCGGAGGCCTTCGGCGGCCTCCCGCGGGACGCGCTCGGTCCAGTGCTGCTGGGTCTCGGCACCGAGCAGGGGGGCCTGGGCCATCGGAGCGGGCACAGGCTCCCAGATGTGCGCGATCTTCAGGGGAAGACCGCGCAGCTTCGCCTCGCGCGCCGCCCACTCGGCCGCGGCGCGGCTTTCGGGTGAGCCGTCGAGACCTGCGACAACGGTGCGGACCATGATGCTGCCTCCTGATCGGGTATCTGTGTCCAGCGTCGGCCGGAAGGCGGCCCGGCTGCAGGGGCCGCTTTTCCCCCACCGGGACCGACCGGCCCAACGGCCATGCGGAACGGCGGGTCCCGTGCGTCCGGGATCCGCCGTCCCTCCCGCGCTCGGCGGGTCGGCTGTACGGGTGACGACCGCGCGCCGTCGGCCCGCCGGTGAACGACGGTCCGGGCGGCGCTCACCGGCCGACGGTCCGGGTCGGCCGGGGCACGGCGGCTGCCGCTCCCCGGCCTACGGAACCGGGCCCGGGTCGCGCCGGTCGGCGGGACCGGACGTCCGCGGCCGTGCGGCCACGGGCCGGTGCCCGGACGTCGTCCACATCTCCGACGCTGCTGCCGGTCGCCCCGCCGCGCACGGTGCCGATGGTCGGGGCGCGCAGGGCCGAACGGCTTTCCGCGCAGGTCCTGTCGGGCCTCGCGGGGCCGGGGCCCTTCCCAGCGGCCGGGCGAGTGGCCGATTCTCGGTGGATGCTGAGGGAGTGTGACGACACAGGGCCCACGTCGCGGGGCCGGAGCGGGCCCGTACGCGCGTGGCGCCGCCTGACGCCCGGCCTCGTGGCACTGTCCCGATACCGCCGTTCCTGGCTGCGCGGCGACCTGCTGGCCGGCCTGACGGTGGCCGCGTATCTCGTGCCGCAGGTGATGGCGTACGCGGGCGTGGCCGGTCTGCCGCCGGTCGCCGGGCTGTGGGCCATCCTGCCCGCGCTCGCCCTGTACGCGCTGCTGGGCTCCTCCCGGCTGCTGTCGGTGGGCCCGGAGTCGACGACGGCGCTGATGACGGCGACCGTGGTGGGTCCGCTCGCGGGCGGCTCCCCGGGCCGCTACGCCGAGCTGGCGGCCTGTCTCGCCCTCACGGTGGGCCTGCTGTGCGTGGCGGCCCGTGTCCTGCGTCTGGGGTTCGTCGCCGATCTGCTCTCCCGCCCGGTGCTGATCGGCTACCTGGCGGGTGTGGCCCTGATCATGATCATGGACCAGCTGCCCCGGCTGACCGGCGTGCCCACGACCGGATCGGTGTTCTTCGCCCAACTGTGGTCGTTCGTACGGCACCTGGGGCAGGCGCACACGGCCACCGTCCTGTTCTCGGCACTGACGATCGCGTTCCTGTTCACGGTGCCCCGGCTGTCCCGCGCGGTGCCCGGGCCGCTGCTGGCCGTCGCGCTGGGCACCTCGGCGGTGGCCGTGTTCGACCTCGACGACCGGCTCGGCATCAAGGTCATCGGCGCGGTGCCGTCGGGGCTGCCCTCGTTCGCGCTGCCCGATCCGACCGAGCTGCCGCGTCTGGTGCTGCCGGCGCTCGGCGTGCTGATCGTCGCCTACACCGACTTCGTGCTCACCGCCCGCGCCTTCCCCGGCCCCGACGAGGACGCGCCGCCGCTCGACGCCGACCAGGAGTTCCTGGCGCTGGGCTCGACCAACATCGGCGCGAGCCTGCTGCACGGCTTCCCGGTCAGCAGCAGCGCCAGCCGGACCGCGCTCGCCTCCTCGGCGGGCGCCCGCAGCCAGGCGTACTCCCTGGTGGCGGGCGCGCTGGTGCTGTGCGTGCTGCTGTTCCTGAGCCCCCTGCTCAGCCGTACCCCCTCGGCGGTGCTGGGCGCCCTCGTCGTCTACGCGGCCGTCCGCATGATCGATCTGGCGGGCTTCACCAGGCTCGCCTCCTTCCGCCGCCGCGAACTGCTCCTGGCGCTCGGCTGCCTGGCCGGGGTGCTGACCCTGGACATCCTCTACGGGGTGCTGGTCGCCGTCGGCCTGTCCGTGGCCGAGCTGCTCAGCCGGGTCGCGCGCCCGCACGACGCCGTCGAGGGGCTGGTGCCCGGGGTGGCCGGCATGCACGACGTGGACGACTACCCGCAGGCCCGCACGATCCCGGGCCTGCTCGTCTACCGCTACGACTCCCCGCTGTTCTTCGCGAACGCGCAGGACTTCCACCGCCGCGCGCTGGCCGTCGTCGACGAACGGATCGGGCCGGTGCGCTGGTTCGTGCTCAACACCGAGGCGAACGTGGAGGTGGACATCACCGCGCTGGACGCCGTAGACGCGCTGCGGCGCGAGCTGACGGGACGGGGGATCGTCTTCGCGCTGGCCCGGGTCAAGCAGGACCTCCTGGACGACCTGGAGGCGTACGGGCTGGCGGAGGCGGTGGGCCGGGACCTGATCTTCCCCACCCTGCCGACCGCCGTGGCCGCGTACCGCGAGTGGAGCGCACAGCACTGAACCGCCAGGTGGCCCGCAGCCGGGGCCGGGTGGCCCATGGCCGCTGCCGTGGGCCGCCGACACCCTGGAGGTGGCAGTTCCGTACGCCTGAGTGGAGGCACGCCATGAACGCTCCCGCAACGTCGAGCATGCCGCGGGCCCTGTCTCCCGAGTACCGGGAGCGGCTGATGCGGATGGCTCGCGAGGTGTCGTTTTCCGAGGGTGCCCGGATCTTCGAGGAGGGTGGCCACGCCGACCGGTTCTGGATCATCCGTACCGGCACCGTCGATCTCGACATGCGCGTGCCGGGCCGTCAGGCGGCCGTGATCGACTCCCTCGGCCACAACGAACTGCTCGGCTGGTCCTGGCTCTACCCGCCGCACACCTGGCATCTGGGCGCCGAGGCGGTCACCCCGCTGCGGACCTACGAGTTCGACGCCGCGGACGTGCGGGCCGAGTGCCGGCGGGACCCGGAGTTCGGCCGGACCGTCGCCGAGTGGGTGGGCCGGATCGTGGCGCACCGGCTGCAGGCGGCCCGCACCCGGCTGCTGGACCTGTACGGCCCGTACGGCAGCGGAGGCATGCGATGACCACGCGCCAGGACCACGAGGACCGCACCGGCCGCGGAATCGACGGGCACGGCTCGCCGCGCCTCGTCGGGGACGTGATGACCGGTGCCGTCGCCGTGGTGGACGTCGGGGCGGCCTTCAAGGACATCGTGCGGACCATGCAGGAGCGCCGGGTGAGCGCTCTTCCCGTCGTGGACGGCACGGGAGCGGTCGTCGGGATCGTCTCCGAGGCCGATCTGCTGCCCAAGGAGGAGTTCCGCGACAGCGACCCCGACCGCTACACGCAGTTGCGGCGGCTGTCCGATCTGCTCAAGGCCGGTTCGGTCACGGCCGGCGAGCTGATGACCTCCCCCGCACTCACCGTGGCCCCGGACGCCACACTCGCGCAGGCCGCGCGGGAGATGGCGCGGGCCCGGGTCAAGCGGCTGCCCGTCGTCGACGCGTCCGGGCGGCTGGTCGGCATCGTCAGCCGGGCCGATCTGCTGAAGGTCTTCCTGCGCGACGACGAGGAGATCGCCGCGGAGGTGCGCCGGGACGTGGTGACCTACCTCTTCCCCGCCTCCGCCTCGACCGTGCGCGTGGAGGTCCGCGACGGTGTGGTGACGCTCGGCGGCCACGTCGCCGACACGTCGCTGGTGCCGGTGGCCGCACGCCTGGTACGGGCGGTCGAGGGGGTCGTGGACGTGCGGTTCGCGCTCGACGGGCCGGACGACGCCGGCTGATCAGCCGGTGGTGTGCCCCCAGCGGCCGTCGATCCGCTCCCATTCGGGGCCCCAGGCCTCCGTGGCGCGCCGTTCCACCCGCAGCCGGACCAGCTGCCCGCACGCGAGGGCCAGCAGGCCCGCGGTCAGGGCGGCGCCGGTGCCTGCCAGTACCGCGCGGGTCGTCGCCTCCGCGGGTCCCACGGGCTTGGACAGCAGATGGCCGTGGCCGTCCGTCCAGGCCTGCAACCTGCTGCCGGCCCTGGTCGTCGGGGCGACCTCCATCGTGCCGGTCCGGCCGGTTCCGGACCCGTCGCGCCAGCGTACGGTCGCCAGGGCCCGGTCGTAGCGCACGCCGCTGACCGCGTCGGGGGCGCCGCCGGGGAGGATGCGGACCAGCACCGCGGTGACGGGTTTGTGGTCCGCACGGTCCCGCTCGGCCGCACGTGCGGACAGCTGCGCGCCGAGGATCCCGGCGAGCGCCGCCACGACCGCCGCGAACGTCCAGGCGGCGAGGACGATCCAGGCCTCCAGCACGTCACTGCGCCGCCGCAGCGGGTTGTCACGCCAGCGCCACCCCAGGACCTTGCAGCCTCTCACCTTCCGCATCGGTCACACCCCCTCAGGGCGCAATGGGACGGACACATCTAAAAGGTCTCACCTATCGATCTCGGACGGGAGAGGATTGCGGCTGCGCCCCGGGGGGAGCTTTGATGGTGGACCATGGTCCGGTTGGGCCGGTCGGCCCTAGTGCGTCCGGTCCCGGCGCGTCATGATCGTCAGCAGGGCGGCCCGCAGTCCGTCTCACACCCGGGGAACGAGAGGTCGACATGACCGAGCCACGCACCTTCACGGCGCAGGATCCCATCCGCGTCTTCCTGCTCGACGATCACGAGGTCGTCCGCCGAGGCCTCGCGGACCTGCTGGACGCCGAGCCGGACATCAGCGTGGTCGGGGACGCGGAGAACGTCGAGCACGCCCTGGTGCGCGCTCCCGCGGTCCGACCCCATGTGGCCGTCCTGGACGTGCGTCTCCCCGACGGCGACGGCATCTCCGTCTGTCGTGAGCTGCGCAGTCGTATGCCGGAGCTGGCGGTGCTGATGCTGACCTCGTTCGACGACGAGGACGCCCTGCTGGACGCGATCATGGCGGGGGCGTCGGGATACGTGCTCAAGCAGATCAAGGGCTCCGACCTGGTCTCGGCGGTCCGTACGGTCGCCTCGGGCCAGTCGATGCTCGACCCGGCGACGACGGCGCGGCTGATGCGTTCGCTGCGCACCGAGCCGGCCGAGGCCCCCGAGGTCTCCCCCGAGCTGGCGAGCCTGTCCCCGCGCGAGCGGGAGATCCTCACCCTCATCGGGGACGGCCTGACCAACCGGGAGATCGGCAAGCAGCTGTACCTGTCGGAGAAGACCGTCAAGAACCACATCTCGCGACTGCTGGCCAAGCTGGGCGTGCAGCGCCGGGTGCAGGCGGCCGTACTCGCCTCGCACCTGGAGCAGCCCGACCAGGGCGCCCCGCACACCCGCTGAACCGGGCGGGGCCGTACGGCGGGATTCGAGGCCTTACGGCCCCTGCCCCGAGGTCCGCGCCGAGACCACCCTGGACAGGGTCAACGACCCGTTCCACCGCCCTTCGTCACCGGGCGGGGAGGAGGCCCCCATGTCCACCGCGCTGCTCGACGTGGCGACCCTGGAGAAGCTGATCTCGGCCGCCGTGGCCGCCCCCTCCATCCACAACACCCAGCCCTGGCGGTTCCGGCTCGCCCCGGACACGCTCACCCTGGAGATCCGTGCCGCGCAGGACCGCGGGCTGCGCCACATCGACCCCTCCGGGCGGGCCCTGCACGTGTCGGTCGGCTGCGCGCTGTTCAACCTGCGGCTGGCGGTGACGCACTTCGGCTGGGCCCCGGTGACCCGGCTGCTGCCCCGGCCCGGTGAACCCGAACTGCTCGCCTCCGTCCGGCTCGGCGGCACGGCACGTTCCTCGCCGTCGCCCGAGCTCTACGAAGCCCTGTGGCACCGGCGCAGCAGCCGCTTCCCGTTCTCCGACCGGCCGCTGCCCACCGCCCTGCACCACGAGCTGGCGGAGGCCGCGCACGCGGAGGGCGCCCTGCTGAGCAGCCCGGAGACCGCCGAGACCGACCGGCTGCTGCGGGTGACGCTGGAGGCGGAGCGCCGCAACAGGGGCGACGCCGACCGGGCCGCGGAGAGCCGCCGGTGGATCCGCGAGCCGGACGAGTCCGCGCTCGGCATCCCGCCGGCCGCCGTCGGTCCCCAGGACTACCGCGACCAGGTCCCGATGCGGGACTTCGGGGCCCACCTCCACCCGTCGACACTGGCCGCCCGTGCCTTCGAGAAGCGGCCGACGCTCGCCGTGCTGTCGACCCCGCACGACCGGCGGGCGGACTGGCTGCGGGCCGGCCAGGCTCTGCAGCACGTGCTGCTGGTGGCCACCCGGCACGGTGTGCGCGCCTCGCTGCTGCACCAGGCCCTGGAGTGGCCCGACCTGCGCGACCAGCTGGTGCGCGACCCGGAGGACGGGCGCGTGCACGCCCAGATGGTGCTCCGCCTCGGCTACGGTCCGCAGGGGCCGGCCTCGCCCCGCCGGACGGTGGAGCAGACCCTGGACCAGGACACGCCCGCCATGCCCGGCCCGGCAGCTGCCGTGTCCGGGTGAGGGGCCCGTGCGCATCGGGTCGGGAAGTGGGTCCGGGTGACGCGAGAGACGGAGGACCGCGTGGAGTGGGCGCACTTTGCGCAGCAGATGGCGGCCATGGCGCGGGACCTGCTGGCCCAGGACTCCGTCGGTACCACGCTGCAGCGGATCACGGCCTCCGCCGTCGAGCTGGTGGAGGGGTGTGACGCCGCCGGCATCCTCGTCCTGCAGGGCAGCAAGGTGCGGACGTTGGCACCCACCGACGATCTCGTGGTGGAGAGCGACCGGCTGCAGGAGCGGCTGGGCGAGGGGCCGTGCTTCGACACCGCCCGCAGCACGGTGCGGGAGCGGGTCCTGCGCATCGCCGATCTCACCGGGCAGCACCCCCGCTGGCCCGCCTTCGCCCCGCGGGCTTCCCGGCTGGGCGTGGGCAGCATGATGGGCTTCCTGCTCTTCACCGAGGACGAGGACTTCGGCGCGCTGAACCTGTACTCCCGCAAGCCCGGCATGTTCACCGAGGCCAGCGAGCTGGCGGGGTGGCTGCTGGCCTCGCACGCGGCGGTCGCGTTCTCCAGCGCCCGCACGCACGCCCAGCTGGAGCAGGCCATGGCCACCCGCCATGTGATCGGCGAGGCCATGGGCATCCTCATGGGCACCCATCACCTCAGCGAGGACGAGGCCTTCGACGTGCTGCGCCGCTACTCGCAGGAGCGCAACGTCAAGCTGCGGGAGGTCGCCCGGATGATCTGCGAAAAGGGCGACATCGTCTGAATCCGGGCGGCGGCTTCCCTGGCTCGGTGTCAGAACCAGAGAAGCCTGGCCGGGCCGGCCCCCCGGGGGAGCGCCGCCGCACCCGACTTGACCACCAAGTCCCCTGTGACGCCGCCTCCACACGTCTCGCGGGCGGTTCGCCGATCAGGCGACGGCGAACATGTCGACCAGGCCGCGCGGGGTGTCGTCACCGAAGAGGAGTCCGTGCAGGTGGGCGCCTTCGGTGGCGGCTTCGGCGCTGCGCGGGAACAGAGCCTGCTCGTACGCGGTGAGTGCGGTCTCGACGTCGTCGGGGTGGGCGGCGAGGGCCTTGCCGAGTTCGGCGCCGTCGTACATGGCCAGGTTGGCTCCCTCGCCGTTCGGGGGCGAGAGGTGGGCGGCGTCGCCGAGGAGGGTCACTCCCGGCACCCGGTCCCAGCTGTGCTCGGCCGGCAGCGCGTGGAGGGGGCGCAGGACCGGCGGGGCGTCGGTGTCGGTGATCAGCGCGGTGAGCTCCAGTGCCCAGCCCTCGAACTCCGCCGCGACGCGTGCGGTGGCCGCTGCGGCGTCGGTGACGTCGACGGCGGCGAACCAGTCCTGTGGCCTGGCGAGCGCCACATAGGCGTGGAGGGTTCCGCCGCTCTCACGGTGGGCCTGGATGCCCTTCCCGGGCGCGAGCGCGAAGAGTGATCCGCCGCCGACCGCCTTCGCGGCGGCGGGGTGCCGGGTGTCGGCGTCGAGGAGGTAGGTCTCGACGAACGACATGCCGGTGTACCGGGGCGTGGCGGTGGAGAGCAGGGGCCGGACGCGTGACCACGCGCCGTCCGCGCCGACCAGCAGGCTCGTGACGACGGTGGCGCCGTCGGCGAAGGCCACCTCGTGGCGTCCCCGGCCGAGGGCGCGGACGCCGGCGGCCCTGTGGCCCCAGCGGACGGTGCCGGCCGGGAGCGAGTCGAGCAGCATCCGCCGCAGCTCGCCGCGCTGCACCTCGGGGCGCCCGCCCGTGCCGTCGTCGGGCTGCTCGAACAGGACGGCGCCGTCCCGGTCGAGGACCCGCAACGCCTGACGGCCCTCCAGGACCAGGCCTCGGAACTCCTCGAACAGGCCCGCCGCGCGCAGAGCCGGCTGCCCGTTGTGGTCGTGGATGTCGAGCATTCCGCCCTGGGAGCGGGACGACGGGGAGGGCTCCGCCTCGTAGACCGTGGCCGGGATGCCGTGGATGTGCAGGACGCGGGCCAGGACGAGGCCGCCGAGCCCGGCGCCGATGATCGTGACGGGAGTGGTCATGGGTGTTCCTTCCTGAGGCCGCGCGTCGCCCCGGGCGACACCCGAAACGCGCGCTGGAACGACGTTCCAGCAGCCTCAGGGTGGAACGCCGTTCCACTCATTGTCAAGGTGGAACGGCGTTCCAGGCGGCTAGACTGACGCCATGGCAACCAGGACGCGCCGTCCGGAACGACGGCAGGAACCGCTCTCCCGTGAGCGCATCGTCGGCGCCGCAGTGGAACTGCTCGACGCGGTGGGCGAGGGCGGCCTGACCTTCCGCGCGCTGGCCGAACGCCTGGCCACCGGTCCCGGTGCGATCTACTGGCACGTCGTGGGGAAGGCGGAACTCCTGGCCGCCGCCACCGACGCCGCGGTCGCCGACGCCCTCGCCGACGACGACACCACCGACGCCACGCCGCAGGACGTGATCCGGACCCTCGCACTCGGTCTGTTCGACGCGATCGACGCCCATCCGTGGGTCGGCACGCAACTGACCCGCGCGCCCGGGCAGCCCCCGATGGTGTCGGTCTTCGAACGCCTCGGACGGCAGGTCGAGGCGCTCCGGGTGCCCGATGCGGCCCGGTTCACGGCAGTGTCGGCGCTGCTCAACTACATCCTCGGCGTGGCCGGCCAGAACGCCGCCAACGCCCGGTCCCAGCCGCCCGGCACGGACCGCGCCGACTTCCTGGACACCGTCGCGAGGGCATGGTCGGAACTGGACCCCGAGCGCTACCCCTTCACCCGAGGCATCGCCGGCCGGCTGCGCGAACACGACGACCGCGCCGAGTTCCTTGGCGGCATCGACCTGATCCTCACGGGAATCACGGCGAGCCTGCCGCCGGGCACGGGTTGAGACCCACCCCGAAAGGCGTCGGTCTCAGTGGTCTCAGTGCTTCGTGGCTCCGGGTGGGACCACCGCGACGGTGCAGGGGGCGTGGTGCAGGAGGGCTCGGCCCAGTGAGCCCGTCAGGGTGTCCGTGAGGCCGGTGTGGGTGGGGACACCCACCACGGCGAGCTGCGCGCCCGCGCTCGCTCCGACGACGACGGGGCGGTTGCGGCCCCGGATCCGCCGATGGCGCACGACGACGTCGGGGTACGTGCGCCGCAGCTCGGCCACCAGCGCGGCGCCGTCGCGGCCGTGACCGCGCGTGTGCAGGACGACCAGTTCCGCGGTCCGTCGGGCGGCCTCGGCGAAGGCGAACTCGGCCGCGGCGCGGCCCGCGGGCGAGGCGCCGTCGGACGCCAGGACGACGGGGCCGCTGCGGCCGGTCCTGCCGCGTACCACCAGCACCGGGCAGCGTCCCTGCGCGGTGAGCCGGCCGGCGACCGAGCCGAACGGCAGCCCGCCGAACCGGCCTTGGCGGCGACCACCGACGACGGTCAGCGAGGCGGCGCGCGACTGCGACTCCAGCACCGTCCCGGGCTCGCCGACGAGCACCTCACTCGTGATCGGCAGCCGAGGCGAGACCCGCCGTGCGTGCCGCTCGGCCTCGGCGAGCGCTCCCCCGGCCGACGCGCGCAGGCCGGCGCCGTCCGGGTCCCAGGGCGGCACACCGGGCGCCACGGGATCGGAGGGCCACGCGACGGCGTGCGCCAACCGCAGTCCCACACCCCGCCGTTCGGCCTCCCAGGCGGCGGTCTCCACCGCGGCCAGGCTCGACGACGCGCCCACCCCCACCACAACCGGTCCGTTCATGACGCCTGTCTCCTCTCCGGGCGACCCCGACCGGTCGTCCCGGCCCCGCGGTCACGTCCGTTCGTGCCGCATCCAGCGTCCGCCGGCGGCCCGCTCCCGGCACTGGGCCGTACGGCTCCGAACGGCGCACCGACCGACCCGTTCGGCGCCCGTGACGGAGCCACTCGGCCCAAGTCCCGTGCGGGCCGCCCCGGGAGACTCGGACAGCGAGGAACATCCGGCGAGGAGGGCTGTCATGGCGGAACGCGCGGTCGGCAACAGTGTCGTGGTGGGGGTCGACGGGTCGGAGGCGTCGGTGGCGGCACTGCGCTGGGCGGCCCGGCAGGCGCGGGCCCTGGACGCGACCGTCGTCGCCGTGCACGCCTGGCAACGGCCCGGGCTCGCCCCCTACGCTCCCGCCACGACACGGCCGACGGCCGCCGAACAGCGCGGCGGCGCGACGCGGCTGCTCACCGCGACGCTCCGCGAGGTCTTCGGGCCGCAGGACGACGGTGCCGTACGCGCCGTCGTGGCCGAGGGGGCACCGGCCCGCATCCTGGTCCAGCAGGCGCGGGGCGCCGTACTGCTGGCGCTCGGGCGCACCCCGCGCGGCGGACACGGCGAGCACGCGGCGGGAGCGGTCGTGCGTGCCTGCCTGGAGCAGGCGACGGTGCCCGTCGTCACGGTGCCGGGGAACCGGCGATCCGTCCCTGCGCTCTCGGCGGCCGGGACTACGGGTCAACCCGTCGACCAGGCCCCGCGGCACGGCGCCCGCTGGACGTGCACCGTCGCCGGCTGAACGCGGGTGACGCCAGGGTGATCTGACATCTCCTCAGGCAGGTGGCGAACCCCCTTCCCTGGCTTCCAGCCTGTGCGGGTGCCGTGGGCGGACGAAGGGGCCGACCGGCCCGGGAAGGGGACGGTCGGGTCATGCGCCGCGCGCCGACGACCGTTCCACGCTGGGGTGAAGAGATTTCCGGGAGGGATTGGTCATGGCATCGGTCACCTTCGAGAAGGCCACCCGCCGCTTCGCGGGCATGGAGCGTCCGGCGGTCAGCGACCTCGATCTGGACATCGCCGACGGGGAGTTCATGGTTCTGGTCGGGCCGTCCGGCTGCGGCAAGTCCACCAGCCTGCGCATGCTCGCCGGGCTCGAGGACGTCGACTCCGGCACGATCCGCATCGGCGAGCGGGACGTGACCCATCTGCCGCCCAAGGACCGCGACATCGCGATGGTCTTCCAGAACTACGCCCTGTACCCGCACATGACGACGGCCGACAACATGGGCTTCGCCCTGAAGATCGCGCGCATGCCCAAGCCACGGGTGAGGGAACGGGTACTGGAGGCCGCCGCGATCCTCGACCTTCAGGAGTACCTCGACCGCAAGCCGAAGTCGCTCTCCGGCGGCCAGCGGCAGCGCGTCGCCATGGGGCGGGCCATCGTGCGCGAGCCGCGGGTGTTCCTGATGGACGAGCCGCTGTCCAACCTGGACGCCAAGCTGCGGGTGCAGACCCGCACCCAGATAGCGGTGCTGCAGCGCCGGCTGGGCACCACCACGGTGTACGTCACCCACGACCAGGTCGAGGCCATGACCATGGGCGACCGGCTGGCCGTCCTCAAGGACGGGGTGCTGCAGCAGGTCGGCACGCCCGAGGAGGTCTTCGAGCGGCCGGCCAACACCTTCGTCGGCGGCTTCATCGGCTCGCCCGCGATGAACCTGTTCCGGCTGCCGCTGACGTCGGACGGGGTACGGCTGGACGGGCTGACCGTGCCGCTGCCCCGTGACGTCCTGCGGTCCGCGTCCGCCGAGGACGCCACCGAGATCGCGCTCGGTGTCCGGCCCGAGCAGTTCCGGATCCTCTCGCCGGAGGACGACAAGACCCCGGCGCTGGACCTCGTCGTCGACGCGGTCGAGGACACCGGCTCCGTCGCCTACCTGCACGCGAGCGCCCGGGTCGGCGGGGGCAGCGCGCCGATCGTCGTCCGGCTGCCCGGGCGTGCCACGCAGGGCAAGGGGGCGCGGGTCCGGGTCGTGGTGCGCGCGGACGCCGTGCACTGCTTCTCGGCCACCACGGGACTGCGGCTCGACGAGGGTGCGGGGACGGTCCTGACGGAGCCTGCCGCCGGCCCCGAGGACGCCGCACCGCAGGACACCGCTCCGCGGGACACCGGTGCGCAGGACGCGCCGGGCGCCGCGGCGGCCTCGGCATGACGTCCCGGCCGGCGGGCCGTTCGGCCCTGTCCCGGTCCCCGGCAGGGGCGCAGGCTGGGAGATGAGCGGAGGAACCCGTTCGTCCGGGTGCCTGCTCCTCACCCTCCGCCCGGGAGTGATCACGATGCAAGCCAAGCAGTGGACGGTACAGATCTTCATCAGTGAGGACGGCGACGAGACCCACGCGCGGGCCGTGCTCACCACCCGGGACACCGCGACGGTCACCGGCCGGGGCGTGGCCCGCAAGAACCCGGTCGACCGCCCGATCCCCGAGATCGGCGACGAACTGGCCGCCAGCCGTGCGCTGGAGGACCTCGCGATCCGCCTGCACGACGTCGCCTCCGACGACATCGTCGAGCTGGCGGGGCCCGCGCAACGGTGACGGCCCGCCTTCGGCGGCCGTCGGCCGGGGACACCCCCGCCGACGGCCGCCGTTCGTCCGCGACCGTCGCTGGAAGGCCGCCTGCGCGACGATCACTGGAAGGCCGCGTGCACCTCGTCCTCCGTCGCCTCGTGCGACACGACGAGGATCTCGTCCCCGGCCCGCAGAACCAGCTCTTTTGCCGGCACGACGGGGCCGCCGTCCCGGATGACCGCGGCGAGGACCGTGCTCGCCGGCAGTGTGATGTCCGCAAGCGTGCGGCCGACAGCGCGCGAGCGGGCCGTGATGGTGGTCTCGATGACGTTCACACCGGACTTGCTCAGCCGCAGCAGGGCGACGGTGTCGGTGGCTCCGGCGGCCTCCTCGATGAGCGAGATGAGGGGCATGGCGGCGGGTACGGCGGCGTCGACGCCCCAGTTCCGGTCGAACAGCCAGGCGTTCTCGGTGTCGTTGACCCGGGCCACCACCCTCTCGACCCCGAACTGGCGCTTGGCGAGGAGGCTGATGACGAGGTTGTCCTCGTCCTCACCGGTGGTCGCGACGACGAGGTCGGCCGAGTGCGCGCCGGCGCGTTCGAGGACCGAGGGTTCGCAGGCGTCCCCGACCTCCAGCCGCGCCGGCAGCCGGTCGTGGAGGGCGGCGACGCGGTCGTCGTCGCGGTCGACGACGGTGACCTGGTTGCCCGCGGCCGCCATCACCTGGGCGACCTGCCTGCCGAGCCGGCCGGCGCCGGCGACGATGACCTTCATGTGCCGAGCTCCTTGTCGAGGAAGCCGCGCAACCGGGTCAGTGCCTCGGCGGACACGGCGAAGGTGATCAGATCGTCCGGTTCGGCGGGGGTGCTGCGCGTCGGCAGGAACGAGCGCCCGCCTCGGGTGACCTCGACGAGCCGGATCTCGCCGTCGACCTCCAGTTCGCCGAGCCGCCGGCCGGTGAGGTGGGCGGGCAGTTGGGAGCGCAGCAGCAGCGTCTCGCCGTTGCCGAAGCCGAGTTCGGGGGTGAGGTGGCGGTGCAGCAGCATCTCGTGGAGCCGGTTCACCGTCCAGCGGACGCTGGCGATGGTGGGGATGCCGAGGTCGCGGTAGATGTCGGCGCGCCTCGGGTCGTAGATGCGGGCCAGGACGATCGGCACGCGGTAGGTCTCCTTGGCGGTCCTGGCGCTGACGATGTTGGTGTTGTCCCCGGAGGTGACCGCGACGAACGCGTCGGCGTGCTCGATGCCGGCCGCCTCCAGCAGGGTGCGGCTGAAGCCGTTTCCGTGCAGGACCTGTCCGGGGAAGCCGGCCGGCAGCAGGGTGCGGGTCTTCGGCTCGCGGTCGATGATCCGCACGTCGTGGCCCTCGTTGACCAGCCGGGTGGCGAGGGCGGAGCCGACCCGGCCGCAGCCCACGATGACGACCCTCATGGCTGTTTCCTCTCTGGCTGGTGCGGTGGTGTGCGGCGCAGCCACGCCTTGCGGGTTTCCTCGGCGGCCAGCAGCAGCACCCCGAAGCCGGTGAGTACCGCCCAGTCGGTGGCCGAGATCGGCGCGGTGTTGAAGACGGCCTGCAGGGGCGGCGCGTAGCTGATGGCGGCCATCAGCGCGATGCCGAAGCAGCCGGCGGCCAGCAGCCGCGGGTTGGAGAACAGGCCGACGCGGAAGACGCTCTCGCGGTCGGTGCGCACGGCCAGGGCGTTGAAGAACTGGCTGACGACGATGGCGGCCTGGGTCAGGGTGATGGCCTTGCGGTAGGCGGGGGTGTCCGTGGTGAAGTCGGCGAAGGGGATGCCGGCGGAGTGCACCTGCCAGAAGAACACCGCGCACACGCCGATGGACTGCACGAAGCCGAGGAAGAGGAAGCGGCGCACGAGCACGGCGGAGAACAGCCGTTCGCGCCGGCCGCGGGGCGGGCGCTCCATGGTGTCGGGCTCGGGTGGCTCGGCGCCGAGCGCCAGGGCGGGCAGTACGTCGGAGCCCAGGTCGATCGCCAGGATCTGCACGGCGCTCAGCGGGACCAGCGGAAAGCCGACGAAGGTGGCTACCAGAATCGGGGTCAGCTCGGCGATGTTGTGGCTGAAGAGGTAGGTCAGGAACTTGCCGATGTTGCGGTAGACGGAGCGGCCGAGTTCGACGGCCGCGGTGATGGAGGCGAAGGAGTCGTCGAGCAGCACCATCACGGAGGCCTCGCGGGCGACGTCGGTGCCGCCGGCGCCCATGGAGACGCCGATGTCGGCGTGTTTGAGCGCGGGCGCGTCGTTGGCGCCGTCGCCGGTGACCGCGACGACCTCTCCGCGCTTCTGGAAGGCGGCCACGACCCGCATCTTGTGCTCGGGGCTGACCCGGCACAGCAGCAGTTCTCCCGGAGCCGCGAGCACCGCGTCGAGTTCCTCGGCGTTCATCTCGCCGAGCCGGGCCCCGGTCACCACGGTGGGGGCGGCCCCGGTGACGATGCCGACCCTGCGGGCGACGGCCTCCGCGGTGAGCGGGTGGTCGCCGGTGACCATGACGATGCGGATGCCGGCCTTGCGACAGGCCTCGACGGCGGCGGAGACCTCGGGCCGGGGCGGGTCGAACATGCCGATGAGGCCCAGCAGGGTCAGCCCGGACTCGGCCTCCGCGCTGTCGCCGGGCGCCGAGGTCACGGGGCGCAGGGCCGCGGCCAGGACGCGCAGCCCTTGGGCGGCCATGGTGTCGTTGGCCTCGGTGACACGGGCGCGCAGCTCGTCGGTGAGGGGCCGGGAGGTGCCGTCCAGCAGGAGGTGTGTGCAGCGGGCGAGGAGTTCCTGGGGCGCGCCCTTCGCGCACACGACATCGCCCTCGGGCGTGCGGTGGACGGTGCTCATCAGCTTGCGGACGGGGTCGAAGGGGAACTCCGCGATGCGCGGCGCGGCGGCCCGTTCGGTGGCCGGGTCGAGACCGGCCTTGGCCGCGGCGACCAGGATCGCGCCCTCCGTGGTGTCGCCGAGGACCCGCCAGTCGGCCTGCTCGTCCGGCGCCAGCAGCCGGGCGTCGGAGCACAGCACGCCGACGCGCAACAGGTCCCGTACGGACTCCGGATCGGTGACGGCGCCGACGGGGGCGTAGCCGACGCCGGACACCTCGTGCCAACTCCCGCCGCTCCACAAGCGGGTGACGGTCATCTCGGCCTGGGTCAGCGTGCCGGTCTTGTCCGTGCAGATCACCGTGGTGGAGCCCAGGGCCTCCACCGCCAGCAGCTTCTTGACCAGCGCCTGGCGGCGGGCCATGCGGCGGACGCCGATGGCCAGGGACACCGACAGGGTGGCGGGCAGTCCCTCGGGGACCAGGGCGACCATCACGCCGAGCGCGAAGACGAAGGTGGACACCAGCGGCTGCCCGCTCTGCAGGCGGACGGCTAGGACGAGCAGGCCGATGGCGACGGCCAGGACGGCCACCCGGCGGGCCATGGAGGCCACCTGCTGCTGCAGCGGGGTCTGCTGCTGCGGTGCCTCCTGGGTGAGCCGGTAGATCCGGCCGAACTCGGTGTCGGCGCCGATGGCGAACACGACCGCCTTACCCGATCCGGAGACCGCCGTGGTGCCCATGAACACGCAGTTGCGCGAGTCGAGGACGGTGGCGGCCGTCGTGGGCTCCTCCACCCGGCCGACGGCGACGCTCTCCCCGGTCAGGGAGGCGTTGTTGACCGTCAGGCCGTGGCCCTCGACGACGCGGCAGTCCGCCGGTACGGCGTCCCCCGCCTCCAGGACCACGAGGTCGCCGAGGACGAGCGCCGACGTGGGCAGTTCCACGCGTTCGCCGTCGCGCAGCACCCGGCAGGTGTGCGGCACCATCGCCTGCAGCGACTGGGCGGTGCGCTCCGCCGAGTACTCCTGGACGAAGCCGATGACCGCGTTGAGCACCACCACGCCGAGGATCGCGAAGGCCAGCTGCAGGTTGCCCACGTCGCGGGGCTCCTGCAGGGCGTAGGCGACGAAGGTCAGGGCCGAGGCGACGATCAGCAGGATCGCGAACAGATCGGTGAACTGGGCGAAGAAGCGTCGCCACAGTCCCCTGCGGCGAGGTTGCGGCAGTTCGTTGGGTCCGTGGAGCTGCATGCGCCGCTCGGCCTCCGCCGCGGCCAGGCCCCGCCGTGAGGTGCCGAGCTGGGCGAGCACCTCGTCGGCCCGCTGCCGGGGCAGCGGGGGCCCGGATGCGCGGGGTGCGGGCACCGTGCCGCTTTCCGGACCGGGTGCGAGCCGCTGAGCGACGCTGTCCTTGTCCACAGGAAGCCCTCCGGACTCCGAGACGACCTCGCTCCAGCTTCGGCGTGCGGCCACCCGGCTGCCATGGGTCATGTGACCCCCGGGTGGGGCCGAGCGGATCCGGGGGCGAGCAAGTCCGGGGCGGGTCATGCCCGCTCGTCCGGGCGCCGCCGGGCCGGAGGTCGCGGTGATCCGTGCCCCGCGGCCTGTCACGCCGGGCAGGGGGCCACGCCTCGCGTCCCTGGACACCCGGTGGCCCGGGGCGTGGGCGGCCCTGATCCGTGCCCCGCAGCCTGTCACGCCGAGTCAGGGGCGGCCCGCGGGATCAGGCCCCTCGCTCCGTTACACCCGGTGGCCAGGGGCCTGGGCGGCCCGGAGTCGGCGGGTGCGCCACCCCGCCGCCCGTCATCCCCGGTCGTCCGAGGCACGGGCCGCCCAGCGGCGTCGTACCGCGTCCTCGTGTTCGCTCTGTTCCAGGGCGGCGTCCGCGCGGGCCAGGGCGTGTTCCAGGCGGGGGATCCAGTGGCGTTGCAGGGCTCGGACGCGCTGGCGGGTGCGCAGGACCTCCGCGCCGATCTCGCGTGCCGCGGCGCGGGCGACGGCGTGGTCGGCGGCGGCCCGTACCGCCTCGGCGTAGGCGGCCTCGGCATGGACCAGCGCGGTGTTCGCGGGCGCGGGACTGTCCGGTTCGCGTCGCGGCAGCGCGCAGGAGGCCGTCTCGGGGTGGCGTACGCCCATCGTGGAGGTCCGGACGACGTCGATCTCGGCGGGGTGTGCGGGCGCCGGCGCCTCCAGCGCCTCGTCGCCGCCCAGCAGCAGCCCGCGCCGCAGCCAGGTCTCGGCCTCGCGCAGCCGCTCGTGCCAGGCGTCGCGCGCGCTCTCCTCGGCGGCCAGCAGCCTCTCGTGGCGGGCGCGCAGGATGCGCAGCTTCTGGTCGAGCAGGTCGGCGCCGCGGCGGGCGACGTCCAGGCTGTGGCGCAGTCTCATCCGGCCGGCCCGGCCGGGCGGGGTCCGCAGGTCCTTCACGGGGCTCACCCGCCTTCCGGTGCCGCGTGGGCGTCGAGGAACTCGGCGGGCAGCATGGACAGTTGGCTGCGCGGCAGGGTGAGCAGCACCTGCCAGGCGCGCTCCAGCGTCTGCTCCAGCGTGCGCCGTTCGTCGCGGCGCTGGTCGACGAAGTCGTGCGCGAACGCCTCGTCGAAGGCCAGGTAGCGGCGGTCGGTGGGGCTGAGCGCCGCCTGCCCGATCAGGTCGGCCAGTTCCCGGACCTGGCGGGCCCGGGCCAGTGCGGCGAGCAGCTGGGCGGCGACGTCGAGGTGGTCGTCGCGGGTGCGGCCGGGGCCGGCGCCCTTGCGCATGAGCCGGGACAGCGAGGACAGGGCGTCGACGGGCGGGTAGACGCCCTTGGCGTGCATCTCGCGGGAGAGGACGACCTGTCCTTCGGTGATGTACCCGGTGAGGTCCGGGACGGGGTGCGTGATGTCACCGGCCGGCATGGTGAGCAGCGGCAGCACGGTCACCGATCCCGGCAGCCCGCGGATGCGTCCGCAGCGCTCGTACAGGGACGCCAGGTCGCTGTAGAGGTAGCCGGGGTAGGCGCGGCGGGCCGGGATCTCGCCGCGGGCCGCGGAGACCTCGCGCAGCGCCTCGGCGTAGCTGGTCATGTCGGTCATCACCACCAGCACGTGCCGGCCGCCGGTGAACGCCAGGTGCTCGGCGACGGTCAGCGCGATGCGCGGGGTGAGGATGCGTTCGATCACCGGGTCGGCGGCGGTGTTGAGCAGCAGCACCAGCTCGCCCGCCGCGGAGCGCTCCTCCAGCGCGTCGCACACGAACCCGGCGTCCGCGTGGGTGACCCCCATGGCGGCGAACACGACGCTGAACGGCTCTCCCCCGGCCGTCGACTGGGCCGCGATCTGGGCGGCCAGCTCCAGGTGCGGCAGGCCCGCCGCGGAGAACACCGGCAGCTTCTGACCGCGTACGAGGGTGGTCAGGGCGTCCACCGCGCTGATACCGGTGAGCACCGGTTCGGCCGGCGGCTCGCGGCGCACGGGGTTGACGGGGTTGCCGCCGACCGCCGAGGTGGTGGAGCCGAAGACGGGTGGCCCTCCGTCGAGGGGTTCGCCCCGGCCGTTGCAGACCCGGCCCAGCCAGCCGGGGCCCACCGGGATCCGCAGCGGCGTGCCGGTGAAGGCGGCCCGGATGCGCAGCGGGTCGATCTCTGCGGTGTCCTCCAGCACCTGTACGACGGCGGTGCCGCGGTCGACGTCGAGGACGAGTCCGTGCCGCTGCTCGCCGGAGTCGAGGGTGAACAGCACGAACTCGTCCCAGCCGACGCCCTCGACCTTGTCGACGACGACGAGGGGGCCGCGCAGTTCACGGATGGAGGTGTACTCGACGAGGCCCCAGTCCGGCGTGTCCGTCATGTCAGCTCCCCCAGTCGGTCGAGCATGCTCCGGCCGAGTGCCCGTACGGTGTCCGCGTCGTGCGGCCCCGCTTCCTCGCGGGCGCGCAGTACGGGTGTGAAGTCGGCGTCCTCGATGTGTGCCGCGGGCACTCCGGCGTCGGCCAGTTCGCGGCAGCGGTCGACCACGCCGAGGACCGCCTCGGCCAGCGCGGCCGTCTTCTCCGCTCCGCTGTAGGCGTCCCGCCGCGACAGGGCGCTCTGCTGGAGGACCCCTTCGCGTACGAGCCGGCCGCCCAGGACACTGACGCGCTCCTGCGCGGGCAGCGCGGTGATGCCGACGAGGTCGACGAGGTCGGCGAGCCGGTCGGCCTCCGCGAGCAGACCGGCGACCCGGGCGCGCCGGGCCGGCCAGTCCGGGTCGTCGGTCGCGGCGCGGCGGGCGCCGAGGGCCTCGGCGTCGCGGGAGAAGGACTCCGCCCAGGAGACGGCCGGGTAGTGGCGGGCGTAGGCGAGTTCGCGGTCCAGGGTCCACAGACAGCGCACGAAGCGCTGGGTGTGCGAGGTGACCGGTTCGGCCATGTCGCCGCCGGGCGGGGACACCGCGCCGATGACCGTCACCGAGCCGCTGCGGCCGCCGAGGGTGGTGACCGCGCCGGCCCGTTCGTAGAAGGCGGCGATCGCCGAGGCGAGGCCGGCCGGGTAGCCCTCCTCGGCGGGCAGGGCCCCGGTACGGGAGGCGAACTCGCGCAGCGCCTCGGCCCAGCGCGAGGTGGAGTCGGCGATGACGACCACGTCCAGGCCCATGTCCCGGAAGTACTCGGCGACCGTCACACCCGTGTGGATGCTGGCCTCGCGGGCCATCATCGGCATGTTGGACGTGTTGGCGACGATCACGGTCCGGTCGGCGAGCCGGCCGCCGGTGCGCGGGTCGGTGAGCGCGCCGAACTCGTCGATGACGTCGGCCATCTCGTTGCCGCGCTCCCCGCAGCCGACGTAGACGATGACGTCGGCGTCGCACCACTTGGCGATCTGCTGCAGCAGCACGGTCTTGCCGGTGCCGAAGCCGCCGGGGACGGCGACGGTGCCGCCGAGGGCCACCGGGAAGAGCAGGTCGATGGCGCGCTGCCCGGTGCCCAGGGCGCGGGGCGAGTCGAGACGTTCGCGGACGGGACGGGGGGTGCGGACGGGCCAGGGGGTGGTAATGCGTACGGGGGTGCCGGCGACGGATGCGACGACGGCGTCGGCGCTGTGGCGGCCGGCGCCCGCGACGTGGTCCACGGCGCCGGACCGGCCGGGCGGCACCAGCACCTTGAGCGGCACGGGTCCGGGGCCGTGGATCTCCCCGAGTACGTCGCCCTGCGCGACGAGGTCGCCCGCCGAGGCCCGTGGCACGAACTCCCACTGGCGTGCCGGCCCGCTCCCGCGGCCGGCGGCGCCGGGTTCCAGCCAGGCGCCGGCCGTGGCGAGGGGGCGCAGCAGGCCGTCGAAGACCCCGCCCAGCAGGCCGGGGCCGAGCGGCGCGGACAGGGGCCGGCCGAGCGGGCGGGCCCGCGCGCCGGGGGCCAGGCCGCCCGTGTACTCGTACGCCTGGACGGTGACGACCCGGTCCCGGATGGCGACGACCTCACCGGGCAGTTCCGCCTCGCCCAGCGCGACCAGGTCGTTCATCGCGGTGCCGGTGACGTACTCGGCCTCCACGAGTGGTCCGGCGACGCGCAGGATGCGGCCGTCCGCCGACGACACGTCCGTCATGGTGCCCACAGCTCCTCCGCCTCCCCGTCGATGCGCTCCAGCGCCCGCAGGGCGAGCGCGGTCAGGCCGCAGTCGAGCCTGCGGTCCGCCGTCCGTCCGGTCACTCCCCCGCGCGGGGCCTCGGTGATCTCGGCGTCCGGGCCCAGCGCGGCGCGTACGTGGGCGGCCAGCCGGGCGCGCAGAGCCGGGTAGGAGTCCGCGTGCCGCAGGTCCTCGACGCCGGCCACCACCCGTCGGCGCAGTTCCTCCCAGCACTCCCGGCGGGCGGCGAGTTCGCGGGCGCGGGCGGTCCGGCGGGCCCGGGCCCGGGCGGCGTCGCGGGCCGCCGCCGCGTCGGCCTCGCCCATGCCGCGGGCCTCGTCCAGAATCGCGGCGGCCCGCCCGTCGGCCTCGGCCAGCACGGCCCGGACCTCGGCATCGGCCGCGGCCGACAGTGCATCGGCCTCGGCGCGCGCGGCCCGCAGCAACTGCGCACGCACCGGTTCAAGTGCGACGTCGGCCGAAGCAGGAGGCGGGTTCCTCATACCGGCACCACCACCACGAACGGCGTCTGAACACCGAGGGCATCAGCGGCACGCGGCAACCGCGCACGCACCGGAGACAGGGTCCTCATGGCGGCATCACCGCCACGAGCGGCTCCTGCCCGTCGACGGCCTCGGGGGCGAGGGCGTGGGCGGCCGTCGGTGTGAGGATGACCAGGTCCACGTCCGGCGGCAGGTTCCGCCAGGCGGCGCGTGCGTCGTCCGCGCTCTCGGCGGGGCTCAACAGGACGCCCGCGGACGCCAGTCCGAGGATGCTCAGGGGTTCCCCGATCGCCGCGATGTGTCCCATGGTCAGGTCTTCCCGAGCAGGATGACGGCGACGACCAGGCCGTAGATGGCGATGCCCTCGGCGAGGCCGACGATGACCATGGCCCGGCCGAAGAGTTCGGGGCGTTCGCTCATCGCCGCCAGCGCGGCGGCGCCGGTGTAGGCGACGGCGATCGCCGCGCCGATCGAGGCGCCGGCGACCGCGATGGCGGCGCCGATGAACGCCGCGGAGGCCGAGCCGGAGCTCTGCGCGGCGGCGGTGGCCGGCTGGGCCTGCGCCGCACCGCCGCTCAGGGCGACGATCAGCAGCGCCAGCGCCCCGGCGAACAGGGCCGCATCCACCGCGAGGATTGCCCGCAGGGCCCCTCGGCCGCGGTGGCGCAGGAGTCGGCGGGTGACGGCGAAGGCCCCGACGAGAACGGGGAGCGCGATCAGCCAGGCGATCATGTGGTCACCTCCGTTTCGTGTCGTACGGGTGCGTGGGAGGGCTCCGTGGGCACGTGCCAGGGCTTGAACGGCCGGCCCTCGGCGTCGAAGACCCGGGAGAACAGTTCGTAGAACTCCAGGCGCAGCGCCTGGATCCCGGCGACCAGCGCCTCCAGCGCGAAGGCGAGGGCGTTGCCCAGGAGGAAGACGAGGAGCGCGGCGGCCAGGGCCAGGGGGCCGCGGCCGGCCAGAGCCGTGGTGGCCTGCCAGACGATGCCGCCGAGCGCGGCGTGGGTCAGTCCGAAGGCCGCGAGCCGTGCGAAGGAGACGGTGTTCGAACCGATGCGGACCACGACGTCGAAGAGCTGGACCCCCGTCTGCAGGAGGCCGGAGGCGCCGCCCCCCGACTCCGCGCTCAGCCCGACGCCGACCAGCACGAGTCCGGTGACTGCGAGCGCCGCTCCGGTCCAGGTGAGGGCGGGGGTGTGCAGCAGCACTCCCCCGGCGGCGAGCGCGAGGCCGAGGAACACCGCGGCGCCGGCGATGCCGGAGGCCGCGTACAGCGCGCGGCCCGGCCCGTTCTCCCGCCAGCGGTTGACGATGCCCGCCGCGTAGGCCAGGGCGAGCAGGAACGCACCGAACACGACGGCGCTCGCCAGGAGCCGCAGGGGCTCGTCCAGCGGGTCGAGCCACAGCACGGGCAGCACGCCGGTCGGGCCGAAGAACTCGCCGTAGGCGAACCCGGCCAGGGTGCTGGTGAGCCCCGCTCCGGCGACGAACGGCCACAGCGGTCGCAGCGGGGCGAGCCGGCGGGGGCGGCCGAGCCGCAGCAGCAGGGCGCCGAGGAGGAGCAGGGCGCCGTGGCCGGCGTCGCCGAACATCATCCCGAACATGACGACGTAGGCGATTCCGGCGGGGAGCGTGGGGTCGATGTCGGCGTAGGGGACGGTGCCGTAGGTGCGCACCAGGGGGCCGAAGGAGCGCCGGACGGGGCTGGTCGCGGTCAGCAGGGTGGGCGGGTCGATGCCGCGGGGTGCCCGCAGGGGTACGAGGGCGCCGCCGGCGTCGGCCAGGTCGGCGCCGAGCCGGGGCACGTCCGTCACGGGGCACCAGCCGGCCAGCGCGGCCGCCGGACCGCGCCGTACCGCGGCCGCCCGGTGCTCCTCGAGCTGGGCCTCGCCGGCCAGCAGGTCGGTACGGCCCGCCGCCTGCAGTTCCCGCAGGTCGGGAGGGGTGGGTGACAGCAGGGGCGGGGCGGCTTCGGTGCGCAGCGCCTGCAGGGCCCGCGCGGCCGGTCCCGTGCCGTGGGGCGCGTCGTCGGGGTGGTCCAGTTCCACGCAGCCGGCGTCGGCGACCCGCACCAGGACGTCCCGCAGGGCGCCGCGGGTGGCGACGACGGCCACCCGCTGCATGCGGACCGGTGCCGCGCGGACGGGGGAGTCACTCCAGGAGGTCATCGAACGCCTCCCGGGCCCGGCCCTCGTGCGCGGCGGCCAGCAGGGCGGCGCGCAGCCGCCAGGCGTCGGCGGACAGCACCGCGACGGCGCCCACGACGGGGGTCACGCCGAAGTCGGCCTTGTGCAGCATCTCCAGGCCGTCCCTTTCGACGGCGGCCCACCAGCGGCCCTCGGCCCGCCAGAGTTCGGCGGGCCGCACGGCGTCCTTCAGCGCCCAGCGCGCCGCCGAGGGCAGACGGGCGCGGAAGTCGTCGTAGGAGACGGCCTGCACGGCGGACCGGCCGAGGATGCGCTCGGCGTACCCGGCGGCCCGTCCGGTCGGCGGGCGGTCCAGGAGGTAGGACTCGCGGGCCAGCAGCAGCGCGGTGTCCCCCGCCGCCCAGCGGGCCGCCTGCGGCAGGTCGGCCACGACGCCGGCGGCGGCGGACAGCCGCATCCCGGTCAGCACGGCCGCCGCGGACTCGCCGCCGGGGTCCCCCCAGGGTGAGGCGGTCAGCACGGCCCGCACCCCGCGCGCGTCGGACGTCCGCGCCAGTCGCGGCCAGGCGGTGGCGAGCGCGCCCAAGCGGTACGGGGCCGGGCGTGGCTCCCCGGCCAGGGCGCGCAGATGGTCGCGGGTGTTGGCGATCTCGAAGCCGGCGGCGAGCCGGCGCAGGGCGGCGACACCCGCCCGGGGCTGCCATCCGGCGAGCACGCGCAGCTGCCACAGGAGGGCGGCCGAGACCGCGCGGCCCGCCGCGGCGGCCTCGGCCTCCGTCTCGCGGACCTTGCGGTAGCGGGTGTTCGCCAGGGCGCGCAGGGCCTCGGTGAGGGTTGCGGAGGCGGCCAGCTCGCGTGCGCCGTCGGGGCCGAGGCGTCCGACGGCCATGGACCTGGCCCGTGTCACCCCCGCGACCCAGCCGGCGCCCATCTCGGCCTCCTACTCCGGTCCGCTTCGCTCGGCGGGCAGGCCCAGGCCGGCGGCGACCCGCGCCACGACCCGGGCGGCGAGGTCGGGGGTGCGGGCGCGCGCCCGTGCCCGCAGCGCCTCGGTCTCACGCCGCGACACGGCGTCCGCCCGCTCGGCCTCGGCGGCAGCCTCCCGCCGTATCCGGGCCGCGGTCTCGTTCCTGACGTCCAGGGCACGTGCCCGCGCCTGCCGCACCGTCTCCTCGGCCTGCCGCCGCGCGGCCAGGCGCCGTTCGTCGGCCTCGCGGGCCGCCTCGGCGCGGATGCGGTCGGCCTCGGCCGCCGTGTCGTCCAGCCGGGTCAGCGGGGGCTGCAGTTCGGTCGTGAGCTCGCCCGACCGGTCGCCGGGGACACCGCCCGGCGCGGCCGGACCGGGCGAGCCGGCCGGCCGGAGTCGTATGCGGAACTCTCGGAACCCGGGCATGAGAACCTCCGGACCCGGCGCGGGTGCCCGCCGTGGCCCACTCTCACGCTACGAAGGCGGACGAAGGTCTTCCAGGGCTGGTTCGCCCCGGGGAAGGGACCGGTCGGCCCTGTCAGCGCCCACCGCGTCGGCGAGACGGTAAGAGCAGGAGGGGTGTGGTCTCCACGCACGCTGGGAGGTAGCCATGAGCGACCGAGAGGCACGAGAACACGCCGCCGCGTCGGTGGAAGCCCGGCATGCCGTGCCGACCTTCGCGCCGTCGCCGGTGGAAGACCTCCATCAGGACATGATGGTGCGCTACCTGCAGGCGATGGCGTCCCATTCGGCGGCCGCACTGGAGACACCGGTCGCCGCCGCCACGCGCGCCGCCGAGGTCCACCACGTCCACCACAAGGCGCACAAGACAGCGGAGCTGCGGGTGCGTGACGTCATGCGGCGGTCGGTGGCGGGCGTCTCCCGCGACGCCCCGTTCCTCGACGTCGCCCGGATGCTGGCACGCCGGCAGACCGGCGCGGTGCCCGTGGTCGACGAGACCCAGCGGGTGATCGGCGTGATCGCGGAGTCCGACCTGCTCGCCCGGGCGGCGTCCATCACCGCCGGCGACCACCCCGGCGCGTTCGCCCGGATGCTGCGCCGGCATCCGCGGGACGCGGGCGCGGGGGTGACGGCGGGCATGCTGATGTCGGCGCCCGCGCTCACCGTCCACTCGTGGACCCCCGTGGTCGAGGCGGCGCGCATCGCCTCGCGCTCCCGGATCAGGCAGCTGTTCGTCACCGATCACAAGGGGCACCTGGTGGGCGTCGTCAGCCGCAGCGAGCTGCTGCACGCGATGGTGCGGGACGACGCGGCCATCCGCGCCGAGGTCCTCCACCGCGTCGTGCGGGACGAGTTGGGCATCGACCCGGCGCAGGTCGACGTCGAGGTCCACGACGGGACCGTGACGCTCAGCGGTTCGCTGGACGCCGGACGTATCCCCAAGCTGGTCGCCGAGGTGGAACGGATCGTGGACGTCGTCGCCGTGGTGGACCACCTGGTCCCCGGCTGAGCGCGCGCCGGCCGGCGCCCGTCGCCCCGTCGCCGGGTCACTCCCCCGTGAAGCGGATCACGGCGACGGGGCACTGCGCGTGGTGCAGCAGGGCCTGGCCGACCGAGCCCAGCAGCACGCCCGTGAACCCGCCGTGGGCGTGCGCGCCGGTCACCACGAGCTGAGCCCCGGCGCTCGCCTCGACGAGCGTGCCGCTCACCCGGCCCCGGACCAGGCGCCCTTCGACGGCGACGTCCGGGTACCTCTCGCGAAGCCCCGACAACGCCTCGGCCAGCACCCGCTCCTCCTCGTCGCGCAGCCGGTCCTCGTCGTACGCCATGAAGGGCGGGTCGCCCGGGCCGTCGTACACCCGCTCGGTGGCGGTGTTCCACACGTGCTGCGCCACCAGGCCGGCGCCGCGCGACTGCGCCGCGGCGAAGGCGAACTCGACGGCCGGGCGGGCGGCGGGCGAGCCGTCGACGGCGAGGAGCACGGGCCCGGACGGGTCCGGCCGGCCGCGCACCACCAGCAGCGGGCGGCGGGCATGGGCGGCGAGGTGGGCGGCTGTGGAGCCGAGGAGCAGGCTGCCGAGCCTGCTCAGCCCGCGGCTGCCGACCACGAGGAGCGAGGCACGGCGGGAGACGATCTCCAGGACCATGACCGGCTCGCCGAGGACGCTGTCGGTGACGGTCCGCACATGCGGTGCGATCCTGCGGGCCCGTTGTTCGGCCTCGGTGAGCAGGGCGTCCACGCGCTCGCGCACGCCGGCCGCGTCCGGGGTCCACGCGGAGCGGCCCCGCCGCAGCGGAAGCGGCGGCCATCCGACCGCGTGCACCAGGCGCAGCCCGACGCCCCGCCGGGCGGCCTCGCGTGCCGCTGCCTCCACGGCGGCCAGGCTCGACGCCGAACCGTCCACTCCCACGACGACGGGGCCGCTCATCGCACATCTCCCTCCGGGGCCGCCGCACCCGGTCTCGGCACGGGTGGTGACGGCGGGAACTGCGGGCGGCGAACGTGCCACGGCCGACAGCGCGGGCGGCCGCGGACACGCCTCGCTGCTCGGTTCCCAGCCTGCCCCGGCCGGGCGTGCTCCCCCAGGGCCGGACGGTCCCAACCGCGCACCGTCCGGCCCTCCCGCGCCCGCGAGCACGGGACGACTCTGGAAGAAAGGGACCGAGGGGGGCCTGAACGCGGTGCCGCGGCACGGCCGTCGCACTGCCGGGAGGTGCGCCATGACCGGACCCGTCGTCGTCGGAATCGACGGCTCCCCCGCCAGCACGACCGCCGCGTGGTGGGCCGCCGAGGAAGGCATGACCAGGCGGCTGCCGGTGCTCCTGGTCCACTCGTGGACCACGCAGCCGTTGAACGTGCCGGTCCCGCAGGAGGCCTTGAGCAAGCAGCAGTACGGGCAGAGCGTGCTGCGGCGGACCGAGGCCGAACTGCTGCACCGCTACGGCGATCTGAGCCTCACGGCCGAGCTGGTGGAGGCCTCCGCGTCGCAGGCACTGCTCGAACACAGTGAGCGGGCCGCCCTGCTCGTGCTCGGCTCCCGCGGACACGGTTCGGCCGCGAGCTTCCTCCTCGGCTCCCACAGCCTGCACGTCCTGGGCCTGTCGCGGTGTCCCGCCGTCATCGTCCGGGCCGGCGATCCGGCCGTCGGGATCGTCCGGGGGCATCCGGGCGCCGAGCGGGATGACGTCGTGGTCGGCGTCGAGCCGGGACCGGGCGCCGATGCCCTGCTGGAGTTCGCCTTCACCACAGCAGAGGCGCACGGCTGCGGGGTGCACGCTGTGCGTGCCGTTTCCCATGGGTACGCGGTCGCGGCCCGCCGGCGAGAGGAGCGGGACGTGGTGGACCGCGCGCGGCTCGCGGCCTCGCTGGCGCCGTGGCGCGAGAAGTTCCCCGGCGTTCACCTCGTCGACGAGGTGACGGAGGGGTCTGCGGCCCAGGTGCTGCTGTCCGCCGCCACGCACGGCCGGCTCACCGTCGTAGGGCGCCGTCGGCACTCCTCCCATCTCACCTGGAAGCTCGGGCCCGTCGCACACGCCGTGCTGCATCATGCGCCCTGCCCGGTCGCGGTGGTGCCGCACGACTGACACCCGCCGCGGGCACCCGGGCGGGACGGTCTCCATGACTCTCGTGGATCACCCGCCCGAGACGATCTCCAGGACCTGATCCACGGGCCGCCGCGGGCTCGCGACCCCCGCGGGTCCGTAGCCGAGGCGCAGCACCATCTGGACGAAGCCCATGCCCGAGACGGGGTCGCGGGCCAGCTCGCGCAGGTCCTGGCGTTCGAGGCTGTGCGAGGTGAGGGAGGTGGCCAGCCCGTGGAGGGTGGCCAGCAGCAGGATCCGTTCCATCGCCCCGCCGGCGCGCAGCCAGTCGGCGGGGTGGTCGTGGGTGGTGCCGAGCAGGGCGAGGTTCGGGACGGTCTCGAAGACGGCCGCGGGGCGCCCGGGGACGGGCCGGCGGCCCGCGAAGTCCCGCACCGGGGCGCGGCCTCGCCGTTTGCTCGGCCCGAAGGCGTAGTCCGGGACCCCGTCCACGGCGGCGTCGGTCTCCTGCGGTCCGACGCGGGTCCACGCGCGCATCTCCGCCATGTAGGCGGCGTCGAAGTCGTCGCGTCCCTCGGCGTCGCGGACGTCGTCCAGCAGCGACTCGATGTGCCATCTGTCCGGGAACACCAGCTGGGTCCCCTCCTGTTCGGCCGCGTGCCGCAGCGCCTCCTGCACGGCGTCCGGGACCAGCCGGTCCTCGAACGGGTGACGGCTGGTGTGGCGCCGGCTGATCACCGTGGAGAGCCGGGCCAGTTCGCGGTCGGGGCGGTCGGTGCCGGTGAGGCGCACGGTGGCGAGCAGCTGCCGGTCCGTGGGATCGGGCAGCAGCCGGACGTCCGCGTCCAGGCCACCGTCGGCCGCGGCGACGCGCAGGTTGAACAGGGCGGCGCCGCAGCCCAGGTGCAGGCCGCGCAGGTCGGGGTCGAACCGCGGCATCGTCCGCTCGAGGTCGGCCCGCAGGTCGAGCGTGCGGCCGCCGGCGACGTGCCGGAACCGCCAGGGCTGGGCGTTGTGCAGGGACGGGGCGGCCGTGGCCGCGGCCACCAGGGCCGTGACCGTCGTGGTGTCCAGTGGTCGCGCGAGCCCGGGGTGCGTCCTTCCGGGCTCGGAGCCGTGGTTCCCGTTCATGGCGGCCCCTTCCTCTCGCTCGGACCGCTCTATTGGAAAAGCCTCGCCCCGGCCGGCCCGCCGGGGGTAGGGGCCATCGGGTCTCGGCGGTGGCCCATCAGGCCCCCCGCCGTTTCCGCCCGTCAGCCGACCAGCAGCAGGTGGCCGGACTCGCCGGGCCGCAGGCTCACCGACCGGTCCGGCAGCCGCACCTCGATCGGCGACCCCTCGGACTCGGGTACGGCGATCTCCAGCCGGCCGCGGCTCAGGCGCAGCCGTACGTCCCAGTGGCCCTGGTAGCGCAGGACGAAGCCGTACGACGACAGCTCCGGCAGCGGCACCGGATCCAGCCACAGGGCGCCGGCGCGGGTCTCCAGGCCGGTCAGCCCGCGCTGGACGAAGTCGAGGGTGCCGGCCATGGCGCCGAGGTGGATGCCCTCCCCGGTGGTGCCGCCCTGGAGGTCGGCTACGTCGCCCTGCAGGGCCTCCTGGCAGAACTTCCAGGCCTCGGCACGCCGGGCCCGGGCCAGCACCCAGCCGTGCACCAGGCCGCTGAGGGTGGAGCCGTGGCTGGTGCGGGTCAGGTAGTGGTCGACGGTGCGCGACCAGGTCTCGTCGTCGACGGCCACCCCCAGCCGGCGGAACAGGCCGGCGAGTTCGGCCGGGGAGAACAGGTAGCCGAGCATGAGGACGTCGGCCTGTTTGGACGCCTGGTAGCGGTTGACGGTGTCGCCCTCCGCCTCCAGGATCCGGTCCAGCCGGCGGATGTCGCCGTACTTCCTGCGGTAGCCGTCCCAGTCGAGTTCCTCGAGGTCGCCGTAGCCCTCGAACTGGCTGATGACGCCCGCGTGCAGGGGCACGTGCAGGGTGCGGGAGACGTCCTCCCACTGTTCGAGTTCGCCGCCGTCCAGGCCGGTGCGCTCGACGAGTTCACGGCGGCGCGACTCGGGCAGGTCGTCCAGGACCTCCAGGGTGCGGGCGAGCACCCAGGCGGCGGTGACGTTGGTGTAGGTGTTGTCGTCGAGGCCGGGCAGTTCGGCGCCGGGGTAGGCGTCGTGGTACTCGTCGGGGCCGACGACGCCCTTGATGCGGTGCCGGCCCAGGTCCTCGTCGTAGACGGCCGCGTCCCCCCAGAACCGGGCGATCTGCAGCAGCATCTCGGCGCCCTTGGTCTGCAGGAACTCGGCGTCGCCGCTGGCCTGGCAGTACTGCCAGACGTTGTAGGCGATCGCGGAGCCGACGTGGTGCTGGAGGCGGGAGTGGTCGGGCAGCCAGCGGCCGGAGTTGGGGTTGAGGTGCAGCCGCTGGGTCTCCTCACGGCCGTCGCTGCCGCTCTGCCAGGGGTACATCGCGCCCCTGCGGCCGACCTCCCGGGCGGCGGTGCAGGCCTGTTCGAGGCGGCGGTGGCGGTAGCGCAGCAGGGCGCGGGAGACCTCGGGGAAGTGCAGGTTGAGGTAGGGCAGGACGAACAGTTCGTCCCAGAAGACGTGCCCGCGGTAGGCCTCGCCGTGCAGTCCCCGGGCGGGCACGCCGACGTCGAGGTCGGCGGTGTGCGGGGAGAGGGTCTGCAGGACGTGGAAGAGGTGCAGCCGCAGGATGCGCCCCGGTTCGCCGGGTACTTCGAGGTCGGCCCGCCGCCACAGCTGGTCCCACGCCGTGATGTGGTCGTCGAGCAGGACGTCGAAGCCGGGCACCCGGCCGACCCGGTCGACGGCGGCGTACAGCGGGTCGCTGATCGCGGGGTCGCGGGAGGTGTGCAGGGCGATCGTCTTGTCGACGGTGACGGGGCGGCCGTCGGTCAGGCGCAGGACGGTGTGCTGGGCGGGGCGGGGCCCGTCGGTCCGGACGGTGACGGGGGTGTCGGCGCTGAGCCGGGCGGCCATGCCGACGCGGATGTCCGAGGTGCGGGTGCGGCAGCGCAGCCACACGGTGCCGTCGGCGGCGCCGGTGTGCACATGGGTGAGGTGGCGGCCGTCGAGGTCGCGGTAGCGCGGCACGCCGGCGTTGGTGACGGTGCCGTCGAGAGCGGCCTCCACCTCGAGCGTGCCGTCGAAGCCCTCGGCGGTGAACTCGGTGCGCAGCGCGGCCACATGGGGGTCGCCCATGTGCACCAGCCGTTCCTGGCGCACCACGAGTGCCCGGCCCTCGCCGAGTCCGTACCGGGTGCGGCGTTCCAGCATTCCCGACGTCAGGTGCAGCGTCTGGCGGTGGTCGAGCACGGTCGCCGTGTCCGGGGTGAGCCACGGGCCGCCGGGCAGGCGGAAGCGCAGGGGCAGCCAGTTCGGCAGGTTGACCATGTCCTCGTTCTCGACGCCGCGGCCGGCCACTTCGGAGGTGAGCCGGTTGTAGCAGCCGGCGACGTAGGTGCCCGGGTAGTGCACCTCGTCCGCGGCGCACTCGGGCAGTGCGCCGCGGGTGGCGAAGTAGCCGTTGCCCAGCGCGCACAGGGACTCGCGCAGCCGCTCGTCCTCGGGGGCGTACCCCTCGTACTCCCAGACCTGGTCCGTCACGTCGCCGGTCCTCCCGTCGTCCCCGTCGGCACCGTGGCCGGTCACATCTGCTGCGGTACGACGGCCACCGGGCACTCCGCGTGGTGCAGCAGCGCGTGTCCCACCCGGCCGAGCTGGAGCCCGAAGTGCCCGTGGCGGCGCCGCGCCCCGATGACGACGAGGTCGGCGGCGGCCGACCGGTTCAGCAGCACCTGCCGGGCCGGGCCCTCCACCGTGAACCGGCGTACCCGGACGGCCGGGTGGTCGGCGGCGGCGTCGTGCAGGACGGCGTCCAGCAGGGCCGACGCCCGCTGTTCGTGATAGCGGGCCTGGTCCGTGCCCGCGCCGAACTCCGCCGCGCTCTCGCGTTCCGGGCAGCGCCAGGCGCGTACGGCGTCCAGGCCGCAGCCGCGTGCCTCGGCCTCCCGGACGGCGAACCGCGCGGCCTCCCCGCTGGTGGCGGGTTCGCCCGCGCCGAGCAGGATCCGCTCATGGGTGCCCCCCAGGCCCGCCTTGTCGCCGCGGACGACGATGACGGGGCAGTGGGCGCGGGCGGCCACGGTCAGGCCGACCGACCCGAGCAGCAGTCCCGCCAGTTCGCTGCGGCCACGGCAGCCCGTGATGAGGGCGAAGGCGTTGTGGCCCTCGCGCAGAAGCGCGTCCGCGGCGTCCTCGGGCACCGCCTCGCCGGACACCGGCACCTCGGGTGCGGCGCGGCGGGCCCGCTCCACGGCGGCTCCGACGATAATCTCCGCCATCACCTGCCCCGACGAGCGGGTGAGGCCGCCGGACGGCACGGCGCCCTCGTAGCGCTCCCACAGGGAGGCGTACACCAGGCGCAGCGGCCGGTGATGCCGGGCCGCCTCGTCCGCCGCCCAGTCGACCGCCGCCAGGCTGGACTCCGAACCGTCGACACCCACGACCAGGGGCAGCTCCATCGTTCCCACCACCTTTCGTCGGGCCGCGGAGCCCCCGGCAGCGCAGGTCTCCGAGTTCACCGTGGCACCCGGACGCGCCCCGCGCGATGGGTGGTTCGGCCCCGGACCGGGACGTTCGGCCCCCGGTGGCGGCACGGCAGAAGGCCCGCGGGGCTGGTGAGCGCCTCTGCGTCCAAGGATTCCCGCAGGTGAGGGGCCATTCGGACCTGCCGCCTGCCCGTTCAGCCCTTGGAATGCGGCCGCGCCGGTGGAGACGCTGGAGATGAGCCGCAGGGGAGAGGCCGCCGGCCGTCCCGGTCAGGCTCGTCGGTACCGGTCTCCGCCCGTGTGCGGAGGACCGAAGGAGGGCAGCCATGTATCTTCCGCTCCTGCTGGTGGCCGCGGCCGTCGTGGGCACCTGCATGGTGTTCGGTTACAGCCAGGCCGTGGTCGGGCTCGCCCTGATGGCCGTCGGCATTCTCGGTCTGATCATGTTCCTGTCCACGCGGGGCATGGTGAAGCGTCCCGGCGAGAGCGGGACGGTCATCGAGGAACGCCACTACATGGGCACGGGCGAGCGTGACGACAGGCGTCACCACCACATGTGAATCCGGCGCGGCCGGCCCGGTCCGTAAGGGACCGTTCGGCACCTGTGCACGGCCGCCCGGCCCACGCCTCGGCCTTCCGGGCCGGGGCACCGTGAACGCAAAGTCACATCGGGAGGCAGCTCGGGAGGCAGCCATGACCGAGAACACCGCCGGCCGTCCCGTCGTGGTCGGTGTGGACGGCTCCGAGGCGTCGGTGGCCGCGCTGCGCTGGGCCGGGGAGCAGGCGCGGGCGCTGGGCACCGGGGTCCTCGCCGTGCACGCGTGGGAACCGGCCGTCGGCCTGGCCCCCTACGCTCCGGCGTCCGGCCGGCCGACGCGGGCCGAGCAGCGCGAGGCGGCTGCCGGGCTGCTCGCCTCTACCGTGCGCGAGGCGTTCGGGGCCCGGATCGGAACCGGCGTGCACGCGGTCCTGGTCGAGGGGCCGCCCGCGCGGGTGCTGCTGCGGCAGGCGCGTGGCGCCGCGCTGCTGGCGCTGGGTCGCGGCGATCACGGGCGGTGGGACATGCCGGCGCTGGGCGCGGTGGGCCGTGAGTGTCTGCGGCACGCCCCGGTGCCGGTGGTGACGGTGCCCGTGCCCGAGCGGGCCACGGCTCCCCTGCGGAGCGTCGGAGGGGCGCTCTCGCACAGCGGCGCCGCCTGAGGCCGCACAGGTGATCGCGGCCGCGCAGTCCCTCGGGGACCGCGGTCGCGTTCGTGTACGCAGGATCTGTGGGTTCCGTTCGTGTACGCACGCTCTGCGGGTGCCGTCCTTCGCGGTGCCGTCGTTCACGGCCGGGCGGGCCGCCGCGGTGTGGAAACGGCGCGGATCCACGGCGGCGCATCGCGAGGGCGTACGGCGGCTGACGCCGCGTCGCCGCTCAACCGCGGACGGGCGTACGGTGGTGCCGGGGCGTCGGCCGGTACGCGGCCTCGGCCGGCGGCGCCGGCGGCCGGTGTCCGCGGCGGTTCGTCAGCCGCACGAAGAGCGTGTCGAACAGTGCGGCGAGGACGAAGGTCACGGCCATCGCGGCGACCAGCAGCACGGCGAACCGCTCCCAGAATTCCGGTGTCAGGGTCGTACCCACTGTCCTCCCTCCTCTCGGGTAGGCGTTGGGTTCCTTCCCTTGCAGCCAACTCCCCTGCGCCGCCCGGCACATGAGTCCTACGTCCCGAAGAGAGGCCTGGAGCGGCCCTTGCGCCGGACCCGTCCCGCCGGTGCCGCATGAGCCGGTCGGCCCCCGGCCCGGGGTGCGGGGTGGCCCACGGCGTGGGGAAGGTCGCCTCATGGGCGGGTGGTGCGCGGCGGACGAGGGTGGGGTGAAACGCGGCGCCGGGGACTCCGGACCGCGGACGACGACCCGGGAGGCGACGGTCATGAGGCGGATTCAGCAGACCAGGCGCCCCGGATCGCCGAGCCGGCCGCAGCCGCAGGATCTGCGCACGCCCTCCGGGCGGCCGATGCCCTACTGAGGGGCGGTCCTCAGCGCACCAGCACCCGCTCCCCGGAACGCGGGACCACTGCGGTCCAGCCCAGGGTGTGGTCGATGCGCTCGCGCAGGGCCTCGGCAGCCTCCTGCTCCCCGTGCACCAGGTAGGTGACGTGCGGGGCGGGAGCGCCGCGCAGCCAGTCGACGATCTGCGCCGCGTCGGCGTGCGCCGAGAAGTGCGGCACGTCGGCGATCTGGGCCCGTACGGGGACGTACTCGCCGAACATCTTGATCGCCGTGGCGCCGTCGACGAGGTCGCGGGCCCGGGTGCCCTGGGCGGCGAAACCGACCACCACGACGGCGTTGCGCGGATCGGGCAGCAGCCGCCGCAGATGGTGCAGGACACGTCCGCCGGTGGCCATGCCGGACGCCGAGACGATGACGGCCGGCCCGCCGGCGCGGCCGAGTTCGAGGGACTCCTGGAGAGAGCGCACGGCCCGGAACGGTTCGGGGCTGAGCACCGCCGTGCCGGTGGCGGTGACGTCCGGCCGCAGGTCGGGGGCGCGGGTGAGCAGGGCGTCCCGGTAGACGTCCAGGGCGGCCAGGGCCATCGGGCTGTCGACGTACACCGGTACGGCGGCAGGGAGGCGGCCCTCCCGGCGCAGTTCGGCCAGCTCGTGCAGGACGACCTCGGTGCGGTCGAGGGCGAAGGCCGGGATGACGACGGTGCCGCCGCGGGCCAGGGTGCGGGTGAGCACGTCGGCGAAGTTGGTCCGGGCCTCCCGCTCATCGTGGCGCCGGTTGCCGTAGGTCGACTCCATCAGCAGCACGTCCGCTCCGGAGAAGGGTTCGGCCGGGCTCAGCAACGGGTGGCCGGGGCGGCCCATGTCGCCGCTGACGGCGAGGGTGCGGCCGTCCTCCAGGGTGAGGCGGGCCCAGGCCGAGCCCAGGATGTGCCCGGCTGGGTGCAGGGTGAGCCGGGTGTCCGCGGCGATGTCGACCGGCGCCTGGTAGGGGACGGCCTCCACGAGCTTCATGGTGCGGTCGACGTCGGAGTCGTCGTAAAGAGGCTGCGCCACCCGGTGCTTGGACCAGCCGTGCTCGTTGGCGTGCTGGGCCGTCTCCAGTTGCAGTTTGGCGCTGTCGCGCAGCACGATCTCCATCAGCCGGGCGGTGAACTCCGTGGTCACCACACGGCCGCGGAAGCCGTGGCGCACCAGGCGGGGCAGGTATCCGCAGTGGTCGAGGTGGGCGTGGGTGACCACGACGGCCTCGATGTCGGCGCCGTCGCAGGGCAGTTCGCGCCAGTTGCGCCTGCGCAGGTCGGCGATGCCCTGGAACAGGCCGCAGTCGACGAGCACGCGGGCGTGGTCGCTCTCCACCAGGAACTTGCTGCCGGTGACCGTCCCCACTCCCCCGAGGAAGGTCAGCAGTGCGGGCCGGCTCCCCGTCTGTGGCCGGTCGTCGGTGCGTACGGGCGGAGTGGTCATGACCACGGTCTCCTTCGCGGATGAGGGCCCATCGGCCCTGGCGCCCGCCCGGCGGGCGTGGTGTGCTGGATGTGACGGGAAGGACCTGGCGAAGACGCGGAGCAGCGGACCCGAGCCGCGCACCGCGCAATCAGGATCCGCGAGAAGCGGATGGGTCCTTCCCGCTCCGTCGTGCCCGCACGCCGGCCTCGGCGGCGGATGCCGCCGTCCGGCCGGACGGACGCGACGACGGCAGCGGGTTGCGTGCCCTCCCTCGGGCGCGCCGGGTGCCCGTGGCCGCCGCCGCACCCGGCGAGTGCGACGGTCCCGGCACGGGTGGAGGCGGCCATGCGTCCTCTCCCTCCCCTGGTTCCCCTACCAGCGTGCGGGGGCGCGAAGGCGTCGGCATGGGCCGAAGGGGTCCGGGGTCGGGACCGATGTGCCCCTGCCGGACCCCCCGGACCGGGGGTCGAATGGAAGGAAGGCGGAATCTCGCGTTCGGACGGAGCGGCGGTGTCGCCGCCGCGGTGCGCGCATGAGGAGGTGGCCCATGCGTTACCGGGATCGCAAGGAGGCGGGTCGACGGCTGGCCCGGCGTCTGGAGTATCTGCGCGGACAGGACGTGGTGGTGCTGGGGCTGCCGCGCGGCGGTGTGCCGGTGGCCCACGAGGTCGCCCACGCGCTCGGCGCTCCCCTCGACGTGCTGGTGGTGCGCAAGCTGGGCGTGCCCTGGCAGCCGGAGCTGGGCTTCGGCGCGATCGGCGAGGGCGGAGTACGGGTCCTCAACGACGACGTGATACGCGAAACCGGTCTGGAGCGCGACGACCTGGCCGTCGTCGAGCAGGCCGAACGGGCCGAACTGGACCGGCGGGTACGCCTTTACCGCGGCGGGCGTGCACCCGTTCCGGTGGCCGGGCGCACCGTCGTGATCGTGGACGACGGGCTGGCCACCGGCGCCACCGCGGAGGCCGCCTGCCGGCTGGTCAGCGGCCGGCATGCCGCCCGGGTCGTCCTCGCGGTGCCGATCGCGCCTCCGGCCGCGCTCGCCCGGCTGCGGGAGGCCGCCGATCGGACGGTCGTCCTGCACCAGCCGCGCCCCTTCGGCTCGGTCGGCGTCTGGTACCACGACTTCACGCAGGTCTCGGACTCCGAGGTGACGGACCTGCTCGCCCTGTCCGGGGCCGGCCGCTTCGCGGACCCGCCCGGGGACGGCGAGATCCAGGTGCCCGCCGGCCGGGTCCGGCTCCCGGCGCGTCTGTCGGTGCCCGGGGCGGCCCCGGCGGTCGTGGCGTTCGCGCACGGCAGCGGAAGCAGCCGGCACAGCCCCCGCAACCGCTATGTCGCCGACACCCTCAACCGGGCCGGCCTGGGCACGCTCCTGCTCGATCTGCTCAGCGCGGAAGAGGAGGAGAACCGGCACAACGTCTTCGACATCCGCATGCTCGCCCAGCGTCTGCACGCCGCGGCCCTGTGGCTGCGGCGTGAAACGGGCCTGTACGTGGCCTACTTCGGGGCGAGCACCGGCGCCGCGGCCGCTCTGGAGGCCGCCGCCGCTCCCGACGCCGACGTCGTCTCGATCGTCTCGCGCGGCGGCCGCCCCGATCTGGCGACGCCCGCCGCCCTGGCGAACGTGCACGCGCCGACGCTGCTCGTGGTGGGCTCCGCGGACACCCGGGTCCTCGGCCTGAACCGGCTCGCCGCCGACTGGATGCGCTGCGAGCACCGGATCGCCGTGGTGCCCGGCGCGACGCATCTCTTCCCCGAACCGGGCGCCCTGGCCATGGTCGCCGAGCTGGCCTGCGACTGGTTCACGGGCCACCTCGCCCGTCCGTCCGCCGGAGCGTCGTCCGGCCGACCGGTGTGAGGCCGACGGTCGGCGACGGTGTCGGCGCACCGGGCGGGCTCCGCCCCGAGCCCGCCCGGTGCGCCGTACGCGGACATCCGTCACTGCGCGTACCGCAGCTGTTCGTCGATCGGCTCCTGGGGTGGCCGGTCGCGGGTGAAGACGTCCTGCCCGACGGCCGTGGCCTCCCAGGTGTTGGCCGGGTTCGCGGACGCGGTGAGCAGCCACGTGGCGCGGATCCGTTCCTTGCCTTCCTTGTGGTACTGACCGTTCCAGCTGGTCACCGAGCCGGCGTCGGACTGCCCGTTGTGCCAGGCGACCGTCCAGCCGAGGGTGGTGCCGTGGTCCGGCAGGGCGGCGCTGTCGTAGCGGCCGACCAGCGGGTAGCTGCCCGGGGCGTGGCCGTTGGCCGAGACGTAGGTGCCCCTGAGGCCGCCTGTCGGGTCTGCCGTGATCCTCATGTGCGAGCCGTTCTCGCTGTACCAGTCTCCGCCGATGCCCATGACTCGCTCCTCCCCTCGTGTGCCTGTTCCCGGAGTGCGGGGGGGGGACGCCCCGGGCGCCGAAGTGCGCGGCCGGCGGATCACCGGTCGCGCACGGGGTGCGGCTCGGCGCCGTGACAGGCGCTCAGACGTGCCGCACGGGGATGGTCCGGGTGTCCGTCTTCTTCTCGGGCACCGGGACGGTGATGGTCAGCACTCCGTCCTTGTACTCCGCCGTCGCCTCGTCGCCCTGGGCCCCCGCGGGCAGCCGCAGGGAGCGGGTGAAGGTGCCGTAGCGGAACTCGGTGTGGTGCTTGTCGGTCGTCTCCTCGGTGCGCGTGGCGCGCAGCGTCAGAATGCCTTCCGCGACGGTGATCTCGACGTCCTTCGACGGGTCGACGCCCGGAAGCTCGGCCCGCAGGACGTACGTCCCGTCCTTCAGCTGCTCCTCGATGCGAATGCCGTGCGTCCCGGGAGCGGTGTGCGTCGCCGGGAATCCGCCCTCGACCCAGCCGAACAGGTCGGGCCAGCCCGGGAACCGCTCGATCATGCCGCTCATCTCGCCCTCCTCTTCGCTTCCTGCTTCCAGCGTGGCGCTGCCGGCGGACGGATGCGTGGGCCGTCCGGCCCCCCGACGGACCCGGTGGGCCCTGTCAGCCGAGCATCCGCTTGCGCCACTGGGGGCCGACCTGCCGCCACTCCGCCGCCCACGCCTCGTAGCAGCGGCGGTCCAGGCGGTTGCACACCAGCCGGCCGCCGAGCAGGACGAGGGCGCCCGCGGCGAGTCCGGTCGGTACGGCCAGCAGGACGGCCTGGGCGCCGGCCACGGTGGGGCCGGCGGGTTCGACGACCGGGGTGCCGTCGCGGTCGAGCCACACGGTGACGCGGCCGCCCGTGGTTCCGCCGGGTTCGACCTTGGCCAGGTCGGTGTGCGCGGTGCCGGCCCCGTCGGTCCAGCGCACCTTGGCCCACACGGTGCCGTCGGAGCCGTAGGGGCTGACGACCGCGGTCTTGGGCGCGTCCTGGAGGAGGACGGCGGACACGGAGTGCACCGAGGCCCGTCGTGCGGCGAGGTCGTGCGCCGCCCAGGTGCCGGCGGCGAGCCCCGCGAAAAGGCCGCCCAGCAGGGCGAGGGTCCAGGCGGCCAGGAGGACCCAGCCCTGCACACGGTCGCTGCGGCGCAGGAGCGTGTTGTGCCGCCACCGCCAGAACCGCACTCTGGCCGGCCGGGTCCGGCGTTGCTGTTTCATCGTCGACGCCTCTTTTCGCGTCCGCCGAGAACGGTCCTCGATTCCCCAAGGGCAACGTCTCATGCACGGCCGTCGCAGGTCAGGGGCCGACCGGGGTCGTCACGGGGACATCCGGACCTCGTCCGGGCCCGTGGGGTCCCCATAGGTTTCGGCTTCGGCTTCCGGGACGTCGGGCAGGTCCGCGTCGAGGTCGACCCGGCGCGGCGGGCCCACCAGCCGGCAGTCGACGTCGACCACGCCCTCCACCGCGCGCGCCAGGCGGACGGCGACGGGCACGAAGGCGGTGTCCGCGACCCGGCCGGTGATCCGTACGACACCGTCGCGCACCTGGACCCGGATCGGTTCGAGGGGGGCCGGGAAGAGCGGGGCGATCACCTCACGGCGCACCTCCTCCTCGATGTCGGCGTCCTCGCGCAGGAACACCTGGAGCAGGTCGGAGCGGCTGACGATGCCCCGCAGCACGCCGGTCTCGTCCACGACCGGCAGCCGCCTGACCCCGTACTGGGCCATCGTGCGGGCCGCCTGGGCGAGGGTGGCGTCGGCCCGGACGGTGAGCGCGGGCGCGGTCATCAGCTCGCCCGCCGTGCGCGCGCCGGCCTTGGCGAGGTCGCCGCCGCGGTGCATCCGGGTGTACCGGTCGGGGGTCCGGTCGCGGAACTCCTCCTTCGGCAGCAGGTCGGCTTCGGAGACGACACCGAGGACGCGCCGGTTCTCGTCGAGCACGGGCAGGGCGCTGACCTGCCACTGGCGGATCGCCCTGACGATGTCCTTGAACGGCGCTTCGGCCGCCAGGGCCACGACGGTGCGGGTCATCACATCGCTCACGGTGTGCGGAGTGCCGTACATGATGTCCTCCGGCCGGACCGGGCGCACGGTCGCGCCCGCTCGGGAACGAACCCCTTGCTTTCAGGTTCGGCCTCCGGGCGGCGGATCGCATGGGCCGAACGGCACGAGTACCGGACCCCGACGGGCACTTCTGCCGCGACGCGGCCACATGCAGGCAAGACAACGGACAGGAGCGAACAGTGTGCGGACAGTAAGCGACATCACGGTGTGGCGCGGGCGTCGAGGAGGTGTGATGGCCGGATCGTCCCTGGGGGTGGAGGTGAGGCGCAGGTGGCCGACTTCGTCGAGACGGAGCTGCAGCCCAGTGCCGGGGCGCGCGATGGTTGCCGCTGTGCGACGGCGGTCCGGGAGGGTGCTCCCGGGGGCGCGGAAGAAAGGTTCCGGGGGCTGCTGGAGGCGGCACCGGACGCCATGGTCATCGTCGACGACACCGGGATCATCAAGCTCGTCAACGCCCAGACCGAGGCTCTCTTCGGGTACGGGCGCGAGGAACTCCTCGGGCATCCGGTGGAGTTGCTCATGCCGCATCGGTTCCGCGGCCAGCACACCCGGCACCGCGGCGGCTACACCGACAACCGCCAGGTGCGCCCCATGGGGGCGGGACTCGATCTGCACGGGCTGCGCAAGGACGGCACCGAGTTCCCCGTGGAGATCAGCCTCAGCCCGCTGGAGACCTCGGACGGCCTGCTGGTGTCCGCGGCGGTCCGGGACGTCAGCGACCGCAAGGCCGCCGAGGCCCGCATCAACGAACTCGCCGCGCTCGTGGAGTCCTCGCAGGACGCGATCCTCGCCAAGACCCTCGACGGCTACATCACCTACTGGAACGCGGCCGCGCAGGACCTCTACGGCTACACGGCCGAGGAGGTCATCGGCCGGCACGTCTCCCTCCTGGCCCCCGCGGCCCTGCGCGACGAGGTCAGCAAGCTGCTGGGGCGGCTGCGGGACGGCGAGAAGGTGGAGCACTTCGAGACGCTGCGGGTCACCAGGTCCGGGGACCTGCTGGACGTCGACGTCACCCTGTGGCCGACCCGGGACACCGCCGGCACCGTGGTCGGGGCGTGCGCCATCGTGCGGGACATCAGCGACCGCAAGAAGGCGGAGGCCGAGCTCACCGCACTGTACGAGCAGCAGCGCCACATCGCCCTCACCCTGCAGCGCAGCCTGATGGGCGCCCCGCCCTCGCTGCCCGGTCTGGCCACCGCCAGCCGCTACCGCCCGGCCACGCAGGGCGCCGGGGTGGGCGGCGACTGGTTCGACCTGATCCCACTGGGCGCCGACCGGGTCGGGGTGCTCATAGGTGACGTGATGGGCCGCGGTCTGGAGGCCGCCGCCGTCATGGGCCAGCTGCGCTCGGCGGCGCACGCCCTCGCCAAGACCGGCATGCAGCCCCGCCAGCTGATGCAGGCCCTGGACACCTGCGTGGCCGACCTGGACGTACCCGACCAGCTCGTCACCTGCTGCTACCTGGTCATCGCGCCGGACACCGGGACGGTGACGGTGTGTTCGGCCGGTCATCTGCCGATCCTCATCGCGGGCGTCGACCAGGGCGTGGGGAGCCTGTCCTCCCCCGTCAACGCGCCGCTCGGCGTGGGCGGCGTCCTGTACGAACAGTCCTGCACGGCGATCCCGCCGGGCGCGACCCTCGTGCTCTACACCGACGGGCTGATCGAGACGCCGGGCAGCGACATCGAGGAGCGGGTGGGCGAACTCTCCGTCGTGCTGGAGGAGTTCTTCGTCGGCACGCCCTGTCTGGAGGCCGCGGCCGATCATGTGCTGGCGAGTCTGCTGCCCGACCCGGAGAGCCACAACGACGACGTGACGCTCCTGCTGGCGCAGTTGCCGGCCGCGCCGCTGGCGGCCCTCGGCATAGAGCTGCCGGCCGTGCCGTCCTCGGTGCCGGAGGGGCGGGCGTTCCTGCAGAAGGCGCTCACCTCGTGGAACTGCACGCCGAGCGCCCTCGATGCCCTGCTGCTGCTGTCGGAGACGCTGACGAACGCCGTGCAGCACGCGGAGGGCCCCATCGGCCTGCATCTGCACCGCACCGCCACGGATTTGACCGTCGAGGTCAGCGACCGCAGCCCGCACCTCCCCCAGCCGCGTCTGGCGGCGGAGGACGAGGAGTCCGGGCGGGGCCTGCTACTGGTACGGGCCCTCGCCGACACCTGGGGCGTACGGCCCACCGACGAGGGCAAGACGACGTGGTTCACGCTGAGGCTGTGAGTGGCTCGGACGGGCCGTGAACGGCTCGGACGGGCAATGGACGGCTCAGGCCGTGAACGGCTCCGTCCGGGCCGCTCCCTCGGGCCAGACGACGTCCACCGGGATGCCGCGGGCACGCGCGTAGGCCACCAGGTGGGCAGTGGCGTCACAGCCGTCGGAGGGGGAGCCGTCCCACACCGCGAGGACGGTGCCGCCGGAGCGGACGAGCCGTTCGTCGGCGCCGACGCGAGCGCCGCGGTCGGTGGGGTCGAACTCCGCCAGGCGTACCTCCTCGGCCAGGAGGAGCAGTTCGCGCGCCCCCTCCCGGTCCTTGCCGGGGAGCACCGCGGGTACCGAGTGCCGGGCGGGCAGGAGCACCACGAGCCGCCTGCCGGACGCGCGCACCGCCCGCCCGAACGCCACCGGCAGTCCGGTCCCGGCACGCACCAGGCCCGCGCCGCCGCCCATGCGTTCCAGCCGGTCCCGCAGTTCCTCCTCGACCAACTTGAGCGTGGCGGCGGTCAGATCATCGTGCCCGACCGCGACGATCACCGCTCCGCCTCGGGGTGAGCGCCGGCGCCCGGCGACGGTTCGGTGTCCTCGGTGGGCGGCGGCAGCAAGGTGCGCAGGGCGGCGAGGATGTGGTGGTAGGGCGAGCCGATGTCGATGAGGGTGCGGTGGATCAGCTCCAGTCCGCACCGGTGCTGCCGGAGCGGTGCCTCGCCCCGGCCGGGACCGGCGAGCGCGGCGAACTCCAGGACCACCGGGAGGTGGTCGGGCGGTTCCGCACCCTCGGGCTCCCAACCGGCGGCGCGGTAGCGCTGCTTCAGGGCGAGCAGGGCCATGCCGCGGCGGCGGAGGTCGCCGTTCAGACAGTGGGTGAGTTGGAGGCTGCTGTCATGCCGCGGATCGAACGTGCCGGCGTGGTGCCGCCGCAGTTCCTCGGGTTCCTCGGCCGTGAACCACGCCATGAAGGCGGCGAGTTCGGCGCCGGCCCGCGACGGGGGCAGGGCGGCCACCGCGGCCGTCAACCGGGGCCTGCCGTCGGTCAGTTGGTGGTCCGGGTACCGCAGGAGCAGTGAGAGCAGCCGCAGCAGCAGGGCGCGGCGCTCGGCCGCGTCGGGGGTCGGCACCGTGCGGCGGCGGGCGTCCGCGCGGATGCGTGTGCGCACGGGTGCCGGGATGGTGGCGGGCAGCGGGCTCACGGACGGCCTCCGGTCGTGGAGCGGCGAGGGGCGGCGGCTCAGGCGCCGTTCGTGCCGGCGCGGGGCGGGGGCCCCGGCCGACGGCGACGAATCCGACTGCCCTGGTTCCGCGCCGGGTTCGGGGTTCCGGCGGTCCCGCCCGGCTTCCCCCCACCGGAAGCCGGGCGGGCCGCCCGGGGTCACCGTTCGTGCTCCGGTGACCCGGTCCGGGAGAACGGCCCCGGGCTCGGCGGCGGCGCGCCGGTCGGGGCGAGCGGTCCTGTCGTTCTCCATGGACCGGGACGCTATGCGGGACGCCGACCGCCCCACCGTGGGCCGAACGTCCCCGGGCGGGTCCCGACCGGCCGTATGCCGAGGTCCTTCGGCCCACGCCAGTGGAGGGAGTGACCCTCAACTCTTGCCTCAGTCGTTCACCCGCAGAAGGGACCAGTGCCATGCTCCAGCCGTCGAGGAACCCGCAACAGGCGCCGCCGGCACCGATCCCAGGGCGGGCCTGGCTGATGCTGGCGCTGGCCACCGTCGGATTCGCCGTCAACTTCTGGGCGTGGGCACTGCTCAGCCCGCTCGGCCCCCGGTTCAAGGACTCCCTCGGGCTGTCCTCCTTCCAGCAGTCGCTGCTGGTGGCGGTGCCGGTCGTCGTCGGCTCGCTGGGCCGCATACCGGTGGGCGCGCTCACCGACCGCTACGGCGGACGGGTGATGTTCCCGCTGGTGTCCCTCATCACCGTGGTGCCCGTGCTGTACCTCGGGCTCGCCGGGCACTCCTCGCTCACGGCGCTCCTGGTCGGGGGCTTCTTCCTCGGCGTCGGCGGTACCGCCTTCGCCGTGGGCGTGCCTTTCGTGAATGCCTGGTTCCCGCCCGAGCGGCGCGGGCTCGCCATCGGCCTGTTCGGCATGGGCATGGGCGGCACGGCGATCAGCGCGCTGAGCACGGTCAAGCTGGTCAAGGCGCACAGTGTCGAGACGCCGTTCCTGATCACCGCCGCGGTCCTCGTGGTGTACGCGGTCGTGGCCGCGCTGGTCCTGCGGGACGCGCCGGACCGTGTCGTGCCGACGGAGCCGCTGAGCACCCGGCTCGCGGCGACCCTGCGGCTCGGCATCACCTGGCAGGCCTCGGCGCTCTACGCGGTGGCCTTCGGCGGTTACGTCGCCTTCTCCGTGTACCTGCCCACCTACCTGAAGAACGGCTACGGGCTCACCCAGGCCGACGCGGCGAACCGCATGGCCGGGTTCGTGCTGCTGGCGGTGGCGATGCGGCCGGTCGGCGGCTGGCTGTCGGACCGCGTCGGCCCGGTGCGCGTGCTGGCCGGCTCGCTGGCCCTCGTCGTCACCGGCGCGCTGGTGCAGTCGGCGACGCCGACGCTGGCGCCGATGGGCACGATCGCCTTCCTGGCCATGGCGGCCGCACTCGGCGCGGGCAGCGGCGCGACCTTCGCCTTCGTGGCCCTGCTCGCCCCGCCGCAGCGCACCGGTTCGGTCACCGGCGTCGTCGGCGCCGCCGGCGGTCTGGGCGGCTTCGTCCCGCCGCTGGTGATGGGCTCGCTCTACGGCTCCTACGGCACCTACGCGGTCGGCTTGTTGCTGCTGGCGGCGGTGGCCGCGGTGGCGCTGGTCTTCACCGGCACCGAGGTGCGGCGGGCACTGACCCGGCGGGCGCCGGTCGGCGCGGCCCACTGATCCCGGGGCGGCCCGGGCGGGGAGCAGGGCCGTTCGGCCTGGTGCCGAGGACGGCCAGCCCCTGCCCGGGCCGCCGTGCGCGCGCCGACTCTGGTTGCATGACCCGTGCCGGAGCGGACCGCGCGGGCACCGATCCGGGGAGGTGTTGGCCGTGCTTCGCCCCGTTGTCGTGGGACTTGACGGTTCACGTGAGAGCCTCGCCGCCGCCGACTGGGCTGCCAGGGAGGCGCTGCGGCGCGGGCTGCCGCTGCGGCTTGTGCACGCGTACGAGGGGCTGCCGTCCGACGCGTCGGACCTGCCGGAGCTGCAGGCACCCCGCTACTGGGCGGGTCGGATCCTGCGCGCCGCCCTGGACCGGCTGAACGAGCAGTATCCGCAGGTCCGCCTGAGTTCCGAGCAGATCGCCCGGCCCGCCGCGGAGGCGCTGGTCAGGGCGGGCGCGCAGGCGGAGCTGCTGGTGCTGGGCAGCCGTGCGTTCAGCGGCTTCGGCGGCTTCATGGCCGGGTCCGTGGCGCTGGCGACGGTCGCGCACGTGTCGCGGCCCGTGGTGCTGGTGCGGGCCGATCAGGCCTCCGAGGACGAGCACGTCCCGGACCCGGCGGGGCGGCCGTCGAGGCGGGAGCCGTACCGCGAGGTCGTCGTGGGGGTGGACACCGGGCATCCGTGCGAGGAGGTCCTGCGGTTCGCCTTCGAGAGCGCGGCCCTGCGGGTGGCCCCGCTGCTGGTGGTGCACCTGTGGCAGCAGCCGCGGCTGTCCCGCCCGGCCGACGAGGAGGCGAACGCCGCGGCGCAGGCGGTGGCCGAGCAGGAGCTGGCCGCCCTGGTGCGGCCATGGCGGGAGAAGTTCCCGGCGGTCGAGGTGCGGGAGCTGGTGGAGAACGGGCGTCCGGCGCAGGAGCTGCTGCACGCGACGACCGAGGCCGGTCTGCTGGTCGTCGGCCGCAGGGCCCGCGCGGGCAGGCTCGGCACGCACACCGGTCCGGTGGCCCACGCGGTGATGCACCACGTGCACTGCCCGGTCGCCATCGTCCCGCACACGTGATCCGGCCGGCGATCCGGTCGTGGGAACCTTTCGCCGTCGGGAAACCGCGATCCGCTCGCCGGGCGCGCGGGAACCGTGCTCCTTCACCGGCGCGCCGCGACCGTGCGGGCGTACTCGGGGTCGGGGCGGCCTTCAGCGCCTCCGCCGCCTGAAGGCGTCCTTGACGCTGTCGCCGGACTGCTTCAGGTCTCCTGCGACACGGTCGGTCCTGCCTTCCCGCTGCAGCCGCCTGTTGTGGGTGGTCCGACCGATGCGTTCGGTGATTCGGCCCTTCAACGCCTGCGTCTTGTGCCTGATGGTCTGTCCGACACTCATGGACGGCCTCCCGGTCGGTGAGTGAGTGGGGTCGCGCGTGATCGCCGTACGGGAGGTCGTCCCTGCGGGCGGACGACGGGAATTTGACGACAGGGCCTAGCGGTGGCGGGCGCCGCGGCGGCCGCGCATCACGAAACCGGCGATCCAGAGGACCAGCAGAACGAGGGTGACCCACCACAGGATCTGCATCGTGAAGCCGAACCCGAAGACCACCAGGATCAACAGCAGGAGAAGGATCCAAAGAATCATTGCCGGGCCTCCGGATCGCGGGGATTTCCTTGATTCCGCGGGGTCCGGGCGAAGCGGGGAGGTCGAATGCCGCGCCCGGTGATCCGGGAGTGGCATGGCCCTGCGCCGTGCTGCCAGTCAACGCCGGGCGACCTCCCCTGTCAACGTGGTGCCGACATGGGCGGGTTCTGGGAGCTGTGCCGGGGCCGCCGAGGCAAGGGGAGCCTCGGCGGGGGACTCGGCCGGCTCGGTCGGCAGCGACGGCAGGATGTGGTCCTCCCACCAGGAGAGGGCCATGACGGCGGCGAGCAGGACGAATGGGGTCAAAACAGGGACGATCAGCGCGTACATGTGTACCGCCTGGTATGGGATGCGTGCGACGCGGCGGGCGGCAGATCGCTGCCCGCTTGAGGCGCATCGCGCTTCGCCGCGATCTCGTGACGACGAGCGTGTGCGGGAACGGCCGGGCCTGTGACACGGCGGGTTCCGGCACCGATGCGAGAGGGCGCCCGGTGGGGAGCGCCTTGGCGGTGCGACGCTGCCGGGGGCCGGGGCGGCATGCCGCACACTAGCCCTGGCCGAGGTTTCCCGACAGGTGCCGAGCGGCCGTCAGCGCAAGGGGTGTGAAGCGGCGCATCCGTGCTCGGCGGGAAGTGCCGACGCCCGACGGTATACCTGACGTGTCGACAGGACTACGCTGTGGTATGAGGCCCAAGTCCCCGGTATCGATGCCGTGTCCCGCTCCCCGGGGAGGCCGACCGTGTTCATCCTGCTTCTCGTCCTCATCGCCGTCCTGTTCGGCTCCGGCTTCCTTCACCCCGTCTGGTGGGTGGCGGCGGCGGTGCTGATCTACGGGTCGACCCGCCGCGGCCGCGATCGGGGCAGAGGCCGAGGCCGCGGCGGCGGTTACGATCCCGGCGACTACCGGGACTACCGCGACTACCGCGACCGCAGGGAACGCTGGGACCGGCGTTACGACCGTCAGAACCAGGCGCGCCGGCGGCGCGAGAACCGGCGGGACCACGAGCCCCACGGGTGACGCGGGGCGCGACTGTCGGCATGGGTGCCGGGACGGCTTCGGCCGGTCCGCACACGTCGCAGTAACCATTTGAGAGGCGCATGACATGCATCGAACGACCGTGCTCCAAGAGGATTGGTGGAAGCTGCGGGCGGAAGCCACGTGGGGGAATGCGGCAGCAGGAGAGGATCTGGTCGCCCTGCGCGCCGAGAACGACAGATTGCGGCGGGCGCTGGCCGGCCGTGCGATCGTCGACCAGGCCCGCGGCATGGTGATGGTCCTGACCCCCTGCAGCCGCGGGACGGCCAGAAGCCTGCTGGTCGACATCTCGCGCCAGTGCGACACGAGACTTCCGAGGGTGGCCGAGGCCGTCGTCGCCGCCTGGGAGGGCACGCCGCTCCCGGCGCGGATGCAGCAGGCGTTGCGGCGCGCGTTGCGCCGCCTTCACACGGAGGACCGGGAGTGCTCGTCATTGGCCGATGAACCGATCAGGTAGGCCCGGATTGCCGAGTGCCGGCCGTCCGCCGGCATCCGGAGGCCGGCCCGGGCAACGGCGTCAGCGTGTGCCCGGGCAAGGCCCTAACGCACCCGCTCCTCACGGGGCTCCTGCGTGTCCTCGTCCGGCAGGTACACGTCGTTGACGGCGATGTTCACCTCGACGACTTCCAGACCTGTCATGCGTTCCACCGCCGCGATCACGTTCTCACGGACCTCTGCGGCGAGGTCGGTGATGCTCACCCCGTACTCGACGACGACCTGGAGGTCGATGGCGGTCTGCTTCTCACCGACCTCCACCTTGACGCCGCGGCCCGCGCTCGCCTGCCCGCCGGGAACACGGTCGCGCATCGCGCCCATGGTGCGGGTGAACCCGCCGCCCAGGGCGTGGATTCCCGGGACCTCCCGTGCGGCGATGCCGGCGATCTTCTCCACCACCCCGTCGGCGATGGTCGTCCGGCCGCGGGTCTCCGGCGATTCCTGAAGCCGGGGGTGTTTGACGTTCTGGTCGGTGCTGAACCCCCCGGGGCCGGGTTCGGGCAGTGTCGAACCGTTCGGTTCCGTCATGCGAAGCCACCTCCTCGGGTGGTGCGCGGAATGACGTGCCGGCGGCCGTCGGCCGCCGCGTTTCGCGCCGCTTGCCCAGTACCGCGCTACGCGTAGGACATGCCCACGTACGGCATCGCATCGGGGTCACGGCAAAGGCGCCGGGAACAGCCAGGGCACCAAAACCCCACCGGACCACTGCGGAGACTATGCTGCCGTAAGGACGTCCCAGACCCCGGCGGCTTGTCGTTGCTCGACACAGATGGCGCGGGGAGCGGACTCGCAGTCCGTCATCCGGCGCATCCCTCGAGGGAACCAGGTGATCCTCCGGCCTGCCGTGCAGGCTTTCGGACCGGCCTGGCTCTGCCTCCCCCGAACGTACGCCACTGCCGACAGCGCCCTCGTAGCCGGAAGTCCGGCGCCACCGGAGCCGCTGCCGGATGGTCTCTCGAACCGAGGCGTCATGCCCCTGCCGCAGCTCATTGTCCACCGCCATGACCGAAGGACACGAACGCTGATCACGCTGGTCGGTGAGATCGACCTGGAATCGGCGCCCATGGTGCACGCGTCCCTGGAGTGGTGCCTGCGCGACGGCACTCGCACCATCGACGTCGACCTCACCCTCGTCACGTTCTGCGACTGCAGCGGACTCAACACGTTCCTCCACGCCGCGCGGCAGACCACCGTCGCGGGCGGAACCCTGCGACTGCACCACCCACCGCCGATGCTCACGCATATCGTCCGCATCGCCGACTGCGAGTTCCTGTTCGCCGGGTCCCGGTCCGTCCCCCTGCCACCTTCCGCCGGCGACACCGCGGCCGCCCCCCGCCCAGCCCCGCCGCACCGGTCTGTCCCACCTGGGTCCGTTCTCTCGGGTGATGTGCGATGACGGCCGGACCCGGGTGGGGAAAGGCACGGAAGCCGGGGGACGGCGAACTGCCCGCAGCGGCGCCGGTGAGGTTGCGCCGGCTGAACAAAGGGCTGGTGGAGGACCTGCTCGGGGATCTGGCGGATCTGTATGTCGACTCCCGCGCAGCGGCGCCGGGCGATACGTACCGCCGTCCCGGCCGTCAGGACTTCCTGAGCCGTGTCGCCGCGGACATGGGCCGACCGGGATTCGCCATGGTGATCGCCGAGTCGGACCGCCTCATGGGATGCGCTTTCGGATTCCCGGTACGCGGTGACGGCTCGTGGTGGCTCGGTTTCGACGGAGCACTCCCGCGCAGCGTCGGTTATCTCACGGTGTCCGGCAGGGCATTCGCGTTCGGTGACATCCTGATCCGCCCGCACCCGCAGGACGGGCGCCTCGCCCGTCGTGTGCAGGAACGGCTCCTGGCCGATCACCAGGCGTTGCTCGGCGCCACCTTGGTGGACGGGGCCGATCACCCTGCTCTCGCCGCGCTCCACTCGTGGGGGTGGCGGGATGTGGGAGAGCTTCGCAGGCCACTGGGTAACACCGCCTTCCGCGCGCTGGTGTTTCCCGCCGGGGAACATACCTCGGCGAGGCTGGAGGGTCTTGTCACCACGTCGGGCGGCGGTGGCCCGGGTGGGCCCTGAGAGCAGGTCGGCGCGCATCCATCTGCTCGTGGCCGAGCAGGCGGCCCGACGCCGTGCACGGATCGCTGTGGTGGACGTGTGCACCGCGGCCGTGGCCGCGCTGCCGGTCGGCGGGGCCGGGCTGTCGGCCATGTCCAGAACCGCGCCGAGCCACCCGCTGTGCAGCACCGACGACATCAGCGAGCGACTGGAAGAGCTCCAGCTCACCATGGGCGAGGGGCCCTGTGTGGACGCCTTCCTGCATGGCTCGGCCGTCCTGACACCCGATCTGCTCCGCCGTGACCTGCAGGACCGCTGGATGGTGTTCGCCGAGGCGGCACTGGAGGCCGGGGCCCGCGCGGTGTTCGCGCTCCCCCTGCAGATGGGAGCGATCAGCCCGGGAGTTCTGGACCTGTACGCCCGCGTTCCGATCCGGTTGGACGGGGAGGAACTGGCGGACGCGCTGGCGTTCGCCGACCTCGCCACGCTGGTGCTGCTCGACACGCGAATCAGCGAGACGGGCGGGCCGCGCCGGGGCCTCGTCGAAGACCTGGGCGCGTACCGGGCGGAGATCGACCAGGCCAGCGGGATGCTCACCGTCCAGCTCGGCGTCGGCATCGAAGACGCCTTCGTCCGCCTCCGCGCCCACGCCTACGCGCAGGGTCGCCGGCTCGCCGACGTGGCCGCTGACGTGGTGGCCCATCGCCTTCGCCTCCCACCGGACGCGGAGCCGGACCAGGCCGGGGAGGACACCTGACGCAATGACGCAATGGTGCCAATCGAGAAACGCGCCGCATTTCCCGCTCCTTCGGGCCGGGACTCATCGCAACCGAGGGTGTCCACGATGAATCAACAACTTCTGGCCAAGACCTTCGTCGAACTGGCCGACAACCTGGTCGCCGACTTCGACCTCATGGACTTCCTGCGCCTGCTGACCGACCGCTGCGTCGGCATGCTCGACGCGAGCGCCGCCGGCGTGCTGCTCGCCGACCGGGACGGCAAACTCCGCGTCATGGCCGCCTCCGACGAACAGGTGCGCCTGCTGGAGCTCTTCCAGCTCCAGAACGACGAGGGCCCCTGCCTCACGTGTTTCCGCACCGGTGCACCCGTGATCGTCCCCGACCTGACCCGGGAGATAGACCGCTGGCCGCGCTTCGTCACGGCTGCCCATCGCAGCGGATTCGGGGCCGTCCAGGCCCTGCCCATGCGCCTGCGGGAGGAAACGGTGGGCGCGCTGAACCTCTTCCGCGCCGCGCCCGGCCCCTTCGACCCGGCCGCCACCCTCGTCGCCCAGGCGCTGGCCGACGTCGCCACCATCAGCCTGCTGCAACAACGCACCGCCCACCGCAGCACGGCGCTCAACGAGCAGCTGCAGACGGCGCTGAACAGCCGGGTGCTCATCGAACAGGCCAAGGGGAAGCTCGCCGAACGCCAGGGCATCGACATGGAGCAGGCGTTCAGTGCGCTGCGCGGCTACGCCCGTTCCCACAACCGGCGCCTGGCCGAGGTGGCCCGCGCCTTCATCGACGGCTCCGAACCCCTTGCCGGTCTGGAAGCCTGATCCGTTCCCCGCCACGGCCCGCGCGCTTGGCAAGCCGCTCCTGCGCCGGGGGGTGGTCCGGACGGCCGCCGCCGTCACGCGATGGCGACCGTCCGGAGCGCGAGGACGGGAGGCCCCCCTCCGCCGATTCCTCGCGCGCTGTCCTCCACGGCGGCGGGACTGATGGGAACACCCCGTCTGGAAAATGCCGGGAGGACTGGGGCTGGAGCCGCGCTGTCCGGCGATGCGGCTCCGGCCGGGCCTGGTTTCCGACTCGGGGGCAGGGAGCCTGAATGGGGAGACTCGCTGGTACCTGACACGGTCGCAGTCCCGTCTTCCCTGCGTGCAGCCTAGAACAGATTCAGGAGCGGCGGAACAGGGCCTACGTATGCTCGTCCCGTGTCAACTCCCGGCAACTGCGACGGCGGTGTCGCCCGCCCCCCGGGCCGATCCCGGACGCGACATGCGATCGACGGCCACTCGGTGCACCGTTTTCCCTGGCCGTGACGGCGGGCTCGTACAGCCGAAGCCGATGGCCGGCACCCGCGGAACACCTGGTCGAAGGGATCGCGCCATGACCTGGACGACCTGGTGGTCGGCCGGGCCGCCGCTCGGGCCACCGTGTCACCGTGCCCCCAACCGGCCCCGGCGCGGCACCGATCCGGAGCTATGCTGATGCACAGACGCCCCGGGCCCCGGCGCCGCACGGCACACCGTTCACGATGGCGCTCCCGCCCATCTGCCGGTCTCCAGAACCGAGGCGCCCCATGCGCACTCCGCGGCAACCCCCCGAACCGGAAAGTCCCAAGCCGTCCGCCATGGACACGGTGCGGCTGCGTCGGCTGAACCGCTGGCAGGCCGAGAGCTTGCGAGAGGACCTGGCGGATCTGTACGTGGAGTCCACCACCACCCCGCCGGGCGAGGAGTTCCGTGGCCGGCAGGAGTTCCTGCTCCGTCTGGCGGACGGCGTGAAACGGCCGGGATTCGACATGCTGGTCGCTGAGGCCCGGTCACTGACCGGCTGCGTCTTCGGAGTCCCCGTGCCACGTGACGGCTTCTGGTGGCAGGGGTTCGGCGGGCCGCTGCCGCAGAACCTGGAACAACTCACCGCGTCCGGACACGTCTTCGCGATCCTCGAAACCGTCGTCCATCCGCACCAGTACGCCCGTGGGCTCGCCCGGCGGCTCCAGGAGCGCCTGCTCGACGACCATCAGGCCTCCCTCGGGGTCACCTTGCCGGATCGGTCCGACCGCTCGGCCCGCGCCGCCTTGGAGGCGTGGGGCTGGCAGGAGGTGGGCCAGATCCACCGTCCCCCGGCCACCCTGTGCGTACTGCTTCTCTCCCTCGGAGAGCGCACGACGGAGCATCCGGACGGCCTCGCGCACAATGACCGGACCCAACGGCCCGGATAGCTGTCTGCCCCGGCCGAGCGCGACACGTGCGAAGACGTGGATCGCGAAGAGCTGGAGGAGCGGGGGGAGTTGAACCCCTGGCCCGGTCGATCACCCTGACCTCCACAGACGTACCTCGCGCAGCGGTGCCGGAGCCTTCCGCGGGACCGAGCGAGGCCCCCCTCCCGCACTCGCCGTCCAGCGCATCCCGGTGGCCTGCCCTCGCCGGCTTGGTCATGTGGGGGCCCCGGCGGTGCAGGAGCCGGTAGTCCGCCAGGAGAGGATGCACTGCCGCCGCGGATTCCGCGGAACGGTCGGCCGGAGGAGTACGCTGGTGTTACCGAGAGTATTTCGAGCACCGGTCTCCACGCCTCTGCCGTTTTCGGCGATTCACGACACCGGGCCGGTGCGACCGGCCCGGAGCAAGGGCTCGCATCGTGACTGCGACCGTTTCGTACGCGCCGACGATCGAAGACCGGCGCTCCGCTTCGTATCTGCGCGTGTCGTCGGCTCTCACCGGTTCGGTTCCGGCTCCGCCGGACGGCGCCTGGTGGCACCGTTCCTGTTATCCGGGGGCGGCCCCTCCCCCATCGACTGCCCTGCTCGACCGGCAGACGACTCGCGTCTCGGCCACGTGGGCCGACAGCCGCCGTGGGCGACGCGCTGCGCACGTCGGTCACGAGCCACGGCGCCGGACCCGGGCGACGGGAAGTGAGTCGCCATGCTCCCCACCGCACAGGCCGTCGGGCTTCTGACAGACGTCGTGCGCGAGCCGGTGCCTCCCGCCACCGCGGTCCTGCGGATGGAGACGACAACCGGGCCCACGGGGACGTTCGACGGCGCGTGGTGAGCGCGGACACGCGATCTCAAGATCCAGCTGTCGGGTCTCCTCACCGCGCCCGACGGCATGCCTGGACCCCGTCGTCGACGAGCGGACTCCTGCCGCCACCGGCATCGCCAGGGCCGGCAGGCGCGAATGACCGCGGAGTTCTCCCGGCTGAGCCGGGCCGACGTGGCAGAGCCTCGACAGCAGCCCCGGACCCCGGCCGCTCAACGGACACCGGCCGGGGTCCTCCCGTGCCGGGTGCTTCCCGGGCCGCTCGGGTCCGGGGACGACATCGACGTAAGGAATGTGAGAACCATGGGTGTTCTGATCACCGTGCTGGTGGTGTTCGCCGTGGCCGGGCTGGTCCTGCTCGCGCTGAGCGTGCGCAACGTCCAGCAATACGAGAAGGGCGTGGTGTTCCGCTTCGGGCGGCTGCTGCCGAACATCCGCGGGCCCGGCCTGCGCGTCATCCGGCCCATCGGGGACCGGATGCGTAAGGTGTCCGTCCAGACCGAGGTGCTCGGCATCCCGCCGCAGGGATCCATCACCGCCGACAACGTGACACTCACCGTGGACGCGGTCGTCTACTTCAAGGTCATCGATCCGGTCAAAGCCCTGGTGAACGTCCGCAATTACCCCAGCGCCGTGTCCCAGATCGCCCAGACCTCGCTACGCGCGGTCATCGGCAGGGCGGATCTCGACACGCTCCTGTCCGACCGTGACCACATCAACACGGAACTCAAGAAGGTGATGGACGCCCCCACCGAGGAACCCTGGGGGCTGCGCATCGAGCGGGTGGAGATCAAGGACATCGCCCTTCCGCAGTCGATGATGCGCTCCATGTCCAAGCAGGCCGAGGCCGAGCGTGAACGCCGTGCCCGGGTCATCGCCGCCGACGGTGAGTTCCAGGCGTCCCAACGGCTGAGTGACGCCGCGGCGGCCATGGCCGACACCCCGGGCGCTCTCCAACTGCGCCTGCTGCAGACCGTGGTGGACGTCTCGGCGGAGAAGAACAGCACGCTGGTCATGCCGTTCCCGGTGGAGATGCTCCGCTTCTTCGAGCACCAGAGCCGGGAGACCGACGGCGAATCCATCCACCGAAGCATCCCGCGCCCTGCGCTCCCCGAACGCCCGGAGCGCCAGGAACACCCGGAACTGCCCGAACTGATCGCCTCTGCCCCACCCACCGCGCCCGCCTTCCCCCTGAGCGGAGAACGGGTCGGCTCCAACGGAAACCGGGTCGGCACCCGCGCGGCGGTGGCACAGGAACGGCGGGACAACTGGCCGACCCAGGCGGACTCGGACTCCGGCTCCGACGCGTCACATGCCGGCGGCTGATCCCGCCCCCGCTACCGTCCCCGGGGCTCCGCAACGGGGACTCCGGCCTTCGGGCCAGGCCCGAACGCCCCCTCCAGTTGTCAATGTCCGGCCCGCCCAGGGACCGCGCACGTGCTACCCCCTCGGCCCCCGCCCGGGGACCTTCGGCCCCTGCGAGGTCGGGGTGGGGCGGAGGTACGACTGGAGACAAGGCTCCGGGAGGAGGGCGCCGTGTTCCAGGTACGCATCCACGGTCGCGGCGGGCAGGGTGCCGTGACGGCCGCGGAGTTGTTGTCGGTGGCGGCGTTTCTGGAGGGCCGTCACGCGCAGGCGTTCCCGAGCTTCGGCTCGGAGCGCACGGGCGCGCCGGTGATGGCGTTCTGCCGTATCGACGACCGCCCCATCCGGGTGCGCGAGCCCGTGATGCGGCCCGACGCCCTGGTCGTCCAGGACGCCACGCTCCTGCACCAGGTCAACGTCTTCGAGGGCCTCCACCCGGAGGGCGCCGTGCTGATCAACTCGCCGCGCCCGATCGAGGAGCTGGGCCTCGCCGATCTCGCCGAGACGGTGCCGCACGCCGTCGTGCTGACCGTGCCGGCCACCGCGCTCGCGCTGCGCCACTTCGGGCGTCCGGTGCCCAACGCCGTGCTGCTGGGCGGTCTGGCCGCGCTCACCGGGTGCGTGCGGATCGACTCGCTGACCGCGGCGATCCAGGAACGTTTCCCCGGCGAGCTGGGCGCGGCCAACGCCGCGGCGGCCCGGGAGGCGTTCGACCATGTCCGCGCCGAGCGTGAGGAGCTCGTCCATGCTCAAGCAGACTGAGGGCTCGCGCGCGGTCGCGGAGACGGTGGCGTACTGCCGTCCCGAGGTGATCGCCGCCTACCCCATCTCACCGCAGACCCACATCGTGGAGGAGCTCAGCCGCCTGGTGAAGTCCGGTGCGCTCAAGCCCTGCGAGTACGTCAACGTCGAGTCGGAGTTCGCCGCGATGTCCATGTGCATCGGCGCCTCCGCGGCCGGTGCCCGCACCTACACGGCGACCGCCAGCCAGGGGCTGCTGTACATGGTGGAGGCGCTGTACAACGCCTCCGGTCTGGGCCTGCCCATCGTGATGACGGTGGCGAACCGGGCCATCGGCGCCCCCATCAACATCTGGAACGACCACAGCGACACCATGTCCCAGCGCGACTCCGGCTGGATCCAGCTGTACGCCCGCGACAACCAGGAGGCCGCCGACCTGCACCCGCAGGCCTTCCGACTGGCCGAGGAGCTGTCGCTGCCGGTGATGGTGTGCATGGACGGCTTCGTGCTCACCCACGCCTGGGAGCGGATCGAGGTGCCGGAGCAGACGGAGGTCGACGCGTTCCTGCCGCCGTACGAGCCGAGGCAGGTGCTGGACCCCGAGGAGCCGGTGTCGATCGGCGCGATGGTCGGCCCGGACGCCTTCACCGAGGTGCGCTATCTGGCGCACGCCAAGCAGATGCAGGCGCTGGAGGCGATCCCGCGCATCGCCGAGGAGTTCCGGGAGGTCTTCGGGCGTTCCTCGGGCGGTCTGGTGCATCCCTACGCCTGTGAGGACGCCGAGACGATCGTGGTGGTGCTGGGCTCGGTGTTCGGCACCGTGTGCGACGTCGTCGACGAGATGCGCGAGCGCGGGGTGCGGATCGGGGCGCTGGCGATCACCTCCTTCCGGCCGTTCCCGCTGGAGGCGGTGCGCACGGTGCTCGGCGGTGCGCGTCAGGTCGTCGTGCTGGAGCGGGCGTTGGCGGTCGGCATCGGCGGGATCGTGTCGGCGAACGTGCGCACCGCGCTGTCCGGGATCCAGCTCGCCGGTCACACCGTGATCGCCGGGCTCGGCGGGCGGCCGATCACCAAGGAGTCCCTGCACCGGCTGTTCGACGACGCGGTCGCCGGACGGCTGGAGCCGCTGACCTTCCTCGACCTCAACACCGAACTGGTGGAGCGGGAGCTCGCGCGGATGGCGAAGACCAGGCGGTCGGGTCCGTCGGCGGAGAACATCCTGCGCGATGTGGGGAGCAACCGATGAGTGCCGCACCGCAGGTCAAGTTCTACCAGGTGGGCAGCTTCGCCGCCGGAAACCGGCTGCTGGGGCCCGAGGCCCAGTCCGACCAGGCCGACCCGGGCCGTTCCAACGCGCTGACCTGCGGCCACCGCGCCTGCCAGGGCTGCGGTGAGGCGCTCGGCGCCCGCTACGCCCTGGACGCCGCCCAGCGGGCGGCCGGCGGCAAGGTCATCGCCGTCAACGCGACCGGCTGCCTGGAGGTCTTCTCCACGCCGTATCCGGAGACGTCGTGGCAACTGCCGTGGCTGCACTCGCTGTTCGGCAACGCGCCCGCCGTCGCGGCCGGGGTGGCCGCCGCGCTGCGCGCCAAGGGCCGCACGGACGTCCGGGTGGTCGGGCAGGGCGGGGACGGCGGCACGGTCGACATCGGCCTGGGCTGCCTGTCCGGCATGTTCGAGCGCAACGACGACGTGCTGTACATCTGCTACGACAACGAGGCGTACATGAACACCGGTGTGCAGCGCTCCGGGGCCACTCCGGCAACCGCGCGCACCGCCACCACCCAGGCGGTCGGCGAGCAGCCCGGCGCCCCCTTCGGGCAGGGCAAGAGCCTGCCGCTGATCGCGATGGCGCACGAGATCCCCTACGTCGCGACCGCCACCGTGGCGGGTCTGCGTGACCTGGAGGCGAAGGTGCACCGGGCGATGGGGATACGCGGCGCCCGCTATCTGCACGTGCTGGTGCCCTGCCCGCTGGGCTGGGGCACGGCCTCGCACGACACGCTGCGCATCGCGCGGCTGGCCGAACAGACCGGGCTCTTCCCGGTGTTCGAGGCCACCGGCGGGGTGGTCACCGACGTCACACCGATCCGGCGGCGCGTGCCGGTGGAGGAGTACCTGCGGCCGCAGAAGCGGTACGCGCACCTCTTCCGGCCGGAGCTCCGTACGGATGTCATCGCCCGTCTGCAACGGGTGGCCGACCGCAACATCGACCGTTTCGGGCTGCTGGCGCAGGAGGAGGCGACGTCGTGAAGGAGAAGCCGTTCGCGATCACCCTGGACGTGGGCTCCAGCCTCGCCAACCGGACCGGGGCCTGGCGCACCGAGCGTCCCCAGTACGTCGACCGGATGCCGCCGTGCAACCAGGCCTGTCCGGCCGGCGAGAACATCCAGCAGTGGCTGTTCCACGCGGAGAGCGGCGACTACGAGTCCGCGTGGCGGCAGTTGATGCGGGACAACCCGCTGCCCGCCGTGATGGGCCGGGTCTGCTACCACCCCTGTGAGACCGCCTGCAACCGTGTCCAGGTCGACAACGCCGTCGGCATCAACTCGATCGAGCGGTTCCTGGGCGACGAGGCGATCAGGCGGGGCTGGAGCGTCGAGGCCCCGCCGGCGACGAGCGGCAAGCGCGTGCTGGTGATCGGCTCCGGACCCGCCGGACTGTCGGCCGCCTACCATCTGCGTCTGCTCGGCCACGAGGTGACCGTCCGCGAGGCGCAGGACCGGCCCGGCGGCATGATGCGGTACGGCATCCCGCGCTACCGGCTGCCGCGTGAGGTGCTGGACGCGGAGATCGACCGGATCACGGCACTGGGCGTCACGCTGGAACTGGGCGCCAAGGTCGACGACGTGCTCGCCGCGCAGGCGGACGGCGGCTTCGACGCCGTGTTCCTGGCTGTGGGCGCGGGGATCGGCAAGCGCGCCTACATTCCCGCCGGGGACAGCGCCCGCATCCTCGACGCGGTGTCGCTGCTGGGCAGCATGGAGGACGCCGGCCCGCCGCTGCTGGGCCGCAGGGTCGCCGTCTACGGCGGCGGCAACACCGCCATGGACGCCGCCCGCACCGCTCGCCGGCTGGGCGCCACCGACGCCGTGGTGGTCTACCGGCGCACCCGGGACCGGATGCCCGCGCACGACGTCGAGGTCCAGGAGGCGCTGGAGGAGGGCGTGCGCATCAAGTGGCTCTCCACCATCAAGCACGCCGACGAGGACCGGCTGACCATCGAGCGGATGGAGCTCGACGAGACCGGGTTCCCGCAGCCCACCGGGGAGTTCGAGGAACTGGAGGCGGACAGCGTGGTGCTGGCGCTGGGCCAGGACTCGGACCTGTCGCTGCTGCGGGACGTGCCGGAACTGGCCGTGGACCACGGCATGGTGCAAGTGGCCGACGGTCTCATGACGGGTCATCAGGGCATCTTCGCGGGCGGCGACATGGTGCCCGCGGAGCGCACCGTGACAGTGGCCGTGGGCCACGGCAAGAAGGCGGCGCGGCACATCGACGCGTATCTGCGCGGCACCACCTACGACCCGGGCGCCAAGCACGCTCCGGCCGACTTCGACCTGCTCAACACCTGGTACTACTCCGACGCCCCGGCGTCGGTGCGGCCGCGCCTCGAACTGGCCCGCCGGGTCTCGACGTTCGACGAGGTCGTGCAGGGACTCGACGAGTCCACCGCGCTGTTCGAGGCCCGGCGCTGCATGTCCTGCGGCAACTGCTTCGAGTGCGACAACTGCTACGGCGTCTGCCCGGACAACGCCATCCGGAAGCTGGGCCCGGGCAAGGGCTTCGCCGTCGACCTGGACTACTGCAAGGGCTGCGGGCTTTGCGCGGCCGAGTGTCCCTGCGGGGCGATCGAGATGGTGCCGGAGGAGTGAAGGGCTGCTTCGGACGCGGACACGAGGAGGCCCCCGACGCGGGGGCCTCCTCGCACGTCCGGTTCAGCCGACGAACTCGCCGACCGCCGACTTCAGTTCGCTCAGTCCCTTCTTCGCGTCGGTGAAGAACATCCCGGTCTTGGGATCGGTGTAGAGCTCGTTGTCGATGCCCGCGTATCCGTGGCCCATCGAGCGCTTGATGACCACGATGCTCTTGGCCTTGTCGACGTCCAGGATCGGCATGCCCGAGATCGCGTTGCCGGGCTTGCGGGCGATCGGGTTGGTGACGTCGTTGGCGCCGATGACGAGCGCGACGTCGGCCTGCGGGAACTCGGGGTTGACGTCGTCCATCTCCTTCAGCTGGGTGTAGGGGACGTTGGCCTCGGCCAGCAGCACGTTCATGTGACCGGGCATGCGGCCCGCGACCGGGTGGACGGCGTAGCTGACGTCCACGCCGTTGTCGGTGAGCAGCTTGGCGAGGTCGCCGAGCTCGTGCTGGGCCTGGGCGGCGGCCAGGCCGTAGCCCGGGACGAAGATGACCTTGCTCGCGTACGCCAGCTGGATCGCCACGTCGTCCGCGGAGACCGACCGCACCTGGGCCGCTGTGCCTCCGGCGACAGCCGCCGGGGCACTGTCCCCGGTGCCGAAGCCGCCGATCACGATGTTGGCGATCGACCGGTTCATGGCGTCGGCCATCAGCTTGGTGAGGATGCCACCGGAGGAGCTGACCAGCATGCCCGCGATGATCAGCGCGGTCTCGTTCAGGACGAAGCCGGCCATCGCGACCGCGGATCCGGTGAAGGCGTTCAGCAGGGCGATGACGACCGGCATGTCCGCGCCGCCGATGGGCAGCACCATCGTCACGCCGAACAGCAGGGCGACGGCCACCAGCCCGTAGAGGGCGCCGAGGGAGTCGGGCGACAGCACCAGCCAGACGGTGCCGGCGACGAAGGACGCCGGCAGCAGCACGTTGAGCAGCCGTGCTCCCGGGAAGACGACCGGAGCGCCGGAGACGACGCCCTGGAGCTTGCCGGCCGCGATGAGCGATCCGGAGAAGGTGACCGCGCCGATGACGATGTCCAGGGCTCCCGGCAGGGAGACGCGGGCGCCGAGGGCGGCCGGATGGTCGGCCTGGAGCAGGTCGTTGACCGCGATGAGGGCGGCGGCCCCGCCGCCGACGGCGTTGAACAGGCTGACCAGTTGGGGCATGGCGGTCATCTTGACCTCGCGCGCGGCGTACAGGCCGAGCGCCGCGCCGATGAGGCCGCCGGAGACGAGCACCAGCCAGCCGGTCGTGGTGATCGTGCCCTCGTGGATCACCAGCCACACGGTGGCGGCGATCGCGACGGCCATCGCGCCGGCGGAGATCGCGTTGCCGCGGCGGGCGGTGCGCGGGTGGTTCATCAGGTGCAGGCCGAGCACGAAGCAGGCCGCGGTGGCGAGGAAGATGTAGTGGACGGCGTTGGAGACGGTGTCCATGGCGCTCACACGTCCTTCTTCTTCTCGCTGGGCCGTGCCTTGAACATCTCCAGCATCCGGTCGGTGACGACGTATCCGCCGACGACGTTCATCGCGCCGAACACCATGGCCACGAAGGCGAGGACGTAGCCGAGCCAGGTGTGCGACTCGGCGGCGATCAGCATGGCGCCGATGACGACGATGCCGTGCACGGAGTTCGAGCCGGACATCAGCGGCGTGTGCAGGGTCGCTGGGACCTTGCTGATGACCTCGACGCCGACCAGGACGCTCAGCACGAACACGGTGATCGCGGTGAGGAGGTCGAGCTCGTTCATGACGTCGCCCCTCCCTTCGGTGACGCTTCGCCCAGGAGCGCGGCCGTGATCTCGTCGGCCGGGTCGAGGACGAGTTCGCCGTCGCGCACGAGGTGGCGCAGGAGCGCGGCGAGGTTGCGGGCGTAGGCCGTGGAGGCCGCGGTCGCCATGGCGGACGGCAGCCGGCCGGCGCCGATGACGGTGACGCCGTTGTCGAGGACGTCCGTCTTGTCGGGTTCGGATCCCTCGACGTTGCCGCCGAGGTCGCTCGCGGCGAGGTCGACGACGACCGAGCCGGGTTTCATGGCCCGCACCGCGGCCGCGGTGACCAGCAACGGCGGCTTCCGCCCGGGGACCTGGGCGGTGGTGATGACGATGTCGGTGCGGGCGATGTGCGCGTCCAGTGCCGCCCGCTGGGCCCGCTGCTCCTCCTCGGTCAGCTCCCGTGCGTAGCCGCCCTGTCCGGCGCCCGGTTCCTCCCCTGGTGCCTGGCTCTGGATGTCCAGGAACCGGGCGCCCAGCGACTCCACCTCCCCTCGCGACTCGGGGCGCACGTCGTACGCCGTGACTACGGCGCCGAGGCGGCGGGCGGTGGCGATCGCCTGCAGCCCGGCCACTCCGGCGCCCAGGACGAGGACCTGCGCCGGGCGCATGGTGCCCGCCGCGGTGGTCAGCATCGGGAAGAACCGGTCGTAGGAGTCGGCCGCGAGAACGGCCGCCTTGTAGCCGGCGACATTGGCCTGGGAGGTCAGCGCGTCCATGGACTGGGCGCGGCTGAGGGTGCGCGGCAGCAGATCGAGGCTCACCGTGCGCACTCCGCGCTCGGCCAGCTCCCGCACGAGCACGGGGTGGCGCAGTGGTTCGAGCAGGCCGATCAGGGTCTGTCCGGCGCGCAGCGACCGTGCGGTCTCGGCGTCCGGCGGGCCCACGCACAGCACGGCGTCCGCGCGCGCGTACAGCTCGTCCGCCGGTACGACGCCGGCGCCCGCCTCGGTGTAGTCGGCGTCGGTGAACCAGGCGCCGGAGCCGGCCCCGGTCTCGACCAGGACGTCGATGCCGGCCCGGGTGAGCAGGGTGACCGCCTCGGGGACCAGGGCGACACGGCGTTCGCCGGGCGCCCGCTCCCGTACGGCACCCACGGTGACGTTTGGCATGATCTGCTGCCTCTCTCCTGGGCCGCGGGGGTCTCCCGGGCCTCAGAACTCGAAGACGAGCCGGGCTTCGGCCCGTCCGCCGAGGACCTCGTCGAAGGAGTCGTTGACCTGGTCCAGGCGCCGGGTCTCGGCGATGACCTGGGTGCGGCCGGCGGCGTGCAGGGCGAAGACCTCGGCCAGGTCCTGGCGCGTGCCCACTATCGAGCCTATGACGGAGATGCCGCCGAGGACGGTCTCGAAGATGGGCACATTGATCGCCGCGTTGTCGGCGGGCAGCGCGACCATGACGAGGCGTCCGCCGCGGTTGAGCGACCTGAACGCCTGCTCGAAGGCCTTGGGGGCCGCGGCGAGCACGACGGCGACGTCCGCGCCGCCGGCCTTCTTGATCTCCTCCACCGGGTCGTGGGTGCGGGCGTTGACGATCTCGTCGGCGCCGAGCCGGTGGGCCAGGCCCAGCTTGTCGGGTTCCAGGTCGACGGCGGTGACCAGGCCTCCGACCAGACACGCGTACTGCAGGGCGAGGTGGCCGAGGCCGCCGATGCCGAAGACGGCGACCCGCTCGGCGGGGACCACGCGGGCGACCTTGATCGCCTTGTACGTGGTGACGCCGGCGCAGGTCAGGGGCGCGGCGTCGAACGAGCTGACCCCGTCGGGCACATGGACGATCCCGCTCGCGTCGGCGACGGCGTACTCCGCGTAGCAACCGTCCACGCTGTAGCCGGAGTTGACCTGGGACTCGCACAGGGTCTCCCAGCCGGAGACGCAGTAGCGGCAGGTGCCGCAGGACGAGCCGAGCCACGGCACGGCGACCCGCTTGCCGACGAGGTCGGCGGGCACGCCGGCGCCGACGGCCGTGACGGGGCCGATGCCCTCGTGGCCGGGGATGAACGGCGGCCGGGGCTTGACCGGCCAGTCGCCGTGCGCCGCGTGGATGTCGGTGTGGCAGAGGCCGGAGGCCTCCATCTTCACGAGTACCTGGCCGGGTCCGGGCTCGGGGACGGGCAGCTCCTGGATCTCCAGGGGCTTGCCGAAGTCGGTGACGACTGCTGCCTTCATCGATCTGCTCCTCAACTGGTCTGCTCGCCGGGCACCTTGACCCGGGTCACGAAGTGCAGCCCGTCCCCGGCTGCGAGGGAGAATCCGCCCGGTGCGCCCTCTTCGACGTCCAGGACGAAGAAGGGGCGGCCGAGCGCGTGGTACTGGTCGGCGTTCATGTGGAAGGTGCAGCCGTCGACGACGCCGATGAGCATGTCGCCGCCTCCCAGGGCGAATTCGCCGCCCTCGAAGCACATCGGGTCGCTGCCGTCGCAACAGCCGCCCGACTGGACGAACATCACGGGCCCGCCGTGGGCGGCGCACAGGGCCGCGATCGCCCTGCGCGCCGCACGCGTGGCGGTGACGCGCCCGGCGGTGCCGCTTTCCACCTTCTCGGACATGTCGCCGTACCCCTCCTAGAACAGCCCGAGCGGCTTGTCGCTGTAGCTGACCAGGAGGTTCTTGGTCTGGCTGTAGTGCTCGAGCATCATCTTGTGGGTCTCGCGGCCGATGCCGGAGATCTTGTAGCCACCGAACGCGGCACCCGCGGGGTACTGGTGGTAGCAGTTGGTCCAGACGCGGCCTGCCTTGATCGCGCGGCCCATCCGGTAGGTGCGGGAGGTGTCGCGGCTCCACACGCCGGCGCCGAGGCCGTACAGCGTGTCGTTGGCGATCTCCAGGGCTTCCGCCTCGTCCTTGAACGTGGTGACCGCGAGGACGGGTCCGAAGATCTCCTCCTGGAAGACCCGCATCCTGTTTGGGCCCTTGAGGACGGTCGGCTCGAAGAAGTAGCCGTCCTCGAACTCGCCTTCCATGGTGGGCCGGTGGCCGCCGACCAGAAGCTCGGCGCCCTCCTTCAGGCCGATCTCGACGTAGGACGCGATCTTCTCGATCTGCTGCTTGGAGACCTGGGGCCCCATCATGGTGCCGGTGTCGAGCGGGTCGCCCTGCTTGATGGCGCGGATGCGCTCCAGGCAACGGGCCATGAACTCCTCGTAGATGTCCTCCTGGATGAGCGCGCGGGAGGGGCAGGTGCAGACCTCGCCCTTGTTGAACGCGTACAGGACGAGTCCCTCGACGGCCTTGTTGAGGAAGTCGTCGTCGTGGGCGGCCACGTCGTTGAAGAAGATGTTCGGCGACTTGCCGCCGAGCTCCAGGGTGACGGGGATGATGTTCTCCGCCGCGTACTGCATGATCAGGCGGCCGGTGAAGGTCTCGCCGGTGAAGGCGACCTTGGCGATGCGCTTGCTGGTCGCGAGGGCCTTGCCGATCTCGGCTCCGGGGCCGTTGACGACGTTGAGGACGCCCGCCGGGAGCAGGTCGCCGACGACCTCCATCAGCTTCAGGATCGACCACGGGGTGGGCGAGGCCGGCTTGATGACGGTGGCGTTGCCGGCGGCGAGTGCCGGGGAGAGCTTCCACGCGGCCATCAGCAGCGGGAAGTTGAACGGGATGATCTGGCCGACCACGCCCAGCGGCTCGTGGAAGTGGTAGGCGATCAGGTTCTTGTCGATCTCGGTGATCTCGCTCTCCTCGGCGCGGATCGCGGCCGCGAAGTAGCGGAAGTGGTCGGCGGCGAGGGGGATGTCGGCGGCCAGGGTCTCGCGGACCGGCTTGCCGTTGTCCCAGCTCTCGGCGACCGCGAGTTCCTCGCGGTGGGCGTCGATGGCGTCGGCGACCTTGTTCAGCACCGCGGCCCGCTCGGCGGTGGAGGCCTCGCCCCACTTGCCCTGGGCGGCGTGGGCGGCGTCGAGGGCGAGTTCGATGTCGGCGGCCCCCGAGCGCGGGATCTCACAGATGGGCTTGGCGGTGGCCGGGCACAGGTTGACCGAGTACTGATCCGTGGTGGGCGCCTGCCACTTCCCTCCGATGAAGTTCTCGTAGCGTGGCGCCACGTCGACCGGACTGCCGGGCCTGCCCGGAGACTCGTACTTCATGACCGTCCCCTTTCGATGACGACGATCTGCTGATGCTCGACACGCTAGGAACGGGGACGCTGCAATACCGCTGCATGCCGTCCGGCCTGCGGGACCACTCCGTTCTCCAGGCCGAGGGCGCGGGCCCTGGCGGCCGCCGCGGCGCGCTGCGGGGAGCCGCCCGGCAGGGTGTGGGCGAGCGCCGACCAGGCGGGGGCGTCGTCTCCGCCCCAGCCGGCGTCGACCCAGCGGCGCAGCAGCCGGGCGTCCCGGCTGGCCAGGACGGCGCCGCGCAACTGCTGTTCCAGGCAGCGGCGTTGCTCCACGATCACCGGTGCGTCGGAGCGGGGCAGCAGCGGGCCGGCGTAGTGGGCGAGGGCCTCGGCCACCCGGCCCTCGGCGAGGAGTTCCGCCACGTCGCCGAAGTCGGTGCGTACGGGGCGCAGCAGGGCGTACGGCCGTGAGCCGAGCAGTTCGGGGCCCAGCACGGCGCGCAGCCGCGTCAGTTCGGCCCGCAGGGTGGAGGCGGGCACCTCCCGCTCGGACAGGTCCACCGCGAGCCGTTCACCGGTCGCACCGTGGCCGGCGAGGGCGAGCGCGAGGACGATCTCGCTGTGCCGGGGGCTGAGCCGGTGCATCCGTCCGGCGCCCTCCAGCAGGACACTGTCCCGGCCCAGCGCGTACAGGCGCATCGGGTCCCCCTGGGGCGTTCGCAGGCGGGCGAGTTCAGCCTCGGCGGCCAGTGCGGCGCCCCGCACCGCCGCGAGGGCCGGCGGGGTGGCGATGGTGGGCCCGCCGGACAGGTCGACGACGCCCACGACGCGGCCGGTCCGCGGGTCGCGGACGGGTGCGGCGGCGCAGGACCAGCCGTGCACGGCGGCGCTGTAGTGCTCGCCCGTCACAATCTGCACGGCGCGCCCCAACTCCAGTGCCGTTCCGGGCGCGTTGGTGCCGGCCTGCCGCTCGGACCAGCCGGCGCCCGCCACGAAGTGCATGCGTTCGGCGCGCCCGACGGCCTTGGTGTCGCCCTCGACCCACAGCAGGGTTCCGTCGGCGTCACCGACGGCGAACACGTGCCCGTCGTCGGCGGCCCCGGTGCCCAGCACCTCGCGGAGCATGGGCAGGGCGGCGGCGAGCGGGTGGGCGGTGCGGTAGGCGCGCAGCTCCTCCGTGGTCCTCAGCAGCGGCGGGAGCCGGCTGCCGTCGGGGCGTACCGCGCACTGCGCGCACCGCCGCCAGGACTCGGCCACCAGGCCGCGGGTTCCCGGTGCCGTGCCGGGGAAGGCGATGAACCGCTCGTGCGCGGTGCGCGACGCGGAGAGCGAGGCGGCGGTGGAAGCGTCCATGGCACCTCCCGCATGGCTTCCTCCCGGTCGGGTCACCCCAGCCTCGGGCGTGCGCCGCGCGGCCTGCAGAGGCCGAAGGGCCCCGGGGCAGGGCCGCTCGGACCCCGTCCGGACACATGAGCGCGACGGGGCTGTCCCTTCGCGTTCCGCCTCTCAGCCTGGCCCGGCGCCGGGTTCACGGGGAGGGGCCACCCGGGCATGCCGGGCGGCCGCTGGGCCCGACTTCAGCGGGCACTCTCCGACGCGCGCCGCCTCAGCGCTCCACCGGCACCAGCCACACCAGCGTCGTACCGCCGCCCTCGGGGCAGTCCATCCGCAGGGAGCCGCCGAGCTGTTCGGCGCGTTCGGCCATGTTGCGCAGTCCGCTACGGCGGCCGCCGGCGGGGATGCCCCTGCCGTTGTCGGCCACGGTCAGCCGCACCTCGCGCCCGTCGGTCTCCAGGGCCACGTCCGCGCGCTGCGCGCCGGAGTGCCGGGCGATGTTGGTCAGCGCCTCGGAGAGCACGGCGATCACATGGTCGGCGGTCTCCTGCGGTACGTCCGTGTCGACCAGCCCCTCCATCCGCACGCTGGGCGCGAAGCCGAGGACCGGGGCGGCCTCGCCCACCGCCCGGACGACGCGGGCGCGCAGTCCGGTGCCCGCCCCGCCGTCTCGGGCCCGCAGACCGAAGATCGTCGACCTGATGATCTTGATGGTCTCGTCCAGGTCGTCGACCGCGCGGACCACGCGCTCGGCGGCCTCCTCGTGCTCGATGAAGCGGCCGGCGCTCTGCAGCGTCATACCGGTGGCGAACAGCCGCTGGATGGCCAGGTCGTGCAGGTCACGGGCGATCCGGTCGCGGTCCTTGAGCACCGCGATCTCCTCCGCGTCCCGACGGCGCTCGGCGAGCTCCATCGCGATGGCGGCCTGCGCGGCGAAGGACTGCAGGGGTTCGATCTCCGCGGCCGAGTACACCGGCCGCCCTTCCTTGCGGGCCAGCAGGACGACGCCGCGCGGCCCCTCCTCGCCCGCGCCGATGGGTACGGCCACGGCGGGGCCGAGTCCTTCGAAGCGCCGCGGCTCCGGCGAGATCCGCTGGTCGTGCGCGGCGTCGGAGCTGGTGACGGGGGCGGCGCCGGAGAAGGCCAGCCCCATCAGACTGCGGTCCAAGGGCAGCACGAGCCCCCGGTGGGCGTCGGCGTCCAGGCCGAAGGCGATCTCCACGGCGAGGGAGTCGGTGTCCTCCATGGGCAGGGCGACCGCCGCCAGGGCGGAGTCGGTGATCTCGCCGGCCCGTTCGGCGATCAGCCCGAGGACCTCGCTGCTCGGACCGCCCGACATCAGGCTGTGCGTGATCTCGGCGTTGGCCTGCAGCCAGCGCTCGCGCAGCCGGGACTCCTCGTACAGACGGGCGTTGTCGATCGCGACGCCGGCCGCCACGGCCAGCGTCGACAGGACCGACTCGTCCTCCTCGTCGAACTGTGCCCCGCCGCGCTTCTCGGTCAGGTACAGGTTGCCGAAGACCTGGTCGCGCACCCGGATGGGCACTCCGAGGAAGGAGTTCATCGGCGGGTGGTGGGCGGGGAAACCGTAGGAGGCGGGGTGCTCGGAGAGCTTCGCCAGCCGCAGCGGCTCGGGATTCCGGATCAGCTCCCCGAGGATGCCGTGACCCTCGGGGTACGGACCGATTCTGGCGATCTCCTCCGGGCCCACGCCGACGGTGTGAAAGGCCGACAGCCGCTTGCCGTCCGGGCCGATGACGCCCAGTGCGGCGTACTCGGCGTCGACCAGCAGCGCCGCGGCCTCCACGATGCTGCGCAGTACCTGCTCCAGCTCCAGCTCCCGGCCGACCGAGAGCACCGCCTCCAGCAGGCTGTGCACCCGGTCGCGGGTACCGCGAGCCGCGTCCAGCCGCGCCTGCAGCTCCTCCAGCAGCTCGTCGAGCCTGAGCTGTGGCAGCCGCATGCGAGCCTCCGCGGGCTCCTCGGAGCGTCCCACCCGTGATCCTCCACATCCCCTGTGCGTGTCGCCGACCGGCCTCGACGTCATGTGCCACGGTAACGGTCCTGGCGAGGGGACGATACGGGATCTCGGGTGGGAGGGACCGCTTCGGGCCGTCAGCTCCGCGGCAGCCGGGCGATCACGTGCTCGGTGAGGTCCAGCAGCCGGTTGGTGTAGCCCCATTCGTTGTCGTACCAGCCGAAGACCTTGACGAGTTCGCCGTGCGCCTGGGTGAGCGGGGCGTCCAGGACGCAGGAGGCCGGGTCGCCCACGATGTCGCGGGAGACGATCGGCGCGTCGGAGACCCTGAGGACGCCCTTCAGCGGTCCGTCGGCGGCCTCCCGGTAGGCGGCGTTGATCTCCTCGGCGCTCACCGCCCGCTCCAGCACGATGCTCAGGTCGGTCAGCGAGCCGTCCTCTACGGGCACGCGGACGGCGATGCCGTCCAGGGTCCCGGCCAGCTCCGGCAGGACCAGGCCGACGGCGCGGGCGGCGCCGGTCGAGGTGGGGATGATGTTGACGGCGGCGCTACGGCCGCGGCGCAGGTCCTTGTGCGGGCCGTCCAGGACCACCTGGTCGTTGGTGTAGCCGTGGATGGTCGTCATCAGGCCCTTGACGACGCCGAAGTGCTCGTCGAGGACCTTGACCATGGGGGCCACGCAGTTGGTGGTGCAGGAGGCGTTCGAGATCACGTGGTGGTTCTCGGGGTCGTACGTCCCCTCGTTGACGCCCATCACCACGGTCGCGTCGACGTCCTTGCCCGGTACGGACAGCAGCACCTTGCGCGCTCCCGCCCTCAGGTGTGCCCCGGCCGTCTCGCGGGTGCGGAAGCGGCCGGTGGACTCGATGACGACGTCCACGCCCATCTCGCCCCAGGCCAGCGCGGCCGGGTCCCGCTCGGCGGTGACCGCGATGCGGTGTCCGTCGACCGTGATCGAGGTGTCGTCGTGCTCGACGGTGCGGCCGATGCGGCCGTACGTGGAGTCGAAGGCCAGCAGGTGGGCCAGCGTGGCCGGCGAGGTGATGTCGTTGATACCGACGACCTCGATGCCCGTGCCGCTGCCGGCCGCGGCGCGCTCCAGCACGCAGCGCAGGTAGTTGCGGCCGATGCGGCCGAAGCCGTTGATGCCCACACGCACGTTCATGTCCGTCCCTCCTCGGGTGCCCGGTGGTGTCCGGGCTGCACTGCCAGCCTGCGGGAGGCGGGCCGGGTCCGGCATGGGCCGTACGGGGGCGGCCGAGGGCCGATCGGACCCCGCTCGGCCGGATCAGTGGCCCTGCTGTCGCAGCCGGTCCTGGGCCTGGGTGGCGATGACGGCCGCCTGGATGCGCCGCTCCACGCCCAGCTTGGCCAGCAGCCGGGAGATGTGGTTCTTCACCGTCTTCTCGGCCAGGAAGAGCCGCTGGCCGATCTGCCGGTTGGTCAGTCCCTCCCCGATCAGCGCGAGGATCTCCCGCTCGCGGTCGGTCAGCCCGGGCAGCGCGTCCGGTTCCTCCTCCTGGCGCTGGTCGTGGCGCAGCCGCGCCATGAGCCGGGTGGTGGCGCTGGGGTCGAGCAGGGACTGCCCCGAGGCGACGGTGCGCACGGCCGACACCAGGTCGGAGCCCTGGATCTGCTTGAGCACGTATCCGGAGGCGCCCGCCATGATCGAGTCGAGGAGGGCCTCCTCGTCGTCGAACGAGGTCAGCATCAGGCAGCTCAACTCGGGCATGCGCGAGCGCAGTTCGCGGCAGACGCTGACGCCGTCGCCGTCGGGCAGGCGCACGTCGAGGACCGCCACGTCGGGACGGAGCGCGGGGACGCGGACCAGGGCCTGTTCGGCGGTGGCCGCCTCGCCGACCACGGAGATGTCCGGCTCGTCGTCGAGCAGGTCGTGCACCCCGCGACGCACCACCTCGTGGTCGTCCAGCAGGAAGACCCGAATCGGTTCGTCGGGTCCCGGCCGCCGGCTGTCCGCCATCAGATGCTCCTCGCCGTGTCTGTCGTGTTCCGCCGTACCGCGTCCCGCGGGGGCGCGGAACCGGTTCCATCACGAGATCCTTCTCGCCCAAGGGTCCGATGGCCAGGGCCGGTCGGCCCTGATTCCCTCCCCTTCCACGTACCGCGCGGGTACCCGGGACCACCGCGCTCCGCACCTCGGCCACTGTGAGGACCCCCGGCCCGTGTTCGTGGGCCGGGCGGCCCCTGGGGCGGAGCGGACACCGGAGGGAGCCTGTAACTGCTCACAGACGATCAAAGGGGTGGAGCACATGACTCCCAGGGACATCGGCACCGAGGCCGCCACTGCCTTCGCCGTGCGGGTACGGGCCGAGGGCGATGTGGACGAGGCGGCTCTGGCCTACGTCCGGACCAAGGTGGCCGCGGCGCTCGAACGGCCGGGCCTGCCCGCAGTCGACGGAGAGGTGCGGGTCGCCAAGGCGGCCGCCCACCATGTCGAACAGCCCTGGTCAGCGGGCGCCGAGATCCGGGTGGGCGGCGAGCTGCTCGTCGTCCACGCGAACGAGGCGAGCGCACATGAACTCGCCGACCGGCTGCAGGACCGCCTGCGCACCCGGCTGGACCGGCTCGCCGACCGCTGGGAGACCGCCCGGCGCACGGCCACTCCGCCGCCGTGGCGAGGCGGCCCCGGCCAGGAGCGACAGGGCTAGGACGTCCATGGCGGGCAGGGCACCCTGCCCGCCATCCGCCGGAACCAGGAAGAAGGCGCCGTGGAACCGCACATCATCGGCGAGGTGATGACCAATGAGGTCGTGCTCGCCCACCGCACAACGCCCTTCCAGGAGCTGGTGGGGCTGCTGGACCGGCACCGCATCAGCGGGCTGCCGGTCGTCGACCACGACGACAAGGTCCTCGGCGTGGTCTCGGGCACCGATCTGGCGCGCGCGGGGAACGGCAAGCTCACCGCCGGAGACCTGATGTCCACTCCCGCGGTCACCGTCCACCCCGAGCAGGCCGTCTCGGACGCCGCCCGGGTGATGGAGCGGCACGGCATCGAGCGGCTGCCCGTCGTCGACGAGGAGGACCGGCTGATCGGCATCGCCACGCGGCGCGACCTGCTGCGGGTCTTCGCGCGCACCGACGACACGATCCGCCGCGAGATCGTCGACGGCATCGTCGTCGGCGTGCTGGGCCTGCCGCGCGACTCCGTCGACGTCACCGTCCGGGACGGCATGGTCACGCTGACCGGCCGGGTGCCGAGGAGCTGCGAGACGGCACCGGCCGTCCGCTCGGCGTGGAAGATCGAGGGGGTCGTCGGCGTCGTCAACGGCCTCACCTACGAGGTGGACGACACGGGTGCGCGCGAGAGCTGACGCCCGCGGGTGGCCGGCCGCGGTGGAAGGGTCCACCGGGGCCGGGACAGGGCCCGAACGGCCCTAGCGGGCCATGTCCGGTACCGGTTTCCATGACGCGATCGGACACAGCCGCGCCAGGCGGCGACGGACGACCGACCGACCGAACGACGAGAATCTACGGAATCCGCCCATGGCCCTGGACCAAGCCCAGCCGGTTCCCACGGGACCCCGCCAGAGCATCGCGCTCGACAGTGCGGAGGCCCTTCGGCTGCTGGGCAGCGTCTCGTACGGCCGGATCGTCTTCACGCAGCACGCGCTGCCGACGGTCCGCCCGGTCAACCACGTCCTCGACGACGGCGACATCGTCATCCGCACCCACGAGCGCGCGGCCCTGACCTCCCGCACCCGGCAGGCCGACGGGCAGGGCGTGGTGGTCGCCTACGAGGCCGACGTCATCGACCCCGACACGCATCTGGGCTGGAGCGTGGTGGTGACGGGCTACGCCCATCTGGTCACCGACCCGCAGCAGCTGGCCCGCTACCAGGAGCTGCTGCGTCCCTGGGTCGGCCGTGCCATGGACTACGCGGTGCGCATCCGCCCCGATCTGGTGACCGGGATCCGCCTGGCCCCCGCCGACGGCTGAGCCGGGCGCGGCGGGGGCGCGGCCCGCGGTCAGTCGTGCGGTACGACCGCCACCGGGGCCACGGCATGCCGGACGACCTCCTGCGTCACGGGCCCGATCGGTGAACCGACGGCCGCCGTACGGCGGTTGCGGCGGCCGACCACGACCAGGGCCGCGTCCCGCGAGGCGTCCACGAGATGCGGTCCCGCCCCTCCGACGACCGCCTCGCGGGTCACCTCGACCGCGGGGTACTTCTCCCGCCACGGCCGCAGCAGCGTGTCCAGGACCTCCAGCTCGTCCGTGCCGGCGGACAGCACGTCGGGATAGGCCGGGAGCCGCCAGCCGTGGACGATCCTGAGGACGGCACCGCGGCGCGAGGCGGCGTCGAAGGCGAAGGCGAGGAGGGCGTCGTCGGCGTGGTCGTGCAGTTCCAGGCCGAGCACCACGTCCCTGTCCACGGCGCCCGCGTGGTCCCGCGCCGGCTCCTCGTCCGACGTGTCGTCGGCGGCGCGTACGAGCACCACGGGCCGTTCCGCCCGGTCCAGCACGGCCGCGGCGACGGAGCCGAGCAGATGGCCGGCGGCGCGGCCCAGTCCGCGGGAGCCGAGCACCAGGAGGTCGGCCTCGCGGGCCGCCTCCAGCAGGGCCGCGGCGGGGCGCCCGTCGAGCCGTGCCGTGGTGACGTCCAGGCCCGGGTGACGGTGAGTCAGCACGGCGCGGACCTCCCGCAGCAGGCGCTCGGCCCGGTCCTCGCCGGGCGCCGCCACGGCCTCGCCGGCGAACGGCCGGTAGCTGGAGGGCTGTTGGTCCCCGGCGTACACGGCGCGCAGCGCGGCCGGCCACAACAGGGCTTCCCGCGCGGCCCATTCGGCGGCCGCGAGGCTTTCGGGCGAGCCGTCCAGGCCGACGGTGAGGGTTCGGGACATGTGTGCAGCCTCCTTCGTGTCACGACCACTGTCGTCGGCGGCGGCCCGCGGCGGGAAGGTCCACAAGTCCCTGTCCGGTACCGATCGGTCCCGCCCTGCCGCACGCGAAAGGGCGCCGCCGCTGCGGGAATCGGATCCCCTCAGCGGCGGCGCCCCTGACCAGGTGTGCATCGAGCGGTCAGAGCAGCCAGCGGTTACGGCTGACGAAGGGCAGCCGTGCCCACAGCCTGCCCAGGCCCCAGGTGGCGCCGGCGCCCACGACCGCCAGGGCGATCATCACGACGGCGTAGATGACGTGGTAGTCGACGAACGGGTTGGTCGACATGCTCGGCGAACCGTCCGAGAGGTGCTTGGCCGGCGGCCATTCGGCCATCCACATCAGAGCCATCATCAGCGTGCCCGCGACGGCGGCGAGGCGCAGCGCCACGCCCGACATCAGCGCGAGGCCGATACCCAGCAGTCCGAGCATGAAGAGCCAGTCGGCCCAGCCGGCGCCGGCCCAGTCGTGGAACGTCGACTCCATCGGTCCGGCCGCCACCGAACTCAGGAAGCCCTTGGTGGGCGAACCGCCGTCGATCCAGCCCTTGCCGGACGGGGTCGCGTAGCCGAGGCCGAACGTCTTGTCCAGGAACGCCCACAGGAAGACGAACCCGGTCAGCAGGCGCAGCCCGGCGAGGACGTGCGCGCCGGTCACGGCCGCCGCCGTCGTGGTGTCCGTGGTGCGGGGGGCCGTTCCGGTCCGGCGCAGGGACGGGAAGTGGAATCCCTGGTGACGCTGCGGGTGGTCGTGCACTGCCATGATCTTCATCCCCTCGAAGGAGTCTCACGGGGGCCTTCCAAGCCCTCGTCACGTTTTCAAATATCCCGGTCCTGCGACGGTCGTCGCATGGGCTGCAGGGCCCGGCCTCCGGTCCGAACGTCCCCGCCGACGGGACCACTTGGATCCCGGCGGCGGGGGCCGTCACTCGTCCGCCGGCACCAGCACGACGGGGCAGTGGGAGTGGTGCAGCAGGGTGTGCGCGACCGTGCCCAGGTGCGGGCCGACACGGCCCGTGCGGCGGTGCGCGCCGATCACCACGACGGACGCGTCCGCGGTGGCCTCCAGCAGCGCGTGGGCCGGCCCGCCGCGGACCGTGCGGGCGTCGACGCCCACCCGGGGGTGCCGTTCCTGCAGCCGGGCGAGGCTGAAGCGCGGTACGGCCTCCTCCGCCCGGTCGTGCTGGGCCAGGCGCTCCTGGCCGGGGCTGGTCGCGGGGATCAGCGAGGGCAGTTCGGGGGCGACGTGCCGGTGGTTCCAGGAGTGCAGCACGTGCAGCCACACACCGCGCCGCTCGGCCTCCTCGAAGGCGTAGGCGGCCACGTCCGCGTCGCCGTCGCCCTGCAGGCCGAGCAGAACGTGCCGGCCGGCGTCGAACGGCTCGGCGGCGTGGTCGACGGGGTGGTCCCCGCGCACCACCATCAGCGGGCCGTGCACGTGCGCGGCCAGCCGCAGGCTCACCGAGCCGAACAGGGTGCCGGTGACCCCGCCGAACCCGCGGGTGCCGACGACCGTGAGGGCGGCGCCCTCGCTCGCGTCGGTCAATGCCCGTACGGCGTTGCCCTGGACGACCTGGGTCGTCACCCGCAGGCCGGGGCGCCGGGCGTGGACGCGGGCCACGGCGGACGCCAGGATCGGCGGGGCCTCGTCCCGGTCGGGCACGGCGTAGACGACGCGCAGTTCGGCGTCGCGTCGTGCGGCCTCGTCCGCGGCCCGGTCCAGGGCGCGTACGGCGACCAGTGTGCCGTCGACTCCGACGACGACGTGCTGGAGAGTCATGTCCCGTTTCCCTTCTGTGCCGTGCTCTTCCCGTGCGGCGGGAAGGAGCCGCCGGGACCGGGGCGCGTACGCCGCCGTGCGGCTCGCGGGGATCCCGCTACGGCCATCACCTCGATGGTCGTGCCGTGCGGGAGCCGGGGGCAGGGACCGCGCGAACCCGGCGGTGATGCCGGACGGCCCCTTGCCGTAGGGCCGTGCGGTCCTACGGCAAGGGGCCGTGCCGTTCGCTCAGCAGGGGCGTGCGCTTCGCTCAGCGGGGGGCCTGCAGATCGACCCCGTACAGGCTGCGCCCGGCGATCAGTTCGCGCCCGGTCACCAGCTCGGGCTCGATGCGCACGAAGACCTCCCTCGGGGAGGGCGCCCAGGAGCGGGGTCCGGTGCGGGCCAGGCGCTCCTGCTCCGCCCGGTCGGTGACCATCGCGGCGTGGCCGGTGACCACGACGCTCCAGCCGGCGTGCGCTTCGGCGTCGACCTCGTCGGCCTCGAAGGCCACCACGGCGCCGTCGATCGCGCGGACCAGTTCCGAGGTGGCCGAGGTGCGCAGCAGCACCGCACCGTCGGTGTCCAGGGAGAAGTTGACCGGGAGCACCGCGGGCAGGGCCTGGCGCGTGTGCACGATACGGCCGACGGGCGCCTTCGCCAGCAGACGTAGGCACTCCTGCCGTTCGAGTTCGCGGAATCCGTCATTGGGATACATCAGCCAGTCGCTTTCGGCCCGTCGTATGCCGCCCGGACGGGGCGGTCGGGATGTGTCTCTCCATGGTTGGCGCGGCGGGACCGCGGGCTAAGGGCCATCGGTCCCGAACAGGCCGGGCCAAGGGACCTTTCAGGCGGTGATCCGGCGTCCGGTGAGCGCGAGCGGCTCGATGCGCACCCAGGTGTCCCGCCGCCCGCCGGCCCAGGGTTCGCCGCGCGCCTGCTCGGTCAGCCGGCGTACGGCCGCGGGGTCGGTCACGAGCCGCGCCAGGCCCCGTACCAACACGCTCCAGCCCTGGCTGAACACGTCGTCGATGCGGTCCACCTCGAACGCGACGCGGCAGCCCGCGGCCTGGGCCGGCAGGGTGCCGGGGGCCGTGCGGAAGACGATCGCGCCGTCGACCACGCTGTAGTTGACGGGGACGACGAGAGGTCCTTCGGCGGTGGGCACCGCGATGCGTCCGACGCCGTGGGTCGCCAGCAGGGCGCGGCACTGCTGGGGGGTGAGTTCGGTCAACTCGGCGTGGGGTGCCGCCCGCGCGGGACCGGGCGGCACCTCCACCTCTCCGCCGGTCAGTTCGGTCAGGGTGGTGCGCAGCGCCCCGGCGAGCCTGAGCAGCGTGCTGGTGCCGGGAGCGGCGGTCGGCTGCTCCTCCAGGTACTGGAGGTAGCCGAGGGCCATGCCGGCGCGGACGGCCGTCTCCTCACGGGTGAGGCCGAGGTCTTCGCGTCGCCGGGCGAGTCGGCGCCCGAGATCGCCCGGGGCCGTGGTCTCGTGCGCGTTGGACGGGATCGGTGCGGTCATGGCCCGTCACTCCCTAAGGTCAGGTCCGGTCACGTCGTCCGGACGGCGACGGCCTCGTGCGACTCCTCGCCGAGCACCACCTTCAGGGCGCCGGTGTCGGCGGCGCGGGCGAAGACGTCGTACGCCTCCTCCATGGCGTTCAGCGGGAAGGTGTGGGTGACCAGGGCCCCGGCGGGCAGCCGGCCGGCGGCCGCCATGCGCAGCAGGGTCGGCGTGGAGCTGGTGTCGACCAGGCCGGTGGTGATGGTCACGTTCTTGATCCACAGGTCCTCGAGGTGCAGGGTCGCGGGAGCGCCGTGCACGCCGACATTGGCGACGTGCCCGCCGGGGCGGACCATCCGGGTGCACATCTCGAACGTCTCCGGGGTGCCGACCGCCTCGATGACGACGTCGGCGCCGAGTCCGTCGGTGAGATCGGCGACGAGCTGCTCGGGGTCCTCGCGGGCGTCGGCCACGGCGTCGGCGCCCAGCCCCTTGGCGGCGTCCAGGCGGGCGGCGGCCAGGTCTACGGCGACGACGCGTTCCGGGCTGAAAAGCCGGGCGGTGGCGATCGCGGCCAGCCCGACGGGGCCGGCGCCGACGACGGCGACGGTGTCCCCGGGGCGGACGCGCCCGTTGAGGACGCCGACCTCGTAGGCGGTCGGGAAGATGTCCGCGAGGAGGACGGCCTCCTTGGCGTCCAGCGTGCTGGGCAGCGCGTGCACGGACAGGTCGGCGTGCGGCACGCGCACGTACTCGGCCTGGGTGCCGTCGATCAGGTGGCCGAGGGCCCAGCCTCCACCGCCCCGGCACTGGCCGTACATGGCCTGCCGGCAGTAGGCGCAGCGGCCGCACGCGGTGATGCAGGACACCAGTACCCGGTCGCCGGGGCGTACGGTGCGCACGTCGGTGCCGATCTCCACGATCTCGCCGACCGCCTCGTGGCCGAGGACGGTGCCGGGGCGGACCTCGGGGACGTCGCCCTTGAGGATGTGCAGGTCGGTGCCGCAGATGGTGACGGCGTCGACGCGGACGACGGCGTCCGTGGGGTCCTGGATGCCGGGGTCCGGGACCTCCTGCCAGGAGGACTTGCCGAGTCCGTGGTAGACGAAGCCCTTCATGTCGTTCCTTCCCTCCTCGGCCTGTCGCTCCCGGGGTCCGGGAGGGCCGCGAGCCGGTACGGCGCCGGGATTGCCCCGCAGGTCCAGCTTGTCCGGCCGTGCCGGGCGGACGCTTGGGCCGGTCGGCCCCCAGGGTCCCGCCGGACGGGTCCTCGGCTCCTGCCGTGCCCGTACGGCCCACCCCGGGAGGACCCTGCTGGACCGAACGGCCCTACCCGCCCCCCGGGTGTGCCCGATTGCCTTTTCCCATGGCCGAAACGCACTCCGATCCCCCACCGCCGGCGGTACGCGTCGTCGCCGGCCGGACCGTCGTGGTGCTGCGCGGGGAGATCGACCTGCTCACGGTGCCGTCGCTTTCGGCCCGGCTCGACGAGCTGACCGCGGGTCCATGTCCCGACCTGGTCGTGGACCTGCGCGACGTGACCTTCATCGACTGCTCAGGACTGGGCATGCTGTGCCGGGCACGCAACCGTGTCATGGCACACCAGGGCCGACTGCGGCTGGTCACGGACAGCCCCGAGTTCCGGCGGCTGCTGCCCCCGGTGGGCCTGGCGGGCGTCTTCGACCTCGAAACCCGACTCTGCGAGGCCCTCGCCCCTGCGGCGGACGCGGGGCACCTGGCCGGCGCGAAGGGCTGATCGCCGGCCATGGTGCGGCGAGCGCCCACACCGCGCCGACGCCGGCGGCGAGGACTAGGCCGCCGGCCGCGGCGTTGAGGTGCGAGCCGGCCCCGTCAGCGGGGACGGCGAGGTCGCCGGCCAACGGACGCACCGGCCGGCCCGACAGCGAGAGCTAGGAAGGGGCGAGGCCGCCGGCCACGGCAGTGACATGCGGACCGGCCCCGACAGCGGGGACGGCGAGGTCGCCGGCCAACGGGCGCACGAGCCGGCCCGACAGCGAGAGCTAGGAAGGGGCGAGGCCGCCGGCCACGGCAATGACGTGCGGACCGGCCCCGACAGCGAGGAAGGGAGGTCGCCGGCCAACGGGCGCACGAGCCGGACAGACCGCGAGAGCTGGGAAGGCGAGGCCGTCGGCCGCGGCATTGACGTGCGGACCGGCCGCGACGGCGGGGACGGCGAGGTCGCCGGCCAACGGGCGGACGAGGCGCCTCGACTGCTACAGCGACGCGAAGTCGCCGTCCGACGGACGGACGGGCGGGCTGCCGCGGTGGGTCGCCGCGGCAGAGCGACGGTGGGCAGCGGCCGCGGTGGTGTCCGTCCGGCCGCGGGCCGAGGCGGGGCAGGGGGCTGAACGGCCCAAAGGTGCCGGGCAGCAGGTCCCGTATGGACCCCCGAAAGCGCCTGGTCGGCCCATCCCGGCGCGCCCTTCAGGGTGTCACCGTCTTGTCCGTGACCACGAGGAGGAGGTGCGGACCGATGAGCGGCAAGCCCGTGAAGAAGCGGCTGTGGCGGTGGCGGAACAACCCACTGCGCCGGCACGACGACATCGTCGAGGCCTGGGTCGTCCTGGCCATGTGGATGGTCATCGCCGTCGGCGGCGCGATCGCCGGACTGGTCACCGCTCACGCGGCCGACGACGTGCTCGCCCGGCAGCGCGCCGAACGGCATTCCGTCCGGGCCGTCCTCCTCACCGACCTGCCCAGTGCCGCCTCGAGCGGGGACACGGCCGAACGGATATCGGCAAACGTCAGCTGGACCACCTCCGACGGCACGGCCCACACCGGCCGGGCCCTGGTGAGCGCCGGGCAGAAGGCCGGTGCCCGGGTTCCGGTCTGGCTGGACGCCGAGGGCCGGCTCACCTCCCAGCCGCCCGGCCGCGTGGAGGCGGGGTTCGAGGCCGGTCTGCTGGGCACGGCGGCCTCGCTGGCGACCGCCGGCGTCGTGTTCGCCGCCGGGGCCGTGGTCCGCTGGCGGCTGGACCGGCGACGTCTCGACGGATGGGACACCGAATGGGCCATGGTCGGCCCGCGCTGGGGGCACAAGACCGGATGACCGCCCCCGCTCCGGAGCGGCTGAGGACCATCTCCGCGCGGCACCGCCGAGCTCGACAGGGCGGGACTCGGCCGGCGGCCGCGGAGCCCGTGCACCACATCGGTGCACGGGCCTCCTCACGTCCATGACGCGGGCGCCCGGGCCGGGTTTCCGGCCGGGGGCCCGGCGCCGCGTCTTCTCGTGCTCGCGACGGATCCGGCGACGGTGGCGTCTCACGGCCGGTCAGCCCACCGTGAGGTCCGGGCGGACCAGGGTGCCGGAGCGGCCGTGGACGATCTCGTAGGCCGCGTCCAGGGCCCCGATGGCGGCCAGGCCGCCGGTGCGGGCGACGAAGCGGGCGGCGGCCTCGGCCTTGGGTCCCATGGACCCGGCGGGGAAGCCGCCGCGGCGCAGCTCGATGGGGGTGGCGTCGAGTACGGGCCGCTGGTCCGGGGTGCCGAAGCCGGCGTACACGCACGGGACGTCGGTGAGGATCAGCAGGAAGTCGGCCTTGAGCTCCTGGGCGAGCAGGGCGGCGGCGAGGTCCTTGTCGACGACGGCCTCCACCCCGGTCAGCCCGCCGCAGTCCGGGTCGGCGACGACGGGGACGCCCCCGCCGCCGGCGCAGACGACGAGTGTGTCGGCGGCGAGCAGGTCGTGGATGGTGTCCGTCTCCACGAAGGACTCGGGCGCCGGCGAGGGGACGACCCGGCGCCAGCCCTTGGTGTCCCGGGCCACGCTCCAGCCCCGTTCGCGGGCCAGCGTCTGGGCCCGCGCCCGCGAGTACACCTGGCCGACGAACTTGGTCGGCCGGTCGAAGGCCGGGTCGTCGGCGCGTACGCAGGTGTGGGTGACGAGTGCGGCGATCTTCCGGCCGGGCAGCGCGTCGTGCAGGGCCCGCACCAGCAGGGACCCGATCATGCCCTGGGTCTGGGCGCCCAGCATGTCGAGCGGGTAGGGGGCGGTCAGCGCGGGGTCCGTGGCGCTCTCCAGCGCCAGCAGGCCTATCTGCGGGCCGTTTCCGTGGGTGATCACCAGCTCGTTCTCCTGGGCGAGCGCGGCCAGCGCGGTGGCCACCCGGACGATGTTGGCGGTCTGGACCTGCGCGTCGGGGCGCTCGCCCCGGTGCAGCAGGGCGTTCCCGCCGAGGGCGACGACGATGCGCATGGTTCAGTCCTCCAGGGTGGCGACGAGTACGGCCTTGATGGTGTGCAGCCGGTTCTCGGCCTGGTCGAAGACGATCGAGGCGGGCGAGGAGAAGACCTCGTCGGTGACCTCCAGGCCGTCGAGGCCGTAGGCGTCCAGGAGTTGGCGGCCCAGCCGGGTGCTGTGGTCGTGCAGCGCGGGAAGGCAGTGCATGAACCGCACGTCAGGGTTGCCGGTGGCGGCGAGCGTCCGGGCGGTGACCTGGTAGGGCAGCAGCAGGTCGATGCGCTCGCGCCAGGTGTCGGCGGGTTCGCCCATGGAGACCCAGACGTCGGTGTGCAGGAAGTCGGCTCCGCGTACGGCGGTCTCGACGTCCTCGGTGACCGTGATCCGCGCACCGGTGCGCTCGCCGAACCAGCGGCAGTCGGCGACCAGGCCGCGGTCGGGCCACAGCGCGGCGGGGGCGGCGATCCGCACGTCCATGCCGAGCAGGGAGCCCATCGACAGCAGGGAGTTGGCCATGTTGTTGCCGCCGTCGCCGAGGTAGCAGTAGCTGATGTCGGTGAGCGGCTTCGGGCTGTGCTCGCGCATGGTGAACACGTCGCACAGGCTCTGTGTGGGGTGGGCGGTGTCGGTCAGCCCGTTGTAGACGGGTACGCCGGCGTGACCTGCGAGTTGGGTGACGGTGGACTGCGCGGAGCCGCGGTACTCGATGCCGTCGAACATCCTGCCGAGCACGCGGGCGGTGTCGGCGACGGACTCCTTGCCGCCGAGGTGGGTGTCGCCGGGGCCGAGGCAGGTGGTGGCGGCGCCCTGGTCGGCGGCGGCCACCTCGAAGGCGCACCGGGTGCGGGTGGACCTCTTCTCGAAGATCAGCGCGAGGTGGCGGCCGGTGAGCCGGGGCCGCTCGATGCCGGCGCCCCTGGGATTCTTCAGCTCGGCGGCGAGATCGAGAAGGTGGTGCACCTCGGCCGAGGTGAAGTCGAGTTCGCTCAGGTAGGAGCGGCCTCGCAGGTCGATGTTCATGGAGGTCTCCTTGCCGGTCAGTCGGCCGGTTCGCGTTCGATCGGGCAGCTCATGCAGCGCGGTCCGGGTCCGGGGCGGTGCAGGATCACCTGGCGCGGGCGGCCGGCCTCGGAGTCGACGTGGAACGTGGTCATGGCGTGACTCCCGGGTGTCAGTCGTGGTGGCGCAGGACGTTCCCGTTTTGCCGTCCGCGCTGCCGCGGAATGCGCGGGGCCGGCTTCAGCGGCGCTGTCTCCGGCGCGCGGGACTCTGCGGCGGGCAGGGCCGGGCTCTCGCCGTACCCGCCGCTGTCGCGCTTGAGCCAGAGGTAGACCGGCAGGCCGAGAAGCAGCACGAACAGGCCGTAGTAGACGGTCTGGTAGCCGCTGCCCTGGATCGACCAGTACGAGAAGGCCATGGCCAGTGCGGCGACCGTGGCGTCCCGGATCAGCCGCCCGCGGCCGAGCCCCTCGCGGCCGCGGACGAGCAGCCAGTGGAGCTGGGCGGCCGCGGAGAACAGGTAGGGGATCACGGCGGTCAGCACGCTCAGCAGGACGATCTTGGTGAAGACGTCCTCGAAGCGGGTGTAGCTGAAGACGGTGATCAGCGAGGCGAGCACGGTGGAGGCGACGATGCCGAAGACCGGGACGCCGTTCTCGCCGCGCAGCCGGGCGAACGCGGCCGGGAAGAGCCCGTCGCGGGCCGCCGCGTACGGCATCTCGGCGCACAGCATGGTCCAGCCGTTGAGGGCGCCGATGCCGGAGATGATCGCGGCCGCGGCGACGACGTCACCGGCCCAGGTGCCGCCGAAGATGTTGTTCGCGGCGTCCGTGAAGGGCGCGGTGGAGGCGCCGAGCCGGCTGTGCGGGACGGTGCCGAAGACGGCGAGGGTGCCGAGGATGTAGATGACGGCGCAGACGAGGGTGCCGTAGACGGTGGCGCGCGGCACGTTGCGCCGGGGTTCGCGCACGCGTCCGGCGACGACGGACGCGGCCTCCAGACCGAGGTAGCTGAACAGGGCGATGGCGCCTGCCGCGGAGATCGCGCCGGTCGCGGACCGGCCGGAGGCGTTGAAGGGGCCGAAGTCCGCGGACTCGACGAACAGCAGGCCGACGGTGGCCATGAAGACCAGCGGGACGAACTTCAGCACGGTGGTGATCACCTGGAAGGCGCCCGTGTTCCGTGCGCCGGTGAGGTTCACGGCGGCCGGGATCCACAGCCCGACCAGTGCGATCAGGATCGAGACACCGGTGCGGTGCCCGGTGTTGACGAACACCTCGACGTAGCCGACCCAGGCGACCACGATCGCGGCGTTCCCCGCCCAGGCGGTGATCCAGTACGACCACGCGTTGAGGAATCCGGTGAACTCGCCGAAGGCCTCGCGGGCGTAGACGTACGGCCCGCCGCCGGCCGGGACGCGCCCGGCGAGCGAGCCGAAGGTCAGCGCCAGGGCGAGGGCGCCGAGGGTCACGGCGGCGAACGCGACGAGTGAGATCGGCCCGTACGGCGCCAGGGCGGACGGGAGGGCGAAGACGCCCGTGCCGATGATGCTGCCGATCACGAGCGCGGAGGCGGCGGGCAGGCCGAGTGCCTTCCCGGGGCCCCGGTCCGGTGCCTCGCGTCCTGACGGTGTGGCGGACATGGCAGTGCTCCTTGCGCCGGTCGCTGCGGTGGGGCGGTTCCGGAAACGATCCTTCTGCGCCGCGCCCGGCGAGGTGAGCGGCCGCAGGTCCCCGGACGTGCCCATTGGTCCCTGGGCGGACGGCCGTCAGCCCCTCGGCCCGTCACCGGGGCGGGTGAACCGGCCCGCTCTCCGGGGCGGGAACGGGGCCGGCGGGGCGCTACTGCACATGCCGCTCCCGGTGTCCCCCGTAGTACGCAAAAGCCCCCGGCCCACGGCATCTCGCCGGCGCCGGGGGCTAGGGCTGTGGTCTCACGACCTGCTCCACCGCATCCCTCAGGAGGTACGCCGAATGGCAGACAGACACCGCGCGACCGTACGCGGCGCCGCCGTGGTCGCGCTCGGCACACTCGCGCTCACCGCGATCCAGCCGGCGGCGTCGGCCGGGCCGGCCCGCGGCCCGGCTCCCAGCGCCGCCCAGACGCTCGGCGCCGACAGGCCGTCGCCGCAGGTTCTGCACGCCCTGGAACGCGACCTGCGTCTGACGCCGGACCAGGCGGCCACCCGCCTGGTCAACGAGGCCGAGGCCGGCACCCGGGCGGGTGTCCTGCGCAACACCCTGGGCACGCGTTTCGCCGGTGCCTGGGTCAAGGGTGCGACGGCGGCCGAGCTGACCGTCGCGACCACCGACCGGGCGGACTTCCCCGCGATCCGGGCGCAGGGCGCCACCCCCGTGGCCGCCCGGTGGGCGCTGGCCGACCTGCGGTCGGTCAAGCAGAAGCTGGACCGGGCGGCGGCCAACGTCAAGACCGCCGACACCCCGGTGTGGTACGTGGACGTACGGACGAATCGGGTCGTGGTGGAGGCCAGGAGCCGGAAGGCGGCGACCGCGTTCGTCAAGGCGGCCGGCGCCGAGGCGGGCCGCACGGCCGTGCGTCTGTCGGCGAAGCGGCCGCGCCTGATGGCGGACATCGTCGGCGGGGACGCCTACTACATCGACGCCACGGCACGTTGCTCCGTCGGCTTCTCCGTCACCAAGGGCGAGCAGCAGGGCTTCGCCTCGGCCGGCCACTGCGGCAAGCCGGGGTCCAAGACCACCGGGGCCGACCAGACCACCGCCCAGGGGACCTTCCAGGCCTCCACGTTCCCCGGCAAGGACATGTCCTGGGTGGCCACGAACTCCGGCTGGACGGCCACCCCCTACGTCAGGGGGGAGAACGGCCAGAAGGTGGAGGTGGCCGGTTCGGTGCAGGCCATGGTGGGCGCGTCGGTGTGCCGGTCGGGCTCGACCACCGGCTGGCACTGCGGCACCGTCAAGCAGCAGGACACCAGCGTCAGTTACGCCGAGGGCACGGTCGACGGACTGACGCAGACCGATGTGTGCGCGGAGCCCGGGGACTCGGGCGGCCCCTACATCTCCGGCGCGCAGGCGCAGGGGGTCACCTCGGGCGGCTCCGGTGACTGCACGCGCGGCGGCACCACGTTCTTCCAGCCGGTCAACCCGATCCTCGGGGACTTCGGCCTCACGCTGAAGACGACGGGAGCGGCCTCCACGGCACCCGAGCCGGCCGATGCGCGCGCCTGGCGTGCGGGAAGGGTGTACGAGGTGGGGACGGAGGTGACGGTCGGGACGGTCACCTACCGGTGTCTGCAGTCCCACCAGGCCCAGAGCTCGTGGGCTCCGGACGTCACGCCCGCCCTGTGGCAGCGCGTGTGAGACGGCGCCGGTAGACCGGTCGGGCCCGGGAGCACGGAGGCGCTCCCGGGCCCGACCCTCGCTACAGCTCCGCCAGCAGCCCGTACGCCGTGGACACGAACGGGTCGTTCGCCCTGAACCGCCGGGTGCACACGGCCACGAGGGCCGTCCCGGTGTCCGGCCGGAAACCGAGGAACGCCTGCTGGCCGAGGGTGGCGCCGCTGTGGAAGTACATGCCCCCGCCGGAGACCGGATGTCGGAACCAGGCGACCGTGTGCACGTGCCGGTGCCCCAGGCCGCGTCGCAGTACGGGACGACGGGCCGCCCTGAGCGCGTCCGTCAGGGGCGACTCGCCCGGCCGTAGGTGGGCTTCGAGGAAGGTGAGCAGGTCGTGCGGGGTGGAGCGGAGGGCTCCCGCCGCCTGGAAGCCGCCGGCGTCGAAGGCCGGGACCGGGGTGCGGCCGTCCTTGCCGTGGCCCGTCGCGTCCAGGCCGTCGCCCGTCGGCGCCAGGGCCGTGTTCCCGAGCCCGAGGGGACGCAGCAGTCGCGCGCGGACGAGGTCCTCCCAGGGGGTGTGCGTGGCCGCGGCGAGCGCGTGTCCGAGTACGGCGACCCCGAAATTGGAGTAGTGCCATCGGGTCCCGGGCCGGCGGCGGGAGCGGTACCGCAGGAACGCGTCGACGACGCGCTCGGCGGGGTAGCGGCCGTAGGGGTTGGTGCGCCAGGCGGGCAGGGCACACAGGTGGAAGTCCGCCGGCAGCGCGGGGAGCCCCGCCGTGTGGGTGATGAGGTGCGCGAGGGTCGCGGGTGAGGCGCGCCCGGGCCGTCCCGGGGCCAGGAGGCCGGCCGCGGGTTCGGACCCGGTCACGGCGCCGTGCGCCGTCAGCTCGGTCAACAGGGTCGCGGTGAAGGTCTTGGTGGCCGACCCGATCTCGTAGCGCAGTTCGTCGCGGGGGCCGGCCGGGGGCGGGGCGGTTCCGCCGCAGCGCACCAGGCGCCGTCCCCCGAGGGACAGCGCGAAGACGGCGTCGGGGGCGTCCACCGCCTCGACGGCGCCCGCCAGCCGCAGCGCGAGCGCGTCGTCGTCCGCTCCCCCGGCAGGCGGGGCTGTGCCGTCCTCCGGGCCGTCCGGGGCCGCGCCGGGCCACAGCGGCGCGGGGCCGGTCATGACACCGGGTGCGCCAGCTCGGCCAGGGCGCGGGAGGTGGCCAGGGTGGAGGCGAAGGCGGCGACGAGCGTCGGGTGGTAGACGGCGTCGAACAGTTCGTCGGGGTCGGCGATGTCGGGCATGTCGCGCACCGCGGGCATGGCGCCGTCGTCCCGCTGTGCGCCGGCGAAGCCCGCCCAGCCGCGCTCGTCCAGCGTGGGCCGGGGCAGGCAGGCGTCGACGACGAGGAGTTCGCCCAGCAGGTCCCAGCGGCGCAGGTCCAGCCAGTCGTCGATCCAGACCGGCAGCCAGTCGGCGAGGTAGTCGGCGAGCCGGGGCGGCAGGCCGCCGGGGTTCTCGCCCCAGTCGGTGAGATGGAAGACCGCGTGCGTGACGTCGTAGGCGATGTGCCCCTCGACCGTCCAGGGCTCGGGAGTGCGGGCCAGCCATGTCGCGGCCAGGGCCTCGTGCTCGGGCGGGCGCGGCCGGAGACCGAAGCGGCGCTGGAACGCGGACAGGCCCAGCCGCCGGGTCGGTGTGGTCTCGTAGGCGCACCAGCCGTCCAGGCGGTGGTTGAGTACGGCGGCCCGCTCGATCTCGGGCTGGTGGTAGCCGAGTTCCTTGAAGGGCAGGTAGGTCTCGAAGGGGATCGGGGAGATCGGTTCGGTTCGCTGGCCGCGGACGAGCATGCTGCCGCCGTCCAGCGTCTCGCGCCAGACGTGGTCCAGGAGCCGGCGTGCCAGCTCGGCCTGGCGTGACCCGGCGACGCCTTCGCGGAACAGCACCTTGCAGACCAGGGCGAGCTCGCCGACCGGTTTGAAGCGCTCCAGGAAGCCGATCTCGGGGTCCACGTCGGGTTCCAGCCGGAATCCGTCGCGGTGGGCCCACAGCCATTCGATCGCTCGGACCCCCACGGTGTGCAGCAGACGTGTGTCGGTCATCCGGGCACTCCTTGTCCGCCGGGCGCGAGGCGCGCGTCGCTGTCGGGCCGGCTCGTGCGGCCGGCCGTCAGACCGGCCGCGAAGGCGGCCATCAGGGTGGAGTGGTAGCTGTGCGCGAAACCGGGCCCGTCCGGCAGCGCTTCGAAGGCGCCCTCCTCCGGCAGGGCCCCGGAGGCCTGCTGCGCGTCCGCGATGCGGTTCCAGGCCCCGGCGAGCGCCGCCGCGTCGGGTGGGGCGGGCAGGAGCACGGCCGTGGCCAGCAGTTCGCAGGCGAGGTCCCACATACGGGCCTCCAGGCAGGTTTCCAGCCAGGCCGGCAGCCAGTCCGTGAGGTAGCCGGCCAGGTCCGGGGGCACCCCGGGGCCGCCGCGGCCCCAGTCGGTGAGGTGGAAGACGACATGGGTGACCGCGTAGCCGGACGAGCGTTCGAAGGTCCAGGGCTCTGGCAGTCCGCCGAGCCAGGTGCGTGCCAGCACCCGATCCGGGTCCGCGTGCGGGCGCAGGCCACTGGTCCGCTCTGCCAGCAGGACGCCCAGGGCTCGGGTGGGATCCTGCTCGGTCAGCCGCCAGCCGCGCGTGCGGGCGACGCCGGCCGCGGCCTCCTCGTAGCCCGGGTGCCGCAGCCCCGCCGAGGCGAAGGCGGCGTAGACCTCCAGGGGGTAGGTGGCGAACGGCTCCGCGCGCTGGAGGCGGAGGAGCAGCTCGCCCCTGCCGGTCTCGCGCCAGGCGAAGTCCAGCAGGTCGCGCACGTGGGCGTGGAGCGGGTCGGCGTGGGGTGTGTGCCGGGCGAGGGTGGCGCAGACCTGGGCCAGTTCGCCGAGTGGCTTCCAGGTGCTGTTCACCCGGCCGTCCGGTGCCAGGGCGTCGTCGCCCAGCGCGAACCGGCCGCGCCGCGCCACGACCCAGGCCAGCGCCGCCTCCTGCACCTGTCTGGTCGGGGCCGCCGTCACACGAGCGCTCCGGCGCCGGTCAGCCGCGCGGCACGCACCTGGAGCAGCACCCGGGGGTCGTCGCCGCCCATGAGCTCCACGAAGTCGAGCCCGGCGGCCAGTCCCAGGGTCTCGGGCACGTCCGGCAGCAGAGTCAGCCAGCGTCCCGATCCGGCCGCCTGCAGCCAGTCGCGACGCCGCACCGCCCGCACGAAGCCACGGGCGACGTCGAGCGTCCTGGCACGGGCCGCCCGGGCCGGTGCGCAGTCCTGCCCGGGCAGCGCGAGCGGCGCGAGTACGGCGAGCTGGTGGGTCAGGAACGGCCAGGGCGCGCCGTCGAGCCAGGCCGCGTCGGGTTCCGGCGGGGGTCGGTCGTCGGCGGCACCGGAGGGGTCGGCGAGCCGGAGCGCGCGTCGCAGGGCCCAGTGGCTCCACCGGACGGTGGGCGGGGACTCCGGTCGCGGCGGGAAGGCCTCCAGGGTCCGTGCGGCGAGGTCGAGCCGGTCCGCGGTGGGCGGGATGCCGCACAGGACGCCCGGCAGCATGAGGTCGGCGCCCAGCACGCGGGCCGCCGCCAGCTCGAGGTCGCCGGGCGGCCCGCCGTCCGCGGCGGTGCCGTCCGGCGCGTGGCCCCCGCCACCAAGGGCGGAGGCCACACTCGAAGCCATGTCCAGCACCGCGTCCTGCAAGAGGGCGGAAGTACCTGACTGCTTCATCGGTTTGCTCCCGTCGATGCCCTCAGCCCTTCTTGGGGCGCGGCGTCGGAGGCGACAGCAGAAGCGTCGTCGTGCCGGACGACAGCGCCAGAGCGGCGCATTCCCTGCTGTCCCGGTAGACACCGTCGGGCTCGGCGGGGTCGAGGACGGCCTCGATGTCGACGTCGTGGACGCGGATTTCGTCGAGGATCTTCTCTGCGGAAGTCATTGCACCATCTCCGTGTGTTCGAGCTTTGGTGTTGACTCTCCACCTAGTGTCCGAATCAGCCCGGATAATGCTGGAAATCGCTAAATTTCATAACTTACTTGTTCAATTTCCACGAGACATGGTTACTGTTGCGTGCGGAAGTTGACGACAGAACATCCGGCGGGCGAAAACGCCGCGCACGTGACCATCGCCGCCAGAACGTCGATACTTCCCAGTGTGAGCTGCCGGGACTGCGGCTCAGCGGACACGTTTCCCGGAGGTAGTCATGAAGATGCTCATCAACGTCGCTGAGACCGTGGTGGCGGACGCGCTGCGGGGCATGGCGGCCGCGCACCCCGAGCTGGCGGTGGACGTGGAGAACCGGGTGATCGTACGGCGGGACGCCCCCGTCGCCGGCAAGGTCGCCCTGGTCTCCGGCGGCGGCTCCGGGCACGAGCCGCTGCACGGCGGATTCGTGGGCCCCGGGATGCTCTCGGCAGCCTGCCCGGGCGAGGTGTTCACCTCGCCGGTGCCCGACCAGATGGTGCGCGCCGCCGCGGCCGTGGACAGCGGGGCCGGCGTGCTGTTCATCGTGAAGAACTACACCGGCGACGTGCTCAACTTCGACATGGCCGCCGAGCTCGCCGAGGACGAGGGCATCCAGGTCGCCAAGGTCCTGGTCAACGACGACGTGGCGGTCACCGACAGCCTCTACACGGCCGGGCGGCGCGGCGTGGGCGGCACCCTGTTCGTGCAGAAGATCGCGGGCGCGGCCGCGGACGAGGGACAGCCGCTGGAGCGGGTGGAGGCCATCGCCCGTCAGGTCAACGAGAACTCCCGCAGCTTCGGCGTGGCCCTGAGCGCGTGCACCACGCCGGCCAAGGGCAGCCCCACGTTCGATCTGCCCGTCGGGGAGCTGGAGTTGGGCATCGGCATCCACGGCGAGCCGGGCCGGGAGCGGCGGCCGATGATGACCTCCGGCGAGATCGCGGACTTCGCGGTGAACGCCGTACTGGAGGACATGCCGCCGCGCAACCCGGTGCTCGTCCTCGTCAACGGCATGGGCGCGACACCGCTGTTGGAGCTGTACGGCTTCAACGCCGAGGTGCAGCGGGTCCTTTCGGAGCGCGGTGTCGCCGTCGCCCGCACGCTGGTCGGCAACTACGTCACCTCGCTGGACATGGCGGGGGCGTCGGTCTCCATCTGCCAGGTCGACGAGGAGCTGCTGCGGCTGTGGGACGCGCCGGTGAAGACGCCGGGGCTGCGCTGGGGCATGTGAGACGCCGGGAATTCGGGCCGTACCTACCACGCAAGGAGATCCAGTGCTCGACGCCGATTTCTTCCGCCGTTGGATGACGGCCACCGCCACGTCCGTGGAGCGTGAGGCGGAACGGCTCACCGCCCTCGACTCCCCCATCGGGGACGCCGATCACGGCAGCAATCTGCAGCGCGGCTTCCGGGCGGTGACCGCGACCCTGGAGAAGGAGGCGCCGGACACGCCCGGCGCGGTCCTCACGCTCGCCGGACGCCAGTTGATCTCCACCGTCGGCGGCGCGTCGGGCCCCCTGTACGGCACGCTGCTACGCCGCACCGGCAAGGCCCTCGGGGACACCGCCGAGGTGGGCGAGGAGCAGCTGGCCGAGGCGCTGCGGGCCGGGGTGGACGCCGTCATGGCGCTGGGCGGCGCCGCGCCGGGCGACAAGACCATGATCGACGCGCTGGTGCCGGCGGTGGACGCCCTCGGCGACGGTTTCGCCGCGGCCCGGGCCGCCGCCGAGCAGGGCGCGCTGGCGACGATCCCGCTGCAGGCGCGCAAGGGCCGGGCCAGCTACCTGGGCGAGCGCAGCATCGGCCACCAGGATCCGGGCGCGACCTCGTCGGCGCTGCTGATCGCGGGACTGGCGGAGGCGAACGGTGAGTGACGACAAGACCGTCGGGATCGTACTGGTCTCGCACAGCGCCGAAGTCGCCTCTTCGGTGGCCGAGTTGGCCAAGGGCCTGGCGGGCGGCGGCACCTCGGTGCACGTCGCCCCGGCGGGCGGCACCGAGGGCGGGGGGCTCGGCACCAGTGCCGAGCTGATCGCCGCGGCGGCCGCGTCCGTGGACCGGGGCGCGGGGGTCGCCGTCCTCACCGACCTCGGCAGCGCGGTGCTCACCGTGAAGGCGCTGCTCGCCGAGGGCGACGAACTCCCCGACAACACGCGCCTGGTGGACGCCCCCTTCGTGGAGGGAGCGGTGGCCGCGGTGGTCACGGCGGCCACCGGCGCGGACCTCGCGGCGGTGGAGGCGGCGGCCGCGGATGCGTACACCTACCGGAAGGTCTGACAACCCGGGCCGGGGAAGGTCTGTCCGTCGACGGACGGCTGGTCGGCCGTCCGAGGAGCCCTCGGGGCCCGCTCGGCCGGCCGGCGCACCCCTCACGTCTCATCCACCCCGCACGAACAGCCGTGCCAGGCGTTGTCCCGCGGCGACCGCGGCGGCGTGGTCCTCGATGGGCTTGACCTGCGAGTCCTTGAAGACGATGTAGGTGACCCCGGAGGACGTGCCGCCGCGTCGCGGGTCGGGGGTGATACCGAGCCCCCGCGCGGTGGCGTAGGAGGCCTCGCCGATGATGCCGCGCGGGCCGATGTCGCCGACCACCGCGTACTGCACCCGGCCCCGGTAGACGACCGCCGCGACCGAGCCGCCGCGCACGCCGTGGTCGCGGTGGTTCCAGATCCGGCTGACGGCGGGCACGACGATGTACGGCAGGCGTTCGGCGCTCAGGTGGCGGCCGTCGGACTGCTGGTAGGCGGTGAGGGAGGAGAACAGCGGGTCGGTGCGGAGGTTGCAGCGCGGGCCGGCCCGCCCGTCGCAGTCGATGTCCAGGTCGGCCTTCCAGAAGACGGCGTCCCGGGTGCCGCAGACCGGAATGGTGGCGGGGGCGCCCTCGTCGCTGCGGTAGCGGCCGCGGGAGACCGGGGTGCAGCCGCGCACCTTGGCGAGCAGGTCGGCGGCGCTGACGTCGCCCTCCCGCCAGGCCACCGGCTGCGCCGCGAAGCGGGCCTGGACTGCGGGCGACGTCGTGGGGGCGAGCAGGGCGGCACAGGCCGCGGCCAGCGTCAGCGACTGGACACGCACGATGGGGGGAGCCTCTCCTGGGGGACACTGACGAACACTCAGTCAATCTGACCCCGGTGCGTCCCCGCGGCCACCGCAAGGGGGCCGGACGGTGCACGACCCGAACGGCGGGCAGGGGCCGGGGACCTGAGCCGGCGTCGGCTCAGGTCCCCCGGCCGCCCGTTCCCCGGCGCGGGATCAGCGACGACAGCGGCCCGCGCCACGGCATGAACTCCCGAGCCCTCGAGGAGAGTTCGGCCGTCAGGAGCTTCAGCATACGTAACCTCCGCGGGCGGTCACCAACGCCCCGGGTCTGCGCCACGGCTCTTGCCGCGCGTACGCACCTGCCCTCATATTGGTCCGTACCATTGCCGCCGTATCCGTCCGGAGGGCCGAGCCGTGCGTCTCGCCGCCGTTCCGCTGCGCCGATCCCTCGCCCTCTGCGGCGTTCTGGCCTGTGCCGCGGCGTGCGGCTCAGGGGGCACCGACGACGACGGCCGGCTGCCGGCGGCACCCGCGGGCGTCACCGCGGCGGCGGGCAGCGCCGCGAGCGTGCACGTGATGTGGGACGCGGTGTCCTCGACTCCCCGCGTCCGGCGCTACGAGGTGTACCGCGGCGCCACGAAGGTCGCCCAGGTGCCGGCCTCCGAGCACATGGTGGACGTCACCCGCCTCCGACCCGCCACCGGTTACGTCTTCACCGTGCGGGCGCGCGACAGCGAGGGCCGGCTCGGCCCGCCCAGCCGCCCGGTGCGTGCGACGACCCCGGCGGCCGTGGCCGCGGACGACACGGCGCCCACCCGCCCGGGACCGGCCCGCGGCCGGGTGATCGGCAGCCGCGAGGTCCAGCTGTCCTGGTCCGCGTCCCGGGACGACACGGCCGTACTGTCGTACGACGTCTACCAGGGCGACTCGAAGATCCACAGTGTGGGCGGGAACCAGACGGCGACCGTGCTCACTGGCCTGCGGCCGGGCACCCGCTACGCCTTCTCCGTCCGCGCCCGCGACGCCGCCGACAACGTCTCCCCGCCCGGCGGCACCGTCCGCCTGACCACCCCCGGCACCGACGACGGACGCGGCACCGCGCCCACCGCCTTCCGCGCGAGCTGCCACCGTGCCGACGGGGCGTACTACCTCGACCTCTCCTGGACCGTGCCGCGCACGGACGGCGTGGTCGCGGAGTACCAGATCCGGCTGGACGGACAGCCGGCCACCTCCCTGGTCTACGGCGGCGACGCCCCGCGCGACCGGGCGCGCTACAGCTTCTACGTCGGCCGGGACACCGGTGTCACCCACCGCGCACGGGTCCGGGCCAGGCTGCCCGACGGCACCTGGGGCGGCTTCTCGGCGGAGCGGTCGGTGACGACGCGGTAGAGGGCGCTCGCGCTCCGGACGGGGGAATCCGTCACCTGCCCGGCCGCACTCCGCATGCGCGCCGGGACGCCGCCGCGTTGGCTGACCCCGAGGCAGCACGGGCGATTCCCGACCCCCGGCGGCGCAAGGGATGTACCGCCGACCGTGCCGCCGGAGGGCAGTCGACATGCGCAACTCTCAGCCTCTGATCCGGACCGGCCTGGCCGTGGCAGCCGCCGCCGCGCTGCCCGTCGCCCTGGCCGCCGCCACGCCCGCCGCCGCGGTGGGCTCGGGGATCTCGGTGAGCACCAGCGGGTCCACCGTGTCGGTGACGACCACGGTGTGCAACCAGACCGCGAGCAACGGCATGTGGGGCACCGCCTCACTGCTCAACAGCAGCCAGGCGAACTTCTCCCAGGGCCGGCAGGTGGCGCTGTCGGGGACGACCAGCATCCAGACGGCCGCCTGGCAGGGCGTCAGCCCCGGCACCTACACCGTGATCGTGATGTGCGCGTTCAACAACAGCACCGCGGGCACGCAGTCCGTCATCGTCTCGGCGGCCTCCGCGTCCCCCACCATCTCGGCCACCTCCTCGCCGTCGCCGTCGCTGGGCGTGATGGGCGGTTTCGGCGGCGCGGTGCGGGACTACGGACCGGTGACGCTGGGCGTGGGCAGCGCCCTGGTGGGGACGGGTGTCATCGCCACGGCCTGGTACCTGCGCCGCCGCACCAAGCCCCACCGGCTCTGAGGCTCACGCGCCCTCGCCGCCGGGCAGTTCGGCGAACTCCTCCAGCGCGTGGGCGAGCCACTGCGTCCAGAAGGTCTCCAGGTCGATGCCCGCCCGCAGCACGAGGTGCCGCAGCCGGTCCTGCGCGCTGTCCCTGCCGGGCGGGAAGTCGCGCTTCTCGATCTCCTCGTACTCCGCCAACTGCCGCTGGTGGAGGGCGAGATGCCGGCGCAGGTCGGCCTCGATGCCCTCCGTGCCGACGACGGCCGCCGCGCGCATCCGCAGCAGCAGGGTGTCGCGGTGGGGCCTGGGGTCCTGGGCGGCGGCGGTCCACCGCTGGAGTTCGGCGCGGCCCGCGGGCAGGACCTCGTAGCTCTTCTTCTGCCCGCGGGCCGGCTGCTCGGTGGGCAGCGCCCGGATGTGTCCCTCGGCCTCCAGCCGTCCCAGTTCCCGGTAGATCTGCTGGTGCGTCGCCGACCAGAAGTAGCCGATCGACCTGTCGAACCGGCGGGTCAGCTCCAGCCCCGAGGACGGCTTCTCGAGCAGGGCGGTGAGGATCGCGTGCGGGAGGGACATACAGTCATCCTAGGGACGGCCCCTAGAGGGCGGCCGCGACCTCGGTGCCCTGCTTGATGGCGCGCTTGGCGTCCAGTTCCGCGGCCACGTCCGCCCCGCCGATCAGGTGCGCGCTGCGGCCCGCGGCGACCAGCTCCTCGTACAGGTCGCGGCGCGGCTCCTGGCCGGTGCACAGCACGATGGTGTCGACGGGCAGGACGGTGGACTCCTCACCGACGGTGACGTGCAGTCCGGCGTCGTCGATGCGGTCGTAGCGCACGCCGGGGACCATGGTGACGCCGCGGTGCTTGAGCTCGGTGCGGTGGATCCAGCCGGTGGTCTTGCCGAGGCCGGCGCCGACCTTCGACGTCTTGCGCTGGAGCAGGTGCACGGTGCGCGGCGGGGCGGGACGCTCGGGGGCGGCGAGTCCGCCCGGCGCCCGGTAGTCCATGTCGACGCCCCACTGGCGGAAGTACGTCTGCGGGTCCTCGCTCGCCTTGTCCCCGCCGTCGGTGAGGAACTCGGCGACGTCGAAGCCGATGCCGCCCGCGCCGAGGATGGCGACGCGGTCGCCGACGGGGACGCGCTCGCGCAGGACATCGAGGTAGCCCACGACGCTCGGGTGGTCGACGCCCGGGATGTCGGGGGTGCGCGGGGTGACGCCGGTGGCGACGACGACCTCGTCGTAGTCGGCCAGGTCGGCTGCGGCGACGCGGGTGTCGAGGCGTACGTCCACGCCGTGTGCGTCGAGCTGGTGGCGGAAGTAGCGCAGGGTCTCGTCGAACTCCTGCTTGCCGGGGACCTTTCGGGCGACGTTCAGCTGGCCGCCGACCTCGCTCGCGGCGTCGAACAGCACGACGTCGTGGCCGCGTTCGGCGGCGGTCACGGCGCAGGCGAGTCCGGCCGGTCCGGCGCCGACGACGGCGACGCGCTTGCGCAACCGGGTGGGCGACAGCACCAGTTCGGTCTCGTGGCAGGCGCGCGGGTTGACCAGGCAGGAGGTGATCTTCCCGCTGAAGGTGTGGTCGAGGCAGGCCTGGTTGCAGCCGATGCAGGTGTTGATGGCCTCCGGTGTTCCGGCGGCGGCCTTGTTGACGAAGTCGGGGTCGGCGAGCATCGGCCGGGCCACGGAGACCATGTCCGCGTACCCCTCGGCGAGCAACTCCTCGGCCAGTTCCGGGGTGTTGATGCGGTTGGTGGTGACGAGCGGGATCGACACCTCACCCATCAGCCGCTTGGTGACCCAGGTGTAGGCGCCACGCGGCACGGAGGTGGCGATGGTGGGGATGCGGGCCTCGTGCCAGCCGATGCCGGTGTTGATGATCGTCGCGCCGGCGGCCTCGACGGCCCTGGCCAGCGTGATGACCTCGTCCAGGGTGGAGCCGCCGGGGACCAGGTCCAGCATGGACAGCCGGTAGACGATGATGAAGTCCTCGCCGACGGCCTCGCGCACCCGGCGCACGATCTCGACCGGGAAGCGCATGCGGTTGTCGTACGAGCCGCCCCAGCGGTCGGTGCGGTGGTTGGTCTGGGCGGCGATGAACTCGTTGATGAGGTAGCCCTCGGAGCCCATGATCTCGACACCGTCGTAGCCGGCCCGCTTCGCGAGGCGGGCCGCACGGGCGTAGTCGTCGATGGTCTGCTCGACCTCGGCGTCGGTCAGCTCGCGGGGCGGGAAGGGACTGATCGGCGCCTGGAGGGGGCTCGGGGCGACCAGGTCCTGGTGGTAGGCGTACCGGCCGAAGTGCAGGATCTGCATCGCGATCCGGCCGCCGGCACGGTGGACGGCCTCGGTGATCACCGTGTGCTGCTCGGCCTCGGCGTCGGTGGTGAGCTTCGCGCCGCCCTCGTAGGGCCGGCCGGCGTCGTTGGGCGCGATGCCGCCGGTGACGATGAGGCCCACTCCCCCGCGGGCCCGGGCGGCGTAGAACTCCGCCATGCGCTCGAAGCCGCGCTCTGCCTCCTCCAGGCCGACGTGCATGGAGCCCATGAGGACGCGGTTGGGCAGCGTGGTGAAGCCCAGGTCGAGCGGGTTCAGCAGGTGCGGGTAACGGCTCATCGGGCCCCTCCGTGCGCGGTGTCGTGTCTGTAGTTGTAGAGGACCGTCGAGGCTTTGTGCAACTAGTTGCACAACCATGGGGGCGTGACTCCTGCCACCGTCGGGCACAGTCACCGCATGACCGCGGAGACCGTCGAGCTGGCCCAGGAACTGATCCGCCGCCCGAGCCGGGGCGGGATCGACGACCACGGTCCCGTCCTCGCCGTCCTCGACGACTGGCTGGGCGAGCGGGAGCTGCCGCGACGGCGGCTGCGGGACGACTCCGGGCGGACCGTCGCCCTGCTCGTGGAGATCGCCGGCGGCCGTCCCGGGCCCTGGTGGACGCTGGACGCCTGCGTCGACACCGCCCCTTACGGCGACGAGAGCGCCTGGTCGTTCCCCCCGGACGCCGGGGACGTGGTGGACGGGTGGCTGCGGGGGCGGGGCGCGGCCGACTCCAAACTGGCGGCGGCGCTGTTCTGTCGCATCGCCGCCGAGGTGCGCGAGCGGGCCGGCGCACTGCGCGGCGGACTCGCCGTGCTGCTGGACGCCGACGAGCACACAGGTCGCTTCGGCGGCGCCCGCGCGTATCTGGCGGATCCCGCGGCGGTGCGCCCGGCCGGGGTGATGATCGGCTACCCGGGGCCGGACGAGGTCGTGGTCGGAGGGCGGGGACTGTGGCGGGCCACGCTCGCGGTGCACGCGAAGACCGGCCACTCGGGAGCGAGGCGTACGGCGCCGGGTGCCGTGTCCCGTGCGGCACTGCTCGTACGGCTGCTGGAGGAGGCCGAACTACCGGACACGGAAGGGGAGTTCCCGTTGCCGCCTCGGCTGACGGTCACCTTCTGCCACGGCGGGGAGGGCTTCTCGGTGGTTCCCGGGCGGTGCGAGGTGGGCGTCGACATCCGCACCACGCCGGGCTTTGGCGCCCAGGACGCGGAGGCCGTCGCCGCGCCGCGGTCGCCGAGCTGGACGCGCGGATGCCCGGACCCGTGCCGACCGGGATCACGCCGGTGGCGTCCTGGCCGCCGTACCGGCTGGCCGAGGACCGCCAGCCCGCCGCCGCGCTGCTGGCGGCCGCCGCCCGCGAGGGGCTCGCCGTGCGGGCGAAGACCGCCGGGCCATCGAACATCGGCAACCTGCTGGCGGCCGAGGGCATCCCGGCCACCGCGGGCTTCGGCGTGCACCACGAGGGACTGCACGGCGTGGACGAGCGGGCCCGCCTGTCGGACCTCCCCGCGGTCCACGCCACGTACCGCCGTGCGGTCCTCGACCTGCTGACCTGATCACGCGCCCAAGGGGCGCGGGGAACGGCGCGACCGGCCACAACGAAGCCGCAGACCGCCGACCACCTCACCCCGCACACGGAACCCGGCATCCCGCACCCGTCAGCGGCCAGCAATCAATCACGCGCCCAAGGGGCGCGGGGAACGGCGCGACCAGCCACGACGAAGCCGCAGACCGCCGACCACCTCACCCCGCACACGAAACCCGGCACCCCGCACCCGTCAGCGGCCAGCAATCAATCACGCGCCCAAGGGGCGCGGGGAACGGCGCGACCAGCCACAACGAAGCCGCAGACCGCCGACCAACTCACCCGGCACACGGAACCCGGCACCCCGCATCCGCACCCGCACCCGCACCCGCACCCGTCAGCGAAGCGATCAGCGACTCTCCAGGATCACGTGCATCTCGCGCTCCTGGTCGCCCGAGGCGGACGAGAGGTCGCGCACGGTGAACAAGGGATCCAGCGTGGTGCGCAGCCGCTCGATCGCCCAGTAGCCGCCCTGGGCGTCGACCTCGACCGAGGCGGCCAGGCGGGCGGGGGGCGGGCAGGAGTGGGCGTCGGTGACCTCGAAGGTGCCGAGCCACACCATCGGCCGGGTCTCGTGCAACTGCTGGGGCACCTCGCCGGCGCCGCGGTCGGACTCGAAACACGCACACAGCGCGTCGAACACGATCCGGGCGTCCTCCTTGCTGCAACCACTGACCTCGAGGGAGACGGGCTCCTCGTGCGTTCGTTCGCGGTCCATGTCCTGATCGCTCCTCTCGTGGAGGTGACGCGGCACGGCGGGTTCCCCGCGAACCGCGCCACATCCCCAGAAAAGCACCACTACGGTCAGGGGACCAGCGAAGGCTCAGCTCTTGGTGAACCGGTAGGTCTTGCTGTCCGTCAGCACGCAGAAGCCCGGCGAGACGACGACGACGCGCAGGGTGCCGTCGCGGCGGTCGTAGTCGATGCCCTCCGCCTCGAACGTGCCCGAGCAGGAGCTGCGCAACGGCAGCTGCCGCAGGGCCGTGACATGCCCGGTGACGTCGGACGTGCCGTTCGGCGCGGCGGACAGGTCGACCTGCAGCAGCGGCTTGGTGATGCCGAACAGCGTGCCGGCGGGGTCGTCGGAGGAGCACAGCAGCCGCGTGGCGGTGACGAAGTCGCAGCCCTGCACGTCGCGGACGGCGTGGTCGAGGTTGACGGTGGAGACCTGCGGGAGGTTCGCCGACGGCGAGGTGGCCGCGTTGACGCCGGGGGTCGGGAAGACGAGGAAGCGGCTCATGGTGCCGTACTCGCCGGACAGCATCCACTGCCCGTCGGGCGAGATCGCCACCCAGGAGTTGTTCAGGGCCTCGCCGGAGCCCAACGTGTGCGTGTACTCGGACCAGGCGCCGCCGGGCGCCTGCACCCGGAACATCTTCGTGGTGCCCGAGTCGGCCTGGTACGGCTCGATGTAGTAGCCGGTGGAGGAGGCGTCGGGGTCGCCGACGTGGTTCCAGCCGCGGCTGGAGACGGAGACGGGGATGGTGCCGATGCCGGTGTAGCGGTTGGGGCTGCCGGCCGGGACCTCCACCGAGGTCAGGCCCTGGCTCTCGGTCAGCGGGTCGGCGCGGTCGGAGCCCACCTCGGTCCAGGTGTCGGCGGCCGAGGCGGGCGGCGAGGCCGACAGGACGGCGGCGGTGGCGAGTGCGAGGGCGGTCAGGACCGCGTGACAACGTTGCCGGGCACGCAGAGGCATGCGGGGGCTCCTCCATGGGGGGGCGGGGTGTGCTCGGCGGCCAGTCTGGCCCGGACGCACAGTCATGTACAGACCAAATCGGCGTCGAGGCTCCCCGGTCCGGTGACAGCGCGTCCCCGGTAGTGTCGTCACCGCTACGGCGACGCCACAGTCGTGTCGAGGGATGGTGGAGGTGGGCGCCTGGGGCGTCACGAAGACGGTTGAGCGCGGTAGAACATGGGGAGTCGGCACGGGGGACGACGTGCCGCGCGAACGGCGAAGGCGGTGCGTGCCAATGGGTGCACCCGGGTTTCCGGTGGCCGGCGGCAACGAGTCGGTGCGGCCGAGCGGGCTGCTCGACGTGCTCGGCATGGCCTCGGTGGTGCTGGACGCCGAGGGACGCATCGTCCTGTGGAGCCCGCAGGCCGAGGAGCTGTTCGGCTACCCGGCGCGGGAGGCGCTCGGGCAGTACGCGGCCCGCGTCATGGTGCACGAGCAGCATCTCGACCTGGTGATCAAACTCTTCGCCGACGTCATGGTCACCGGCCAGAGCTGGGCCGGCGCCTTCCCCATCCGCCGCAAGGACGGCAGCACCCGTCTGGTCGAGTTCCGCAACATGCGGCTGCTGGACGACCGGGGCGACGTCTACGCGCTGGGCCTGTGTGCCGACCGCTCGACGGTACGGCGGCTGGAGCGGGACGTGGCGCTGTCCACGCGCATGATCGCCCAGTCACCCATCGGGCTGGCCGTCCTCGACATCGACCTGCGCTACGTCTCGGTCAACCCGGCACTCGAACGGCTCAACGGCGTTCCGGCGGAGAAGCACATCGGCAGGACGATGCGCGAGGTGCTGCCGCACCTGGACGTCGACGCCATCGAGGCGGCCGCGCTCGACGTGCTGCGCAGCGGCCGCCCGCTCGTGGACCAGCTCACCGTCGGCCGGACCCCGGCGGACCCGGCGCGGGAGCACGCCTGGACGATCTCCCTGTACCGCCTCGAGGACGCCGTCGGCACCGTGCTGGGCGTGGCCGCGATGGTCGTGGACGTCACCGAGCAGCACCGGGCGGGCGTCGAGGCGGAGGCCGCGCGACGGCGGCTGGCCGTCATCGCGGACGCCACGACCCGTATCGGCACCACCCTGGAGCTGGAGCGCACGGCACGTGAGCTGGCCGAGGTGGCCGTGCCGGAGCTGGCCGACGTGGCGGCCGTGGACCTGCTGGACGCGGTGGTCGCGGGCAGACGCAGCATTCTCGGACCGACGGAGCCGGCGGTGATACGGGCCCTGGCCGTGCGCGCGGACGACGAACCGGAGGCGCTGCGGGCGGCCGACCCGCCCGGGCAGGTGGCCCGCTACGGCCCCGAGCGCCTGGTCACCGAGTGCGTGCGCACGGGCCGGCCGGTCATGCTGGCGCGGGTCGAGGAGGCCGACCTGCCGCGCATCGCACGCTCCGCGGAGGCGGCCGAGCAGCTGGCCCGGGCGGGCGTCCACTCCTATCTGGCCGTGCCGTTGATCGCGCGCGGCGAGGTGCTGGGCGCCCTCGACCTGAAGCGCACGCGCAACGCGCTGCCGTTCACCGAGGACGACCTGCTGCTCGCCCGGGAGCTGGCGTCCCGCGCGGCCGTGCAGATCGACAACGCCCGCTGGTACCAGAACGCCCGCGACACCGCCCTCACGCTCCAGCGCAGCCTGCTGCCCAGCCATCCGCCGGTCACCGGCGGCCTGGAGGTGGCCTCCCGCTACCAGCCCGCCGGTGCCACCAGCGAGGTCGGCGGCGACTGGTTCGACGTGATCCCCCTGGACGGCGGCAAGACGGCGCTGGTGGTGGGCGATGTGATGGGCAGCGGCATCACGGCCGCCGCCACCATGGGCCGGCTGCGCACGGCCACCAACACGCTCGCCTCCCTTGACCTCGACCCGGCCCGGCTCCTGGAGCACCTGGACCGCATCACCGAGGACCTGGACCACTCCATCGCCACCTGCGTCTACGCCGTCCACGACCCGGCGCTGCGGCAGTGCCGGATCGCCAACGCCGGCCACCTGCCGCCGGTCCGGCTGCGCGAGGGCCGTCCCCCGGAACTGCTCGAACTGCCCACCGGCGCGCCGCTGGGCGTGGGCGGGGTCGCCTTCTCCACCACCACGGTCGACCTCGGCCCCGGGGACCGGCTCGTGTTCTACACCGACGGTCTCGTCGAGACCCGGCAGCACCCCCTCGACGAACGCCTGGACGCCCTGCTGTCCCTGCTCGACGGCCCCGACCGTCCCCTGGAGGAGGTCTGCGACCTCCTGCTGCGCACGCTGCACCAGCCGGACAACCCCGACGACGTGGCCCTGCTCATCGCCCGCGTGCAGCACCCGTAGCGACGGCCCGGGCCCTCCGGCGGCCGCGCCCGGCATTCACAGGTACTGATTATCCGGCCCTTATCAGGCTCCTCGGACAATCACAGCAAGGCATGGCATGGGGATGCCACCCGCCGTGACCGATGGGAGCGCGCCGTGACACACGATCCGCACGAGGAATCCGCCGCCGGGGGCAGGCCGCCCGAACACCACGGCGAGACGGCACCGCAGTGGGAGGTGATGACGGGTCCGGGCGGCGCGGAACCCGCGCCGGAACCGGCCTGGGACCGGGTCTGGAGGCACCGCTCCGGCCGCGCGCGGGCGGTGATCGCGGCCACGACGGTCGCCGTGCTGGCCCTCGGCGGCACCGTCGCCTACGCCGCCACCTCGGGCGGTCCGGCTTCGGGTGCCACGCCCTCCGCCTCGGGCTCCGCCTCGGGCTCCGCCTCTCCGTCCCCGGACGGACCCTGGCACGGGCACGGCGGGCGCTGGTTCGACTTCGGCGGCATGGGCGTGCACGGCGAGTCGACGGTGAAGGACCAGGACACCGGCAAGTGGGTGGTACGGGTCTGGCAGCGCGGGACCGTCGAGAAGGTCGCCGGCGACCAGGTCACCGTCAAGAGCGAGGACGGCGCCCAGTGGTCGTGGAGCGTCGACTCGGGCACCACCGTCCTGCACGACGGCACCAAGGACACCGGGGCCGGCGCCCTGGAGAAGGGCGACACCGTCTTCCTGGTGGGCACCCGCTCGGACAGCGGCACCAGGACGGCGTTGCGGGTGCTGTCCGGGGCCTTCGACGGCAAGGGGCCGGGCGACGAGGGTTCGGGCCGCGGCCCGCACGGCGGTTTCCCGGGCCACGGCCCGCGCGGCTGGGGCATGCCCTCGCCGTCGGCGAGCCCTCCGGGGAGCGGGGCGACGACGTGACGGACGCCGTCCGTGACGCCGCCGCCCGGCACGCGCGGGTTACGGCCTGACGCCGATCACCACGTGCGCGTACAGCTCCTCGGAGACCGCGGTCGTGGTCCTGAGTCCCGCGCCGGAGAAGGTGTCGACGGCCGTTTCCGCCTGCCGTTCGCTCGTCTCCACCAGCACACAGCCACCCGGTGCGAGCCAGTCCGGCGCCTGCTCGGCGACCCGGCGCAGGACGTCCAGACCGTCGGAGCCGCCGTCGAGAGCGACGAGCGGTTCGTGGTCGCGGGCCTCGGCGGGCAGCAGGCCGACCTCGCGGGTGGGGACGTAGGGCACGTTGGCCGCGAGGATGTCGATCCGGCCGCGCAGGTCGCCGGGGAGCGCGTCGAAGAGGTCTCCCTCGTGGGCGCGGCCGCCGGCGCCGGCGATGTTGCGGCCGGCGCAGCGCACGGCGGCCGGGTCGATGTCGGCGGCGTGCAGTTCCACGGCGCCGAGGGCGGCGGCCAGGGCGGTGGCGACGGCGCCCGAGCCGCAGCACAGGTCCACCACGACCGACGCATCGGGGGCGTGGGCGAGGGCCTGTTCGACGAGGAATTCGGTACGGCGGCGGGGCACGAAGACGCCGGGTTCCACGGCGATGCGCAGACCGCGGAACTCGGCCCAGCCCAGGACGAGTTCGAGAGGCAGTCCGGCGGCCCGGCGCTCGACGAGCGTGGACAGCTCGTCCGGGGTGCGGGCGGTGGCGAGGATCAGCCGGGCCTCGTCCTCGGCGAAGACGCAGCCCGCGGCGCGCAGCGCGGTGACGACCGAGTCATGGGAGGTCAGGGGGAAGGGTGGCATGGAGCCGAGAGCCTTTCGGTGAAGCGAAGGGCACTCTCGCGGTCGCCTACCGGCGGTGATCCGCGTCGACACGAGAAGAGAGCACCCGAGCTGACACAGCGGTAATGGGTCTCACCTCCCCGGTCCCCGGCGGCCGGGACACTCCACGGCCGGACGGCAACACTACCCCAACACCCGGACACCGACGGCCTCCTCGACCTCTTCGTCCTCCGCCGACGGTGCCTCCAGTTGTACTATACAACCAGTAGTGCGAGGGAGGTCCCGGTGGACGCGGACGAGGCGGTGGAGACGATCCAGCGCGAGATGACGGCCTTCGCCCGGCGCGCCCGGGCCTCGGCGGGGCGCATGCATCCCGAGCTGTCGCTCGTGTCGTACACGCTGCTCGGGCACCTGGAGGAGAGCGGCGGCTGCCGGGCGACCGACCTGGCGGCCCACTACGCCCTGGACAAGTCCACGGTGAGCCGACAGGTGGCCGCGCTGGAGCGGGCCCGGCTCGTCGAGCGGCGCCTGGATCCGGACGATCACCGTGTGCAGGTCCTGCATCTGACCGAGGAGGGCCGCCGGATCCTCGCCCAGGTGACCGACAGCCGCCGGGCCGCGTTCCGTGAGCGGCTGGCGGACTGGCCGGAGGAGGACCTGCGGCGGTTCGCCGGATACCTGGCGCGGTACAACGCGTGGGCGACACGCGGCGAGGACGGGTAGGCCCGAACGCCGTAGAAGCCCTCTCGTCCGCTCGGGGTGAGCCGCTGCCGGCCGGGCAGGAGGCTGTGCCGGTGCGGCCGGCAGCGACGACGGAGCCTAGGACACCGCCAACTCCCTCGATTCCGTGAGGTGTTCGGGGGCGCGGGCCGCCAGGAAGGCGGTCGTGCGGCGGAGCCGGAAGCCGAGAGCCTCGTACAGGCGGATGGCACTCGTGTTGCGGGCGGAGGTGTGCAGGAACGGGGTCTCGCCGCGCTCCCGGATGCCGTGGGCGACGGCGAGGATGAGCCGGGTCGCCAGTCCCTCGCCCCGGAGGGCGGGATCGGTGCAGACGGCGCTGATCTCGGTCCAGCCCGGCGGACGCAGCCGCTCCCCCGCCATGGCCACCAGGGCGCCGTTCCGGCGTATGCCGAGGTAGGTGCCGAGCTCGACGGTGCGCGGCAGGAACGGGCCGGGCCGGGTGCGCGCGACCAGGTCGAGCATCTCGGGCACGTCGGCGGGGCCGAGAGGGACTGCCTCCGCCTCCGGGGCGGCGGGGAGGCCGTCGTCGACGAGTTGCACGCCCTCGACGTGAAAGACGACCTCCCAGTCGGCGGGCACCTCGGGGCAGTAGCCGTTCAGCGGCACCTCCGCCCCGGGGCCCGCGAGCGCGGCCAGGTCGGCCCAGTCGTCGGCGTCGGGCTCGTCGGGCAGCGCGAGCCACGGCGAGACGTCCACCGGGTAGCGCAGCACCCGGCCGCGCCGCTCGGCGAAGTGGGCGTGCGGGCCGGTCAGGGAGGCGAGGGCCGGATTGTCCAGAACGTGGCTCATCCGGCGGCCCCTGTGACGATCTCGCCCCGGACGCCCCCGGCCCCGACCGGGCGCCGCCCCGAACCCCGTCCCCGCCCGGCCGCCTCAACAAGTGCCTCGGCCTGCGGACCGCCGTACCGCGTGAAGACGCGCGCCTTCGGCATGTGCTCCCACTCTCCTTCGTGCTCAGCGCTGCCACAGGCGGCAAGGAAGATCGGGAAGCGGCTATTCCCGGGGCCCGGCAGAGTTCACACGGCGTTGACGATCGCCGGGGTCCCCGGGGCCGGGGCATACCTGACGTGCACGTACGGTTGACCACGTAAGAACCGACCTCCCTCCCGCTGGATCCCCATGAACGTCACCCGAGGCTTCACCGGGCGCCCCCGCGTCCCCGATCCGGGCCTGCCGCCCGGCCAGTACGACGCGGGCGACGACTGGCCCGTCCTGTCCGCCGAGGTCACGCCCGAACTGGCGGCGGCCGACTGGACCTTCCGCGTCGACGGCCTGGTGGAGCGGCCGCTGACCTGGGACTGGGCGCAGGCGCACGCGCTGCCCGGGTCGGCGTACGAGGGGGACATCCACTGCGTGACGGGCTGGTCGAGGTTCGGCGCGCGGTTCGCGGGCGTGTCCCTGGACGCCTTCCTCGACGAGGCGCGGCCCCTGGCGTCGGCCACCCACGCCGTCGCCTACGCGCACACGGGATACACCACCAGCCTGCCCCTGGCGGACCTGACCGGCGGGAAGGCTTGGATCGCCTGGGAGTACGACGGCGAGCCGCTGCCCGCCGAACACGGCGGTCCCGCGCGGCTGCTGGTGCCGCATCTCTACTTCTGGAAGAGCGCGAAGTGGATCGCGGGCATCCGGCTCCTGGACCATGACGAGCCGGGCTTCTGGGAGCAGAACGGCTATCACGAACGCGGCAACCCGTGGGAGGAGCAGCGGTACTCCGGTGACTGAGCGACCGACCGAGACGCGCCCGGTGTTCGTCCCCCCGACGCGCTTCGCCGTGCCCGGCCGGATCGAGGTGAGCGACCGGGGCGCCGCGCACTGGCAGACCGCCACCCTCACCGAGATCCGGCCCGAGACGCCGCACGCCTCGACGTTCCGGTTCGCGGTGCCGGCCTGGACGGGTCATCTGCCCGGCCAGCACCTGATGCTGCGGCTGACGGCCGAGGACGGCTACGTGGCCCAGCGCCACTACTCGATCGCCTCCGCTCCGGACGACGGCGGGCACATCGAGCTGACCCTGGACCATGTGGACGGCGGCGAGGTCTCGGGCTGGTTCCACACGGTGGCGCGACCCGGTGACCGGGTCGAGGTGCGCGGCCCGGTGAGCGGCTTCTTCGCCTGGCCCGGCGACCGGCCCGCGCTGCTGATCGGCGCCGGCTCCGGTGTCGTACCGCTGATGTCGATGGTGCGCCATCGCCGGGCGCGGGGCCTGGACGTGCCGCTGCGGCTGGTGGTGTCGGCACGCAGCCCGCAGGAGCTGATCTACGCGCGGGAGTTCGGCGCGGAGACCACGGCGGTCTTCACGCGGAGCGCTCCCGAGGGTGTGCCGGTGGGCCGTCTGGCCGCCGCCCATCTGGCACCGCTCCTGGCCGATCGGCCTCCCGGCGGCTGGGAGGCCTATGTGTGCGGCTCGAACTCCTTCGCCGAGCATGCCTCCCGGCTTCTCGTCGCGGCCGGCCAGCCCGTGGACCGGATCCGGATCGAACGCTTCGGCTGACGCCCCGCTCCGGGCCGCCCGGCGGTGAACGATCTCGCCGCCGCTGGGTACCCGCATCCCTGGGAAGTCGCGCGCGCAGTCGGCGCGGAGGGACAATACGGACCGGACCCCTTCAGTCCCTCCGGCTCCGGTGACGGCGGGGAGGTCGAGATGCGAACCCGGTTGCGCGGCTGGCGCTGGCGGCGCAATCCGCTGCGGCGCCGGTCGGACGTCGTGGAGACGTGGACGGTGCTGGCCGTCGCCGTGCTGCTGCTCGTGGGCGCCCCGCTGGCGGGGGCGGTGGCCGGCTGGTGGGCACACGACCACGCGCGGGCCGTCGCGGCCGAGAACCGGGCCGAACGCCACCGGGTGCGGGCCGAGGTCGTCGGTACGCCGCCCGACCGGGCCGCCACGACACCGGGCGGCCGCGACCACTCGTACCCCGTCGAGGTGCGCTGGACGGATCGGGCGGCCAGGACGCACACCGCCCGGGCGCGCGTCCCTGCGGGCACCCGGCGCGGCGACACCGTCGACGTCTGGTTCGACTCCCGCGAGCGCAGCGTTCCCCCGCCGCCCGGAGACAGCCAGATCTGGCAGCACACCGTCACCATCGGGACATTCGCCGCGGGCGGCGCGGCCGCCGTGGTGCTCCTGGCCAACGCCGTGGTCCGCCGTGTCGCCACCCGCCGCCGGCTGGCCGAGTGGGAGCGCGCATGGGCGCGCACCGAGCCGCAGTGGACGCGACGGCAGGCCGGAGGAGGACCCTAGCCCCCGTTCGAAGACCCGACCTCTCGGTGCTGCGGCCCGGCAGACGCCGCTCGTCCGACCCGTCGGACGACGACTGTTCCCGCGTCCCTGACCAGCAGATTCTTCGCCGACGGCGGATTCTCGCCGTCGAGAGATCGAGAGGCAGAGGTCTGGCGAGTCGTCCGACCACCCACGTACGGTGTGATCAACCGTACGGTCCCGACTCAAAGGCGGTCCTGCATGGCCCTGTTCGACCTCCCGCTCGACGAGCTCCGCGACTACCGCAGCGCGTCCGTCGAGCCCACGGATTTCGACGCGTTCTGGTCCAAGACCCTTCAGGAGGCCCGCGAGCACGACCTGGACGCGCGCTTCGAGCCGGTCGACACGGGGCTGACGACGGTCCAGGTGTACGACGTGACGTTCGCCGGGTTCGGCGGGCACCCGGTGAAGGGCTGGCTGACGCTTCCCGCCGGGACGCGCGAACCGGTCCCGCTGGTCGTGGAGTTCATCGGTTACGGCGGCGGGCGCGGGCTCCCGCACGAGCACCTGCTGTGGGCGTCCACCGGCCGGGCGCACTTCGTGATGGACACCCGCGGCCAGGGCAGTGCCTGGGGCGGCGGTGGCGGCACCGCGGACCCGATGGGCGGCGCCCCCGCGTACCCGGGGTTCATGACCCGTGGCATCGACGCGCCCGAGAACTACTACTACCGCCGCGTGTTCACCGACGCCGTGCGCGCCGTCGAGGCGGCCCGGTCGCATCCGCTGACCGACGCCTCCCGCACCGTGGCGGCCGGCGGCAGCCAGGGCGGCGGCATCACGATCGCCGTGGGCGGCCTGGTCCCGGACCTGGTCGCCATCGCCCCGGACGTCCCGTTCCTGTGCGACTTCCCGCGCGCCACCACCGTGACGGACCGTCACCCCTACCGTGAGATCGGCCTGTTCCTCAAGACCCACCGCGGCCGCGCCGAGGACGCCCTGCGCACTCTCTCCTACTTCGACGGCGTCCACTTCGCCTCCCGCGGCCGCGCGCCCGCCCTCTTCTCGGCGGCCCTGGAGGACCAGACGTGCCCGCCCTCGACGGTCTACGCGGCGTTCAACAACTGGGCGCACGACGACAAGACGATCGAGGTGTACGAGTTCAACGACCATGAGGGCGGGGGTCCTTACCAGGAGGCGGCCAAGGTGAAGTGGCTGCGGGCGTACGCCTGAGGGGACCGGTATGGAGACACGTGAGGCCGCGGAGCGCTTCGTCCGGGTCTGGGAGCGGGCCTGGGCCGCACATGATGTCGACGCCCTGCTGCGGCTGTACGCCGAGGAGTGCGTCCACCGTTCCATGCCGTTCCGCCGGCCGCACCGGGGCCGGGCCGAACTGGCCGACTATCTTCGCTGGTCCTTCGCGCGGGAGCGGGTGACCGACGTGCGCTTCTCGCCGCCCGTCGTCGGCCCGGACGGGGTGGCCGTGGCCGAGTTCCGGGTGCTCGTCGAGGAGGCGGGCGTGCCGTCCACCCTTGCGGGCTGCGTGTTCGTGCGGTTCGACGGGGCCGGCCTGGCGGTCGCGACACGGGACTACTGGCACACGGCGGACGGTCACGAGGAGCCGGCCGGCGACCTGTTCTTCCTGTGACCTTCCCTCCAGTCCGACCAGTCGGTACGTTCGGGGGGCCCGGATCGCGGCGGTGCGGCCCGGGCTTCCGGCGGATGACGGAGGGGCCATGGCGGAACGCGAGCCAGTCGCGCAGGGACACTGCGACGCGCGGTTCGAAGCGGTGCGCACGGCGTTCGAGGAGAACTTCCGCGAACGCGGGGAGCTGGGCGCCGCGGTCACGGTGACCGTCGGCGGTGAGGTCGTGGTGGATCTGTGGGGCGGCTGGGCCGACGCGGACCGCACCCGGCCCTGGGAGCGGGAGACCGTGGTCAACGTGTGGTCGACGTCGAAGGGCCCGACCGCACTGTGCGCGCACATCCTGGCGGACCGGGGGCTGCTCGACTTCGACGCGCCGGTGGCCGACTACTGGCCCGAATTCGCCGCGGCAGGCAAGGAAAAGGTCCTCGTACGGCATCTGCTGTCGCACCGCTCCGGCCTTTCGGGCCTTCGCGAGCCGCACTCGGTCGAGCAGCTCTACGACTGGGAGCTGACGACGCGGCGGCTGGCGGCGACGGAGCCGTGGTGGGAGCCGGGCACGGTGTCCGGCTATCACGCGCTCACCTTCGGCCACCTCGTCGGGGAGGTCGTGCGGCGGATCTCCGGACTGTCGCCGGGGGCCTTCCTGGAGCGGGAGGTGACCGGACCGCTGGAGATCGACTTCACCGTCGGCCTGCCCGAGAAGGAGGCGGGGCGGGCCGCCGAGCTGGTGCATCCGCCGGCCGCCTCCGACAGCGAACAGGCCGCCGCCTTCGGCCGGTTGACGCCCGCGGTCCTCGCCGCGCTGGCCAATCCCCTGGTGGGCGCGGCCGAGGCGAACACGCCGCAGTGGCGGGCCGCGGAGATCCCGGCCGCTAACGGCCACGGCACGGCGCGAGCGGTCGCCGCCCTGTACGGGATCTTCGCGGGGCGAGGGGCGTACGGCGGCCGGCGCGTGCTGTCCCCCGAGTCGGCGGAGCGGGTGCGCGAGGGGCAGGGCAGGTGCCGGGATCTGGTGCTCGGCGCCGGACTCGACGCCGAGACGGAGATCGGGCTCGGCCTGTGGCTGAGCGGGCCGAACGGCTCCTACGGGCCCAACCCGAGGGCTTTCGGACACGACGGCTTCGGCGGCTCCTGCGGACTGGCCGACCCCGAGACGGGGGTGTCACTGGGGTACGTCATGAACCGGATGGGGCCTCATATCGCCGACGACCCGCGGAAGACGGCACTGGTCGAGGCCCTCTACAGCGCCCTGTGAAACGCGGGTGCGGCGGTCCGGTTTCGGCCGAACCGCCCGCCCACCCTTCCCTGGTGGTTTAGACCAATGCTAGATCTGGTGGCGCACCGAGCCCGCACGGCTACCGCACGTCACCAACAGGAGGCGCGGCATGGCCCGCACCACCCCGCACGACCACTCCCCCGTCCCCGGCCCACCGCTGTACTGGCGCATCGCCACGCGCCTGCTGGACGAGCTGCACGACGGAGGCATCCCACCGGGGGAACGGCTGCCGAGCGAAAGGAAACTGGCCGAACGCCTGGGGGTAAGCCGGGAGACCGTACGGCAGGCGCTGGAGGTGCTGCGCCGGGACGGCCTGGTCGCCACCGACCGGCGGGGCAGCCACGCCACGCTGCCCGGGCCGGCGGTACGCAGCCCGGCCTCGCTCACCTTCCCGGTCGGCGCCCGGGCCACCGACCCCGCCGGCGCGGTCGACCGGGCCACGGTCACCTGGGAGCCTCCGCCGCCCGAGCACGCCGAGGCCCTCGGGCTCGACCCGCACCGGCCGACACTGGTGCACCGCTACGAGTCGGCGGGCGCGGACGGCCGGGGCCGCCGTACCGCCGTGACCTCCTTCTCCGCCGTCGCCCTGTCGGAGGTCGAGGAACTGGCCCGCTACCGCGATCGCGCCGACGGTGCCGCGACGGCGCAGCTGCGCCGGGCCTACGACTGGATGCGCAAGGCGGGTCTGACGCTGCACCACCGCGACTCCATCACCCCGCTCGCCGACGCGCCCTCGGTGCGGGTGCGACGGCGCGTGCACGACCAGTACGCGCGGCCACTGGAGATCACCGACCTGCTGGTGGACGCCCAACAGGAGGCGCTGGTCTACGAGTTCACACTGCCGGCGGCGGGCTGAGCGGCGCTCGGGCGAGCCACCGGCCTGATGAGAGAGGCCGAACGGCCCGCCCGGCGCGCCTTCCGGCCCTGCTCCGGCGGCAGCACGACGGCGATCCTTGAAGAGGGGACCGCGTGCGGCGCGGCGGCCCCGGGTGCCGCGCCGGGACCGGAGGTGCGCCATGACCGGACCTGTCGTCGTCGGAATCGACGGCTCCCCGGCCGGGACGACGGCCGCTTGGTGGGCCGCCCGCGAGGCCGCGACCAGGGGGCGGCCGCTGCTGCTGCTCCACTCCTGGTCCACGCAGCCCCTCGACGTGCCCGTCGCCCGGGAGACGCTCGGCAAACAACGGAGCGGCGGGCGGCTCCTGCAGCGGACCGAGACCGAACTGCGGAGCCGGTACCCCGGCCTGACACTGACCACGGAACTGACCTCGACGCCCGCCGCCGAGGCGCTGCTGGACCTCGGCGGACTCGCCGAGCTGCTGGACCTCGGCGGACTCGCGGAGCTGCTGGTGCTCGGCAGCCGGGGCCACGGTTCCACGGCGAGCTTCCTGCTCGGTTCGACCAGCCTGTACGTCCTGGGGGGGCACGGTGTCCGGCCGTCGTGGTCCGGGCCGGCGATCCGGCGGTCGAGGACGGTTCGGGCCGTCCCCTGGCGGCGGACCGCGGCGAGGTCGTCGTCGGCGTGAAGGAGACGGGCCCGGCCGCCGAACCGCTGCTCGAGTTCGCGTTCACGGCGGCCGACTCGCGCGGGGCCCGGGTGCGCGCGGTGCGGGCGCTTCAGCCGTTCGGGACGGTGGCCCCGGTGCGCGCGATGGCCGCCGGTCACGCCTACAGCCGTCACGAGGCGGAGGAACACGCCCGGCTCACGGCCGCCCTGGCCCCCTGGCGGGAGAAGTTCCCCCAGGTACCGGTCGTGGAGCAGGTGGCGGCCGGTCCGGCCACCGCGGTGCTGCTGTACGCCGCGGAGCACAGCGAACTCACCGTGCTGGGACGAGAGCGCCATCCCTCGCACCTGACCTGGAAGCTCGGGCCGGTGACCCACGCGGCCCTGCACCACATGCCGTGCCCGGTCGCCGTCGTCCCGCACGACTGACCTCGGCCGTCCGCCGGGCGGGCAGGCAGACAGGCAGGCAGGCAGGAGAGGACAGCCGCCCCGCGTACCGGAGAGGCCCGTTCAGCCGGCGCACCGCACATGGTCGAAGTCCTCGGCCTCATGACACGAGGGACATGTCACGCGCCGCGCGAGCCTGCGGCCGACGCTCGGCCCAGGGCCGGGGGCGCGCTCCATCAGCCGTCCGACGACATGGGCGTGCCGCAGGCACACACCGCAGCCGCAGCGGTCGCACACCGCGACCGCCGGGGCCGTCGTGTCCTTGAGCGCGCAGTCGTAGCAGTTCACGACGCACCTCCCTGAGCCCCGTTCCGCACTCTCATCGTCGCGCGCGGCGGGGTCCGAGTCGCCGGGCCGGTCGGACCTTTCCGGGGACCGACGGCCCACCCCTGCCGAGGAGGCCCGCCCTCAGACCCTGACGGCCCGCACCAGCCGCACTCGCGGGCTCCCGTCGCTTCGCAGCCCGAACTCCGGCAGGGCCTCGAGGCCGACGCGGAAACCGGCGCCTTCCAGCTCCCGCCGGACGTCCCCGAGCCGGAAGGCCCGGTAGTACATGACGAACGGCGGGCGCCACACGGCGTTGCGCACCCGCATGACGGCGTCGAAGCCGAGCAGCATCCAGAAGGCCGGCGACGAGGGCCGGGGCGGCGCGAGGACGGGGAAGGCGAGGCAGCCGCCCGGCCGGAGCACCGAGTGCACCTGCCGGAACAGGCCCGGGAGTTCGCCGGGCAGGAAGTGGCCGAACGCCCCGAAGCTGACGACCAGGTCGAAGGCCGGGCCGAACGGCAGCGCCCGGGCGTCGGCACGTACCCAGGAGACGTCCGGGCCCGCCGGTCGCACGTTCTCCCGGGCCACGGCGAGCATCCCGGCGCTGAAGTCGACCCCTGTCACGCTGTCCCGGCAGACCCGGGCGAGCACCTCGACCCCGGCGCCGGTGCCGCAGCACAGGTCGAGCCCCGCCGTGCAGGGCCCGGTGCGGTCGAGGGCCGCCGCGACGGCGTCGAGCACCGCCTCGGGCGTCCGGAAGGGGGTGTGGTCGAACTTCGGCGCGAGCAGGTCGTATCCGCGCTCGACGGACGAGAGCGCCTGGACGGCGAGTTCGCGCAGGCTGGGGCCTTCGGGGCTGAACATCTCCGTCAGCTTAGGGGAAACCGGTCGTGGACAGCCGCCCATGGACAGGCGCCCGGCCACTGGCTAGTGTCATCGGCACCTATTCCACTAGTTCACTATGGAGTGATCGATGCGCGCGTTCCGCGAAGCGGTCGAGGCGGGTGACCTCGACGCGGTCGAGGCGCTGCTGGCGGAGGACGTCGTGTTCTCCAGCCCGGTGGTGTTCAAGCCGTACCCGGGCAAGGCGATCACGGCGGCGATCCTGCGGGCGGTGGCGCAGGTCTTCGAGGACTTCCGTTACGAGCGCGAGCTCGCCGGACCCGACGGCCGCGACCATGCCCTGGTGTTCGCCGCGCGGGTGGGCGACCGCGAGCTCACGGGCTGCGACTTCATCCACCTGGACGACGACGGCCTGATCGACGAACTGACCGTCATGGTGCGGCCGTTGTCCGGTGCGCAGGCGCTGGCGGCGGCCATGGGCGCGAGGTTCGAGGAGATCGCCAAGGAGGCGGAGGCGCGGTCCGCCTCCGCCTCCTGACGTCACGCGACCGTGAGGACCAGGGCGCCGGTGTAGCCGGCGCCGGGGGTGAGGGCGGTCTCCTTGCCGTCGACCGTCAGGGTCACCCGCTTGCCGCGCGGTGCCCGCACGGCGGCGTCGGCGGCGAGGGTGAGGGACGTCAGGTGTGAGGTGCCGGTGACCGTCCAGGTGGAGCCGCTGTTCAGCTGCACGATCGCGCCGTTGTTGACGGCGGCCTGGACGGTGTTGGTGACGATGCCCAGTTCGTAGAAGGTGGCGGCATCGATGCTGGGGACCCGGTGCCTGGTCCGGGTGGCGGAGATGACGCCCTCCAGCGTCGAGTTCTCGAAGGTGAGGACCATGTTCTTGCCCTTGCGCATGCCGTTGTAGAAGTCCCCTCGCAGGGCGATCGAAGTGAACGCGGCGGCCGAGTCGGCGGTGTGGACGGCGGTGACGTCGAAGGAGGCGTCCTTCGTGGGGTCGTCGGTGGGTTCGGTGTAGACGCCGATGTTCATCATCTTGCCGTCGACGGCGACCGGTCCGGGGTCGTCCAGTTCGATCATCTGCAGGATGATGCCGTCGCGCGGGTTGAGGCGGGCGCCGCGGGAGCCGTCGACGGTGATGGCCGTCTGCTGGCCCTTGTTGAGGAAGGTGGCGCGCTCGGAGTTGACGACGGTCCCGCCGTCGAGGGTGAGGGTGCCGGCGCCGAAGAACATGTAGCCGAAGTGGCCGGAGTTCACGACCGTGTTGCGGGCCGGGATCGACGCCGACTCGGCTTCGCCGAGCCCCAGTTCGAGTTCGGTGTCGAGCGCGGCGACGGCCTCGGCGGTGCTGTCGCCGTAGTGCACCACCGCGGCCGGGCCCGCGATGATGGTCGCGTAGCTGCCGACGTCGAAGCGGCAGCCGAGGACGCGGACGACGGCGTCGCCGATGGCGTAGGTGCCGTAGCCGTACTCACCGGTGTTGCCCACGTGGCTGTTGATCGCGGTCAGCTTCAGCCCGCTGCCGCCCTCGACCGACAGGGCGCCCCAAGTCTCCGAGAAGACGGTTGAGTTGAGGTAGGTGGCGGTGCTGTTCTCGCCGATCAGGTTGGTGGCGCGGACGTTGCCGTCGAGGCCGAGCATCCAGGGCACCGACTCCATGTACGGGGTCTCGACGGTGGCCTGGTAGTCGGCGGGCAGCACGCCGTTGCGGCAGCGGACGGTGGAGTTCTTCACGACGACGTTGGCGCCGCCGTCGGAGATGACGCCGGTGCGGACCACTCCCTTGTTGGCGATGTGTGCCCCGTCCACGACGAGCCTGGTGGAGGAGCCGTGCCCGACCACCGCGGCCCCGTAGCCGGCGAAGTCGCAACGGCCGTTGCCGGTCAGGGAGATGGTGGGCCTGTCCAGTGTGTAGGTGCCGTTCTCCACGTAGACGCCGTCGAAGCACTCGCCGGTGGAGGTGATGGACACGTTCCGGGCGAGGGTGTCGGTGAGCCTGCCGCCGCGTACGGCCGCGAGGACGGACTTTTCGCGGACGACGCCGTCGGCGTCGACGTACAGCGCCTGCCGGAAGGGGAAGGTGAGCGTCTGGTACGTCACCTCGTTCGCCGCCGTCACCGTGAGCACCACGTCTCCCCGGTAGGTGCCGGCCTGGATCAGGGTCGCGGTGCCCCCGGTCCCGGTCAGCAGCTGGCCGGTCTCGACGCCGTCGACGGTCAGGGAGACGCTGTGCCCGTCGAGGGCGACGACCTTCCCGCCGTCGGCGACGGTCAGCCGGCTCACCCGGGTGGTCGAGGAGAGTTCGTACGTCTCCCCCGAACCGACCGTGATCTGCGAGCCGGTGGCCATCGGCGCCGCGATGGCGGAGCCGGCCGGGACGAGCAGGGCTCCGGCGGTGGCCGTACCGGCGATCAGGAGGGAGCGTCGGGTGATCAGCGTCATTGGATGCCTTCCCAGGAGAGGGTGTGCCGTTGCGCAACGTGACGAACCGGCCGTCTCGCACACGCCGGCGAGGGCTCGGACAAGGGCACCGGAGGTGCGCACGAGGGAGTGAAGCAGCCCTGGCGAACAGGGAACAGGCGCTTCGCACACGCATGCCGGAACCCGATGGCTCGGATCGGGCAGCCTGGTTCATGGCGATGACACAGAGTAGCCACAGCGGATCGGGGGCGACACGCGCGACGGCGAGGCGGGCGGCCCCCGGGCCGTCCACCTCGCCGTTCCGTCCACGCCGTTCGGCTATGCCGGTGCGATCATCCCTACACCGGTGCGATCATCCCGGCCGACAGGTCGATGTCGGCCCCGCACAGCCCCGGCATCGCGAGCATCGCCAGCAGCGCGCTCGCCACCTCGTGCTCCTCCACGAGCCGGCCCAGGGCGGCCCGGGAGGCGAAGTCGCGTTCGGCCTCTTCGACGGTGCAGCCGGTCAGTTCGGCCGTCAGGCGGAAGTTGCGGTCCATGCGCGGGCCGCGAACGGGCCCCGGGGAAAGGGAGTTGACCGCGACGCCGTGCGGACCGGCCTCGCCGGCCAGGGTGCGGGTCAGGCCCAGCACGGCCATCTTCGAGGCGGTGTACGGGGTGCGGTTCACCAGCGGGCGTTTGCCGCTGACGGAGGCGACGTTGACGACGTCGCCCCGGCCCGCCGCGATCATCGGCGGCAGGAAGGCGCGGCACATGAGGTAGACGCCGCGGACGTTGACCGCGAACACCTCGTCCCACTGCTCCGGTTCCACGTCGACCAGCGGCCGCACCGGCCCGGCGACGCCCGCGTTGTTGACGAGCAACGACACCTCCTCGTCGGCGAGTTCGGCGGCGAGCGCGCGCACGGAAGCCGGGTCGGAGACGTCGCACAGCGCCGTACGGGCCTCACCGCCCCGCTCGGCCACCCGGGCCGCCGCGTCCGCGAGGGCCGACTCACCCCGGCCGACGAGGACCACCCGCGCGCCCGCACCGGCCAGGGCGAGCGCGAACGCCCGGCCGAGCGGCCCTCCCCCGCCGGTGACCAGCGCCGTACGCCCGTCCAGCCTCACGCGGTGTTCCACGGCAGCGCGTCGCCGGCGGCCCTGGCGGCCCGGACGTCGCCGGAGCGGGCGTGGCCCTCGAAGAGCTCGACGCGGGAGGCGCGCCCGCACAGCCGGCCCAGCAGGGCCTGCGACCCGGTGTCGGTGACCTCCTGGTAGGTGACGGTCTTGAGGTACTTGCCCACCCACAGACCGCCGGTGTAGCGGGCGGCGCCCCGGGTGGGCAGCACGTGGTTGGTGCCGATGACCTTGTCGCCGAAGGAGACACAGGTGCCCTCGCCGAGGAACAGGGCGCCGTACTGGGTCATCCGCTCCAGCGCGAGGCGTGGTTCGGCGGTCAGGACCTCGACGTGCTCGAAGGCGAACTCGTCTGCCAGCGCGTACAGTTCGTCGATCGTGTCGACGACGTGCACCTGTCCGTGGTCGCGCCAGGCGGGCTCGGCGTAGTCCCGGGTCGGCATGCCGGGCAGCAGCCGCTCGACCTCGGCGACGGTGCGTTCGGCGACCTCGCGGGAGGTGGTGATCAGCACGGCCGGGGAGTCGGGACCGTGCTCGGCCTGGGAGAGCAGGTCGACGGCGCAGACGAAGGGGTCGGCGTGTTCGTCGGCGAGGACGAGGATCTCGGTCGGCCCGGCGAACAGGTCGATGCCGATCTCCCCGAAGAGCTGCCGCTTGGCCTCGGCGACGTAGGCGTTGCCGGGCCCGGCGATCAGGTTCACCGGCCGCATCGTCTCGGTGCCCACGGCCATCGCGGCGACCGCCTGGACCCCGCCCAGCAGCCAGATCTCGTCGGCTCCGGCCAGGTGCATGGCGGCGACGGTGACGGCGGGGATCTCGCCGTGGATGGGCGGGGTACAGGCCACCACCCGCGGTACGCCCGCGACCTTCGCGGTGACGATGGTCATGTGCGCGGAGGCGGTGAGCGGGTAGCGGCCGCCGGGGATGTACGCCCCGGCCGCCTGCACGGGGATGTGCTTCTGGCCGAGCCGGACGCCCGGCAGCGTCTCCACCTCGAACTCCGTCAGCGACTCCAGCTGACGGCGGGCGAAGGAGCGCACCTGGTCCTGCACGAACCGGATGTCGTCGAGGACCTGCCGCGGCACCGACGCGACGATTCTCTCGACCTCCTCCTGACTCAGGCGGAAGGACTCGGGGCTCCAGGTGTCGAACTTCTCGGAGTACGCGCGCACCGCCCGGTCACCGCGCTCCCGGATGTCGGCGACGACACCGGCGACGGTCTCCCGGACCTGGCCGAGAGCGGCGGTGACGTCCGCCCCGGGTACGGCGTGCTTCAGGATCTCTGCCACGACTGCGGCCTTTCTCGGATGTGGTCGGTCAGACGGGCGGTGCTTCGAAGAGCACGTCGGGGTCGTTGAACTGCTCCTTGGCGACCGACTCGCTCATCGGGTCGGCGGTGCCCCACTGGTCCTGGGTGACGGGGTCGTCGACGTCGTGCCGGCCCGGATGCCACAGGTCCTCTTCGAGCACGGCGAGTTCGGTCGTGTACTCGACGGTGTTGCCGTGCGGGTCGTGGAAGTAGGAGAAGGTGTTGTCGCCCGCGAGGTGCCGTCCCGGCCCCCAGGTCAGCCGTGTCCCGGCGCGCAGCGCCCGTCCGGTGCCGCGCATGTACTCCTCCACGCCGCGCATCTCGAACGAGGCGTGGTGCAGGGAGACATGGGGGCCGCGGGCGATGGCGAAGGAGTGGTGCAGCGGGCTGCACCGCAGGAAGTACATCAGGTCGCCCATGTGCGTGGAGTACAGCGTGTCGGTGAGCCGGAATCCGAGGTGCCGCACATAGAAGTCCCGAAGCCCTTCAGGGTTCTGGGAGTTGACCACGCAGTGCGAGAGCCTCACCGGTACGGCCTCGCGTTCCTCGATCTTCCGGTGGGCGCGGGTCTCGACGTCGGCCGAGACCTCCACGACACGCCCGTCCGGGTCGAAGAACCGCAGGCCGTATCCACCGCCCGGCGTGTCCAACGCCCTTGGTTCATGCACGAGTTGGACTCCGGCCCGGCCGAGCCGCGCCGCCAGTTCGTCCACCGCGCCCGGCGAGACGGCCCCGAAGGCCACGAGGTCCATCCGCTTCCGCCGGTCCGCGCGGATGCGCACGACGTACTGCTCCGGGCTGCCCTCGGCGGCGAAGAAAGCGATGCCGCTGTCGTCGGCGATCTCGGTCAGCCCCCAGGTGGTGCCGTAGAACGCGCGCTGCCGCTCGAAGTCCGGTACGGCCAGGTCGACATGGCGCAGATGGGTGATGGGCTGGAAGCTCATGGGTGGCTCCTGACGGTGTTGCGCTGCCGGCCGAGACCGGTGATCTCCGCCTCCAGGACGTCCCCGGGTGCCAGGAACACGCCCCAGTGCGCGCCGTTGCCGGCCGGGGAACCGGTCAGCAGCAGGTCGCCGGGGCGCAGCGTGGTGGTCGTGGAGACGTACGCGACGAGCCGCGGAATGTCGAAGATCATGTCCTTGGTGGACTCGTCCTGGCGGACGACTCCGTTGTGGCGCAGGGTGATGCGCAGGTCGTTCGGGTCGCCGACGAAGGCGGCGGGGACGAGGAAGGGGCCGGTCGGCAGGAAGGTGTCGGCGTTCTTGGCGGTGAACCAGTCGGTGCCGATGGCCTTCAGGTCGGGCCGGTAGAGGCGGTCGCGGGTGGTGAGGTCGTTGCAGACGGTGTAGGCGGCGACGTACTCCATCGCGTCCTCGGCGGCGATGTCCTTGCCCTGCCTGCCGATGACGAGGGCGAGTTCGAGCTCCCAGTCGTGCTGCTCGCCGAGCCGGGGCAGCACGATGTCGTCGTAGGGGCCGCACATCGCGCGCGGTGAGCCGAGGAAGACGTACGGCACGCCGTCGCGGGCCCGCTCGTCCATCATCCGCTCGGCGTCGGCTCGGGCCTCCTCGGGGGTGGCGCCGTGCACGCTCTCCTTCTCCGCGGCGACCAGATCGACCACGTGCTTGCGGTAGTTGGCGCCGCTCTGCAGGATCTGCCCGGGCTCCAGCGGGGCGAGGACGCGCAGGCCGGCCAGGTCGTGCCAGGTGCCGTCCGCCGTGCCGTCCGCCGACCCGGCGAGGTCGTGCAGGCGGGGCAGCCAGGTGTCCCAGGCATCGAGCAGGGCCCGTACGGAGGGCGCCTGATCGGACAGGTCGCGGACCCGGGCACCGGTGACCAGGCCGGGGAAGGCGCCGGAACCGCTCGCGAAGGTGCCGAGCGCGAAGGGTCCGGCATGGGTGAGTTGATCGGGCACAGGCGGCTCTCCTCGTAGGGGTGGGGTCGTCATCGACGCTAGGCACCGCGGACGGAGGGCGGAAATGGCCGTTCGCGATGCCTGCCATCACCGGCCCGTCGACGGCTGTCCGGCGCCTGAACTGCGCCTCCATCGCCGTACGGGATGGATGACGTCCCCCTTGCCGATGCCTCGATCCGTTGACCCCGCACCCGCCGCCGCCCAGGCTCGGAGCACCCCCAACCCCGAGGAGAACGACGTGGTGGTCGAGCATGCCCGGCTGATCGTGGAGGCCGGCAGGGAGGCGGAGTTCCAGGAGGTCTTCGGCACGGCCCGTGCGGTGCTGGCTCAAGCCGACGGGTTCCGCTGGGCCGAGCTGCTGCGGTGCGCGGAGCGCCCGCGCGCCTTTCTGCTGCTGGTCGGCTGGGAGTCGGTCGAGGCACACACGGTCGGCTTCCGCGGCTCCGACCGCTTCGCCCGCTGGCGGGCCCTGGTCGGGCCGTTCTTCGCCGAGCCGCCGGTCGTCGAGCACTACCACGAGCTGGGCCCGCGCTTCTCCGGCTAGGTCCTGTCCGAGCGACAGGCCCCGGCTCCCCTTTCCGTCACTTTCGCAAGGATCGCCCATGCCCGTACACAAGGTGCTCGTCGTCGGCGGCGGCATCACCGGAAGCGTGCTGTCCCTGGCCCTCGCCCGGCGCGGCGCCGACGTCGACCTGGTCGAGATCTCCCCGCAGTGGTTCGGTGTGGGCCACGGCATCACCGTGCAGGGCAACGCGCTCAAGGCCCTGCGTTCGGTGGGCGTGCTGGACCGGGTGCTGGCCCGGGCGGTGCCGTTCGACTTCATGCGGCTGCGGCGTGCCGACGGCTCGCTGATCACCGAGCTGCCGACCCCGCACACCGGCGGCTCCGACCTGCCCTCCACCGCGGGCGCGCTCCGCTCGGACCTGCAGGACGCGCTGTGCGACGAGGTGTACGCGCGAGGGGTACAGGTCCGCCTCGGCCTGTCCGTGGTCCACCTGGACCAGTCGCCCGGTCACGTGGACGTCACCTTCACCGACGGCACCACCGGCCGCTACGACCTCGTGGTCGGCGCCGACGGCATCAACTCGGCGATGCGCGCGCTCATCGGCCTCCCGCAGCGGCCCCGCCCGGTCGGCATGTCGATCTTCCGGGTGGTCGGCGAGCGCCCGGCAGAGATGGACTGCGCCGAGGTGTACTACGGCGGTCCGCGCTTCAAGGCCGGCTACAGCCCCATCTCCGCCGACCAGTGCTACGCCTACCTCCTCGACGAGAACCTCGACGCCTCCCTGATCGGTCCGCGTGCCCCGCTGTCACTGTTGCGCGAGCGCGGTGCCGGTTACGGCGGTACCTGGGGCCGGGTCGTCGACTCGCTGCCAAAAAACACGCCGGTCGACTACCGCTGGATCGAGGCGGTGCTCGTGGACGAGCCGTGGTACCGCGGTCGGGCGCTGGTCATCGGCGACGCGGCGCACGCCTGTCCGCCGTTGATCGCGCAGGGTGCCGCGATGTGCCTGGAGGACGCGGTCCTGCTGGCCGAACTGGTCACCGGTGACGGGCCGTTGGAGCGGGCGCTGCAGCATTTCATGTCCCGCCGGCTGCCCCGGGTGCGGATGGTGCTGCGCAACTCCCTGCAGCTGGCCGAGTGGGAGATCCATCCGGGGACGCCGGGCGCCGACCCCGCCCGCATCATGTCCGAGACCCTCCAGTCGCTGACGGCGGCGGCATGAGCACGCCCGTCGTCGACTTCCACGGCCATCTGGCGGTCCCGGCCGCCGACGCCCTGGTCGCGGGGACGCCGGGTCTGGCCGCCGAGCTGGCGGCCGAGCAGCGCGCTCACTCCCTCGCCTCACTGGCTGCGAACCGGCGCCAACTCCAGCGGCTGGCGGGCAGGTTGACGAACGTCTCCGAGCGCCTCGCGGACCTGGACGCGATGGGCGTCGACCTGCAGGTGGTCGGCCCGATGCCGATGCACCACTACTGGGCGGACCCCGGCCTCGCCGCGACTCTCGCCCGTACCGTCAACGAGGCGGTGGCCGAGCACTGCGCCCGCGCGCCGGGGCGGCTGTACGGGCTGGGCACCGTGCCTCTGCAGCATCCCGACCTCGCGGTGGCGCTGCTGGACCGGGCGGTCACCGAGTACGGCCTGTACGGCATCAGCGTCTCCACCACCGTCGAGGGACGGGAGCTCGCCGACCCACGCCACGACGAACTCTGGCGGAAGGCCGAGGAGTCGGGTGCGGTCGTCTTCGTCCACCCGTGGGGCTGCTCGCTGGGCGGGCGGCTGGCCGCTCACTACCTCGGCAACACCGTCGGGCAGCCCGTCGAGACGACCATCGCGCTCTCCCACCTGATCTTCGGCGGCGTCCTGGACCGGTACCCGCGCCTGAAGCTGGTGGCCGCGCACGGCGGAGGCTATCTGCCCATGTACGTCGGGCGCTCCGACCACGCCTGGCGGGTGCGCGAGGACGCGCGCGGCTGCGCCGAGCCGCCGAGCACCTACCTGCGGCGCATGTGGTTCGACGCCCTCGTCTACACCCCGCGCGCCCTGCGCCACCTCGTGGAGGAGGCGGGCGCCGACCGGGTCGTGCTCGGCACGGACCACCCCTTCGACATGGGCGTCGCCGACCCGCTGGCCCGACTCGACGCCGCCGGCCTCGCCCCCGCCGACCGTGCCGCGATCGCCGGGGGCAACGCCCTCGACCTGCTGCTGAAAGGACGTACCGGATGACCCCCCGCACCCACCTCGGCCCCATCGAGGAAGAGCTCGCCAAGGCCCGTGCCGCGTACCGGAACTGGGGCCGCTGGGGCGCGGACGACGTGCTGGGCACGCTCAACTTCATCGACGACGCCATCCGCGCCCACGCGGCGAGCCTGGTCCGCCGGGGGCGTTCGTTCTCCCTGGCCCTGGAGTTCAACGAGGACGGGCCGCAGCGCGGCTTCCGCGGCCGCATCAACCCCGTGCACTACATGAAGGACACCGGCTCCGACGCGGCGGCGGGCACGCAGGGCTTCCCGCACGGCTTCGGCGGCGCCGACGACCATGTCGTGATGCCGCTCCAGGCCTCCACGCAGTGGGACGGGCTGGGGCACATCTACGACAACAAACAGGCCTGGAACGGCCGTCCGTGCACCATCGTGGGCGGCGACGGCGACTCCGTCACCGGCATCGAGCACATGCGGGACGCCTTCACCGGCCGCGGGGTCCTCCTCGACGTGGGTCGCGCCGTGGGCGACGAGCACGGCGAACTGCCCCACGGATTTCCCGTCCTGGAGGAGCATCTGCGCGCCACGATCGAGGCCCAGGGCGCCACCTCGACCGTCCGCCGCGGCGATCTCGTACTGCTGCGCACCGGCCAGATCGGACGCGTACGACGCCTCGGCGACTGGGGCACGTACGCGGCCGGCGACGCGCCGGGCCTGTCCTTCACGACCCTGGACTGGCTGCACCGTACCGAGATCGCGGCGATCGCCTCCGACACCTGGGGGCTGGAGGTGCGGCCGTACGAGTTCGCGGAGCCCGCGATGTCCCCGCTGCACCAGATCGCCATCCCCAACATGGGCCTGCCACTGGGCGAGATGTGGGACCCGGAGGCACTGGCCGAGGACTGCGCGGCCGACGGCGTCTACGAGTTCCTGCTGGTCGCCGCGCCGCTGCCGGTCACCGGAGCGGTGGGCGCCCCCGTCAACCCGATCGCGATCAAGTGAGCACCGACATGAACCGATTCTCCGGCACCCTGCACCTCCCCGGCGACGACGACTTCGAAGAGGCGTGCTTCGGGCGGGTGTTCAACGCCCGCCGCCCGGTCGACCGGATGCCCGCCGCCGTACTGGAGGCACGGACGGAGGAGGACGTCGTCGAGGGTGTGCGCCTCGCCCTGGAGCGCGGCTGGCAGGTCGCCGTCCGCTCCGGCGGCCACAGCTGGGCCGCGTGGTCGGTGCGCCGGGACGCCCTGCTGATCGACCTCGGGGGGTTCCGCGAGATGGCGTACGACCCGGAGACCGGGGTCGTCTGCGCGACGCCCAGCGTCAAGGGCGGCGACGAACTCAACCCGTATCTCGCCGGGTTCGGGCGCTTCTTCAACGGCGGCCACTGCCCCTCCGTCGGCATCGGCGGCTTCCTCCTGCAAGGCGGACAGGGGTGGAACGCGCGCGGCTGGGGCTGGGCGGCGGAGAACATCGTGGCCATCGACGTGGTCACCGCCGAGGGCGAGCCGGTGCGCGCGGACGAGACGCGCAACAGCGACCTGTTCTGGGCGGCGCGCGGCGCGGGCCCCGGCTTCTTCGGTGTCGTGACCCGCTTCCACCTGCGCACCCGCCCTCTGCCGAAGCATCTGGGCCACACCGTGCACGCGTACCCGCTCGATCTGTTCGACGAGGTCATGACCTGGCTGCACGGCATGCACCACACGGTGTCGGACCTCGTGGAGATCGTCGCGCTCACACAGACACCGCCCGGCCTGGACGAGCCGGTGCTGCTGGTCACGGGTGTGTCGATGACCGACACCCCGGAGCAGGCCGCCGAGGCGCTGGCCCCGCTGCACGCCAATCCCTGCGCGGACCGGGCCCTGTTCCGCGTCGAGGCCCGACCCACGACGATCGCCGATCAGTTGGCGGGTCAGCGCGCCGCCAACCCCGAGGGCCACCGCTACCTCGTCGACAACGCCTGGCTGACCGGACCGGCCGAGGACGTCGTGCCGGCGATCCGCAAGGCGTTCACCGAGCATCCCACCCGGCAGACCTTCACCATCTGGCTCTCCATGGCCCCGCTGCGCCGACTGCCCGACATGGCGTTCTCGTTGCAGTCCGAGATCTACTGCGCCACCTACGTCGTCCACGACGAACCCGAGCGCGACGCGGAGCTGCGCGCCTGGCTGGACGGGGCGATGGCGGCGATGCGGCCGGTGACCGCCGGGCAGTACCTCGGCGACTCCGACTTCACCGTCCGCCAGTTGCGGTTCATGGGCGACGGACAGTGGCGGCGGCTGCAGGAGATCCGCGCGGACCGCGACCCCAAGGGCCTGTTCGCCGGCTACCTGAGCACAGGGGCCGTCACCAACACCAACCACTGGGAGCACTGAGGCATGCGTTTCGCGACATACGAGTACCGGGGAGAGGAGCGTGCCGGAGTGGTGCGGGACGGAGTGATCCACCCGCTGCCCGGCGGGGTCACCGTCCTCGACCTGGTCGAGCGGGAGGTCCTGCACGCCGCCGGAGTCGAGGCCCTCCAGGACCCGAGCGACCTGACGGTGGAGCAGGTACGGCTGCTGCCCCCGCTGAAGCCGTCGTCGATCCGGGACTTCGTCGGCTTCGAAGCCCACATCGAGGGCGTCTCGAAGTCCCTGGACGGGCTGGAGCGGGTGCCCGAGGAGTGGTACCGGGCGCCCAACTTCTACTTCACCAACCCGCACGCCGCCTACGGCGCGCACGACGACGTGCCGGTCCCGGCGGGCTGCTCGGTCCTCGACTTCGAACTGGAGGTGGGCGCCGTCGTCGGCCGGGCCGGCCGCGACCTCACCCCGGGGCAGGCGCGCGAGCACATCGTCGGCTACCTCGTCTTCAACGACTGGTCGGCACGCGACCTGCAGAAACCCGAGAAGAATTTGGGACTGGGCTTCTCCAAGGGCAAGGACTTCGCCAACACCCTCGGCCCGTTCCTGGTCACCGCGGACGAGGTGGAGGACCGGCGGGACGTCGACGGCTTCCTCGACCTGGAGATGACGGTCACCCTCAACGGCGAGCTGATCGGCCGCGACACGCTCGCCAACTGCTCGTGGACGTTCGAGGAGATGCTCGCCTACGCGGCCCGGGACACCTGGGTGCGGCCGGGAGACGTCCTGGGCTCGGGAACGTGCGGCTGGGGCGCGCTGGCGGAGTTCTGGGGCCGGATCGGCGAGCGGACCCCGCCGCCGCTGAGGCCGGGCGACGAGGTGACCCTCGACGTGGAACGGCTCGGCCGCGTATCCAATCGAATCGTGCCGGGGCGCACGGAGGTCTACCTCCCCAGGGCCCGCAAGCGCGGCCGCACACCCCGGCCGTAGCGCTACCGCTGCCACTCTGACCTGCACGTATACGGGGATCCGATGGTTGTTATCGGATCCCTGTGACTTCTCCCCGGGGCTCTTCCTCGACCGCCGACCCGTCGTTACGCTCCGATTTCACCGACTTCGACGACGCGGCCGGAAGGAACCCCATGGGTCTCGGAGCAATCGACCTGAATCTTCTGGTGGCGCTGGAAGCCCTCCTGGAGGAGAAGAACGTCACCCATGCGGGTGTCCGCCTGTCCACCAGCCAGTCCGCGATGAGCGGCTCGCTTGCCCGGCTGCGCCGCCACTTCAACGACGAGCTGCTGGTGCGGGTCGGCCGGGAGTACGAGCTGACGCCGCTGGCGGAGCGGCTGCTGCCGGTGGTGCAGGCCTCGCTGCACAAGGCGGAGGAGGCGCTGTCGCTGACCCGCCACTTCGACCCGCGGCGCAGCCGGCAGCGCTTCTCGGTGGTGATGTCCGACTACGTGATGACCGTGCTCGTCGAGCCGCTGCTGCGGGTGATCGCCGAGGAGGCGCCCGGGGTCCGCATCGACTTCCACCCGATCGTGGACGGGCAGCTGGAGAACGAGACCCATCTGCGCTGCCACGACCTGATGATCGTGCCGCTGGGCTATCAGCTGCCCGGGGTCAGCGAGGCGGTGATGCACGACCGGTTCGTGTGCCTGGTCGACCCCGACAACCCGCGTGTGCGGGACGGGCGGCTGGGCCTGCGCGACCTGGCCGAGATGCCGCACGCCGCGTGCGCGATCGGCAAGAGCCACACGCCCGCCGAACGCCAGCTGGAGACCCTCGGCATCACGCCGCGGGTGCAGGTCAGCACGCCCGGATTCAGCGTGCTGCCGTTCCTGGTCAGCGGCACGGACCTGGTCGCGATGGTGCCCGAGCGGCTCGCCCGGCGCTACGAGCGTTTCGCGCGCTGTGCCGTCGTACCGACGCCGTTCCCGGACGTGCCGCTGGTGGAGGCCATGTACTGGCACCACAACCGGCACTCCGACCCCGCTCACCGGTGGCTGCGCGAGACGGTCCGCCGGGTCGGCGCCTCGCTGGAGGAACCGTCGACGCCGGCCGAGGAGATCGCGGCCACGGATGCCAGCCATGGCGAACACGCGTTTCCGGAGCTGACCGCGGCTTCCTAGCGTGGACGGGAGACATCCCGCAATTGCTGGAGGAGCCGTGAGCCGTACGCGTCTGGCGGGGCGAACCGTCGTCGTCACCGGGGCCGCACAGGGGCAGGGAGCCGCGGAGGTGACGGCGGCGGCCCGGGAGGGCGCGCGGGTGATCGCCACCGACGTGCTGGACGAGACGGGCGAGAAGCTGGCCGCGTCCTCGCGCGCGGACGGTCTGGACGTGACCTACCGGCACCTGGACGTGTCGTCGCCTCAGGACTGGTCGGCGCTGGCCGCCTCCCTGAGGGACGTGCACGGGCTGGTGAACAACGCCGGCATCCCCATGCGGGCCCGGCTCGGCGAGGTCGAACTCGCCGACTGGAACCGGGCGTTCGCGGTCAACACGACCGGCGCCCTGCTCGGCATCCAGGCCCTGGCACCGCTGATGCCACGCGGCTCCTCCATCGTGAACGTCGGCTCGGTCGCCGCCCTGACGGCGCACCACGCGGTGGCGTACACGGCCAGCAAGTGGGCGCTGCGGGGCCTGTCGAAGGTGGCGGCCCTGGAACTGGCCCCGCGCGGCATCCGCACCAACCTGGTCCATCCCGGCTACATCGACACCCCGCTGATGGAGTCCGCCAACCCGGTGTTCGTCCGGGCCCACCTTTCGATGACCCCCCAGGGCCGCGGTGGCACCGTCGACGAGGTCGCCCCCCTGGTCGTCTACCTGCTCTCCGACGAGGCCTCCTACGTCAACGGCGCCGAGATCACGGTCGACGGCGGCTACACGGCGCACGGCGGCGTCAAGGCCATCACGAACGAGCTGGACGCGGGCTAGCGGCGGGCCGGCCGGCGGGCAGCGCGAACGCCGGCGAACGCCGTCGCCGTCAGCCTCCGAGGCGGGGCCCGGCCAGCCAGATGTCCGGGGTGCCGGGGTTGTGGGAGGCGCGCAGGAGCGCGGCGAGGGCTCGGCGGAGTCGGGTGGATCGGGGCGTACGCATCACGGTCTCCTCGGTGGTGAGCACTCTCGTGGTGAGCACTCTCGTGGTGAGTGGTCTCGCGGTGAGCGGTCTCGTGGTGAGTGGTCTCACCCCACCGACGAACGCCCCCCGGCGGATCGACACTCGGCGAGCCGCTTTGCCAGGAACCTCCGTTCGGTGTCGTTCTCCACGAGTTCCAGGGCTCGCTCGTAGGCCTCGGCCGCCTCGGCGGTGCGTCCGTCGCGGCGCAGCAGGTCGGCGCGGGTGGCGGGGAGCAGGTGGTAGTCGGCGAGGTCGCCGTCGCGTTCCAGTTCGGCGACCAGGGCGAGCCCGGCGTCCGGGCCCTCGGCCATGCCGACGGCGACGGCGCGGTTGAGCCGGACGACGGCGGAGGGCACGAAGCTGAGCAGGGCGCCGTAGAGCGCGGCGATGTCGGCCCAGTCGGTGTCGGCCGCCGTGGCGGCGCCGGCGTGACAGGCCGCGATGGCCGCCTGGATCTGGTACGGCCCGGGCCGGCCGCGGCGCAGGGCCGTCTCCACCAGTGCGGTTCCCTCGTCGATCTCGGCCCGGTCCCAGGCGGTGCGGTCCTGGTCCTCCAGGGTCAGCAGGTCGCCGGCGGCGTCCACGCGCGTGTGCCGGCGGGCGTCGTGCAGCAGCAGAAGGGCGAGCAGGCCGAGCGTCTCCGGCTCGTCGGGCATGAGACGGGCCAGCAGCCGGGCGAGGCGGACGGCCTCCGCGCACAGGTCGGTGCGCACCAGTTCGGCTCCGGAGGTGGCGGCGTAGCCCTCGTTGAAGAGGAGGTAGACCACGCCCAGGACGCCGGTGGTGCGTTCGGGCAGGAGGTGGGCGGGCGGTACCCGGTAGGGGATCCCGGCGTTGCGGATCTTCCTCTTGGCCCGCACCAGGCGCTGGGCCATGGTCGCTTCGGGAACGAGGAAGGCGCGGGCGATCTCCGGCGTGGTCAGGCCCGCGAGGGTGCGCAGGGTCAGGGCGACCCGGGCCTCGACGGGCAGGGCGGGGTGGCAGCAGGTGAAGATCAGCCGCAGCCGGTCGTCCTGGACGCCGCTGTCGTCACGGTCGTACTCGGGGTCGTACGGCCCCTCGTCACGGGCCAGCACGGCGGCCTCCCGGAGTCTGGCCGCCCCGACGGCCCTGCGGCGCAGGACGTCGAGGGCGCGGTTGCGGGCGGTGGTGGTCAGCCAGGCGCCGGGGCGGCGCGGGACGCCGTCGCGCCGCCACCGGTCGAGGGCCTGGGCGAAGGCGTCCTGCGCGCACTCCTCGGCCAGGTCCCAGTCGCCGGTCACCCGGATGAGGGTGGCGACGACCTGGCCCCATTCCTCGCGGAAGGCGGCGGCGACGGCCGCCTCGACGTCGTCCGTGGCGCTCACTCCCAGACCGGCCGTACCTCGACGGAACCGCCGTCGCGGGCGTACGGATGCCCGGCTGCCACGGCGATGGCCTCGTCGAGGTTGTCGACGTCGATGAGGGCGATCGCGGCCAGGTCCTCGTCGCTGTGCGCGAACGGCCCGTCGCCGAGCAGGACTTCACCGCCCTGGACGCGGACGGTGGTGGCGTCGGCGGCCGGCCGCAGCCGTACGCCGTCGGTGACCCGCCCGGCCCGTGCGTCCGGCGGGGGGTATGCGGACTCCGCCGCCCGTTCCGCACCCCCGGCCGGGCAGCGGACCAGCAGGGCGTACCTCATCACGCCCCCCGCAGGGACACGGCGTGTTCGTGGGTGATCAGCCGGCGCAGGCCGGTGTCGCGGTAGCCGGTGGTCACCCGCAGTGTCTCGTCGAGCGGTGTGCCGTCGGCCCGGGCCGCCGTCAGCCGGACCAGGGCGTGGGCGAAGCCGACGCTCTCGTCCACGTGGACGCGCAGGTCGACCACCTCGCGGGTCACGGGGCCGGTGACGGACGCGAACAGCTCCCGCAGGGCCTCCCGGTGGGCTTTCAGGCCCTGGCGCTCCCGGCCGTCGGCGAGGTGGAAGACGGCCGCGTCCGGGGTGTAGCAGGCCAGCGCGCGGTCGAGGTCGCGGGCGCGGAAGGCGGCGGTGAGTTCCGTGTCGCGGGCGCGGATCGCGCTCTCGGCGTCCTCCTCGTCGCCCATCGGCCAGAACGGCCGTACCTCCATGGCACCGATGGTGGCCACGGGGTGTGCGGCGGCCGCCTCGACCGCCTCCTCCATGCTGTCGCACTCCAGGATGTCGAATCCGGCGACGTACTCCTTGGTCTCGGCGAAGGGGCCGTCGGTGCGCAGGACCTCGCCTCCGCGCACCCGCACGGTGACCGCCTCGGCGGGCAGGGCCAGCCGGTGGCCGTGCAGGCGTGCGCCGCGCTCCCCGAGTTCCTCCACCCAGGGCTCGACGGGTGCCATGCCGGAGGCATCGGCGGTGTCGTCGCCGCAGACGAGCAGCATGTACTTCATGGGGTCCTCCCGGTCGTCATGAGCTTCCTACACCCCACCGACGAACGGGACCGCGCCGAATCGACACCCGGGCGTGCCGAGAGGCCGGAGCGTGTGCCCCGGCCTCTCGTGCGCACCGCCACTAGGCGGACGCCGTCTGCACCGTCGGCTCTCCCGCGCCCACCGCCGACCGGGCGGTGCTGCCGCGGACCAGCAGCAGGGTGACCAGGGCGCCCAGCAGGGAGGCGCAGCCGCAGATCACCACGCCCACCGCCATGCCGTGGCCGAGGGCGTTCTGGGCGGCGGCGCGGGCGCTGTCGCTGCCGGCGTTGACGACGGCGAGCGGTCCTGCGGCCGCCTCCATGCCGGCGTCGGCGCCGCCGAGTTTGCCGACGAGCACCGAGGAGGCGGCGCTCATCGCGACCGTGCTGATGACGGCCGGTCCGAGGGCCTGCCCGAACTCGCGGACCAGGCTGGTGGCGCCGCTGGCCATGCCGGTCATGGTGATCGGTACGGCGTTCACGGCGGCGGAGGTGAGGGAGGAGACGACGCAGATGAAGCCGACGCCGAGCAGCAGCACGGGTCCGATGAAGGCGGCCAGGGACGTGGTGGTGACGGGCAGCGCGGCGATCCAGAACTGTCCGGCGGCCATCGGCAGCAGTCCGCCCATCAGCAGCCAGCGGGGCTCGACCCGGGTGAGCATCCTGCTCAGCACGGGCGCCAGCAGCAGCGGGATCAGCTGAAGGATCACGAAGGGCAGGCCGGCCCTGAGGGCGCCGAGGTGCATGACGGCGCCCAGGCGGATGGACACGCAGTAGGCGGTGCCGATGAAGCCGAACATGCCGGCCAGGGCGACGACGGCCGCGGCGGCGAACGACGGGATCCGCAGCAGGTCCAGGTTGAACATGGGCGAGGCCGCGCGCTTCTCCGCGACGAAGAACCCGACGAGGGCCACGGCGGCGAGGGCGAGCGAGCCGACGATCGCCGGGCTGCTCCAGCCGCGGTCGCCGCCCTCGATGATGCCCCAGAGCAGGGCGGTCAGGCCGACGGCGATGGAGATCTGGCCCGGCCAGTCCAGGGAGCGGCCCTCGGGCGCCCTGGAGTCGGTGACCAGCACCCAGCAGGTGACGCCCACGGCCAGCCCGAGGACGACCGGCGGCACGAACGCCCAGCGGAAGTCGGCGACGGTGGCCAGGACGCCCGAGGACAGCGGGCCGACGGCCGAGGCGAGGGAGATGCTCAGCGCCCACGTGGAGACGGCCTTCGCACGGTCCTTCTCCTCCGGGGTGGCGGCGGCGATCACCGCGAGGGAGCTGGGGAAGAGGGCGGCGGCCCCGACACCGGCGAGGCCCTGGCCGATCCAGAGCATGGTGATGTTCTGGGAGGTGGCGTTGAGGAGTTCACCGAGGGCGAGGACGAATCCGCCGAGCACCAGCAGGCGTTTGCGGCCGAAGAGGTCGCCGACCACTCCGAAATTCAGCTCGAGAATGGCGGTGGGGAGAATGAAGGCGGACGTCACCCAGGCGACCTGGGAGCCCGAGGCGCCGAACGCGGCCTGGATATTGCCGTTGATCGGCGACGGCACCGTGATGCACAGCTGTGCCGCGGCGACCGCGAGACAGCACGCTATGAGCGTCCCTGTGTCGAGTTTCTTCAAGGAAATCGATTCCGTCATCGCGCGTGCCCTCACTCTGCTTTCTTCTCTATGAGTTCGATGAGATTTCCCTCGGGGTCACTGACCCAGGCCATGCGAATTCCGGGCTCGGGAGAAAGTCCGGGTTTCATGACCTCGCCCGCTCCCTGCGCCACCAGGGCCGCATAGACGGGGTCGAGTTCGGGGGTGGTGACCGCGAAGTGCCCGTATCCCTCGGTGAGGGCCGCGGTCAGCGGGTCCGGCGCCCTGAGGCCGGACGTGGATCCGGGGCGGGCCAGCAACTCGACGCGCCAGCCGTGCGGATGGGCCAGGACGACGCCGCTCAGCCCGGGCGCGTCGAGGTGGAAGTCGAAGACGGGCCTCAGTCCGAAGGCCTTTCGGTACCAGGCGGTCAGGGCGGGCAGATCGCGTACGTTGACGCCCACGTGGTCGAGCCGGCAGTCCACGGGCCCTCAGCCCGCCATCGCGCTGTCGCCGCCGTCGACCATGAGGTTGGCGCCGTTGACGAAGGCGGCCTCGTCGGAGCAGAGAAAGGCCGCGGCGCGCGCGATGTCCTCGGGCTCGCCGATCCGCCCTGCCGGGATCCGCGCCTCCAGCCGCGCCCTCGGCCCGTCCGGGTCGTCGAGGAAGGGCGCTGTCGCGGCGGTGCGGGTCATGCCCGGGGCGATGGTGTTGACGCGGATGCGGTGCGGGGCGCCGGCCGCGCACAGGTGCTTGCTCATCGCCAGCACCCCGCCCTTGGCGGCGCCGTGCGGCACCATCGGCAGGAACGGCGCACCGCGTACGGCGGCCACCGAGGCGACGTTCAGGACGGCCCCGCCGCCGCGCGCGATCAGGTGCGGCCACGCGGCCTGGGTGCAGAAGTAGGGGATGTCCAGCTCGTTGCGGAGCGTGAAGTACCAGTCCTCGGCCGGCACCGTCTCGAACGGGCCGTTACGGAGCGCGGAGGCGTTGTTGTAGAGGATGTCGATCCCGCCGAAGACCTCGATCCCGGCCTCGATCCAGTGCCGCGCGCCTTCCTGCGTGGACAGGTCGACGGGCGCGAGCGAACACATCACTCCCCCGGCCTTCTCCACCGTTTCCACGGTTTCGGCAGCACTTTCCTCGTCGATGTCGCAGCCGAATACGGTGGCGCCTTCCGCGGCGAATACCTGAGCCGCGGCCCGACCTATTCCGGCCCCCGTTCCACTGATGAAAGCGATTTTCCCGGCGAGTCGCCCCATGATTGCCCAAGCCCCTTGTTCCGTGCCCGCCGAAGTGCGGTGGTGGCAGCGTAGGGAGGGGCTCTGGCCGGAACAAGAAATGGGGCGATCGGGCGTTCGTATGGCAGGTATGCGCCCCGACCCCGTCGGGTATCCGCCCCGACCCCGTCGGGTATGAGCCCCGGCGCCGTCGGCTGGCCGGGTCGCGCTGTGACCCGGCGGCGGCACGGGGGTGCGGAATAGTCGGGGCCCCGGCCGTGTTGACGCCGGTGAGCAGCCGACCGGTTTGGGCCCGCGGCCCCTGTGGTACCTTTCTGCTAGCACTTGTGTACGCCCCGTTGAGGGCGCCGGTGCCAGTTCCACTTCAGTTGGCCGCCCGCCCGCCGTCCTCCGGCCGGCGCACCGGCTTCCCACCACCACCTCGTGACCGGCGCGTTCCCGCCCCGCATCGAGGTGCCGTTCCCGCCGCCGAAGGCGCACGTCCGCCTCCCTCTCGCGGCTTCCCCTCCCTCCCGCATGTCCCATGCCATTCGTCCTCGAAAGGACCGATCCACATGACCACCACTCTCGAACACCCCCCTGTCAGGCAAGAACCCCAGACCCAGGTCGCCGGCGGTGTCCTCGACATCGACGCGGGCGGAAAGGGTCACCTGCGCACCGAAAGCCTCCACTCCACACCCTCCGACCTGCCGGTCCCTGCCGCGCTGATCCGCCGTCACGGCCTGCGCAAGGGCGACCTGGTGGAAGGCGTGCGCGACGGCCGGCGGGCGCTCACCGAGGTCGTACGGGTCAACGGGCGCACGCCCGACGAACTCCGCGGCCGCCCGCACTTCCGCGACCTCACCCCGCTGCATCCCCAGCGGCGCATCCGCCTGGAGCACCCGGCGGCCGGGCTCGCGGGACGCGTCACCGACCTCGTCTCACCCGTCGGAAAGGGCCAGCGCGGCCTGATCGTCGCCCCGCCCAAGACGGGCAAGACCGTGCTGCTGCAGCAGATCGCGGCCGCCGTCGCCGGCAACCATCCCGAGTGCCACCTGATGGTGGTACTGCTGGACGAACGGCCCGAGGAGGTCACCGAGATGCGGCGGTCCGTGCGCGGCGAGGTGTACGCCTCCACCTTCGACCGGGGTCCCAAGCAGCACATCGCGCTCGCCGAGCTCGTCATCGAGCGGGCGAAGCGGCTCGTCGAGGCCGGCGAGGACGTCGTGATCCTGCTCGACTCCCTGACCCGGCTGTGCCGGGCGCACAACAACGCGGCCGCGTCGAGCGGTCGTACGCTCAGCGGCGGCGTGGACGCCTCCGCGCTGCTCGGCCCGAAGCGGTTCTTCGGCGCCGCCCGGCTCGCCGAGGAGGGCGGTTCGCTCACGATCCTCGCCACCGCGCTGGTCGAGACCGGCTCGCGCGCCGACGACTACTTCTTCGAGGAGCTGAAGAGCACCGGCAACATGGAGCTTCGGCTCAGCCGCGAACTCGCCTCGCGCCGCGTCTTCCCGGCCGTCGACATCAACCCCTCCGGCACCCGCCGCGAGGAACTCCTGCTCTCCCCGGCCGAGTTGACCGCCGTACGCGGTCTGCGGCGCGCCCTGCAGACGCGGGACGGGCAGGCGAGCCTGGAGACCCTTCTGGAGCGCATGCGCGACACCCCGGACAACGCCGCCTTCCTGCGGCGCATCCAGCCCACACTGCCGGCCGGCTGACGGACCGCGGGAGTCAGTGCTCGCCGAAGAAGATGTCCCTCACCTCGCGCAACGCGTAGTAGACCAGGACGTAACCGGCCGCCGGGTCGGCCCACCACAGGCCGGCCAGGGAGTTGAGCAGAAGGCCGAGGAGGACGGCGACGGCCAGCAGCCCATCGATCAGGGTGACCCGTCCCTCGGTTCTGAGCACCGGGTTGTCCAGCGCCTCACCGGTGCGCGCCTTGCCGGCGGCGAGGGCGAACATCACGACGGCCGTCACCGCCGTCCAGCCGATACCCAACGCCGAGTGCCGGGGCCGGAATCCGGTCGCCAGTACCCAGGTGGACTGCGCCAGCAAGTACGCCGCCAGCAGTGCGAAACCGGCGCCGATCAACTTCATTGCTCTGCGCCGCCGTTCCTCGCCCGTACCGGACAACTCCCAGACGACGACGGCGGATGCGCCGATCTCGATGAGGGAGTCCAGTCCGAACCCGGCCAGCGCGACGGATCGCGCCGAGACCGCGGCGACGGCGAGCACCGCGATGCCGATCACGTTCCAGCCGAGCGTGACGTATTCGAGGGCCAGGCCTCGACGGGCCAGCGCCCGGCGGGTGGCGTCGTCAGCGCTGGTCACCACGGGATCCTCCTCCGTCATGGGGTTCGAGCGGCAGGTGCCTGCACCACCTGATCATCGCCCCTTATCCTTCGGGCTGACCTGCACATGCAGAGCACAGGTTCGACACGGGGGTACGGCACATGACATATCGGCGCGCACTCATACCGGCACTGGCCGGAGGCGCCCTGCTCACACTGCTGATGCTGTGGGCGGGAGCGAGCGTTCAGGCACTGCAACTCCAGGGCGCGGGCAACGTGTTCGACATCGAGTCCGCGAACGCGCTCAGAATCCTGCTCTCACCCTGGTCGTACTCGGAGGTGGGCGGCGGCGGCCCGTACACCGACCTCTACCGCACCGCGATGCAGATCAGGTTCGTGACACTTTTCCTGTTCTTCCTGGCCGGTGCCCTGCTCCTGCTGCGCCGGCTGCCGCCGGTGCAGGGCCGCACACCGGCCACGCTGCTCGCGCTGTGGGCCTGGGCTCCGGTGGCGGCGACGCTGGCCGTGACGGTGTCCGCGCCGTGGCTGATCGCCTCGCGGGGGCACGGCAGTTTCCGGGTGCTGCCGCAGTTGGCGGGCGTGATCGCATCGGGCGCTCCGGTCGCGGTGTTCGCGGGGCTGCTGACGGCCCCGGTCACGGTGGTCGTGGCGCGTGTCATGGACAAGGAGGCGGAACCGTTGCCCCGGCGGAGTGTGCCGCCGCTCGCGGCCCGTCTGGCGGCGAGCGCCGGGACGGCCGTGGTGGCGCTCTCCCTGGTGGTCCTCTCGTACCAGTCGGTGGCCGCCTGGATCCAGACGTCCTTCCCCGGCGAGGGGCTGCTGTCCGAGCCCGGCGACCTGCTGCGCGAGTGGCTGCTGCTGGGCGCCTGGAGCGACCCGACGACCTCGCCCCTGGGCGACTGGCTGATGTACCGGGCCGCCGACGTGCTCGTGCTCGCCGTGGTGTGGTGGGCGCTGCGGCTGCTGCCGGCCCTGCTCACCGAGACCACGGCGCCGGCCATGGCGGCGGGCGCGGTCTGCGCGACCGTGCTGGGCCTGCTGGCGAGCGAGCTGCTGCGCTGGGCGATGGACGACACCAACACCGTACGCGGGCCGGTGTCCCTGTTGACCGGGCTCGGCGGCGGCGTCCCGGCGGCCCTCACCTTCGGCGTCGTCGCGGGGATCGCGGCCGTCGTGACGCTGCGGCTGGCAGGGCACCGGAAGACCGCCGACTCCTCCGGGTGAGTGCGGCATCCGGGTGCTCCCGGCCGCGGCCCGGCCCGGCCATCGGCCCGAACGCCCGGACCGATTCCTACGTTGATGATATGACCATCGGATTCTCCTTCCGTATGCCTCGAACCGCGGTAGCGTTCCGTGTACCCGGGACCGCGGTCGCGTTCCGCATGCCCCGGGCGGCGGCCGCGACCTGCGCGGTCTGTGTGGCGGGCGTCCTGGCGCTCGCGCCCGTCGCGGCCGCCGCCGCGTCGAAGCCGGGTCCGGCCGGCGGGCCGAGGGCGGCGGTGATGCCGCGCCCTTCGTTGCTGTACCGGCACGGCACTCTCGTGCGCCCCGACCGCGGCGCTCCCGCGCTTCCCGACGTCTCCGCGCTGTCGTGGCTGGTGGCCGACGCCGACAGCGGCGAGGTGCTCGCCGCGCACGACGCGCATCGCAGGCTGCCGCCCGCCAGCACCCTCAAGACCCTGTTCGCCCTCACCGTGCTGCCGACCCTGCCGGGCGGCATCCGGCACCGGGTGCGGAAGGAGGAGCTGGCGGGCATCGGACCCGGCAGCAGCATGGTCGGGGTCGCCGAGGGACACACGTACACCGTCGCCGACCTGTGGCGCGGGGTGTTCCTCAACTCCGGCAACGACGCGGTGCACGTCCTCGCCGCCCTCAACGGCGGCTGGGCCACGACGGCCGCCCGGATGCAGGCCGAGGCGCGGGCTCTCGGCGCGCTGGACACGCAGGTGCGGTCGCCCGACGGCTACGACACACCGGGCCAGGTGTCGTCGGCGTACGACCTCGCGGTCTTCGGCAGGTCGGGGCTGCGCAACGCGGACTTCGCGCGGTACTGCGGCACCGCCGAGGCGGAGTTCCCGGACGGCGCCGGGAGGTCGTACGGCATCCGGAACACCAACCGGCTGCTGACCGGAGCGGACGGTGTGGAGCCCTACCGCGGGCTGATCGGCGTCAAGAACGGCTACACCACCAACGCGGGCAACACCCTCGTCGCCGCCGCCCGGCGGGGCGGGCGGACCCTCGTCGTCACGGTGATGAATCCTCAGGCCGGTGGCGGAGTCACCGTCTACGAGGAGGCCCGTCAGCTGCTCGACTGGGGGTTCGGAGCGGCCGGGCGGGTGGCTCCGGTGGGGTCGCTGGACGGGCTGCGGGTGCGGCCCCGCCCGGGGCCCCACGCCGCGCCCGTGGCCGCGGTGGTGGTGCCGGAGGGCGGCCCCGGATGGCCGGAGACCGGTGCCATCTCGGGGGCCGCCGCGCTGGGCGCCGGTGCCGTGGCGCTCGTGCTGCGGGGCAGAAGCCCGCGCTCGTCGGAGAGTTGACCGACGGGCAGCCGCAGCAGCAGACCGAGGGTGATCCACGCATAGGTGCTGCCGCCCAGGAATCCGTCGATGCCGGAGGCGTCGTCGAACCACAGCCACACCACGCTGGTGCACATCACCGCGTACAGGGCACCGGCGGTCCGCGGATGCCCGGCGCGGACCAGCACGGCGAGCGCAGGCAGCACCCACACCAGGTGGTGCACCCAGGTGATCGGGCTGACCAGACACGCGGTCAGGCCCGTGAGGGCGAAGGCGCCCGGCCAGTCGCCCGCGGCGACGGCCCGCCGGGTCCGCCGGGCCCACACGGCGAGCACCACGAGGACGGCACACGCCCACACGGCGTGGTCCGTCACTCCGAGGCGGGCCAGGACGCCCTGCAGCGACTGGTTGGAGACGTAGTCCAGGCGGCCGACCCGGCCGGTGTCCCACAGCGCCCGTGTCCAGTAGAAGCGGGAGGCGCCCGGGGCCACCCACGCGGCGAACGCGGTCGCCGCGCACGCGACGACCGCGGCCGTGGCGGCCGCCCGCCGACGGCCGGCGAGCAGCAGCAGGCCGATGAAGACGGCGGGGGTGAGTTTGACCGCCGCCGCGAGGCCGATGCCGACGCCGGCCCAGCGGTCGTGTCCGGTGCGCAGCAGCCGGGCGTCGATCAGCACCAGGGCCAGCAGCAGGAGGTTGACCTGGCCGAAGCTGAACGTGTCGCGCAGGGGCTCGAACAGGGCGAGCAGACAGGCGCCCAGCGCGCAGCCGAACCAGCCCAGGCGCCGCCAGGCTCCGTCCGTCAGCAGGTGCACGATCAGTGCCAGGGCCGCCAGGTTCAGCAGCAGGGCGAGGACGATCGCCGTGCGCAGCCCGACGAGTGCCATGGGCAGCATGGCGACCGCGGCGAACGGCGGGTACGTGAAGCCGTACGTCGTCCCCGGCACCCGGTAGTCGTAGAGCCGGCCGCCGTGGTGGACCCAGGTGTCGACGGCGCCGTAGTAGACGCGTAGGTCGAACCAGTCCCGCAGCAGCGGCACGGTCGCGGTGAAGGCCGTGACGGCGGTGGCGACTGCCAGGACCAGCAGGATCCGCCCGCGGTCGGTGCCGGGGGGCGTCACGCGGTGCGTCCCAGGGCCGGGGCCCTCGCCGCCAGGTGGACCTGCCACAGCACGACCACGGCCAGCAGACCGCCGGAGACGGCCAGCACCAGTTCGTCGGTGCCCGCGGGCGCCCCGCTGGGCAGGGCGAGGAACGCCACCGCCCCCGTGACCAGCGCCAGACGACGCCCTGTCGATGTGCTGGGCGCAGCCGCGGCGATCAGGAACAGCCCCCACAGGGCGTACCACGGGCGGATCGCCGGGCCGAGGACGACCACGGCGGCCAGGCTGAGGCCGAGCGCGTACACGGGGGTCAGTCGTCCCCGTCGCTTCCATATGACGAGGATCGCGACTCCGGTGGCGACGAGGCCGACGGTCTGCCAGGCGGGGACGGCGAGCGGGGCCAGATCGCTGCCGGCCTTCGTGAGCAGCGTGGCGGTGGCGCGACCGAGCAGGCTGGTCAGCGCCCAGTTGTGCGGGGAGACGGGCGTTCTGAGCGCTGCTATCCAGCCGTAGCCGGTACCGGTCAGGGCGGTGGTGGCGACGGTCGTCGCGACGGCGGCCGCGGCGGTCGTGAGCACGGCGCGTGCCGGCCCGTGGCCCGCGCGGACACCGAGCGCGACGACCGCCACGAGACCGAGCACCGCGGGTGCCTTGACCAGGGCGGCCAGGGTGACGAGCACGGCTCCCAGCACCGGCCACCGGCCGAGCGCGGCCACCAGCCCCGTGCCGAGCAGCCCGAGCATGATCGCGTCGTTGTGCGCACCGGCCACCAGGTGCAGCAGGACCAGCGGGTTCAGGGCGCCGAGCCAGAGCGCCTGGGCGGGGTCGGTGCCGCTGTGGCGGGCGAGGCGGGGCAGCGCCGCCGCCATCAGAGCCACGCCGAGCAGCGCCACCAGTCGCATCCCGAGCAGCCCGGCCGGCAGTTCGCCCCGGGTCAGGCCCGTCAGGGCGGAGGCCACGCCCAGGAAGACCGGGCCGTACGGGGTCGCCGTGTGCCGCCACAGCGCGGGGACCTCGTCGGCGAGCGGGCCGCCGAGGTGGGCGGGACCGTATGTGTACACGTCCATGTGGGCGTCGACCATGGCGCCCTGGGCGAGGTAGCTGTAGACGTCCCGGCTGAACAGCGGCGGGGCGAGCAGCAGGGGCGCCGCCCAGACGGCGAGGACCAGCAGCAGGGCCCGTGTCGTGGGAGGCTCGGCGCCGCGCACGAGCCTGCCGAGCAGCAGCCAGGCGGCGATCAGCAGAACGACACCGAAGTACACGCAGACCAGCCCCAGCGCCACGCGCACGTTGGCGGGGTCCAGCAGCTCCTCGACGGGCAGGGCGCCGGCCGTCTCGCCACCGAGCGCGAGGAAGGCGGTACCGGCCAGCCCCAGCACCTGGCAGCGGCGGAGATCGACGGGAAAAGCCATGGCCAACACTCGGAAAGCGTGTCAACGCCGGATGGCCGGAGATTGACGCGCCGCCCTCGCGTCGGGGACCTGGATGTGACCGGCGTGTGATCCCGGGGCCGCGGCGATGAGTTCCGCGGGGTCGAGGGGTCCTACCGGCATACGACACACCAGCGAACGGACGTGATGACGATGCCGGACAGCTCCGCCCGTGCCGAGGTCGACGGTCTCCACATGTACTACGAACTGCACGGCTCGGGCGACGGCGAACGACGCCCCCTGGTGCTGCTGCACGGCGGGGTGCACACCGTCGAACTGTCATTCGCGGCCGTGCTGCCCGCGCTGGCCGACGGCCGGCTGATCGTCGCGCCCGAGCTGCAGGGGCACGGCCGCACCGCCGACACGGCGCGCGAGATGACGGTGGCGAACCTCGCCTCGGACGTCCTGGCGCTCCTCGACGAACTCGGCATCGAGCAGGCCGACTTCCTCGGTTTCAGCCTCGGCGGGCTCACCGCGCTGGAGATCGCGGTACGCCACCCCGAACGCGTCGGACGCCTGGTGCTCGCCGCCACCCACTACCGCCAGGACGGCTACCACGACGACGTCCGCACATCGGACTTCGCCTCCCCGCGCCTGCCGAGTCAGGCCGACTTCCAGGAGATGGCCGAGGCGTACGCCGCCGTCGCCCCGCACCCCGAGCACTTCCAGGACTTCCTCGCCAAGGTCACGGGCGCGGCCCACGCGGCACTGCCCTGGACCGCCGACGACCTGCGCGCGCTGACCGCGCCCACCCTCCTGGTCATCGGCGACAACGACTTCGTACGGGTGGAGCACGCGGCGCAGATGCAGGCGCTGATCCCCGGGGCACGGCTGGCCGTCCTGCCCGCCACCACGCATGTGACCCTGATGCGGCGGACCTCGGTGCTGGTGCCGCTGCTGACCGAGTTCCTGGACTGAGCGCGATCCTGCTTCAGAACACCGACAGGCCCGTCAGGGTGGTGAAGCGGTCCAGGGCCGCCACCCCCGCCACCGAGTTGCCGCGCTCGTCGAGCCCGGGGCTCCACACGCACAGCGTGCAGCGCCCCGGCACGACCGCGATGATGCCGCCGCCCACGCCGCTCTTGCCGGGCAGGCCGACCCGGTAGGCGAACTCCCCGGCCGCGTCGTACGTCCCGCAGGTCAGCATCACGGCGTTGACCTGCTTGGCCTGGCTGCGGGTGAGCAGCCGGGTGCCGTCGGCGCGTATGCCGTGGCGGGCCAGGAAGGTGGTGGCCAGGGCGAGGTCGGCGCAGGAGGCCGTGACGGAGCACTGGCGGAAGTACTGGTCGAGCAGGACCGGGACGGGGTTGTCGATGTTGCCGTAGGACGCCATGAAATGGGCCAGGGCGGCGTTCCGGTCGCCGCGCCCCGCCTCGGACGCGGCGACGTCCTTGTCGAAGTCGAGCGCCGGATTGCCGCTCTCGGCGCGCAGGAAGGCCAGCAGCTCGCCGGCCGCGTCGCCGGTACGGGTGTGCAGGCGGTCGGTGACGACCAGCGCGCCGGCATTGATGAAGGGATTGCGCGGGATGCCGTTCTCGTACTCCAGCTGGACCAGGGAGTTGAACGGGTTGCCGGACGGTTCCCGGCCCACGTGCTCCCACAGCTCGTCGCCCTCGCGGGCCAGGTCGAGGGCGAGGGTGAAGACCTTGGTGATGGACTGCGTGGAGAACGGCTCCCGCCAGTCCCCCACGCCGTGCACCGTGCCGTCCAGCTCCGCCACCGCCATGCCGAAGCGGCGCGGGTCGCGGGCGGCGAGCGCCGGGATGTAGTCGGCGGGCCGGCCGCGGCCGGGGGTGCGTTCGATCTCCGCCAGGATGCGGTCGAGAACCGGTTGGAACAGCGCGGGCATGATCTTCATCATGCCGTAGGCGCGGCGCTGACCGCACGGCGGACCGGCGGTGACCCGGTGCGGCCCCTTTCCCGCCCCGGCAGGAGGCCAATCAGGCATGACTCGGACCGATCCCCGCGCGCTGCCCCGGCGCCGGGCGCGCGGCAGGTCAGGGTGAAGGGCGCGGGCCGCGCCGATCACGGTCCGAAGCTGTCCATCGAGCAGAGGAGGAGCGACGTTGCGCCGGCACAACGAAGGCACCGAAGCCACCGGCTCGCCGGAACGAGCCGACGGGAGCAGACCCGGAGCGATCGGCCCGCGGCGCAGACGCGCCGCGGCGGGACTGTGCGCGACAGCGCTGCTGTTGGCCGGATGCGCCATGCCCCGCCCGCACGTCCCCCTGCAGGCGAATGCCCAGGGCGGCCGGACGTTCTACGTCAGTCCGCAGGGCGACGACGGTGACGACGGCCGCACGCCGCAGACCGCGTGGCGGACCCTGCGGCACGCGGACGCCCTGCGCTTCAAGCCGGGCGACCGGTTGCGGCTGAAGGGCGGGGCGCGCTTCACCGGCACCCTGAGCATCGGACCGGGAGACGCCGGCGACGTGCGCAGGCCCGTCGTGATCGAGTCCTACGGATCGGGCCGTGCGACGATCGCCGCCGTCGGCACACGCGGTATCGAGGTGCACGACACGAGCGGCGTGAGCATCCGCGACCTGGTCATCGTCGGCGACCGGGCGTCCTACCGGCTCCAGGACGGCATCGCCTTCGTCAGCGATCTGCCCGGCGACCGGAAACTGCCGTATGTCCGCGTCTCCGGCGTCGAGGTGTCGGGCTTCCGCAACGGTGTCCGGCTGCACGGCGGTGCCGCGGGGTCCGGTTTCCGGGACGTGCGGATCACCGACTCCGTCCTGCACGACAACCAGGACGCGGGCCTGGTGACGGACGGCCCCGCCTTCGACGCGCAGCGGCCCGCCTACGCTCACGACAGGGTGACGGTCTCGAAGGTGACCGCGTACGCCAACGTCGGCGACCCCGGGGCGAGGGACCGGAACACCGGCAGCGGCATCGTGCTCGGCAGTGTCAGCCACGGCCTGGTGGAACAGTCGGTGGCGCACGGCAACGGAGCGGCCTCCGCCGCGGACGCCAAGGAGGGTCCCGAGGGCATCTGGACCTACAACTCGACACGGATGACGTTCCAGCGAAACGTCTCCTACGACAATCACACCGGCTCGCGCGTGGACGGCGGCGGATTCGGCCTGGACAACAACGTGTCCGACTCCCTGATGCAGTACAACCTGGCCTACGGCAACGACGGCGCGGGCTTCCTCGCGTACACCGCCGTCCTGAACGACGCGCACAAGAACAACACGATCCGGTTCAACGTCAGCCACAGCAACGCCCGCAAGATCCAGGAGTACGGCGGCATCGTGGCGTTCGGAGCGCGGCTCACCAACCTGGCGATCTACCAGAACACCGTGCTGGCCACGGCGAACGGCCCGGTCAGGGCGCCCGCGCTGCGGCTCGAACCCAGCCTCGGCTCCGTCACCGTGCGCAACAACGTACTCGCCACCGACGGCCCGCCCGTGGTCTCCGCCCTGGGCGCCTTCGACACCGCCGCCGTGCTGATGCAGGGCAACGACTACCACGGCGCCGGGGCCCTGAACCTGCTGTGGGGGGACCGCTGGTATTCCGACCTGGCCACCTGGCGCGGGGAGACGGGACAGGAGCAACTGGGCCCGCAGGCCACCGGCACCGACGCCGATCCCTGCCTGACCCAGGTGCCCCTGCCGACGGCCGGCCCCCGGGTCGGCAGCGCCGGTCCGGCACGCGGCGCACTGGCGTCCCGGTGCGCCGACGCGCTGAAGGGCGCCGCCGTGGACCTGCGGGCGATCGGAGTCGACCCGGGGCCGGTGGACTACTTCGGGGCGCCGCTCAGCGGGTCGCCCGGTGTGGGGGCGGCGGCGCACGCCGGTCCCAGCGCCTGAGGAATCGTCACCCGCAGGGTGTCCACGACCGTCGGCTGGGGAACGTGGGCGGGACGGCCCAGGGCGCGCACGTACCAGCCGCCTGCCCGCCAGGCCGTGGGATCCAGGGCGTTGCGCGCGTCCAGCACGCGCGGGGACCGGACGACCTGGGCCAACGCCCGCGGGTCGAGGGCGCGGTAATGGGGCCACTCCGTCAGGTGCAGCACCAGGTCCGCGTCCTGGCAGGTCTCCACGACGTCGTCGCAGTAGGCCGGGCCGGGCAGCGCCGCGCGCGCGTTGTCGAGGCCTTCGGGGTCGTGGACACGGACGTCGGCGCCCTGGTCCACCAGCGCCGCGGTGACGGCCAGCGCCGGTGAGTCGCGCACGTCGTCGCTGTCGGGCTTGAACGTGGCGCCCAGCACGGCGATGCGCTGGCCGTCGAGAGTGCCGCCCACGAGCTGCCGGGCGAGGTCGACCGTCCGGCGGCGCTGCCGTTCGTTGATCCGGTCGACCTGGTGCAGGAAGGAGACCGCCTCCCCCACCTTCAGCTCCTCGGCCCGGGCCAGGAAGGCGCGGATGTCCTTGGGCAGGCAGCCACCGCCGAACCCGAGGCCGGCGGAGAGGAACCGCCGCCCGATGCGCGCGTCGTGACCGAGGGCGTCCGCCAGCGTGACCACGTCGGCGCCCGACGCGTCGCAGACCTCCGCCATGGCGTTGATGAACGAGATCTTGGTTGCCAGGAAGGAGTTGGCGGCGGTCTTCACCAGTTCGGCGGTGGCGGGATCGGTGCTGATGCAGGCGATCCCGGCCCGGAGCATGGGTGCGTACACCTGGCGCAGCACCTGGTCGGCGCGCGGGGAGGTGACACCCAGGACCAGCCGGTCGGGGCGCAGCGTGTCCTGGACGGCGAACCCCTCCCGGAGGAACTCCGGGTTCCAGGCGACCTCGGCCTCGATCCCGGGTGGGACCTGTGCGGCCACTCTGCGGGCGAGGGCTCTCGTGGTGCCCACCGGTACGGTCGACTTGCCGACAAGGAGACTGTCGCGGGTGAGCAGCGGTGCCAGGCCGTCGACGACGGCCTCGACATGGCTCAGGTCGGCGGCGAGACCGTCGGCCCGCTGCGGGGTGCCGACGCACACGAAGTGCAGATCCGCGAAGTCGGCCGCCTCCTGCAGCGAGGTGGTGAACCGCAGCCGCCCGGCCCGGGTGTTGCGGACGAGGATCTCCGGCAGACCGGGCTCGAAGAAGGGCGCCCGGCCCGCGGCGAGCGCTTCGATCTTCCGTGTGTCCGTGTCGACACCGAGGACGTCGTGTCCGATGTCCGCCATGCACGCGGCGTGCACGGCTCCGAGGTATCCCGTTCCGATGACGGTCAACCGCATGAGCGTTCTCCTGTCGTGAGGCCGTGGTCGTCGTGGCCGTGGTCGTCGACGTCGGTCAGCGCGTGTAGCCGTCGGGGTTGCGTTCCTGGAAGCGCCAGGCGTCCCGGCACATGTCGCCCAGGTCGCGCGTGGTGGTCCAGCCCCAGGCCGATGCGACCGCGCTCGCGTCGGCGACGAGGGCGGCGACGTCCCCCGGCCTGCGCTCGACGACCCGGTGGGGAACGGGGCGGCCGCTCGCCTCGGCGAAGGCCGCCGCCAGCTCCAGTACCGAGGTCCCGGTGCCCGTGCCGAGGTTGAACACCTGCATGCCCGGACGGTCGTCCAGATGGCCGAGGGCCACCCGGTGCCCCTCGGCCACGTCCATCACGTGGATGTAGTCACGCACTCCCGTGCCGTCGGGAGTGGGGTAGTCGTCGCCGAAGACGTTGAGCCTCTCCCGCCGGCCCACGGCGACCTGGGCGACGTACGGCATGAGGTTGTCCGGCACGCCCTGCGGGTCCTCGCCGAGCAGGCCGCTCGGGTGGGCGCCGACCGGGTTGAAGTAGCGCAGGGCGAGCACGCGCATGTGCGGCAGGTGGGCGCAGACGTCCTCCAGGATGCGCTCACACGTCAGCTTGGTGGCGGCATAGGGGTTCGTCGGCGCCACCGGGCTGCGTTCGGTCAGCGGCACCGACCGCGCGTCGCCGTAGACGGAGCAGGACGAGGAGAAGACCAGCCGGTGGACGTCGTGTTCGTGCATGACGGACAGCAGGGCGCAGGTCCCGCCGACGTTCGTGTCGTAGTACTCGACGGGCCGCGCCACCGACTGGCCGACCGCCTTGTGCGCGGCGAAGTGGACGACCTCGTCGACGGGGTGGGCGGCGAACACCTCGGCGAGGGCCCGGCGGTCGCGGACGTCGGCCCGGTAGGCGGCGGCGAGCGGCCGTCCGGCGGTCTTGGCGATACGGTCCAGGACGTGCGGGGAGCTGTTGACGTGGTTGTCCACGACGACGACTTCACAGCCGTGGGTGAGCAGTTCGACGCAGGTGTGGCTGCCGATGAATCCGGCGCCACCGGTCACCAGGACCGTTCGGGGCATCGGTGCACCTCGTTCCGTTCTCGTCAGGGGAACCGTCTTGGGTGCGGCGCGGGCGCGCGGCGCCGGGGAGGGGTACGGCTCAGCCGATGAATCCGCGCAGGTAGACGGGGAACAGCAGGAGCGCCCAGGCCAGCGGGACCAGCGCCAGGAGGCCCGTGGCCAGGGGCAGGGCGGCGGTGGGCAGGGCCCGGTGCACGCCGACGCCCTCGGACCTCGCGGTCTCCCGGACGTGCAGCACACCGACCGCGAGGGTCACCAGCGCGTAGGACACCGAGCCCAGCAGGCACAGGAACACGTAACCGACGGCCGGCCCGGTCAGCTCGCCGACCAGTGCCGCGCCCGAGAGCACGACGGTGATCAGCAGATAGGGCAGCACCAGACGCAGGGGCAGCCGCTCCATCCCCACGCGGGACTTGGGCGTGACCTTGAAGACGACCTTCTTGGGCCGAACGCGCTGGACCAGGGCGGCCATGACACCCCACGCCACGTACGGCCAGCGGGTCAGCCCGAACAGCCAGCCCTCCCAGCTGAGCAGGGGGGCGTCGACCGGGCGCAGCAGACCCCGTCGGCGCAGCAGCGCCGTCAGCATGACCAGGAAGAACGACATGGCCCAGAAGCGCAGGAGGAATCCGCCGTAGTTGACGTTGATCCACGAATGGCCGGTGACGGCGGCGACCGGCGGCAGCAGCAGGCCCGCCGTGGTGGTCAGCGCGAGCAGCGGGTAGTACGAGAGCGCGAACGCGAAGCGCATGCGCAGTCGCCCGGACATCCGCCGCAGGTGCTTGGGCAGCATGCCGAGGAGCATCACCACCAGGCTCCGCGACCACTGGAACTCCTGCGTCACCATGGCTGCGAAAGTGATCGGGCCGTCCCCGTGCGCTTCCGCGTCGATGGCGAACGCACCCTGCCAGCCGGCCGAGTTCAGCAGGAAGGTGGTGGAGAAGTCCTCGGCCAGCTCGGGCCCCAGTCCCCCGATGTCCCGCAGGGCGCGGGTGCGTACGGCGTAGTGGGAGCCGATGCACAGCGGTGCCAGCCCGTCGGAGTGGCCCAGTTGCATCGGACCGTGGAAGGTGGCCTCGCGGTGCAGTCGTCCACGAGCCGACCAGGACGTGCGGGCGTTGGCGTCGCACACGCTGGGCGCGGCCACGTAGCCGACCGCGGGATCGGCGAACGGCCGGACCACCTCCCTGAGGTAGTCGGGGTGGGGCACATGGTCGACGTCGAGCTGGGCGACCACGTCGTAGTCGCGGTAGCCCCAGTGGTCGTAGAAGTGCGCGAGGTTGCCCTCCTTGCAGCGGGTACGGCGAGGCCAGACGTCCCGGTGGTAGGCGGTGACACCGCGCCGGCAGGACATCCCCACGCCATGGGCCGCGCACCAGTCCAGGATCTCCTGGTCCGGGTCCTCGTCGCACAGCCATACGTCGTACTCGTGCGGAAACCGCTGCCGCAGCATGGCGGTCAGGGTGGTGCGGGCGACCCGCCAGGGCTCCGACGGCGCCCGGGTCACCACGAACGCCGTACGCAGCGGGGGCACCTCGACGGAGGCGTCGAGGGTGCGCAGGCGCAGCATGACCACGACGAAGTACAGCGGCATCAGGGACAGGTACAGCAGAAGCGCCGAGTTGACGGCGAAGCCGGCCCAGCTCGTCCGGTGCTCCGGACGCAGCCACCACTCCCAGAAGCAGACCAGGGCGGTCCACCAGCACACGGCGAGGAGTGACACCACGATCCGGTCCAGCGGTGCGAGCCGGTGTGTCCAGAACTCGGGCCGCAGGACGAGCGAGCGGCGCGGCTTGCCGAAGACCGGGCCGTCGGCGGACACCTCGACCACGTTGCCCGCCGACAGGGTGCGCAGCTGGCCTCCGAGCGTTTCACGGTCGGTCGGCGGCGCGTGGCGAGCGCCGGCCGGCGCGTGACCGTGACTGATCTGGGTCACGAGGCGGCCGAGGTCGCGACCGCACCGGGCTGGAGGGTCGCGGTACCGTCCTGCTGGCCCCCGCGGATCGCGGAGAGCGCGGCGGCGATGTCGGCGGGACGGGAGGCGAACCACTCCACCGTCCTGCGCAGCCCCTCCTCGATGCCGACCTCGGGCGTCCAGCCCAGGCGCCGTGCGGCCCTGGTGATGTCCGGGCGGCGGCGGGTGGGGTCGTCCACGGGCAGCGGATGGTGCTGGATCTCGGCCTGGGACCCCGTCAGATCCAGGACCATTCGCGCGAGTTGCATGACGGTCAGTTCGACCGGATTGCCGAGGTTCACCGGACCGGGCTCGTCTTTGTCGAGCATGGCGACGATTCCGCGCACCAGGTCGTCGACGTAGCAGAAACTGCGGGTCTGCTTTCCGTCTCCGTAGACGGTCAGCGGTTCCCCGGCGAGGGCCTGCACGACGAAACTGGAGACGACCCGACCGTCGTGCGGGCGCATACGCGGACCGTAGGTGTTGAAGATGCGGACAATTCCCGTGTTCGTTCCGCGATTCGTCCGGTAGGCCTGGGTCAGCGCCTCCGCGAATCTCTTGGCCTCGTCGTAGACACTGCGCGGTCCTACCGGATTCACGTGCCCCCAGTACGTCTCGTCCTGCGGATGCACTTCGGGATCGCCGTACACCTCACTGGTGGAGGCGAGGACGAAGCGGGCCTCGTGGCGCGCCGCCAGGCGCAGCGCGTTCTCCGTGCCGCGACTGCCGACGGCCAGCGTCTCCAGCGGGCGTCTGAGGTAGTCGGGCGGCGAGGCGGGGCTGGCCAGGTGGGCCACCGCGTCGACGGTGCCGCTCACCTCGGCCGACCGGCTGACGTCACCACGCACGAGCTCGAAACCCGGCATACCGAGAAACGGGCTGATGTTCGCCGGGTCACCGGTCGAGAAGTCGTCGAGACACACGACTTCGTCACCACGCCGAAGGAGCGCCTCGCACAGATGGGATCCGAGAAAACCCCCGCCACCTGTCACGGCCACACGCATGAATTCTCCTGAATCGACTTCGGGATCCCGTCGCTCCGTCCGGTAGAAGATGCGTGGGCGCGCGGTCCACCAGGGCAGGAGACGACCCTCCGTCAGGGCCGCGAATTCAGCATATGTGCGTTAGTAGGACTTTTCAGACAATGGCGACATGGGCTGCGCCGAACAGCCGGTACCCGCTCGGACGCTTCCGCGCCGTGCCGCCCCGGCATCAGGCGGGGCGAGGCTCACACGGTGCGGGCCTCGCTTCATCCCTGGGTGTGACGGCGCACCCGCGTGTCGGCTCGGCGCAGTACGCCTGCGCTCGCCGCACGCGGGGCCCGACGTCAGATCGCCTGCGGCGCGCCGCTGCCGGCGAGCACCTCCGGCCGCAGCAGCTGTGCCAGCCGCTCCGACGGCAACAGGCCCTTCTCCAAGACCAGTTCGGCCACCCCGCGCCCGGTGACGAGGGCCTCCTTGGCGATGTCGGTGGCGGCCGTGTACCCGATGTGCGGGTTGAGGGCGGTCACCAGGCCGATGGAGTTCTCGACGCTCGCGCGCAGCCTCTCGGTGTTGGCGGTGATGCCGTCCACGCATCGCTCGGCCAGTGTGACGCACGCGCTCTGCAGGTGGGTGATGCTCTCCGAGAGGGAGTGCAGGATGATCGGCTCGAAGGCGTTCAGCTGAAGCTGCCCGGCCTCGGCCGCCATGGTGATCGCGACGTCGTTGCCGATCACCTCGAAGGCGACCTGGTTGACGACCTCGGGGATCACCGGGTTGACCTTTCCGGGCATGATGCTCGAACCGGCCTGCACCGGCGGCAGGTTGATCTCGCCCAGGCCCGCACGCGGCCCGGACGACAGCAGCCGCAGGTCGTTGCAGCTCTTGGAGAGCTTGACGGCGATCCGCTTGAGCACGCCGGACATCTGGACGAACGCCCCGCAGTCCTGGGTGGCCTCGACGAGGTTGGCGGCCGTGACCAGCGGCAGACCGGTGATGGCGGCGAGGTGACGGCGGGCCGCCTCCGCGTATCCGGCCGGCGCGTTGAGTCCGGTGCCGATGGCCGTGGCACCGAGGTTGATCTCATGGATCAACTGGACCGCCTCGTCAAGACGGTTGCGGTCCTCGTCGATCATGACCGCGTACGCCGAGAACTCTTGACCGAGCGTCATCGGCACCGCGTCCTGCAACTGTGTACGGCCCATCTTGAGCACGTCACGGAACTCGACGGCCTTGCGCGCGAAGGAGTCCTGCAGTACGGACATCGCCTTGAGCAGTCCACGCACCGCGAAGACCGTCGCTATCTTGACGGCGGTCGGGTAGACGTCATTGGTCGACTGCCCGAGGTTGACGTCCTCGTTGGGGTGCAGGAACCCGTACTGCCCCTTCTCGTGCCCCAGCAGCTCCAACGCCCGGTTGGCGACGACCTCGTTGGCGTTCATGTTGGTCGAGGTCCCGGCACCGCCCTGGATGACGTCGACGACGAACTGGTCGTGCAGCCTGCCGCCCCGGATCTCCCGGCAGGCCCCGACGATCGCTGCGGCCTTCTCCGGCGCCAGCAGCCCGAGCTCCTCGTTGGCGAGGGCGGCGGCCTCCTTGACCGCGGCGAGGGCGTCGATCAGATGCGGGTAGGCGGAGATCGGCATGCCGGTGATCGGGAAGTTCTCCGTGGCCCGCAGGGTGTGCACACCCCAGTAGACATCGGCGGGAACATCACGGTCGCCGAGCAGATCGTGCTCGCTACGGGTGACAGGGGCGGTCATGAGGGTTCGGTTCCTCTTTCCGAGAGAGGGGACATGAGCGCCCCTGCAAGGGGCGCGGGGAACTGCGCGACCGGCCACACCCGGCCCGCAGTCGCGAAACTGCACATCTGGCAGGGCCCTAGGCGCAAGCCTTGACGACAACGGGGTCCAACGACCGAGCGGGCCGCACACACCCGACCGGCTGCCCCCCACCGAGCAACGCCTCACCCTGGAACTCGGCGAGCGCCGCCGCATCGACGCCGGCCCGCGCCAAGGCGGCCGCCGCCACCGGCACCCGCGCCCGGTTCGCCCCGTCGGCGATCTTCACGGCCACGGCCCGACCGTCCGGCAGCGCGGCGACCTGCACGCCCTCGAAGCCGTCCTTGGCGAGCAGCCCCGGCACGGCCCGCATGAGGGCGGCCACGTCCCGTCCCGAGCCGGAGGCCATCTCGGCGTGGGCACGCATCGCGTCGGCGACGCGCGCCTCCGGGGTGCCGGGAGCCGCGGTGGTGACGCGCGCGGCGGCCCGGGCGAGCCCGTGCAGGGACACCGAGAACAGCGGCGCCCCGCACCCGTCGACCGTGACGCGGGCGATCCGCTGCCCGGTGAGGTCCTCGACGATCTCGGCGATCGCCTGCTGCAGCGGATGGACGGGGTCGAGGTACCCCTCCAGCGGCCAGTCGTTGAGCACGCACGTGTACAGCATCGCCGCGTGCTTGCCCGAGCAGTTCTGGGCGAGCCGCGAGGGCGGCCGGCCCTCGCGCACCCAGGTGTCCCGGACGACGGGGTCGAAGGGCATGTCCGGGACGTTGCGCAGATGGGCCTCGGTCAGACCGGCGAGTTCGAGGATGCGCCGGGTCCCGGCGAGGTGCCGCTCCTCGCCGGAGTGGCTGGCCGCGGTGAGCGACAGAAGCTCGTCGTCGAGCGGCAGCCCCGCCCGGACCATGGCAACGGCCTGGACGGGCTTGAGGGCCGAGCGCGGGTAGAAGGCGGCCTCGATGTCACCGAGCTGGAAGTCGACCTTCCCGTCGGTGCCGAGGACGACGACGGAACCGTAGTGGATGCCCTCGACGACCCCGCCGCGTATCAGGTGGGCGACGGGGGCGTGGAGGGGCTCGCGGATCAGGGGTGCGTCCGCGACGGAACTGCTGAACATCACTGCCTCTTGTCAGGGAGCGCCGCGTGGGTCACGCGTCGGCTCCGGTCGATGCGTTCTCGGTGGAGGTGCGTCCGACACGGCCGCGGATGAGGAACCATCCGCCGACCAGGGCTCCGACGATCAGCGGCAGGCACAGCACGGTGGTGCGGCCGGCGCCTCCGTCGGCGTACATGAGGACCAGGACGGAGGCGAGGAAGGCCAGCGTCACGAGCTCGGTCCAGGGGGAGCCCGGCAGCCGGTAGCCGGGGCGGGTCAGCTCGCCCTGCTGGGTCTTCCGCCAGAAGAGGAGGTGACTGACCATGATCATGCCCCAGGTGGAGAGGATGCCGATCGCCGCGAAGTTCAGGACGATCTCGAAGGCGTCCGCCGGGACCACGAAGTTCAGGCCCACGCCCAGGACACAGAAACCGCTGGTGAGCAGGATGCCGCCGTACGGGACCTGACTGCGGCTCATCACGCGGGTGAACTTGGGCGCGGAGCCGGACATGGCCATGGAGCGCAGGATGCGGCCGGTGGAGTACAGGCCGGAGTTGAGCGAGGACATGGCCGCGGTGAGGACGACGAGGTTCATCACACCGCCCGCCGCGGGGATGCCGATGTTGGAGAGCACGGTCACGAAGGGGCTCTCGGCGGCGCTGTACTTGTTCCAGGGCAGCAGCATCGACAGCAGGACGACCGAGCCGACGTAGAACAGGCCGACGCGCCACATGATCGAGTTGATCGCCTTGGGCATGATCTTCTCGGGGTTCTCGGTCTCGCCGGCCGCGACGCCGACCAGTTCGACGGAGGCGTAGGCGAAGACGACGCCCTGGATGATCAGCAGCATGGGCAGCAGGCCGTTGGGGAAGACGCCGCCGTTGTCGGTGATCAGGGACGGTCCGGCGTGTGCGCCGTCGACGGGGTGCTGGGTGACCAGCAGGAAGATGCCGATGCACATGAACACCACCAGCGCGCTGACCTTGACGATCGCGAACCAGAACTCGAGCTCACCGAAGATCTTGACCGAGATCAGGTTGACCGTCAGCACGACGGCGAGGGCGATCAAGGCGATCAGCCACTGGGGGATGTCGGAGAACAGGCCCCAGTAGTGCGTGTAGGTGGCCACGGCGGTGATGTCGGCGATGCCGGTGGTCGCCCAGTTCAGGAAGTACATCCAGCCCGCGGTGTAGGCACCCTTCTCGCCCATGAACTCGCGGGCGTACGACACGAAGGCGCCGGAGGAGGGCCGGTACAGGACGAGTTCGCCGAGGGCGCGTACGACCAGGAAGGCGAAGACGCCGCAGACCGCGTAGGCGATGAACAGGGAGGGGCCGGCGTCGGCGAGGCGGCCGCCCGCGCCGAGGAAGAGACCGGTGCCGATGGCGCCGCCGATGGCGATCATGTTGACATGCCGGGACTTCAGGGACTTGCTGTAGCCCGCGTCGCCGGCGTCGACGTGTGCGGCCGGTGTGCGCGTCTCTTCTTTGAGGTGCTCGCTCACGCCTCGGGTCCGCCTTCCGTAGGTGTCTCCGCGCGCGAGGGGCGCACGATGTCGGTGAGGGTGGTCTCGACGCGGTCGAGGTGGTGCGCCATGGCGTCCGTCGCGTCGAGTTCGGAACCGTCCATCAGCGCCTCGACGATCGCCCGGTGCTCGCGGTTGGACTGCTCGCGGCGTCCGCCCAGTTCGTTGAGGAAGGCCGACTGACGCGCCAGTGCGTCGCGGATCTCCTCGATGACCCGGCGGAAGACCGGGTTCTGGGCGGCCTGGGCGACGGCGAGGTGGAACAGCGAGTCGAGGGCGACCCACGAGGTGGTGTCGGTCTCCCGCTCCATGCGCTCCAGCAGGTGCGTCAGGTGGTCCAGGTCCTCCGGGGTGCGGCGCCGGGCCGCGTAGCCCGCCACCGGGATCTCCACGTGGCGGCGCACCTCCAGCAGGTCGCTGGCCGCGTAGTCGCCGAAGGTGGGGTCCTCGACGGCGCTCGCGACGACGAAGGTGCCCTTGCCCGTCTTGGAGACGGTCAGGCCCATCGTCTGCAGGGCCCGCAGGGCCTCGCGCAGGACGGGCCGGCTGACCTCGAGGGTGCGGCACAGCTCGGCCTCGGAGGGGAGCTTGTCCCCCACCGCGTACTCGCCGTTCTCGATGGCGGCGCGCAGATGGGCCAGGACCGCTTCCATGGCGCTGATGCGCCGCGGACCCTGACTGGCTGTCTTGCTGTCTGACAGGTTCACGGGAGTGATCCTGCGGGTGACGTACGGGGGCTGTCAAGGGAGGTGAATGAAAAGATTCGCGGGGTGTGCGATCTGAAAACAGATCCCACACCCCGCGTCGCGCGACCTGACCGGTCAGCTGTTGATCACGCCCCCGCCGAGCAGGCCCAGCAGCAGCACGCCGACGATGATCCGGTAGATCACGAAAGCGTTGAAGGAGTGCTTGGCGACGTACTTCAGCAGCCAGGCGATGGAGGCGTAGGCGACCACGAAGGAGGTGGCGGTGCCGACGGCCAGCGGAGCGAGCCCCACCCCGGCGCCCAGGGCGTCCTTGAGCTCGTACAGGCCCGCACCGGTCAGCGCGGGGATGCCGAGGAAGAAGGACAGGCGCGTGGCGGCCACGCGGTCCAGGTCCAGGATCAGCGCCGTGGACATGGTGGCACCGGAACGGGAGAAGCCCGGGAACAGCAGGGCGAGGATCTGCGAGCCGCCGACCAGCATCGCGTCCTTGAACGTGGTGTCGTCCTCACCGCGCTTGTGCCGGCCCATCTGGTCCGCCGCCCACATCACGCCACTGCCGACGATCAGCGAACCGGCGACCACCCACAGCGAGGCGAGCGGGCCCTCGATCAGCGGCTTGGCGGCGAGGCCCACGACCACGATGGGAATGGTGGCGTAGATGACCCACCAGGCGAACTTGTAGTCGTGGTGGTAGCGCTCCTCCTTGTTGGCCAGTCCCCGGCCCCACGCGGAGACGATCCGCACGATGTCCTTGAAGAAGTACAGGAGCACCGCGGCGATCGCGCCGACCTGGATGACCGCCGAGAAGCCGACGACGGCGTCGTCGTCGACCGGGATGTTCATGAGCCCTTCGGTGATCTTCAGATGCCCGGTGGAGGAGACGGGAAGGAACTCGGTCAGCCCTTCCACGACTCCGAGGACGGCGGCCTGGCCGACGTTGATGACGCTCATGGGATCCAGTTCTGAGGAGTTGGTCGACAGTGCTGTAGACAGTCTTACTACGAGCGGGCGGGGGCCTTGCGCCTACCCCCACAGCGCCCGGGCGAGCGAAACCCCGGCAAAGGCCGCACCGAGGCCCGCCGTCACACTTCCGACGACGTTGGCCGCAGCGTAGAGCCCCGCCCCCGTCTCGGTCAGCCGCAGGGTCTCGTAGGAGAAGGTGGAGTAGGTCGTCAGCGCTCCGCACAGGCCGGTTCCCAGGAGCAGCTGCGTCTGGGAACCCGCGGCGCCCTGGGCCGCGGCGCCGGTCAGCAGGCCCAGGATCAGGCAGCCGGTGACGTTGACGGCGAACGTGCCCCAGGGGAAGACCGAGTCGTGCCGGGACTGCACCGCGCGGTCGGTGAGGTAGCGCAGGGGTGCGCCGACCATGGCGCCCGCGACGACCGACAGCCAGTTCACAACGACTTCTTACCCTTCCTGCCCGACGCACCGGGGGCCGTCTCGCGGCCCACGTACCGGATGACCTCGCAGTCGTCGAGGATCACGAGCCCCTCCTCGACGAGCTCGTCGAGCTGCGGCAGGAAGGCGCGGACCCGTTCCTCGGTGTCGACGACGACGATCGCCACCGGCAGGTCCTCGCTCAGCGACAGCAGCCGCGAGGTGTGGATCAGCGAGGAGGCGCCGAAGCCCTCGATGCCGCGGAAGACACTGGCGCCGGCGAGGCCGGCCGCGTGCGCGCGGTGGACGATCTCGGAGTACAGCGGTTTGTGGTGCCAGGTGTCGTTCTCGCCGACGAAGACGGTCACGCGCAGGGCGTTGCCGGTCAGCCTCGTCATGGCTGCCTCCACTTCAGGACGCGGCGGGCGGCGGTGACCGCGAGCCACACCGCCGTGAGGGCCGCGAGCAGCGTCGCGGCGAGGTAGGCCGCCCCGGTGACCGGGTGGCCGGCGTCGACGAGCTTCTGGATGTCGACGGCGTAGGTGGAGAAGGTGGTGAAGCCGCCCAGGACCCCGGTGCCGAAGAACGGGCGCACGAGCCGGTGGGCGGCCCACACGTCGGTGATGACGACCATGAACACGCCGATCACGGCGCAGCCGAGGACGTTGGTCCAGAAGGTCGCCCACGGGAAGTGGCCGGGTGGGGTGGGCCACGCCAGGGCGAGCGCGTAGCGGGCGCTCGCGCCGAGGGCCCCGCCCAGCGCGACCACCGCGAGGACCGGTGCCTGGGTGCGCCAGGCCGGCGCTCGCCGGGTGCGGGCCGGGGCGCGCAGGCTCTCGGCTTCCGGTGCGGTCATGGTCGTACGTCTCCTACTCGCCGGGGCCCGGGTGCGCGGGCGCCGCTCCTTCGCAAGTAGGGACCGTTGGCGGCACCGGTGCCGCGGTTCGGGTACGGCGGGCCCCACCGCCGCGCCGCGAAGGGGGTCGCGGCCGGGCTACAGCGTAGCGTCCGGGCCGCGCGGAGGTCATTTCGGGTCCGGCCGCTCGCACACCGCCACTCCGCGCTCCCGGAGGCTGCCCAGGACGAGGCGGCCGCCGGCCTCGCAGACGCTGGTGACGAAGCGGAAGCCGGAGCGGTGGCGGGTGAGGTGGTGGACGACCGTGCCCCGGTCGTCGACCGCGAGGACGCCGATGGTGCCGGTGGGGCGGTAGGGGGCGCGGACGGCGACGCGGGCGGCCGCGGCGCGGACGGCGGGGGCGGTGCGGTGCAGCAGGTCGAGCGGGGGGATGCGGGGGCCGGCCAGGGAGACCCAGACGGGTCCGTCGGGTGCGCCGCGCCAGATGTTGTCGGGCATGCCGGGGAGGTTCTCGACGAAGGGCTCGCCGTGCCCGGCCTTCGGTCCGCTCAGCCAGTAGCGGGTGAGCCGGCGGGCGCCGGTCTCGGCGACGACCAGGAACGATTCGTCGGAGCTCAGCGCCAGCCCGTTCGCGAACTGCAGTCCGTCCAGGAGCACTTCGGGGTGTTCGCTGCCCGGCGCCAGGCGCAGCAGCCGGCCGGTGCCGGTGTGTTCGACGATGTCGCCGATCCACTGGTCCAGGGGGTAGCGGCGGCTGGAGACGGTGAAGCAGACGCTGCCGTCGGACAGCGCCACCACGTTGCTGCAGAACCGCAGCCGCTCCCCCGCCACCGAGTCGGCGAGGATGCGGACGATGCCCTCGCGCAGGTCGACGCGGAGCAGGCCGAGTTCGGCGTCGCAGACCAGCAGGGCGTCGTCCGGCAGCAGTTCGAGGCCGAGGGGCCGGCCGCCGGTCTCGGCGAGGACCTCGACGCGGGCGGGCGAGTCGTCGGTGAGGCCGTCGATGCGCAGGATGCGGCCGTCCTCCACGCCGGTCAGCACGCGGCCGCGGGCGTCGGCCACGACGTCCTCGGGGCCGCGGCCGCCGATGGCGACGTATTTCAGCGGGACAAGTGCGGCGGGACGGTCCATGGAGAACCTCCTCGTCGAGGTCGGGACAGTTCATGCTGGCATGCGTACGGACGTCCGACGGGTACCGGGTCACTCGATCAGGTTTACCTCGTGGCTTTTCTGCCCACTCAGTCCATCGCCACCAGTGTCTCCACCGGACCATGCGCACAGCGGTTGTTCCGGTCACGAAGAAGGGGTGGTCCCATGTCACGGTCGTCCGCGTGGTGGCACCGGCTGGGGCTGGCCGAGCTCCATCGGCGCGGCGCGGAACTGGAGTTGCTGCACCGGGCTCTGGGCTTCGCCACGCTCGCCCTGGTCACACTGGCGCCGCTGCTGATCGTGGTCGCGGCGGCGGATCCGCTCGGGCACGGCGGGTTCGCGCTGTGGCTGGTGGACGGCATGGACCTGTCGGGCCGGTCCGCCCAGGCGCTCTCGCGCGTCTTCACCCCGCCGCGCAAGGTCATCAGCACCACCAGCGCGTGGAGCGTGGCGCTGCTCGCGCTGTTCGGGCTGTCCTTCGCGTCCAGCGTGCAGAACGGCTACGAGCGGATCTGGAGGCCGTCGGCCGGCCCCTGGCACCGGCTCTACCGCCAAGTGGTGTGGCTGGTGGTGCTCATGGTGTACGTGTACACGCAGGTGCAGACCCGCAGTGTGCTGGGCGGCGCACCCCGCATCTCGCTCAGCCTGACGGTCGGGATCCTGTTCTTCTGGTGGAGCTCCCATTTCCTGCTCGCCGGCCAGGTGCGCTGGCGCCATCTGCTGCCCGGGGCCCTCGCGACGATGGCCGGTCTGGTGGGCCTGCGCTGGTTCTCGTATCTGGTCTTCACCCCGCTGCTGATCACCAACGCGGTCAGCTACGGGCCCATGGGCACCATCCTGGTGGTGGAGTCCTGGCTGGTCGGCGTCGGGTTCGTGGTGTTCGGCGGCGCGCTGGTCGGGCGGCTGCTGTGCGAGCGGTTCGGGTACACGGAGGAGCCGCCCGAGGACGAAGGCGGCTCGGATCAGGGGCCGTCGGCGGTGCCGTCGTCGCGGGGGACGGTCTAGGGGGCCGTCCGGCCCGGCACGCCTACCAGCCCTTCTCGAACATGCGGGCCACCTCGGCGATGCGCATCTCGTCGCGCCGGTAGTAGGTGTGCTGCCCGTTCCTGCGGGTGCGCAGCAGGCCCAGGTTCGCGAGGAGGTCGAGGTGGGTCACGGCGACGGCGCGGGGCACGCCCAGCTTGGTCGCCACGGCGTCCGCGGTGACACCGTCCTCGACCGGGTCGCCGTGCGGCTGCGGGGCGAAGTGCGCGGCCGGGTCCTTGAGCCACTCCAGGATGTCCTGACGCAGCGTGCCGCCGGGAGTCCTCAGCATCTCGTCCCCCTTACCGGACGGGCCACCGCGTACCGCGTCCTCCCACTGTCCCGCAGGGCGCGCCGCCGTGTCCGGGACTCGGTGGCCTTTGTCCGGGACCCGACGGCCCGATGGAGGATGGGCTGTTGGTCCCGCCGACGGGAAATTGGGCGAGGGCCCGGCCGCTCCCCTGCGACCGGGCCCCCTCCACACAGGTTCAGCGATGGCTGAACCAGCTCATGGCCGAGGTGGCCCTGTCGTTGTAGTCGAACAGGGCCTGGTTCTCCCAGCCGTTGCCGGAGGCGGAGTCGGTCGGGTCCCAGCCGTTGCCGGTGACCGCGGTCCAGGTGGCCTCCCAGTAGAAGACACCGAGGCCCTTGTTGCCGGGGACGGCCTCCACGATGTTCGCGACGGCGTTCATCCACGCCAGCTGGCCCGCCTGGGTGGCCGGGTAGCCGGTGACGAGCTCGCCGGTGGTGTCGATCTGGTTCTCCAGCGGGTCGTCCTGGGCGAGGGTGAACGGGTAGGCCGTCTCGGCGACGAACACCGGCTTGCCGTAGCGGGAGACGACATCGTCCAGGGTGGCCTGGGCGGTGGCGAGCGAGCCGTGCCAGTACCCGTAGTAGGACAGGCCGATGACGTCGTAGTCGACGCCGTACGTCTTGGCGTTGTCGAACCACCAGCGGACGGTGGAGTCGTCACCGGCGTTGGCCAGGTGCAGCGCCACCTGGGTGCCGGCGGAGACCGCCTTGACGGCGCTGTAGCCGGAGTTGAGCAGGCCGGCGAGCTGCGACCAGTTGTCGGTGGAGCCCTCGCTCCACAGCATGCCGCCGTTGATCTCGTTGCCGACCTGCACCATGTCGGCGGTGGTGCCCTGCGCCTTCAGCGCGTTGAGCACGTCGTACGTGTGGTTGTACACGTCCGTCTTGAGCTGACCGTAGGTGTGGCTCGACCAGGCGGCCGGCTTGGTCTGCTTGCCGGGGTCGGCCCAGCTGTCCGAGTAGTGGAAGTCGACCAGCAGCTTCATGCCGGCCGCCTTGACCCGCTTGGCCATGGCCAGCACGCGCGTCTTGTTGTTGTAGCCGTCGGCCGGGTTGACCCAGACCTTCAGGCGCGCGTAGTTCATACCGGCGTTCTTGAGGATGGTGACCGCGTCGCCGCTGGTGCCGGAGCTCGTCCGGTAGACGCCGCCGAGGGCCTCGCTCTTGGCGAGGGAGGATATGTCGGCACCCTTGACGGACAGTCCGGTCGATCCGGATGCGAACGTCAGGTCGTCGACATTGATCCAGTTGCCCGCGTTCGCGTCACTGTTGATGCTGATGGTGCACTGGTTGCCGGTCACCTTGATCGACGTGACGATGCGGACCCAGCTGCTGGTGGACACCGGCAGGTCGGTGCGCTGTTCGGAACTGCCGCAGTTCTTCAGGGACACGTACGCGGAGTTCTGCCCGCCGCTGGAGCGCACCCAGGCGGTGAGCGTGTAGCTGCCGTTGGTCAGGCCCGACAGGTACTGGTAGGTCTCCACCTTGTAGGCGGACGCCGAGTAGTGGGACAGCCGGTAGCGCCCGCTGTGACCGCCGGACTCGGTGTACGAGGCGCCGGTGTCGCCGTACTCGGACCAGCCGGCGGGGGCGGCGACGCCCGCGCCGTCGGACTCGAAGCCGCCGTTGGCCAAAGTGGCGGCCGCGTGCGCGCTGGTGGCGGGCAGGGCGATGAGGGCGAGCCCGGCCACGAGCGGCAGCAGCAGGGCCCTGAGGGTGCGTCTGGGATGGAACATCGTCGTCCGTCGTCCCTTCGACGAATGGGGATGGGGATCCCCTCCGATGGAGGTGCCCCTCCGGTGGAGGCGCGCTTCCGGTCGAGGCGCGCTCCGGTGGAGGCGCCCTTCCGGTGGCGCCCGGAGGGAGAGCCCCTCCGCCCGCGGCTCTCGTGGCACACGCGGGCGGAGGGGAGTCGGCTCAGCCGTCGAGTCGTACGACCCGCACGGCTCCCGCGGGCACTTCCAGGCGGCCCGCGGCGCGTTCGCCGGTGAGCAGCTCGGTGCCGTGCGCCTCCAGCGGCACCTTGGCGTCCGTGGCGGTGTGGTTGATCGCGAAGAGGTAGCTGCCCGAGTCGCCGGTGCGGCGTACGACCTCGACGTCGCGGGGCAGGTCGGCGGGCGCCGCGACGCGGGCGTCCTCGACGGCCCAGCCGAGCAGGGCGTCCAGGCCCTCGGGGGCGAGGCGGGTGGAGACGTACCAGGCGGTGCCCTCGCCGAGGCGGTGGCGGGTGACGGCCGGGTGGCCGGCGGTCAGGCCGTCGGCGTACGTCCACACGGTCTCCGCGCCGCGCGGGACGACGAACTCCGTCCAGACGTCGCCGGCGAGTTCGGAGCCGTCGGGGCCGGTCAGGCGCACCGACTGGCCCGGCAGCAGCGGCGAGAACTCCTCGACGGTCAGACCGAGCACGTCCCTGAGCGCGCCGGGGCAGGCGCCCTCGTGGACTGCGTCGTGCTCGTCGACGATGCCGGAGAAGTACGAGACCACGAGGGTGCCGCCGTTCTCGACGTACTCCCTGAGGTTGTTCCCGGCGGCCTCGGTCATCAGGTACAGGGCGGGCACGACGACAAGGGGATATCTCGACAAGTCGGCTTCCGGATGGGCGAAGTCGACGGTGAGGTGGCGGTCGTAGAGGGCCTCGTAGAAGGCGTCGGCGCGTTCGCGCGCGTCGTGGTCCTCGCTGGGGCGCCAGTCGAGGTTCTGCGCCCACCAGGAGTGCCAGTCCCACAGGACGGCGACGTCGGCCTCGGTGCGGGTGCCGCGGACGGTGCTCAAGGAGTCCAGGGACGCGCCCAGTTCGACGACCTCGCGCCACACGCGCGTGTCGGTGCCGCCGTGCGGGACCATCGCCGAGTGGAACTTCTCGGCGCCGCGCCGGGACTGGCGCCACTGGAAGAACATCGCGCCGTCGGAGCCGCGGGCCACGTGCGCCAGGGAGTTGCGGGCCATCTGGCCCGGCGCTTTGGCGGGGTTGCGGGGCTGCCAGTTGACGCCCGAGGTGGAGTGTTCGAGCAGCAGCCAGGGGGCGCCGCCCGCCACGGAGCGGGTGAGGTCGGCGGCCATGGCGAGGTTGACGTGGGTGCGGCGGCCGTCGGTGATCAGGTAGTGGTCGTTGGTGACGATGTCGACCTCGCGGCCCCAGGCCCAGTAGTCGACGGAGTCGCACTGGCTGAGGGCGGTCATGAAGTTCGTGGTGACCGGCACGCCCGGCGAGAGGCGGTGCAGGATGTCCCGCTCCATGAGGAAGTTCTCGCGCATGGTGGCGTCGGCGAAGCGCTTGTAGTCCAGCGCCTGGGCCGGGTTGACCGCCGTCGGGGTGGCACTGGGCGGCCCGATCTGCTCGAAACCGGTGTAACGCTGGCCCCAGAAGGCCGTGCCCCAGGCCTCGTTGACGGCTTCGACGCTCCCGTACGACGACTCGAGCCAGCGTCGGAAGTGGGCGGCGCAGGAGTCGCAGTAGCAGGCCGAGACCGGGACGCCGTACTCGTTGTGCACGTGCCACATCGCCACGGCCGGGTGGGCGCCGTAGCGCTCGGCGAGCCGGGTGGTGATCCCGGCGGCGGCCGCGCGGTAGTCGGCGTTGCTGTGACAGATGGCGGCGCGGGAGCCGAACGCGTAGCGGACGCCCTCGCGGCTGACGGGCAGCGCCTCCGGATGGGCTCGGTAGAACCAGGCGGGCGGGCAGACGGTGGGGGTGCCCAGGTCGACGCGGATGCCGCTTGCGTGCAGCAGGTCGACGACGCGGTCCAGCCAGCCGAAGTCGTACTCGCCGGGTGAGGGTTCCAGCAGGGCCCAGGAGAAGATCCCGACGCTCACCATGGTGACGCCGGCCTCGCGCATCAGCCGGACGTCCTCCTGCCACACGCTCTCCGGCCACTGCTCGGGGTTGTAGTCCCCACCGAAGGCGAGCCTGGTGAGGCCCCTGGGGCTGTTCTCCGGCATGGATCTCTCCCGAATTGGTCGATCATTTGGGAACGTGCACACACATCCTGGGCGGTGCGAGCCCAACATAACCGCACAGCAACAACCATTGACAAGTGTCCGGGATGTTTCTCTACTGTGAACGCTCACAGAGCAGCACCACAGGTCCTCGCGACGGGCGGGGGCCCGGCTCATGTGATTCGCACGGCAGATTCCCGCAGAAGGCGGGACCCAGGTCAGGGGAGAGATCCATGCCCAACGCGCAGCGCCGCCGTCTCGTCGTCAGAAGTGCAGCGTCCGCCCTCGCCGTCGCCCTCGGCGCCACCGCACTCGCCGCCTGCGGTTCGTCCGACGGCGACAGCAAGGCCGAGTCCGGTCCGGTCTCGCTGACGTACTGGACCTGGACGCCCGGCATGGACAAGGTCGTGGACCTGTGGAACAAGGGCCCGGGCAAGAAGGACCAGATCACGGTCGTCGTGAAGAAGCAGGCGTCCGGCGACTCCCTGGTCACCAAGATCCTCACCGCGCACAAGGCGAAGAAGGCGCCGGACCTGGTGCAGGCCGAGTACCAGGCGCTTCCGACGCTGGTCAGCAATGACGCGCTGGCCGACATAGCGAAGGAGGTCGGCGACGCCAAGGGCAAGTTCGCCGACGGCGTCTGGCAGCAGACCACGCTGGGCACGGACGCGGTCTACGCGATCCCGCAGGACATCGGGCCGATGATGTTCTACTACCGCGCCGACCTGTTCAAGAAGTACGGCCTGAAGGTGCCGACGACCTGGGACGAGTTCGCGCAGGTCGCCCGGCAGCTGAAGAAGAAGGCACCGGACAAGGACCTGACCACCTTCTCCGCCAACGACTCCGGCCTGTTCGCGGGCCTCGCCCAGCAGGCCGGCGCCAAGTGGTGGACGACCTCCGGCGACAAGTGGAAGGTCGGCATCAACGACGCGGCGACGCAGAAGGTCGCCAAGTTCTGGGGCGGCCTGGTCAAGGAGGGCGCCGTCGACAACCAGCCGATGTACACCCCGGCCTGGAACAAGGCGCTCAACACCGGCAAGCAGATCGCCTGGGTCTCCGCCGTGTGGGCGCCGGGCACGCTGACCACGGCCGCGCCCGCCACCAAGGGCAAGTGGGCCATGGCCCCGCTCCCCCAGTGGTCCGCCGGCCAGAACGTCACCGGCAGCTGGGGCGGCTCCTCGACGGCCGTCACCACGGACTCGGCCCACAAGGACGCCGCCGCGAAGTTCGCCGCGTGGCTGAACACCGACGGCTCCGCGCTGCAGGCGCTGGCCAAGGAGAGCGGCATCTACCCGGCCGCCACGAACGCCCAGACCAGCGGGGCCTTCACCACTCCCCCGGCCTACTTCGCCAACCAGTCGGACTTCTACACCAAGGCCGCCGAGATAGCGAAGACCACCGCGCCCTCGGCCTGGGGCCCCAACGTGAACGTCGCCTACACCACCTTCAACGACGCCTTCGGCGCCGCCGCCAAGAACAAGTCGGACTTCGTCGCCGCCCTGAACACGATGCAGGACGCCACGGTCGCGGACCTGAAGAAGCAGGGCTTCGGGGTCTCTCGGTGACCAGCGCCGCCCGCCGGAGGTCGTACGGGGTCAAGGGGGCCCCGTATGCCTTCCTCGTTCCAGCAACGATCCTCTTCGCCCTGTTCTTCGCGCTGCCCATCGGCTACGCCGTCTACCTCAGCTTCCGCAAGGTGCACGTCTCCGGGCTCGGCCTGGGGTCGGGTGCCCGGAAGGAGGTCTGGGGCGGCGTCGAGAACTACACCGACGCCCTGACCGACGGCGAGCTGATGCACGGAGCGCTGCGCGTGCTGGGCTACGGCTGCATCGTCGTACCGGTGATGCTGGGCCTCGCCCTCCTCTTCGCGCTGATGCTCGACTCCGACAAGGTGCGGTTCGCGCCCGTCACCCGGCTCGCGATCTTCCTGCCGTACGCCATCCCCGGCGTCGTCGCGGCCCTGATGTGGGGCTTCCTCTACCTGCCGGACGTCAGCCCCTTCTACTACGTGCTCGAAAAGCTCCACCTGCCGCAGCCGGACCTCCTCGACGGCGGTCCGCTGTACCTCGCCATGTCGAACATCGCCGTCTGGGGCGGCACCGGCTTCAACATGATCGTCATCTACACCTCGCTGCGGTCGATCCCGGCCGAGGTGTACGAGGCGGCGAGGCTGGACGGCGCCACCCCGCTGCAGACCGCGCTGCGGATCAAGATCCCGATGGTGGCACCGTCGCTGGTGCTGACCTTCTTCTTCTCGATCATCGCCACGCTCCAGGTGTTCAACGAGCCGATGACCCTCAAGCCGCTCACCAACTCCCTGCCCCTGACCTGGAGTCCGCTGATGACCGTCTACCAGGACGCGTTCCGCAAGGGCGACATCTACCAGGCCGCCGCCGAGGCCGTGATCATCGCAGTGGTGACGCTCGTGATGTCCTTCGGCTTCCTGCGGGCCGCCAACCGCCGCCAGAGGCAGGAGGCGACCCGATGAGCTCCCTCGCCGTCCGGGAGGCCCCGCCGGCCGCGGGTACCACCGGCGCCCTCCGGAGCCGGCCGCCGCTGCGCCGCCGTGTCGCCCTGGTCCCCACGCTCACCCTGGTGCTGGGCGCGGTCTACACGCTGCTGCCGGTGGCGTGGGTGATCATCGCTTCGACGAAGTCGGGCAGCGAGCTGTTCTCCACGTTCACGTTCCTGCCCGGCACCGGCTTCGCCGACAACATCAAGCAGCTCGACGCCTACCGCGACGGCGTGTACTGGACGTGGATGGGCAACTCGGCCCTGTACGCCGGTCTGGGCGCGCTGCTGTCGACGTGCGTGTCGGCGCTCAGCGGCTACGCACTGGCGACGTACCGGTTCCGCGGCCGCGAGACGATCTTCAACGTCCTGCTCGCGGGCGTGCTGATGCCGCCGATCATCCTGGCCATCCCGCAGTACCTGCTGCTGGCCAAGGCGGACCTCACCGACTCCTACCTGTCGGTGCTGCTGCCGCAGATCCTCTCCCCCTACGGCGTCTACCTCGCCCGCATCTACGCCGCCGCCGCCGTGCCTGCCGACGTGGTGGAGGCCGGGCGGATGGACGGGGCCGGCGAGTGGCGGATCTTCACCCGGGTCGCGCTGCCGATGATGGTGCCGGGCCTGGTGACGGTGTTCCTGTTCCAGTTCGTGGCCGTGTGGAACAACTTCCTGCTGCCGTACATCATGCTCAGCGACGACGAGAAGTTCCCGATCACACTGGGTCTCTACACGCTGCTCGAGCAGGGCTCCAACCAGCCCGCGCTGTACACCCTGGTGATCACGGGCGCCTTCCTGGCGGTGCTCCCGCTGATCGCTCTCTTCCTGGTCATCCAACGGTTCTGGAGCCTCGATCTGCTCTCCGGGGCCGTAAAGTCATGACCGTGAGCAACACGGGGGGCCGCCGCAGGCCGCCGACGATCCACGACGTCGCGCGCGAGGCCGGTGTCTCACGAGGCACCGTCTCGCGGGTGCTCAACGGCGGGCACTACGTCAGCCCGGCCGCGGCGGAGGCGGTCAACGCGGCGATCCGCAGGACCGGGTACGTCGTCAACCGGCACGCCCGCTCGCTGATCACCGGCCGTTCGGACTCCGTCGGCTTCCTGCTGACGGAGCCTCAGGAGCGGTTCTTCGAGGACCCGAACTTCAACGTGCTGCTCAGCGGCTGCACCCAGGCGCTGGCGGCGCACGACATGCCGCTGCTGCTGATGCTGGCGGGCACCAAGGACGAACGGCGGCGCATCACCCGCTACATCACCGCCGGTCACGTCGACGGGGTGCTGCTGGTCTCCAGTCACTCCGGCGACCCGGTCGCCGAGGAGCTGCGCAAGGCGGGGGTGCCCCTCGTGCAGTGCGGCAAGCCCATGGGGCCCGCCTCCAAGGTCAGTTACGTCGCGGCGGACGACCGGGACGGCGCCCGGGACATGGTGCGCCATCTGCTGTCCCTGGGCCGCCGCCGCGTCGGCATGGTGACCGGCCCGCTGGACCTGCCGGGCGGCGTCGACCGCCTCGCCGGCTACAAGGAGGTGCTCGGGGAAGCGGGCATCGACATCGACGAACGGCTCATCGTCTCCGGCGACTACAGCCGGGCCAGCGGCGAGGCGGGCGCCGAACGGCTGCTGGCCCAGGCCCCGGACATGGACGCCGTGTTCGTCGCCTCCGACCTGATGGCGCAGGGCGCGCTGACCGCGCTGGCCCGCGCGGGCCGCCGGGTCCCCGAGGACGTGGCCGTGGGCGGCTTCGACGACTCCGTCGCGGCCGTGGAGGCCACCCCCGCCCTCACCACCATCCGGCAGCCCTACGACCGCATCAGCGCCGAGATGGTGCGGGTACTGCTCGCGCAGATCGGCGGCGAGGACGCGGCGGCGGTGATCCTCCCGACGGAACTGGTCAAGCGGGACTCGACGTAGCGTCCGGGCGGGCCCCCGGTGGTCGTGGCCCTGCCCATACTGAGGGGCATGGCCCTCTACGACACGCTCGGCACGACGTACGGCCGAACCCGTCGGGCCGATCCACGGATCGCCGCACGCATCCACGCGGCTCTCGGGGATGCCACGGACGTGGTCAACGTCGGGGCGGGCACCGGCTCCTACGAGCCCGCGCGCACCGTGCTCGCCGTCGAGCCCAGCCGGGTCATGGTGGCCCAGCGCCCGCCCGGGAGCGCGCCCGCGGTGCGCGCGGTGGCCGAGCGTCTTCCGCTGCGGGACGGCGCCGCCGACGCCGTCATGGCGCTGCTGACCGTCCATCACTGGACCGACCCTGCGGCCGGGATCGCCGAACTGCGCAGAATCGCCCGCCGCCGGATCGTCGTACTGACCTGGGACCAGCGGATCTTCCGCGAGCGGTTCTGGCTGGTGCGCGACTACCTGCCCGCGGCGGCCGCCTTCGACGACTCCCGGGCCGTTCCGGTCGACCGCCTCGCCGCCCAGCTCGGCGGGGCGCGCCAGGAGCCGGTCCCCGTCCCGCACGACTGCACGGACGGTTTCGGCGCCGCGTTCTGGCGCCGCCCCCACGCCTATCTCGACCCGCGGGTGAGGGCCGGCATCTCCCTGTTCGCGCAGACCGGCGGGGACGCCCTCGCACCCGGGCTGGCGGCGCTCGCCGACGACCTCGCGGCGGGGCGTTGGCACACCCGGCACGCCGGTCTGCTCACCCTGGACACCCTCGACGTCGGCTACCGGCTCCTGGTCGCCGATGTCTGAATCGCAACCGGTCAGGATCCGAGAAGCCGCAGCCCCTCCCCCGCTCTAGCGTGAAACCACCGACGAAATCCGTCGGTGACACCGCTGAGCCGAGGAGAACGCCATGACCGCCGGCCTGAACACGATCATCTACCCCGTCAAGGACCTCGCCAGGGCGAAGGCGCTGTTCAGCGCCCTGCTGGAGACGGAGCCCTACGCGGACGAGCCGTACTACGTCGGCTTCAAGGACGCCGGACAGGACGTCGGCCTCAACCCCAACGGCCACGCGCAGGGGCTGACCGGGGCGGTGCCGTACTGGCACGTCTCCGACATCCGGGGACGGCTCGCCGCGCTGGTGGAGGCGGGTGCCGAGGTGCTGGAGGACGTCCGCGACGTGGGCAACGGCAGGCTGATCGCCTCCCTGAAGGACGCGGACGGCAACCTCATCGGACTGCTCCAGGACCCGGCCGCCTGACGACCGACGAGCCGCATGCATCCGCACTAGTTGCACACTCAACAACTGGCCGATTCGGTGTTACCGTGCGGGTATGGCGGTGAAGACGGCAGACGCCCGGCTCGAGGCGAAGTGGCGGGACATCCTGTCCGTGCACGCGCGCACGATGTGCGAGATCGACCGGGCGCTGCACCCGCACGGCCTGGGCGCGAGCGATTTCGAGGTGCTCGACATCCTCGCGTCCGAGGCGCCCGAGGAGGGCGCCCAGTGCCGGGTGCAGAACCTGGTGGGGCGGGTCCATCTCAGCCAGAGCGCGCTGTCCCGGCTCATCGGCCGGCTGGAGAAGGACGGCCTGGTCGAGCGCTCGGTCTGCGCCGAGGACCGGCGGGGCGTATGGGTCGCCCTGACCCGCAAGGGGCGTGACCTGCACGCCGAGGTCCTGCCGCTGCAGCGCGCCGCGCTGGGGCGCATGCTCGGCTGATCAGTCCGGCGCGCAGCCCCGCAGCACGAAGGCGATGACGTCGTCGAGCCCCGTCTCGCCGACCTCCGGGGGCAGGTGTCCGGTCGCCGCGAGGTCGGCGTAGCCGTGCAGCACGGCGAAGATGGGGATCCCGACCCGCTCCAGCGACCCCTTGCGCACCTCTCCCCTGCGCTGCCCCTCCTCGATCAGCCGCTCCAGCAGCTCAGACCAGCGCTCGGTGGCCACGACCAGGGCCTCGGACGCCTCCGGGGCGTGCTTGAGCGAGTACATCAGCTCCAGCAGCGCGGCGTTCTCCAGGGCGAAGCCCACGTAGGCGCGGACCATCGCGTCGAAACGCTCCGCGAAGGTTTCGCCGACCCCCTCCTGTGACGACTCCAGGACCTCCCGCAGCCGTTCGAAGCCGGCCTGCGCCAGCGCGTCCAGCAGCGCCTGCTTGTCCTTGAAGTGACGGCTCGGCGCGGCGTGGCTGACGCCGAGATCGCGGGCGAGTTCACGCAGCGACAGGTCGGCCGGCCCCCTCTCACGGAGCGTCTGCTCGGCTCGCGCCAGCAGGGCGGCGCGCAGATCTCCGTGGTGGTAGCGGCGAGTCCGGGAGTGCATGGGCATCAGTGTAACGGTCATGTTTGTGACGCCTACATTGTTGTCGCCGTCACTATTGTTGTCATTGACAGCATTGTTGGCGCCGCCTACATTTGCGTTCATGGCTACTCGATCCAGCAAGTGGAACCTCAGCGACATCCCCGACCAGACCGGCCGTACCGCCGTCGTCACCGGCGCCAACAGCGGGCTGGGCATCGCCACCGTGGAGGCGCTGGCCGGCGCCGGCGCGCATGTGGTGCTCGCCGTGCGGGACCCGGCGCGTGGCACCGCCGCCGCGGCGCGGGTGAACGGCAGCGTGGAGGTACGCCGCCTCGACCTCGCCGACCTCGCCTCCGTGCGGGAATTCGCCGCGCAGTGGCAGGGCGACCTGGACCTGCTCGTCAACAACGCCGGCGTCATGAACATCCCGGAGTCCGCCACGAAGGACGGCTTCGAGACGCAGTTCGGCACCAATCACCTGGGCCACTTCGCCCTGACCAACCTGCTGCTGCCGCACATCACCGACCGGGTGGTGACCGTGTCCTCCGGCATGCACCGGATGCCGGGCAGCCCGCGCATCCACTTCGACAACCTCGACCTCACCGGCGAGTACGCCCCCATGAAGGCCTACAGCCAGTCGAAGCTGGCCAACCTGCTGTTCACCCTGGAACTGCAGCGCCGGCTGGAGGCCTCGGGCTCGTCCGTGCGGGCGCTCGCCGCGCACCCGGGCTGGGCGGCGACCAACCTCCAGAGCCACGACGGCAGCGTGCTGCGCCGCGTCCTGATGCAGGTCGGCAACCGCTTCCTCGCCCAGGACAGCAAGGCCGGCGCCCTGCCCACCCTGTACGCCGCCGTCCAGGACCTGCCCGGCGCGAGCTACGTCGGACCGGACGGCCTCGGTGAGATGCGCGGGGCCCCGGCCCTGGTCGGCCGTTCCGCCGCCGCCAGCGACCCGGTCACCGCCCGCCGCCTGTGGGACGTCTCCGAGGAACTGACCGGCGTCGCCTTCCCGCTGTCCGCGGCCGCCGCGCGGGTGTGAGCGGTGACGGCTCTGCTCCTCACGGCCGTACTCCTCCTCGGCATCGCCTGCCTGGTCACCGCGGTCGCCTTCTGACGCGCCGCGGTCGCGCACACTCGCGGCACCGGCCGCCTTGCACCGTCCGCCCGGCCACCGTCGTCGCTCTCCGACGGGGCACGCTCGCGAGGGTCACCCGCTGCCGGAACACGTCCTTGGGGCGCTTGCCCAGGACGGCCGCGGCCATCGCCTGCCGGGCCTCCTGGCCGCGCCTTGCGTCGCGCCGCGGTCGGGCTCAGTGCGTCGGTCCCGCTGCCGGTGGTCGGCCCGAGGAGCCCTCGCCCGGTCTGCGGTCCGCCGGGCGGCGCGGCGGGATGGGGGTCGAGGTGAAGTCGCGTGGACCGGTCCACAGCGCCGGTACGGCGTCGCAGCGGCGGCACAGCCGGTAGGCGATCGCCTCGTAGTTGACACGCCACCCGTGGAAGTGCGGCCAGGCCTCGGCGGTGGCGCGTTCGACGCGGAAGCCCGCCGCCTCCAGCATGGCGACCGCTGCCTCGAACTCGACGGGGTCGAGCTGGATCGGGGCGTTCGGGTCGGGATCGGGGTCGAAGGGGATGCGCAGGGCCCTGGCGACGTCGCGCAACGCGGTGAACCCGGCCCGCAGCACGAGGCGCGCCTCGGGCGGGGCGCTGCGCGGGGTGAGCGCCAGCTGCATGGCCGCCGCGTCCATCACGGCGACGAGGCCGACCAGCCAGTGCCGGTAGGGCCGCGGTGAGCGGAACGCCAGCAGGACAGGGTAGGTGGAGTGGCTCTCGCCGATGTCGGAGGCCAGCCGCTCCCAGGCCCGGTACAGCTCGGGCAGCGCGGTCTCGGTGTCGACGAGGTACTGCCGGGCCAGGATCTCGGGACCCCAGGCCGGTTCGCCGGCCCGCGACTGCAGCAGCGTCACCTCCAGTTCGCGGCGGTTGTAGGCCGCGTAGAGCGTGGGCAGGTAGGCGATCTGCAGGGCGATGAGGACGGGGCCGGTGGCCGCCGCGACGAAGTCCAGCGCGGACAGCCGCAGCCGGGCGCCGCTGGCGAAGCCGAGGGTGAGCAGGCTGGAGCCCGCCTCCCGGAAGGAGCTGCCCCAGGACAGCCCGGACAGGGCGTGCAGCAGCAGTCCGAAGCCGGCCAGGGCGCCGCCGAGCCAGGTGGCGAGCATGCCCATGAGGATCAGCGGGGCGAGCCAGGTCTGCGCGCGGTCGATGGCGCCGTAGTCACCGCGCGGGGCCGCGAGCCGCAGCAGCCGGCGCAGCGTCCACCACAGCCGGTACACCAGCGTCGAGTACAGGCCTCGGGGCACCACCAGAGTGCGCAGCACACTGAAGACCATGACCGCCAGCAGCAGCCCGCCGGCCACGCCGGAGATCCATGTCATGCGGCCATTGTGACCCGAGCCGACGCCCGGCGATCAGCGGTGGGGCGGCGCAGGCCGGGGCCGGCGCGACACCCCGCGATCGGCGTTGCGGCAGCGCGGTCGGGTACGGCAGCGGCATCCCCGCGATCAGCAGCGGGCAGTCCCCGGTCAGGGCAGTACGGAACGTCCGCCTCGGGTGCGGGGCGGGAAACGCACGCGCCCGTCCGGGGGCCCGGCTGCTCCGCTTACGTGATCGGTGGCCGGGCCCACCCGGTATGGGCTGGGCGACGGTGCCTAGGGCCGGGCCAGCAGGGTGCGGACGCCCTCCGAGGTGAGTGTCAGCGGGTGGTCGGAGCCGGCGTCGATGGTCAGCGACAGGTCGTCGGCGGGCCACTGGGAGGCGAGGGCGCCGAGCGGAACCAGGCGGTAGCGCGAGACGAAGGGCAGCAGGTCGGCGAGCTCCCCCTCCGACGTGAACACGGGCACCACCGGGTCGCCGCCCGGCTGCTCCAGGACGGGCAGCGCCACCGCCGAGGGGTCGGCGCCGTCCTCCGGGTTCGCGTCGTCGGGTACGGGCACGAGCACCTCGCTGCCGGCGAGGGTGTCCAGCGCCGCGGTGTCGTCGGTGTTCACGGCCAGCGCGTCCAGCGCCTGCCGAGCCGGTGTCGCGGGGTGGTCATTGGCAGGTGTGTCCATGGAAGATCCCCAGGTAGCGGCGGTCGTACGGCCTGCCCGGGGCATGATCGCGCCCGGGCACGGTTCTGCTCGCGTACCCGAACCCCAGCGGCCCATTCCTGTGACGGCAGGGGAATCCGGCATGGTTCGTTCCCGCGCTGCGGACCGTCAGGGAATCGGCACCGGAAGGTTCAGGGCAGCGGCCGGCACTCCAGCGCCTCTTCGTCGGCGCCGCCGCGCCCGTCCGGTTCCACCCGGTGCACACGGGCGTGCGGCAGGCGGGTCACCGTCTCCGTCAGCCGGCCGTCCGTGAACAGGGCGCCCGTCCCGTCGTCCAGCGCCCAGCCGGCCGGCAGCGATCCGGCGGCGACGGTGGACGGGTAGGAAGGGCGCCGGCCCGGTTCGCTGTCGTAGTGGGGGCAGACGGAGCCGGGCAGCAGGCCCAGTCCGTCCCGCAGGAAGGTCAGCGGGCCGAAGGAGTCCGTGTGCGAGCCCTCCGCCCAGCAGTTGGCGCCGGCGCTGATGCCGCACAGCAGGGTGCCGCGGTCGTAGGCCTCGCGCAGCAGCCGGTCGACGCCGTGCACGCGCCATACCGCGAGCATGTTGGCGGTGTTGCCGCCGCCGACGTACACGACGTCCTGGGAGAGCAGATGTGCGCGCAAAGCCTCGTTGTCCAACTCCCTTTGGAACAACGGAAGTACGGACGGCATGCAGTGCCGGCGGGGCCGGAAGGCGTCGAGGAACCGCTCGATGTACTCGGGCGCGTCACCGCTGGCGGTCGGCAGGAAACAGATGCGCGGCCAGTCGGTGCGCACATGGCTGAGCATCCAGTCGTCCAGAAGCCCGTCGTCGTCGCTGCTGAAGCCTCCGCCGAGGAGGGCCACGCGTCGTCGCGGGGTCGGGGTCGGGTTCGTTCCGGCTCTCACTGCGCCTCCGCGAGCAGCTGGGCGACCGTGGTGACTCGGACCAACGGCCGGTAGAGATCCATGATGTGCAGCGCCTTGGCGTGCGAGTCGTCGTCGGCGCCCGCGCAGGCGTCCGCCGCGACCAGTACTTCGATGCCGGCGTCGGCCGCGGCGAGCGCGGTGGACAGCACGCAGCAGTCGGTGCTCACGCCGGCCAGGACCAGACGGCCCTCCGGCTCCGCGAGGGCGGCGAGGGATGGGCCCCACTTGCCGAAGGTCGGGGCGTCCAGGACGCGCGGGGCCAGGTCGCCGAAGTCGTCGGTCAGCTCCCACAGACGGGCGTTTGGCGGCCGTAGGGCGAAGGGCCACCGGTCGTAGTAGGCACGCCAGGCGCCCTCGGGTCGCGCGGGGGCCACGAAGCGGGTGAAGACGGTGCGGTCGCCGTGGGCCGGCAGCAGGCGTCGTACTCCCGCCGCGGCCTCGGCGTAGCGCGGGGCCGCCCAGGGGCTGTCTGGCTCTGCGAAGACGCGTTGCATGTCGATGACGGCGAGCAGTCCGCTGGTCATACGACCGCTCCCGCGTCCGCGGGGCTCGGGGCCTGTGCTTCCTGGTCGCGCACCCGGGCGCGGCCCAGGGTGAGGGTGCCGAGGAAGCCGAGTGCGAGGGCGGCGAGGACGCCGAGGTTGGCGTAGGCCCACGAGCCGCTCTTGCCGCCGAGGCCGAAGGGCTGGAGCAGGTAGCCCTGCCAGGTGAGCCAGTGGGCGGCCGAGTTGGTGACCAGGCCCCAGCCGAGGGCGGTGGCGGCGACGGTGAGCAGGAGCGGGGTGAGCGGTGCGTCGCCGTAGCGGCCGGCGGGGCGGTAGAGGTCGGTCTCGTCGTAGTCGCGGCGGCGCAGGGCGAGGTCGGCGAGCATGATGCCGCACCAGGCGGCGATGGGGACGCCCAGGGTGGTGAGGAAGCCCATGAACTGGCCGAGGAAGTCGTCGGCGACGAACACGATGTAGACCGAGCCGGCGATCATGAGGACGCCGTCGACGAGGGCGGCCAGGTAGCGGGGGATCCGCAGGCCCGCGGAGAGCAGGGCCAGTCCGGAGGAGTAGATGTCGAGGACGGCGCCGCCGACCAGGCCGAGGACGGCGACGACGGCGAACGGCACCAGGAACCAGGTGGGCAGGAGGATCGTGAGGGCGCCGATGGGGTCGGCGGCGATCGCCGCGGCGAGTTTGTCGGAGGAGCCGGCCAGCAGCAGGCCGAAGACCAGCAGGAGCAGCGGGGCCACCGAGGCGCCGAAGGTGGTCCAGCCGATCACGCCGCGGCTGGAGGAGCCGCGCGGCAGATAGCGGGAGTAGTCGGCGGCGGCGTTGACCCAGCCGAGGCCGAAGCCGGTCATCATGAACACGAGCGCGCCGATGAACTCCTGGGCGGAGCCCGCCGGGATCGCGCTGACGGTGCTCCAGTGGATGTGGTCGGCGACGAGGACGACGTAGACGACGGTGAGGACGCCCGTGACCACCGTGATCACCGTCTGCAGCCTCATGATCAGGTCGAAGCCCATGACTCCGCCGACGACGGTGAGCGCGCCGACGAGGATCAGGGCGACCACCTTGGTCTCGGTGCCGCCGCCCCAGCCGAGGCGGGAGAAGACGGTGGCGGTGGCCATGGTGGCCAGCGCGCACAGCACGGTCTCCCAGCCGACGGTGAGCACCCAGGAGATCACCGAGGGCAGGCGGTTGCCGCGCACCCCGAAGGCCGCGCGGCCGAGCACCATCGTCGGCGCCGAGCCGCGTTTGCCGGCGACCGCGATGAAGCCGCACAGCAGGAACGAGAAGACGATGCCGATGATCCCGGCGATGAGCGCCTGCCAGAAGGAGATCCCGAAGCCGAGCGCGAAGGCGCCGTAGCTGAGTCCGAGGATGGAGACGTTGGCTCCGAACCAGGGCCAGAACAGGGTGCGGGGTGTGCCCTTGCGCTCGGCGTCACCGATCACGTCGAGCCCGTGCGTCTCCACCTGGAGCTGCCGGGCCGCCGCTCTGCCCTCGGGGTTGTCCGGGGACCCTGCCATCGACGACCTCCCGTGTTGCGCGCGTGATGGCTGGAGGCTAAGTGGGGGCCGGGCGGCCGTCAATGATCAACGGGCGGGACCCCGGCCCGGCTCGCCGTGAACCGGGCGGGGTGCTCCCGTTCCACCGGTGGCCCGGGAGCCTCAGCGCGCCCAGAACGGCAGTGGCGCGCAGACGTTCGCGCAGGTGTAGCCGCCGGGCATGAGCAGGCCCGCGTCGTCCTCGTTGTTGTCGCCGCCGGCGAAGTAGACCTCGGGGACCCAGCCCCAGCGGCCGTTGTCGGCCATGGTGCTGCCCCACCAGTAGTTCTCGGCGGCGCCGTCCCGGAAGGTCTCGCCCTTCATCTCGGTGACGAACCAGTTCGCCGCGCCGCCCTGTTCGAGGTGGCCGACGACCGGGGCGCCCGGTGAGCGCGAGGCGAACACCGGGACATGGCCGCGGGTGAGGTTGCAGTGCAGGACGGTGGTGCCCGGCCACACCCGGCCGGAGAGCGGGTCGGTGAGGTCCCGCTTGACGGGGCTGTGGCAGGGCACGTTGTCGGTCGCGTGGGCGGCGGGGGCGGTCAGGGCCGCCAGGGCGGCGAGCGCCGCGGCGGCCGTGAGGAGTCCGCGCTTGATGTGGATCATGCAGAAGGGAACGACCCGTTGCGCCCGGGGGTCACGGCGGTGTGGGTCAGGCGGGGGTCTCGGGCCGGGCGGGCGCGGCCCAGTGGGTGTGGAAGGCGCCGGGACGGTCGGTGCGGAGGTAGGTGTGGGCGCCGAAGTAGTCGCGCTGGCCCTGCAGGAGGGCGGCGGGCAGGCGGTCGGCGCGCAGGGTGTCGTAGTGGGCGAGCGCGGCGGAGAAGGCGGGGACGGGGATGCCGCGGCGGGCGGCGGAGGCGACGGTCTCCCGCCAGGGCACCTGAGCGTCGGTGATCTCCATGGCGAACTCCATCTCGCCGAGCAGGCTGACCAGTTCGCGGTCGGCGGCGTACGCGGCGCGGATGCGGTCGAGGAAGGAGGCGCGGATGATGCAGCCGCCGCGCCAGATCCGGGCGACGGTGCCGAGGTCGATCTTCCAGCCGTACTCGGCGGCCGCGTCCTGGATCATCTTCAGCCCCTGGTCATAGGCGATGACCTTGGAGGCGTACAGGGCGTGCTCGACCTGGGAGGTGAAGCGTTCGGCCTCGGTACGGCTGAGCGGGGGCCGGGTGCCGCCGGGCAGCCCGGCGTAGGCGGCGCGCAGTTCGCTCTGGCCGGAGGCGGCGCGGGCGAAGGTGGCCTGGGCGATGGCGGTGACCGGCGAGGCCAGGTCGAGCGCGGTCTGCACGGTCCAGCGGCCGGTGCCCTTCTGGCCGGCGGCGTCGGCGACGATGTCGACGAAGGGGGCCCCGGTCTCGGCGTCGATGTGGGCGAGGACCTCGGCGGTGATCTCCACCAGGTAGGAGCCGAGGCGGCCCCGGTTCCAGCTGCGGAAGACGTCGGCGATCTCGGCGGGCGTGTACCCGGCGACCTGGCGGAGCAGGTCGTAGGCCTCGGCGATGAGCTGCATGTCGGCGTACTCGATGCCGTTGTGGACCATCTTGACGAAGTGCCCGGCGCCGTCGCTGCCGATGTGGGCGGCACAGGGCTCGCCGTCGACCTTGGCGCTGATCCTCTCGAACATCGGCCCGAGGACGTCGTACGCCTCCGCCGAGCCGCCGACCATGATCGACGGTCCTTCCAGCGCGCCCTCCTCGCCGCCGGAGACGCCGGTGCCGACGAAGTGCAGACCGCGCTCGCGCAGGGCGGCCTCACGGCGGCGGGTGTCGGAGTAGTGCGCGTTTCCGCCGTCGATGATCATGTCGCCGGGCTCCAGGAGCGGGGCGAACTCGTCGATGACGGCGTCGGTGGCCGCTCCCGCCTGCACCATGATCATGAGGTGGCGGGGGCGTTCGAGGGCGGCGACGAACTCCTCGGCCGTCTCGGCGGGCACGAACGCGCCCTCGTCGCCGTACACCTCGATCAGCGCGCGCGTGCGGCTGGCCGAGCGGTTGTGGACGGCGACGGTGTATCCGTTGCGGGCGAAGTTGCGCGCCAGGTTGCGGCCCATCACGCCCAGGCCGGTCACGCCGATGGCTGCGGTTGCGTTCATGGAGTTCGTCCCTCGATCGGAGCGGTGGCGGGGCGGGCGTGCCCCATGCCCGTCAGGTACGGACGGGCGGCCGGATCGTCTCGATTTCCGCGAGAGGCGGATGTGACGAACCCCGCTCAAACGATCGATCAACCAGGGTTTAACATATGAGCGCTGCCTAGCTCGAAAGATGGATCAGTGACTGCTGTCAACGACGACTCGTTCACCAACTGGAAGACCCGCGAGGAGATCGCGGAGTCGATGATCCCCATCATCGGGAAGCTGCACCGCGAGCGGGACGTCACCGTCCTGCTGCACAGCCGCTCCCTGGTGAACAAGTCGGTGGTGAGCATCCTCAAGACCCACCGCTTCGCCCGGCAGATCGCCGGCGAGGAGCTGTCGGTCACCGAGACCATGCCGTTCCTGCGGGCGCTGACCGCGCTCGACCTCGGCCCCTCCCAGATCGACATCGGCATGCTCGCCGCGACCTACCGCGGCGACGACCGCGGTCTGACGGTGGAGGCGTTCACCGCCGAGGCCGTCGCGGGTGCCGCGGGCGCCAACAAGATCGAGCGCGGCGAGGGCCGGGACGTCGTCCTGTACGGCTTCGGCCGCATCGGCCGGCTCGTGGCCCGGCTGCTCATCGAGAAGTCGGGCTCGGGCAACGGCCTGCGGCTGCGCGCGATCGTGGTGCGCGGCGGCGGCGAGCAGGACATCGTCAAGCGGGCCTCGCTGCTGCGCCGGGACTCCATCCACGGGCAGTTCCAGGGCACCATCACCGTGGACGAGGCGTCGAGCACGATCTTCGCCAACGGCAACGCGATCAAGGTGATCTACGCCAACGACCCCTCCGAGGTCGACTACACCGCGTACGGCATCCGCAACGCGATCCTCATCGACAACACCGGCAAGTGGCGCGACCGCGAGGGCCTGTCGCAGCACCTGCGCCCCGGCATCGACAAGGTCGTGCTGACCGCGCCGGGCAAGGGCGACGTCCCGAACATCGTGCACGGCGTCAACCACGACACGATCAAGCCGGACGAGCAGATCCTGTCCTGCGCGTCCTGCACCACGAACGCCATCGTGCCGCCGCTGAAGGCCATGGACGACGAGTACGGCGTGCTGCGCGGCCACGTGGAGACGGTCCACTCGTTCACGAACGACCAGAACCTGCTGGACAACTACCACAAGGCCGACCGCCGCGGCCGCTCGGCGCCGCTGAACATGGTCATCACCGAGACCGGCGCCGCCTCCGCCGTGGCCAAGGCGCTGCCCGACCTCAAGGCACGGATCACCGGCAGCTCGATCCGCGTCCCGGTCCCGGATGTCTCGATCGCGATCCTCAACCTGCAGCTCGCCCGGGAGACGGACCGCGAGGAGGTCCTCGACTACCTGCGCGAGGTGTCGCTGACCTCGCCGCTCAAGCGCCAGATCGACTTCACCACCGCCCCCGACGCGGTCTCCAGCGACTTCATCGGCTCGCGGCACGCCTCCATCGTCGACGCCGGCGCGACCAAGGTGGAGGGCGACAACGCGATCCTCTACCTCTGGTACGACAACGAGTTCGGCTACTCCTGCCAGGTGATCCGCGTCGTCCAGCACGTCTCCGGGGTCGAATACCCGACCTTCCCGAGTCCGGCGGCCTGACCTGGGAACCCGTCTGGTCAAGGGTCGGCAATGCCACCTTTGGCCAGACGTTTCCAGGGAATGAATCCGGCCACAGGGTGGATCTGTTCGCTGGAGGCGCCGTGACCACATCGTCGGAACCGCGGGTACAGGGCCTGGAGATCCGGTCCATCGACTACGTCCCGCTGGACGAGCGCCACGGCAAGCTGTGGCACCTCGGCCCGCTGTGGTTCATGTCGAACGCACAGATCGCCACACTGGCCGTGGGCCTGATCAGCATCACCGAGGGCGGCAATCTCATCTGGTCGCTGATCGCGATCGTGGCGGGCACCGTCCTCGGCACCTTCTTCATGGCCTTCCACTCGGCGCAGGGCCCCCAGCTGGGCCTGCCGCAGATGATCCAGTCGCGGCCCCAGTTCGGCTACGTCGGCGCCCTGCTGGTCTGGCTGTTCGCCTACGTCCAGTACGCGGGCTTCAACGTCTTCAACACGATCCTCGCGGGCGAGGCCATGCACACCACCGTGCACGGCGGAGTGAAGCTGTGGGTGGTCGTGGTCACCGTGCTCGCCCTCGTGATCGCGCTGGTGGGCTACGACATCATCCACAAGGCCGAACGGTTCCTGACCTACACCTTCCTGGTCGTCTTCGGCATCTTCACCGTCGGCATGCTGGTCACCCTGCACTACCCGGCCGGCTCCTTCGACCTCGGCGCCTTCAAGTGGACGCCGTTCCTGGCCCAGTTCGGCGTGGTCGCCGGCTACCAGATCAGCTGGGCGATCTACGTCTCCGACTACTCCCGCTACCTGCCGCCGAACGTCACCGTCCGCAAGACCTTCTACTGGACCTACTTCGGCTCCGCTCTCGGCGGTATCTGGCTGATGGTCCTCGGCGCCCTGCTCGCCGCCTGGGCGGGCAAGGACTTCGACACGATCAAGTCGATCAACGCGGCGGGCGACAAGGTGTTCAGCGGCTTCGGCGCGATCGTGCTGCTGTTCGCCGCGCTGGGCCTGGTCTCGGTCACCGCGCTGAACATGTACGGGGGCTCGCTCACCCTCATCAGCGCCATCGACTCGTTCAAGCGGGTGCGGCCCACCCTCGCCGTCCGACTGGTCACCATCGGCCTCACCGCGGCCCTCTCCCTGGTCGGCGCGCTGGCCGCGACCTCGCACTTCCTGGAGAACTTCAACAACTTCCTGCTGCTGGTCCTCTATCTCTTCATCCCCTGGACCGCGGTGAACCTGATGGACTACTACGTGGTGCGCCGCGGCCACTACGCCATCGCCGAGATCTTCAACCCGCGAGGCATGTACGGCCGTTGGGGCTGGCACGGCATCATCTCCTACCTGGTCGGCTTCGCCGTCATGATCCCGTTCTTCGCCGTCGGCACCCTCTACACCGGCCCGATCGCCCACGCCCTCGACGGCGCCGACATCTCGCTGTTCGTCGGACTGCCGGTCTCCGCGGTGCTGTACTGGTGGCTGACCCGCTCGATCGACGTGGCGGCCGAGCAACGGGTGGCCGAGGCGGAGGCCGAGGCACTGGAGCTCGCGGCGCACGAGCACCGCGAGCCCTGACCCGCCCGCCTTGTCACCGCCGCACTAACGGCGCTCCCCGGGCACTCAACTCCCGCAAAACACAACCCTCAACCATCCCCCTCGCCATGGCCTCGCTGCCATATTCGAAAGCCACTTCGGAGGTGGCTGTGACGCGAGAGGCGACGACATCCCGGGACGGGGACACGGCGGCGCACGCCCCAGGCCGCACCGCCGCGCGGCTCGCCGAACTGGAGAGCCGTCGCGTACGGGCGGTGGCCCCGGGCGGCGCGAGACGGCGCGGGCGACTCGGTGCGCGGGAGCGGATCGAACGGCTGCTGGACGCGGGCTCCTTCACCGAGACCGGTCTGTTCGTGCGGGCCCGCCCGGCCGGGGACGGTGCCCGGCGCCCGTACGGGGACGGCGTGGTCACCGGGCACGGCACCGTCGACGGCCGTGCCGTCTGCGTGTTCGCCCAGGACTCCACGGTCTTCGGCGGCAGCATGGGCGAGGCCTTCGGCGAGAAGACGGTCGCCCTGATGGACCTCGCCCTGAAGATCGGCTGCCCGGTCGTCGGGCTCAACGACGGCGGCGGGGCCCGCATCCAGGAGGGCGTCGCCTCCCTCGCCCTCTACGCCGAGCTGGTGCGCCGCAACGTCAGGGCCTCCGGGGTCATCCCGCAGATCTCCGTCGTCCTGGGACCCTGCGCGGGAGGCGCCGCCTACTCCCCTGCCATCACCGACCTGACGGTGATGGTGGACGGCGCCTCCCACATGTTCGTCACCGGCCCCGACGTCATCGAGGCCGTCACCGGCGAGCGCACCAGCGCCGAGGAGCTGGGCGGCGCCCGCACCAGCAACGCCGTCAACGGCAACGCGCACTTCCTCGCCGCCGACGAGGAGGACGCGCTGGACACCGTGCGCGACCTGCTGTCGTACCTGCCCGCCAACAACCTCGAACGCCCCCCGGAGTACGCCCCGGGCTGCGTACGCGACGGCGCCTGGCTGGACGAGGTCGTACCCGACCGGCTGGGACAGGCCTACGACATGCGGGACATCCTGCACGCAGTCGTCGACGACGGCGAACTCCTGGAGGTCCAGGCCCTGTTCGCGCCCAACATCATCTGCGCGCTGGCCCGGGTCGAGGGCCGCACCGTCGGCGTCGTCGCCAACCAACCCCTGCACGCGGCCGGTGTGCTGGACATCGACGCCTCGGAGAAGGCGGCCCGCTTCGTACGGTTCTGCGACGCGTTCGGCATCCCGCTGCTGACCTTCGCCGACGTGCCGGGCTACCTCAGCGGCGTCCGCCAGGAGCAGGCGGGGATCATCCGCCGCGGCGCCAAACTGCTGTACGCCTACGCCGAGGCGACCGTCCCCAAGGTCACCGTCGTGATCCGCAAGGCCTACGGCGGCGGATACGCGGTGATGGGCTCCAAGCACCTGGGCGCCGACGTCAACCTCGCCTGGCCCACGGCCCGCATCGCGGTGATGGGCGCCGAGGGCGCCGTCGGCATCCTGCACCGGCGCGAACTCGCCGCCGCGGCCGACCCTCAGGCGCTGCGCGCCCGGCTCGTCGCCGCGTACGAGAGCACCCACGGCACCCCGTACCTCGCCGCCGAGCGCGGCTACGTCGACGCGGTCATCGCACCGCGCGAGACCCGCGAGCAGGTGTGCCGCGCGCTCAGGACCTTGCGCGGCAAGCGTGCCCCGATGCCGGAGCGCCGGCACGGCAACATCCCCCTCTGACCCCGCGCACCGCTCCCACCGCCGCGCCCCACACGCCGACCACGTCAGGAGCCATGCCCGATGGACAGCCGCCGTCCCCCGCTCGTGCCCGCCCACCGCAGCCTGCCGGAACTGGTCCGGCACTGGGCCGAGACCACCCCCGACCGCCGGGCGTTCACCTACGTCGACCATCCCGCGCCGGGGTCCCGGGGCGTCCACCGCACGCTGACCTGGCGGCGCCTGGACCTGCGGGTGCGCGCTCTGGCCGCCCGGCTCGCCGAGGACACCGAACCCGGCGCGCGGGTGGCGCTGCTGTGTCCGCAGGGCACGGAGTACGTCACCGCCTTCCTCGCCGCGCTCACGGCCGGTCTGGTCGCCGTACCGCTGTATCCGCCGGACCTGCCCGGCCACGGCGACCGGCTCACGGCGGTGCTCGCCGACGCCCGCCCGGCGGTGGTGGTGACCACGAGCCCGGCCGCCGACCTGGTACGGGACTTCTGCGCGGACACCGCGGCCCGGGTCGTCCTCGCGGACCAGGTGCCGGACGCGGCCGCGGAGGGGTGGCAGCCGGTGACGCCTCAGGAGTCGGCGGTCGCCTACCTCCAGTACACCTCCGGCTCCACCCGCACCCCGGCGGGCGTGGAGATCACCCACGCCAACGTCGTCGCCAACGCCCGCCAGGCCCTGACCGCCTACTGCGCCGACGCCCACCCGGTGACCTGCGTGGGCTGGCTGCCGCTCTACCACGACATGGGGCTGGTGCTGAGTGTGGCCGCCCCGGTGGTGCGCGGGCTGCTGTCGGTGCTGATGGACCCGGTGGCGTTCCTGCACGAGCCGGTGCGCTGGCTGCGACTGCTGGGCGCACATCCGCGCGCGGTGAGCGCGGCACCCAACTTCGCCTACGACTACTGCGCCGCCGCCGTCACCGAGGCGCAGAAGGCGGATCTGCGGCTGGGTGACATCGCCGCGCTGATCAACGGCAGCGAGCCGGTCCGCCCGGGCACCGCCGACCGCTTCCACGCCGCCTTCGCCGCCCAGGGACTCGATCCTGCGACGCATTGCCCGTCGTACGGGCTGGCCGAGGCCACCGTCTTCGTCAGCGCCGCCCGGCCCGGCGAACCGCCGCACCGTTTCGCCCTCGACCGGGACGCCCTGGCGGCCGGCAAGGCGCTGCCCGCCCGGGCCGAGGACCCCAGGGCCGTGCTGCTGGCGGGCTGCGGTACTCCGGCGGGCCAGCGGGTGCACATCACCGATCCGGTGACGGACGCCGTCCTGTCCGAGGGCGAGGTCGGCGAGATCCGGGTCCAGGGACCGAACGTCGGGCGCGGCTACTGGAACCAGGAGGAGCACACCCGGCGCGTCTTCGGCCCCGACGGCCTGCTGCGCACCGGAGACCTCGGGACCGTGCTGGACGGGCAGTTGATCGTCACCGGCCGGCTGAAGGACCTCATCGTCGTGGACGGCCGCAACCACTACCCGCAGGACGTGGAGGCCACCGCCCAGGAGGCCCACCCGGCCCTGCGGCCCGACCGGCTCGCCGCCTTCGGCACTTCGGCGGCCTCGGGCGTCTCGGGTGCCTCGGGTGTCTCAGGTGCCTCGGGCGAGCGGGTGGTCGTCGTCGCCGAGCATGTGCGCGGCACGTCCCTGGCCGAGATCGACGTACCGGCCCTGGTGGGTGCCGTGCGCGCGGCCGTGTCATCCCGGCACGGGCTGCGGCTGGCCGACGTCGTCCTCGTGCCGCCGGGCACCGTGCCGCGGACCTCCAGCGGCAAGGTGTCGCGGGCGCTGACCCGAGAGCGGTATCTGGCGGGCGCGTACCCGGCCGAGGGGGTGCGGTGAGCGCCGTCGACGAGCGGGCGGTACGCCGGCTGATCGCCCGGCGGGTGGCCGAGTGGGGCGGCACGGAGGCCGAACACGCCCCGATGGACCGGCCGTTGGCGGACCTCGGCATGTCCTCGCGGGACGCGGTGACCCTGGCCGGGGAGCTGTCGGTCCTGGCCGGGCGCGAGCTGCCCGCCACGCTGGTGTGGGAGGCGCCCACCGGGGAGGCGCTGGTGGAGCGCCTGTGCGGCCCGTGGGGGGCGGCTACCTCGACGGCCGGGCGCGAACCCGCGGCATCCGGAGGGCTGTTGACCTCCGGCGAGCCCGTGGCGGCCGGACGGCCGGTGACCTCCGGCGAACCCGTGGCGGTCATCGGCGTCGGTTGCCGGCTGCCCGGCGGGGTGCACGGTCCGGACGACTACTGGCGGCTGCTGGGCGAGGGCGTCGACGCGATCCGTCGGGTGCCCGAGGACCGCTGGCGCGACTTCACCGCCTTCCCGCCCGCCGACGCGCTCCCCCACGGCGGCTACCTGGACGACATCGCCGGGTTCGACGCGGACTTCTTCCGCATCACCCCGCGCGAGGCCGCCGTGATGGACCCGCAGCAGCGGATCCTGCTGGAGGTGGTGCATGAGACGCTCGACCACGCCGCCGTCCCGGCCGCCTCCCTGGCCGGCACCGACACCGGTGTGTTCGTGGGCGTTTCGGCGCCCGAGTACGGCGGGCTCACCGGCGCCGACGCGGACTCGGTCGACCCGTGGGCCCCGGCGGGCGCCGCGCTCAGCGTGACCGCGGGGCGGCTGGCGTACGTCCTGGACACCCGGGGACCCAGCATGGCCGTCGACACCGCCTGCTCCTCGTCGCTGGTCGCCGTGCACCACGCGTGTGTGAGCCTGCGGACGGGCGAGTGCGACACGGCGATCGCCGCCGGCGTCAACCTGCTGCTCTCCCCCACCGTGACCGTCGCGTTCCGGCGGGCAGGGGCCCTGGCCCCGGACGGGCGCTGCAAGCCGTTCTCCACGGCGGCGGACGGCATCGGGCGCGGCGAGGGCTGCGCCGCCGTACTGCTGAAGCGGCTGTCCGACGCCGAACGGGACGGCGACCGCGTGCTGGCCGTCATCCGGGCCACGGCCGTCAACTCCGACGGCCGCTCCAACGGCCTGCTGGCTCCCAATCCGGCCGCTCAGCAAGCCCTTTTGGCCACCGCGTACGCGCGAGCGAGTGCCGTACCGGGGCAAGTGGACTACGTCGAGGCGCACGGCACCGGCACTCCGCTCGGCGATCCGATCGAGGCGGGCGCGCTCGGCGCGGTCCTCGGCACGGACCGCGATCCCGACCAGCCGCTGCTGCTGGGCTCGGTCAAGGGCAACCTCGGTCATCTGGAGTCGGCCGCGGGCGTCGCCGGGCTGGTCAAGACCGTCCTCGCCCTGCATCACGACCTCATCCCGCCGTCCCTGCACTGCGCGGACGGCAGCGCCGTGGACGGCACGCGGCTGCGGGTGGTGACCGAGCCGGAGCCCTGGCCGCGCTACGGCGGCACGGCCGTGGCGGGTGTCTCCGGGTTCGGCTTCGGCGGCACCAACGCCCATGCGGTGCTGGAGGAATGGCGGCCCGCCCCGACTCCACCCCACGAGAGCCCGGCCGCCCGGCTGCACTTGCTGTCCGACGTCGACGCGGGACGGATCCGGGACACCGCGTCCCGGCTCGCCGACTGGCTGCGCACCCCCGGAGGCGCCGGCGCGCACCCGGCCGACGTCGCGCGCACGCTCGCGGGACGGACCGGCCGGGGTCCCGTTCGGGCCGCGGTCGTCGCCCGCGACCGCGCCGAACTCGTCGAAGCCCTGGGCGCGTTGGGTTCCGGGCGGGCGCATGACGGGGTGGTGACCGAGGACCGGGACCGTGTCGGGCGCGGCCCGGTGTGGGTCTTCTCCGGGTACGGCAGCCAGTGGGCCGGCATGGGGCGCCGGCTGCTCGCCGAGGAGCCGGCCTTCGCCGGCGCCGTGGAGAAGACGGACGCCCAGCTCGCCGCCGAGTGCGGGTTCTCCCTGTACGACCACCTCGCCTCCGGCGGCGAACTGGAGCGCCTGGAGGTCGCCCAGCCCGTGCTGTTCGGGGTGCAGGTGGCCCTCGCCGAGCTGTGGCGCGCCCATGGCGTCGAGCCCGCCGCCGTGATCGGCCACTCCATGGGCGAGGTCGCCGCCGCGGTGTGCTCGGGGGCCCTGGACCTGTCGGACGGGGCGCGGATCGTCGCCGTACGGGCGCGGCTGCTCAGTCGGCTGCGGGGCGGCTCGATGGCCGTGGTCGACCTCGACGAGACCGAAGTCGACGCGCTGCCACGGGACTTCCCCGGTGTTCATGTCGCCGTGCACTCCTCACCCGGACAGCAGGTCGTCACCGGGGAGGAGGAGGCGGTGGCCCGGCTCGTACGGCGGCTGCAGGGCTTGGGGCGCGCGGCCAAGGCGATGAAGGTCGTCGGCGCCGGGCACTCCCCTCAAGTCGACTCGCTGCTGACCGAGTTGGCCGAGTCGCTGGTCGACGTCCAGGGCAGGCGGCCTCGCGTGCCGGTCTACTCCACCGTTCTCGACGACCCGCGCGGGGAGAGCGTCTTCGACGCCGCCCACTGGGTCGCGAACCTGCGGCGGCCGGTCCGTCTGGACCGGGCCGTCGCGGCCGCCGCGGCCGACGGTCACGGCGCCTTCGTCGAGATCTCGCCCCACCCGGTCCTGCTGCGGGCCCTCACCGGCACCGCGCCGGGCGCCCTGGCCCTGGGCACGCTCCGCCGTGACGCCGACGACTCGGCCGCCTTCCTCGGCCGGTTGGGCACCCTGTACGCGGCGGGCCTGCGGCTGCCGCTGCCGGCCGGGCGCGTCATCGACCTGCCCGCTCCGCGCTGGCGGCACGCGCGGCACTGGTGGACGGACGGGCGGGCGGCGGCCCCGGCGGCGCCCAAGAAGGAGCCGGTGGAGGACGACGACTCCGTCACCGGCCGCCTGCGTCACCACCTCGCGGCCGTCACCGGCCATCCGCCGGGCCGTCTCACCGCCGACACCCCGCTGGCCGACCTCGGACTCGACTCGCTGATGGCCGTTCGCATCCGCACGGCGCTGGAGCGCGAGTTCCGGATCGAACTGCCACTGCGCGACCTGATGGGCGCCGCCCGCCTCGGCGACCTCGCCGGCCGCCTCCGACGAGCCCTCCCCACCGGGGAGTTCGAGCTCCTGCGGCCCCTGAACGCCACCGCCTCCAAGGCGGCCCCGCTCTTCCTGGTCCACGCAGCCGGGGGAACGACCGACGTCTACCGCACCCTCGCCGAACGCCTCGGCGACGACCGGTCGGTGTACGGGCTCGACCGGCTCGAAGAGGCCCGCACGGTCACCGAGAAGGCCCGCCGTTACTCCCAAGCCATCACGGCCGCCCACCCGAACGGGCCGTGTTTGCTCGGCGGTTGGTCCTTCGGCGGGTTCGTCGCACAGGAGACGGCACGTCAGCTGACGGACGCCGGACGCGAGGTGGAGCTGGTGGTGCTCATCGACTCCGTACGGCCCCTGCCCCGGCCCGACCGGCTGCGCGCCCACCTCATGGGCTTCGCGGCCCACGTCGCGGACGTCTACGGGGTGCGGCTGGAGCTGCCGTACGACGAGCTCGTCGCGATGGACGACGACGGCGAGCGCATCGACACGGTGCTGCGGGCCCTGCGGGAGGCCGCCGAGGTGCCGGCCGCCGCGCTGGAGCACCAGCGCGCCTCCTACCTGGACCTGAGGATCGGCGAGGCGCACCGGCCGCGGCGCTACGACGGGCGGGTGGTGCTGTACCGGGCGACCGAGCCCGCGCCGCACACCGTGCGCGACCCGGCCTACGAACGCGACGACGAGGCGCTCGGCTGGGACGAGGTGTGTCCTCGGCTGACCGTCGTACCGGTCGCGGGGCACCATCTGTCGCTCCTCGACCCGCCCCACGTCGACGAGCTCGCCGCGCGGCTGCGGCGGGCGTTCGCCGAGCAGGTCCGCTGAACCGGAGAACCGAGGAGCCGCCATGTCCCACCCGAACCGCCCCGCCGCAGTGTCCCGACGCACCGTCGCCAAGGCAGCTGCGGTCACCGGACTGGCCGCCCTGTTCGGCGCCGTGACCGGCACCGCGCGGGCCGCCACCCGTCTGACGGCCCGTACCTTCGACGTGTCGCTCCCGTCCGCCGCGCTGGGCCGCAGCGCGCCCGTACGGCTGATCCTGCCGTCGGGCTTCGACACCCAGCCCGGGCGGACGTACCCGGTGCTGTACCTGCTGCACGGCGCCCACGACGACTACACGTCCTGGACGAGAGAGACCGACATCGAGGCCTTCACCGAGGGCCGGAACCTGATCGTGGCGATGCCGGACGCGGGCCCCACGGGCATTCCCACGGCCTGGCGGGGCGGCCCGGACTACGAGACCTTCCAGCTCTCGGAGGTGCCGGCGCTGCTCGCCCGCGACTACCGGGCCTCCGCGGTGCGGGCCGTCGCCGGCGTCTCCACGGGCGGCTACGGCGCCATGGCCCACGCGGCCCGCCACCCGGGCGCGTTCACGGCCGCGGCCTCCTACAGCGGCATCCTCGACACCACCTTCCCCGGCGTGCCGACGCTGGTCGACGCCATCGTGGCCCGCGAGAACCTGGCGCCCCTGTCCCTGTGGGGCAACCCGGTGCTGGACCTGCTCACCTGGCAGAACTTCAACCCCAGGGCCCGCGCGCAGGGACTGCGCGGCACGCCCCTGTACGTCTCCGGCGGCAGCGGTGTGGTGGGCGGCACCGGCGACTGGCTGCCCGAGGCGCTGGAGAGCGCCCTGTGGCCGTCGGCGCACAGCTTCACCGACTCCCTCGACCGGCTCGGTATCGCCGTGACGAAGCACTTCTACTCCGGCGGCGGACACAGCTGGCAGTACTGGAAGCAGGAGTTCACCGCGTCGTGGCCGATGCTCGCCCGTGCGCTGGGAGTGCCGGAGTGATGTCGGTGCCGTCGGGGCACGGAACGGAGCGCAGGGGAGGACCGTCCAACACGGGACATGCCCCCCGTCCCACGGGCAACAGCCCGCGGGTGAGCCGGTTCCGGGTGAAAGGAGTGACCTCGATGGCCGTCCCCACCCCCCACGAAGGGCCGGCCGGGCGGGCGGCCCCACTGCTCCCGCCCGATCTGGCAGAGCTGCTGCGCTCCCGGCTCGAGGCGGTCGCCGACGAGGTGGAGGAGGAGGTCCGCAGACAGGTCCCCGAGTACGCGGGCCCGGCGGACGGGGCCTACACGAGGAATCTGCGGGCCGGCGTGGTGCAGGCCCTGACCCTGTTCGTCGACCACATCGCCGATCCGCGCGGCCCGGGCGACGCGATCGCGGCGACGTACTACGAACTCGGGCGCGGCGAGGCCCTGGTGGGTCGCGGTCTGGACGCGCTGCAGTCCGCGCTGCGGATCGGCGGGCTGCACGCCTGGCGGCTGATGGGCCGCACCGTGGAAGAGCTCGGGCTGGACTCCCAGGTGGTGGCCGCGCTGGGCGAACTCGCCTTCCGGACCGTGCACGAGGTCGCCGAGGCGGCCGCCGAAGGCTACGCGGACGCGCGGCTGCGCAGCACGGACGAGCTGGAGCGGCGGCGCCGGCGTCTGCTGGAGCTGCTGCTGGGCGAAGGGCCGGTGCCGGTGGAGGCCGTGCACGAACTGGCGCACGGGGCACGGTGGTCGGTGCCGCGGTACGTGGCCGTCGTCGCCCTGGCCGCCGCCGGCGAGCGGCGCGAGGACGACCGGCCGCTCGCGGCCGCGGGAGCACTGGTGGACATGGGGGCGCGGCCGCCGCGGATGCTGGTGCCCGATCCGGACGGCTCGGGCCGCTTCGCCGGACGTGCCTTCGCGCTGGCGCTGCGCGGCCGGCCGGCGGCGATCGGGCCGACGGTGCCGCTCGCCGAGGCCGCGCGGTCGCTGCGCTGGGCGTCGCTGGCGCTGGGGCTGATGGGGCGGGGCATCCTGCCCCGGCAGGGTGTCGTGCGGTGCGACGAGCACCTGTCGACCCTGCTGCTGCACAGCGACGAACCCCTGCTCGTCCAGCTCCGGGCGCGCGCCCTGGCACCGCTGGACCGGGTCTCCGAGGGCCAGCGCGCCCGCCTCGCCGAGACCCTGCTGGCCTGGCTGCTCAGCGGCAGCAACGTCCCCGACGTCGCCACCCGGCTGCACGTCCACCCCCAGACGGTCCGCTACCGGATGCGGCAACTGGAGAAGGTCTTCGGCGACGCTCTGCACGACCCGGATGCCCGCCTGGAGATGATTCTCGCGCTGCGCGCCGAGGAGACACGTCTGCACGCAACAAAATCAGGGGAATTTCTGAATTCCCAGCAATAACACCCCGCGACTGAACGCGAATACGTTCGGGGGGTCCTTTTCCCCAGGCGCGCAACGCGCCCGACCCGCAAAGGATCCCCATGCGTATCCGCTTGTGCCTCGCCGCGCTCTCCCTGGTCGGCGGGGCCGGACTCACCACTCTCTCGGCGCCCACCGCAACGGCCGCCACCTGCTCGGACATCGACGTCGTCGCGGCCCGCGGCACGTTCGAGCCGGGCACACTGGGCGCGATCGTCGGCGACCCGGTGTATTCCGCGCTGCAGCAGAAACTGACCGGCCGTAATCTCTCCAGCTACAAGGTGAACTACCCGGCCGACCTTTCTCTCACGTCGGCCGCGCAGGGAAACGCGGACCTCGTGAACCACGTCAGCGGTCAGGCGGCGGCCTGCCCGAACCAGCGTTTCATTCTCGTCGGCTATTCGCAGGGCGCGAATGTGGTCGACAATTCCATCGGCATCAGCAGCGACGGCGCGGTCGTGGGCAGCCCCATCGTGGCCACGCTTCCCGCCGCAGTGGCACCGAGAGTCGCGGCGGTGCTGCTGTTCGGCAACCCGATCCGGGCCCTGGGCAAGAGCGTCACCGGCCCCTACCAGAGCCGCACCATCGACTTCTGCGCCAAGGGCGACCCGATCTGCGAGAACGGCGGCGGTGACGTCCTGGCCCACCTCGGCTACACCGCCGACGCGGGCGCGGCGGCCGACTTCGCGGCGACCAAGGTCTGACGGCCGGCGCCGGCCACGCCGAGGGCCCGGGAGGGGATCCCCTCCCGGGCCCTCGGCTCGTGCTGTGCGCAGGTCACTCGGGGTTCTCGGCGAAGCGTGCGAGGTTGGTGGAGACGGGCTCGGGCCGCCCGTCGTTCTGCACGGGCGCGGCGGTGAGCACGTCCAGGTGCTGGTAGCCGTCGGCGATCACGGGGTGCAGGTCGGCGGGGAAACGGCCGGCCAGCAGTCCGTCGCCCGCGAGCACGGTGAGCGTCGGATCGGCCGTCAACCCGTCCGGGTGCACGACGAGTCGTCTCACCTGCGGCGAGGTGGCCAGTTCGATGTCGGTGACCAGCTTCGTAGGGAAGTACTGCTCGGTGAAGTCCAGCGGCTGCCGGGCCAGGCTGCGCGCCAACTCCTGGATGTCGGTGACCTCTTCACCGGCGTCGGTGAACGGCGTGCCGTCGGAGGAGCGGTACCCGGGGTCGTCCGGCGCGCCGACACGGTCGTAATCGCGCCATGTGTAGAGCGGGCCGTGCGGCTCGGCCGGGATGGCCTTGTACCGGGTGCCGAACAGCCCGGGCTGCTGTGAACCTCCGTTGGCGGCGGGGAAGTTCTTGTCGGTGACGGGTCCGCCGTCGAAGAAGCCGACGCTGCTCTGCAGGAAGGCCAGGGGTACGGAGTTGTCGTCCAGCAGGGCTCCGAGCACGGCCTGGTTGGTGAGCCGGAAGTCCTTCACCGAGGGCGAGCCGGTGAGGAAGGTGGCGGTGTCCTTGGAGAACAGGAAGCGGTTGGTGGCCTCGATATTGGTGTTGGAAGGCAGGTAGGCCGGCAGGTCGGACTCACCGCCGGGATTCTGCAGGGCGCCCACTCCCGCGATGGCCAGCAGGGTCATGGTCTCGGGGTTGAGCAACACCGGCGCGGACAGCGAGCGCGGGAGGACGCCGCTGTCCAGGCCGGCCTGGACGGCACCGTAACCGAGGCCCACGTCGGGCACGTTGGTGTCGCCGGGGATGGAACCGCTGAGGTCGGCGAGGGAGGTCGAGACGGTGGTGTCGAGGGCGAAGTAGCCGGCGCACTGGTTGTATCCGGCGTCGGCGGTGGTGGCGGGGTCGCCGTCGAAGTCGGCGGTGGCGAAGTAGCCGGTGACGACACCGCCGAGCGAGTGCCCGCCGCACAGCAGTTTCCGCTTGCGCAGGTTCTGGTCGGGCAGCTCGGCGGTGAGCAGGTCGTACTGGTCGCGCACGGTCTGCCGGATGCCGAGTCCCGCCATCCAGCCCAGTTGTCCGTTGTCGGCGAAACCGGCGAAGGTGCGGCCGTTCACCTGCTTGCCGCGGTAGTAGTAGTCGACGGCGGCGTGCTGGTCGCCGGAGTCGACGCCGGTGTGGTCCTCCAGGCAGTTGGAACGCCGGTCCAGCGCCCAGAACTCGATGTGCTCACCCTGCTCGGCGGCGCGGGTCACGGTGTTGCGGGCGACGCTGTCGAAGGCTCCGGCGCCCTCCAGGATGCCCGGCTGGGCGACCAGGACGCGATCGGCGTCGGCCGAGGCCGCCGGCCCGTCGGAGGAGCGGTAGCGCAGGTACGACAGCCAGTCGCAGGCCGCCGGACGCGCACCGAAGGACGCCGGCAGCGGCACCTTCACCCGCACCACGGACTCGACGACCCCGGCCACGGTGCCCACCGGCGTCTCGGTGCGCGCGCCGCCCGCGTGGGCGTCCGGGGCGGCCGCGGTGAGCGCCCCGGTGGTCAGCAGCGCCGCGAGCGCGGCCGTGCGCAGGGCCTTGGGGGTTCTTCCTCTGCTACGACTCGTGTCCATGGCCGGACCGTAGGACCGCGCGGGACCGGAGTCGGGGCGGTGCTCACAAAGTCTCAGCTCCCGACTGCGCGTTTGTCACACCACCGCATGGTGGTTGCGCGGATACGTCGTAGCCGAACTATGTAGCCCCGCCACATGTGCGCCCGACGTGGGGCTTCCTACGGTGTGCCGACACGTACCCGTCCCCATCGCACACGAGGAAGTGGCGCACATGGCCTCCGCAGCAGCATCCGCTCCACCGACCCCCGCCAACCTCAAGCGCATCGTCGCCGCCAGCCTGATCGGCACCACGATCGAGTGGTACGACTTCTTCCTCTACGGTTCCGCCGCCGCGCTCGTCTTCAACAAGCTGTTCTTCCCGGACTCCGACCCGCTGGTCGGCACGCTGCTGTCGTTCCTGACGTACGCCGTCGGATTCGCCGCCCGGCCGCTGGGCGCCCTGGTCTTCGGGCACTACGGGGACCGGATCGGGCGCAAGAAGCTGCTGGTGCTGAGTCTGCTGATGATGGGCGGGGCGACCTTCGCGATCGGTCTGCTGCCCACGCACGCGACCGTCGGCAGCGCCGCTCCCGTGCTGCTGACCACCCTGCGGCTGGTCCAGGGCTTCGCGCTCGGCGGCGAGTGGGGCGGCGCGGTGCTGCTGGTGTCCGAGCACGGCGACGCTCGGCGGCGCGGTTTCTGGGCCTCGTGGCCGCAGACGGGGGCGCCCGCCGGGCAGTTGCTGGCCACCGGTGTGCTGTCCCTGCTGACGGCTCTGCTGTCGGACGCCGCCTTCGGGTCGTGGGGCTGGCGGATTCCGTTCCTGCTGTCCGGGGTCCTGGTGGTCGTGGGTCTGTGGATCCGGCTGTCCGTCGACGAGTCGCCCGTCTTCAAGGAGGCCCTCGCGCATGCCGAGGCCCGCAAGGCGGCCCGGGGCGGCGAGGCGGAGAAGCTGCCGCTGGTGTCCGTGCTGCGGCACCACTGGCGGGACGTGCTGGTCGCGATGGGCGCCCGCATGGCCGAGAACATCAGCTACTACGTCATCACCGCGTTCATCCTCGTCTACGCCACCACCTCGGCCGGCGTGTCCAAGCAGACCGCGCTGAACGCGGTGCTCATCGCCTCTGCCGTGCACTTCGCGGTCATCCCGGCGTGGGGCGCGCTGTCGGACCGGATCGGACGGCGGCCGGTGTACCTGCTGGGCGCGGTCGGCGTCGGGCTGTGGATGTTCCCCTTCTTCTCCCTCGTCGACACCGGCGGTTTCGGCGCCCTGGTCCTCGCCGTCACCGTGGGCCTGATCCTGCACGGTGCCATGTACGCGCCCCAAGCGGCCTTCTTCGCCGAGATGTTCGCGACCCGGATGCGCTACTCCGGTGCCTCCATAGGTGCCCAGTTCGCCTCGGTCGCCGCGGGCGCGCCGGCTCCGCTGATCGCCACCGCCCTGCTGGCCGAGTACGACAGCTCCACCCCGATCGTGCTGTACGTCGTCGCCGCGGCGGCCCTGACGGTCGTTGCCGTGCTCGCGGCCAAGGAGACCCGTCACCGGGACCTGGCAGACGTCGAGCCGTCCGTGGGCGCGGAGGCCACGGCGGTCCCGGCGGCGGACGCGCGCACCGTCTGAGCCGGCGGCATCGGCCCCCGTACGCCCGTGCGTACGGGGGTCAGTGCTGTGCCGGTGCGGACAACCGGTGGAGCCGCAGAGCCAGTTGGATCTCCAGGGCGCGGGCGGGGTCCTGCCAGTCGTCGCCGAGGAGTCTGCCGACGCGCTCCAGACGCTGGGCGACGGTGTTGACGTGGACGTGCAGCGCGTCCTTGGTGCGGGCCGGGCTCATGCCGCAGGTGAAGTAGGCGTCCAGGGTGCGCACCAGGTCGGTGCCGCGGCGTTCGTCGTAGGCGACGACCTGTCCGATGGTGCGGTCGACGAAGCCGGCGATGTCCCGGTCGCCGGCGAGCAGCAGACCGAGGAAGCCGAAGTCCTCGGCGGCGGCGCCGTCGCCGGCGCGGCCCAGCAGGCGCAGGGCCTCCAGGCAGCGGCGGCCCTCGGCGTATCCGGCGGCCACGTGGTCGGGGTGGGCGGCGAGGTCCCGTACGGGGGCTGAGGCGCCGACGGTGACCGGTTCGTGGACGGCGGTGCCCAGGTGGCGGGCGGTGCGGCGGGCCAGGTCGGTCGCGGTGTCGCCGGAGGTGAGGGGCAGCAGCAGGACGGTGCCGCCGTCGCGGGCGGCTGCCAGGCCGTGCCGGGTCGCGGCGAGGTGGGAGGCGGCGGCACCCAGGCGTCTGCGGGCGGCGGCCTCCTGCTCGGCGTCGGCGGCGGGGCCGTCGAGACGGGCGGCGAGGACGACATGGGTGGAGTCGAGGTCGGCGTGCAGCCGGGAGGCGCGCTCGCGCAGCAGGCGCGGATCGCGGTCGCGGGCGTCGAGGAGGTCGTCCAGGAGCTCGCCGCGGACGCGCTGCTCGGCGTCGGCGGCCGAGCGTCTGGCCAGGAGGAGCAGCGAGGTGACCATCGCGGCCCGCTCCAGGGTGAGTTGGTCGACGGGGTCGAGGCCGGGGTGGCCGCGCAGCACGAGAGCGCCGAGCAGTTCGCCGCCGGCGGTGACGGCGGCGATCCAGTCGTCCTCGTGCCGCACGGCGTGGCCCTCCGCCCGGGAGGCCTCCAGTGGTGCCGCGGCCGTGTCGGCGGCCTCGGTGAACTCGACCGTGCCGTCGAGGACCTGGGAGACGGCCGCGGCCACGTCGTGCACCCCGCCGCCGCGCAGCACGAGCTCGGCGAGCCGGTCGTGGACGTCCGAGGCGCGCTCGATGACCGCGCTGCGGTCCCGGATGATCTCGTTGGCCCGCTCCAGGCCGGCGAGGGCCGAGCGGGTCTCGGTGAGGAGGTTGGCGGTGTCGATGGCGGCCGCGGCCAGTGCGGCGAAGGAGCCCAGCAGGGCGATCTGTTCGCGTTCGAAGACGCGGGCGCGCCGGTCGGCCGCGAAGAGCACACCGATCACGTGATGGCCCAGCATCAGGGGCACGCCGAGGATGGCGACCAGGCCTTCGTCGCGGACACCGGCGTCGATCGTGCGGGTGTGCTGGAAGCGGCCGTCCTTGAAGTAGTCGTCGGTGACGTAGGGGCGGGCCGTCTGCGCCACCAGCCCGCCGAGTCCCTCGCCCATGCCGAGCCGCAATTGCTGGAAGCGGGCGGCGACGGAGCCCTCGGTCACCCGCATGTAGGTGTCGCCGCGCTCGGGGTCGTTCAGGCTGAGGTAGGCGACGTCCGTGCCCAGCAGCGAGCGGGCGCGCTGCACGATCGCCTTGAGGACCGCGTCCAGGTCGCGCAGTCCGGCCAGGTCGTGTGCGGTCTCGAAGAGCGCGGACAGCTCGGCCTCGCGGCGGCGCCGCCCCTCCAGCTCCGCGCGCACCCGCAGCGCGAGCAGCTTGGCCCGCTCCAGCGCGCCGATCGTCTCGGCCGGTCGTCCCTCGGCGCGGGCCAGCAGCACCGGCTGCTCGTAGGCGTCGGCCGACGCTCCCCTGGCCAGCAGCTCCAGGAACGGCGTCTCGACGCCGTTGAGCGCTGCGGGTGGCGCTTCGGCGGCGGAGCGCTCGGCGGACTGCACGTGATCGCGGGACATGCTCACAGGATTCCCCATCCCACGGCCGCCCCGTCAGCCCTGTGGACAACTCCTCTTCGCACAGGTGTACGCCGGATCAGTGGGCGGTCCAGCCGCCGTCGAGGACGAGCGAGGTGCCCGTGACGAAGGACGCCTGCGGACCGCACAGGTAGGCCACGGCCTCGGCGACCTCCTCCGGTTCGACGAGACGTTTGACGGCGCTGTCCTGCAGCAGCACCTCGGTCAGGACGCGCTCCACGGGGATGCCGTGCGCCTGGGCCTGGTCGGCCAGCTGCCGCTCGACCAGGGGCGTGCGCACATAACCGGGGTTCACGCAGTTCGAGGTCACCCCGTGGGGGGCGCCTTCCAGGGCTGCGGTCTTGGACAGGCCCTCCAGGCCGTGCTTGGCGGCCACGTAGGCCGACTTGTACGGCGAGGCGCGCAGCCCGTGGACGGAGGACACGTTGACGATGCGGCCCCACCCCTGCCCGTACATGTGCGGCAGGGCGCCGCGGATCAGCCGGAAAGGCGCCTCCAGCATGACCGTGAGCACCGTGCGGAAGACGTCGGGCGGGAACTCCTCGATGGGGCGGACCAACTGCAGGCCCGCGTTGTTGACGAGGACGTCGGTGCCCGCGGCCGCGTCTTCGGCGGCGTCGAGGTCGGTGAGGTCGAGGACGTGCGGTTCGATGCCGCCCGTGAGGCCCGCGGCCTCCTCGGCCAGGGACTCCACTCCTTCGGCGTCCCGGTCGACGGCTCTGACCTTGGCCCCGGCGGCCGCGAGCCGCAGCGCACAGGCGCGGCCGATACCACTGGCGGCGCCGGTGACGAGGGCGGTGCGGCCGCCGAGGTCGAGGGCGAGGGCGTGTGGGGGCGGAAGGGCACCGGTCGGGGTCATGGAAACGACCCTAGGCAGCGCTGTGCCCTCGCCACATGTGGTCAAAGCACATACTTCATTGGGGCGCCGTGGGGTCGAACCATGTGGGTTCGTCGGACAGGGCCTGCTTGATGCGGAAGTGGTGGAACTCGGTCATCTCGGGCAGCTCGTCCAGGGAGAACCAGCCGACCTCCAGCGACTCGTCGTCGTTCACCCGCGCCTCGCCGCCCAGGACGCGGCAGCGGAAGCAGAGGTCCATGAACTGGCAGACGTCGCCGTTGGGGTAGGTGACCGGCCGGCCGGAGCGCACCGAGACCAGCCGCTCGACGGCGACGCGGACGCCGGTCTCCTCCTCCACCTCCCGCACGACGGCGGCGGCGGGCTGCTCCCCGGGGTCCGGGATGCCGGAGATCAGCGCCCACCTGTGGTTGTCGGCGCGCTGTCCGAGCAGCACTCGGCTCTCGTCGTCGAGGACGACGGCGCTGACGCCGGGGAGCCAGAGCAGCTGGTGGCCCGCGGTGGCCCGGATCTCACGGATGAAGTCAGGAGTCGGCATGACACCGACCCTAAGGGGCCGGTGCCAGGGTCCCGGCGGACGCCCTGGGGGCGTGCCCCCGGCGTACCGCTACACGAACCGGCGTACCGCTACACGGCCCCCGCGTACCGCTACGCGTCCCCCGCGCGCCGCCCACGCACCGCCGCGCCGATCGCCCAGCCGAGACCGCCCGCGGCGACCAGCACCAGGGCGATCTCCGGGAGGATGCCCAGCCGGGTGGCGGGCGTCTCGGAGGACCGCAACGGCACCTTCTGCACGAGGTGGGCGTGGACGAACATGCCGGTCTTCTGGGTGATCCTTCCGTCCGGCATGATGACCGCGCTGACGCCGCTGGTGACGGGCACCGTCACGGTGCGGCTGTGCTCGACGGCGCGGACGCGCGACATGGCGAGCTGCTGGTAGGTCATCTCGCTGCGGTCGAAGGTCGCGTTGTTGCTGGGTACGGAGATCAGCTGCGCGCCGTCGGTGATCTCGGAGCGCACCGCCCAGTCGAAGGCGGCCTCGTAGCAGGTGACCAGGCCGACCTTGGCGTGGTCCATGGTGAACACGCCCGGCTTGCTGCCCCGGCTGAAGTCCTGGCGGACCATCGAGGTCCAGTTGCCGTTGATCGCGCCGATCAGGCCGCGCAGCGGCAGATACTCGCCGAAGGGCTGGATCTGCCGCTTGTCGTAGGTGTCGGTCGGGCCCTTCTTCGGGTCCCAGAGGATCTGCTCGTTCCACAGCTTGCCGTCCCGGGCGACGACGCCGCCGACCGAGATGGGCGCGCCGATCGCCTTGGCCGCGTGGTCGATGACGGCGTAGGCGTCGGCGTTGGCGAAGGGATCGACGTCGGAGGAGTTCTCCGGCCACAGTACGAGGTCGGGCCTGGCGATCTTGCCGGCCTTGACCTCGGCGGCCAGGCGCTCGGTCTCGCGCGCGTGGTAGTCGAGCACCGCCCTGCGCTGTGCGTTGAACTCCAGCCCGGAGCGGGGCACGTTGCCCTGGATGAGCGCGACGGTCGTGTAGCCGTTCTCCGCCTTGTCGCTGACCAGCGCGCGGGCGGCCACCGCGCCCGCCACCGGCACGGCCACGCTCAGCAGGGCCACGGCCGCGGCCGACCGCCGGATCTCCCGGGTGCGCCGCGCGTCCAGGGCCAGGCGTACGACCTCGTACAGGCCGAAGCCGCACAGGACGACCGCGAAGCCCAGCACCGGGGTGCCCCCCACCGCGGCGAGCGGCAGGAACACTCCGTCGGCCTGGCCGAAGGCGACCTTGCCCCAGGGGAAGCCGTGGAAGGGCACGCGCGCGCGTGCCGCCTCGCCCGCGATCCACACCGCCGCCGCCCACAGCGGCCAGGCGGGCAGCCTGGACACCGCGGCGACGCCCGCGCCGACCAGCGCGATGAACATCGCCTCGATCGCGGCCAGGGCGATCCACGGCACGGGCCCGACCTCCACGCCGGTCCACACCAGCAGGGGCAGCAGGAAGCCGAGGCCGAAGAGGTAGCCGAGGCCGAGACCTGCCTTCCAGCCGCGGCCGCGCAGCACCCAGCCGAAACCGGCGAAGGCCGGCAGCGCCAGCCACCACAGGGGGCGCGGCGGGAAACTGACGTAGAGCAGCACTCCGCAGAGTGCGGCGGCGAGAGCCGGAACGAGGCGTACGAGGCGCGCCGCGCGCGTGGAGGGCGCGGTCCGCGGCTGCAACTGGTCCGACTCGTCCACGGAAGTTGCGGTGACGGTCACTCGGGGAGTGTACGGCGGGTGACCTTGGCCGGGACAGCGCGGTCCGCATGGCAGCACACGGGCTCGCGGGAACCGGGCGCCCCACCGTTCCTGCGCATCTCGGTCCAACTCATCCACAAAACGCCCATCAGCGGTTACGGTGTGCCCAGCCACAGTCGCCCGGCCGGTCACGGCCTCGACGGGCGGGTCGTGCGAGGTCGGGGGGCTTCGGTCGGGTGTGGGGGGCGGGGTGGGTTCCACGGGGATGACGTCCGTCGCCGGTCCTGGAGAGGACGGCGACAGACGAAACGTTTCGGACGCGGCGGGCGTGATGGCGCTGGGCGGCTGTGCCACCTGGTCGCTGATCACGGCGACCGCGCACGACGGCCGCCCGGAGGGTGTGCTGCTGGCGGTGCTGGCCGTGGCGGCCGGCTACGCCGCGGGCCGGATCTGCGGCGCGTTGCTGCCGGTCGCGGCGATGTGCGCGGGCGCGCTCGCCGGGCTGGTGCTGATGCTGGTGGTGCCACGCCTCGCGGCCGGCCCGCAGATCGACGCGCCGCTCGGACACGCCGGCGGTACGGCCGCACTGCTCACCCTCTGCACCGGTGCCGCCTGCTGTGCCGCGTGGGAGGCCGGGTCACCGGCCCTGCGATTCGCGCTGGGCGCGCTGGCGGCCGGAATCACGGTGGCCGCGCCCGTGCTGGGCTCGGTGAGCGGGTTCGTCGGCTGCACGGCCGTACTGCTGTGCTCGCTCGCCGCGGGCCGGATGCGCGGTCGCGCCCTGGGGATGGCCGGACTGGCGCTCGGTGCCGCCGCGGTGGGCCTGCTCACCTGGGCGGTCGCCGCCGGCTCGCTGCCCGGTGGACTGACCGCGTCGCTGCAGGGCGAGCTGACGCCGCACCGCCTGCGGCTGTGGCACGACGCCCTGCGCCTGTCCCGCGACAACGCGGCCCTCGGAGTGGGGCCGGGCCGCTTCGGCGAGGTGAGCACCACGGCGACCCGCACCCTGTTCCCCGACGGCAAGCCGCACTCGGCGCTGTTGCAGCAGGCGGCGGAGCAGGGAGTCGTCGGGCTACTGCTGCTGGCGGCCGTGTTCGGGTGGCTGCTGTACACGCTGTGGCGCTCACCGCGCCCCACCCCGGTCGTGCTCACGGCGGGCGCGGCGCTCACGCTGCTCGCGGCGATCGCCTCGGTCGGCAACGCGCTGAGCTTCACCGCCGTCTCGGTCGGAGCGGGCCTCCTGGCGGGCCTGGCCACCGCCCGCCCCCTCACCGACGACTCCCCGAGCCACGAGACACGGGCCCGCCGCCGGGACGACCGGCTGACGCCGTGAGGCTTCGGCCGGTACGCCGTGCCGCGGGACGACGGAGTGACGCCGCGAGGAGCCTGCGGTGGATCGATCGGCGGCGCCGTGGGGGTTTCGGGCCGCGGATCTAGAGCCCACCGGAGCCGACGACGACCGACCGACTGCCTACGCCGCAAGGCCCAGGTCAGAAGGTCGTGCCGTGGAACGACCGGGCGGCGTGGGCATTCCGGGCCGCGGATCTAGAGCCCACCGGAGCCGACGACGACCGACCGACTGCCTACGCCGCGAGGCCCAGGTCAGAAGGTCGTGCCGTGGAACGACCGGGCGGCGCCGTGGGCATTCCGGGCCGCGGGTCCAGCGCCCGCCCGGCTTGCAGCGGCCACGCCGAAAGGGCCGTGCGTCAGGACCTGCGAGGATCGACCGGCTTACGCCGCGCCCCGTCGCTCAGTGCGCCCCGCCCGGCGTGCCCGGCCGCAGCCGGTCCCTGATGACCCGTACGGCGGCCTCGGCGTTGTCCACGGTGATCGTGAAGGTGTGGCCGTCCCACAGTTGCAGGACGACGCCCTCGCCCCGGCGTACGACGACCGCGGTGCCCTTCTCGGGGCGCCAGCGGTAGCCCCAGCCGCCCCACTGGCGCGGGGTGACGTGCGGGGCGAACTCGGCGCCGGCCACGGTGTCGAGGGGGATGCGGCGGCGCGGCACACCGATGTGGCCGCAGCGCACTTCGAGGGACTCCTTGTCGAGCTTCAGGTCCACGTGGACGAAGGCGAGCGTGCCGAAGAGCACCAGCAGCCCGGCCGCGATGCAGCCGACGACGGACATGACCAGCGGGGCGATGCCGGAGGTCCAGGCGGAGTCGACGGCCAGCTCGACGCCGAGCGCCATGAAGGCCGCGCCGCCGAGCGCCAGCAGCCACTGGGCGCGGTTGGTGGCACGCCCGGTCCAGACGTCGGGGTGCGGAAGGCTCTCGTCGTGGGGGTGGTCCCTCATACCGATGAGGTTACCTAGGTTTCGCAGCGGTGGTACCGGGTCGCGGACAGTGACTGCGCCGACCGGGCACCCGCCGGTCACCGGGCGGTGCTGACCGCCTGGAGGAAACGTCCCTCCTCGTACGTCAGCGCCGTCGCGGGCAGCTCGGCCCGGCGTCCGCTGAGCAGCACCGTCAGCGTGCCGTCGGCGTCGGCCTCGGGGGCGGGCTGCGCGCCGATCCGGCGCAGCGCCTGGGCGACCACCGCGCCGGCGGTGCCGTGCAGGATGAGCGGCGGCTCGCCCGGCCGCTGGACGGCGGCGCGGATGCGCTCGGCGACCAGCTCGTAGTTGGTGCAGCCCAGGACGAGGGTGGTGACGTCCCGCGGGGTACGCGCGGCAGCCGCGGCGACGGCGGCCTCGATCGCCGCGTCGTCGGCGTGGTGCACGGCGTCCGCCAGCCCGGGGCAGGGCACCTCGGCGACGTCCACGCCGGCAGCGAACTCCTGGATGAGACCCCGCTGGTAGGGGCTGCCGGTGGTGGCGGGCGTCGCCCAGATCGCGACGGGGCCGCCGCCGGCCGCGGCGGGCTTGATCGCGGGCACGGTGCCGATGATCGGCAGCTTCGGCTCGAAACGGGCGCGCAGCGCGGGCAGCGAGTGCACGGACGCGGTGTTGCAGGCGACGATCAGCACGTCCGGGTCGTGCTCCGCGGCCGCTCCGGCGACGGCCAGGGCCCGCTCGGTGATGTCCTCCGGCGTGCGCGGTCCCCAGGGCATGCCGTCGGGGTCCCAGGACAGGACGAGGTCGGCGTCGGGCCTCAGACGGCGCGCCACGGCGGCGGCGGGAAGCAGACCGATTCCGGAGTCCATGAGCGCGATCTTCACCCGGCCACGATAGACGATGAGCCGTTCGGGGCCGGTCCGGTGGGGCAGACTGCGCGGGTGAGCGCCATCGTGTGGACCGCCGCCGTATCCCTCGCCGCCTGGCTGTGGCTGCTGCTGTGTCAGGGGTTCTTCTGGCGCACGGACGTCAGGCTGCCGCGCCGCGAGGATCCCGGCGAGTGGCCCCCGGTGTGCGTCGTCGTCCCGGCTCGCGACGAGGCCGCCGTCCTGCCCGCCGCCCTGCCTTCGCTGCTCGCCCAGGACTACCCAGGGCGTGCGGAGGTCTTCCTGATCGACGACGGCAGCTCGGACGGCACCGGCGAACTGGCCCGCGAAATGGCCGCGTCCCACGGCGGGCTGCCCCTGACCGTCGACTCCCCCGGCGAGCCGCCGGCCGGCTGGACGGGCAAGCTGTGGGCCGTGCGGCACGGCATCGCCCTGGCACGCGCGCGTGGGCCGGAGTACCTGCTGCTGACGGACGCCGACATCGCGCACGAGCCGGACAGTCTGCGCGAGCTGGTCGCGGCGGCGCGCACCGGCGGCTTCGACGTCGTGTCGCAGATGGCCCGGCTGCGGGTGGAGAGCGCGTGGGAGCGGCTCGTGGTCCCCGCGTTCGTCTATTTCTTCGCGCAGCTGTACCCCTTCCGCCGGATCGGCGGGCGGCGGACGCGGACGGCCGCCGCGGCGGGCGGCTGCGTCCTGCTGCGTGCGGACACCGCCGAGCGGGCGCGGATCCCGGACGCCATCCGGGATGCCGTGATCGACGACGTGGCGCTGGCGCGGACCGTGAAGGGCGGCGGCGGGCACATCTGGCTGGGGCTGGCCGAGAAGGTGGACAGCGTCCGGCCCTATCCGCGGCTGCACGACCTGTGGCGGATGGTGTCGCGCAGCGCGTACGCGCAGCTGCGGCACAATCCCCTGCTGCTGCTCGGGACGGTCGCCGGGCTGCTGCTGGTCTATGTGGTGCCGCCGGTGGCTCTGGTCGCGGGGCTGACGGTGGGGGACCTGACGGCGGCCGTCCTCGGCGGGCTCGCCTGGCTGGTGATGGCGGGCACGTACGTGCCGATGCTCCGTTACTACCGCCAGCCGCTGTGGCTCGCCCCGCTGCTGCCGTTCACCGCGTGCCTGTACCTCCTGATGACGGTGGACTCGGCGGTGCAGCACTACCGCGGGCGGGGCGCGGCCTGGAAGGGCCGCACCTACGCGCGCCCCGACACTGTCGCGGACGAGCGGCCTCTCCGATGGCCCTGAGGACGGTCACTTGCGGCCGGGGGTCCAGTTCATGCCCCAGCCGTAGGCGTAGTCGACGGTGCGCTGGGGGCTCACCCCGCGCTCGGGCACCAGATAACGGGCCTCGCGCTGGACGATCAGATCACCGCCGGTGTTGGTGATCAGGGCGAGCGCGCACACGGTGGAGGGGACCGTGCACTCGTCGAGCGAGAAGTCGATCGCCGCGCCGAACTGCGGCTGGAGGGTGACCGTGGCGTGCAGGTCGGCGAAGGAACGCGCGCCCTCGTAGATGGTCACGAAGACGAGGATCCGCCGGAAGCTCGCCTTGTGGTCGAGGTTGACGGTGAGGTTCTCGCCGCTCGCCAGGGCACCGGTGCGGTCGTCGCCGTCGAGGTGGATGTACGGCGGACGGTTCAGGGAGCCGAAGGCGTTGCCGAGGGCCTGTACGACTCCCTTGCTGCCGTCGGTGAGTTCGTACAGGGCGCACAGGTCGAGATCGAGGTCGGCGTGCATCGCCACCGCGCGGCCGCGCTTGCTGCCCCATCCCGAGAACTGTTTGCGCACCTGCCAGTTGAGGTTCACGCGCATGGCGCCGGAGGTGCCGCCCTGTTTGGTGAGGGAGACCGCCGGGGCCGCCTTGGTCAGCGTGACCTTGCTCAGGCGGACCGGTGCGGTGGGAGGCGCGGGGGGCTGGACGGGGGCCGGGGGCCCGGCCGGGGGCGGCATCGTCACGGGCGGCGCGACGGGCGGCGGAACGGTCGCCGGCCGGGCGACGGGGGGCGCCGTCGGAGCGGCGGCGGTCGGGTTGTGCTGGGGTTCGTCCACGGTGATACCGAAGTCCGTGGCGAGGCCCTCCAGTCCGCTGCTGTACCCCTGGCCGACCGCACGGAATTTCCACGCGCCCTGCCGACGGTAGAACTCCCCCAGGACGAAAGCGGTTTCTACACTCGCGCCCGTGCTGTCGAATCGAGCGACCACCGCATTGGAGGCGGCATCGCGGACTTCGATATAGAGATCCGGGACCTGTCCGAACGTACCGCCGTCGGCGGACGCGGCTAGGACGACGGTCTCGATCGACGCCTCCACGCGCGTGAGGTCGACGAGGAGGGTGTCGGTGATCCTGCCTCCGCCGTCCCTCTTGCCCTCGTGCCGCACCGCCCCGGAGGCGTGCGTGGGCTGGTTGTAGAAGACGAAGTCGCTGTCGGAGCGGACCTTGCGGCCCACCAGCAGCAGCGCCGAGGCATCCGCGTCGGGGACCCCGGGGCCGGAGCGCCAGCCCAATTCCACGCGCAGCGCCGTCGTAGGCACCGGAGTATTCGATCCTTTGGGCATTGACATGTCCGCCCCCTCGCGTGTCACAGCGCCGCTCCGCGCCCGGAAGCCGCCTTCGGGTTCTCCGTCTGCGCACAACCTATTCCTCAGGGCGACGAACTCCCATGCGAGGCGCGACGAGACCCTCGAGCGACCCGCCGGTAACCCGCCCGGAACTCGGCCTTTACCGGATCACGGCCCCGCGCGGCGCCCCTTTTTGGCACGTTCGCTCGCATTGGGCATCCCGGGCCACTGCAGACACGGAAAACAACCTTCTTATCGGTCTCCCCAACCAGCACATCGTGGGCTTAACTTATGTGCCATGACCTCCCCCCGCTCCACTTATGGCGGCGGTTACTACTCCGCCTTCCCGGACACCCCGATCTACGACAGGCTCGTCGCCGAGCGGGGCACCCCGCAGATCGCTCCGATCAGGGTCCCCGCCGCCTACGACATGCCGGGCAGCAACCTGCCCGCGCTGCCGTCGGCACTGCCCGCCCTCCCGGCGGGCCCGTCCCAGCCCTCCTACGGCTACCCACAGGCGCAGCAGCCCTCACCGCTGCAGCAGGCGCCCGCCGCCTACATCCCGCAGCAGGCCACCGCGCCGCGCGGCTATCCCGGCCCGCAGCAGCAGCCGCAGCGCCCCATGGCGGCCGGCACGGGCTACGAGGCCATGCGCCCCGCGGCTCCCCGGCCCGCCGCCCCCTACCAGGATCCGTACAACCAGCAGCAGTACCGCGGCTACTGAGCCGCTTTCCCCGCCGTCGCCGCCGCCTGGCACGATGGCTCCATGGGGAATGCGCGGCTGCGGTCGATTCACGTTCATCCGGTCAAGGCGTTCCGGGGCCTCGCGCCCCGGGAGGCCGTCGTGGAGCCCTGGGGGCTGGCCGGGGATAGGCGCTGGGCGCTGATCGACGACGGGGGAAAGGTCGTCACACAACGTGAGCAGCCGCGCCTCGCACTGGCCGCCGCCGAGCTCCTGCCCGGCGGCGGCGTACGGCTGTCCGCCCCGGGCATGGACCCGTTGACGGTGCCGGTGCCGCGGCCGCAGGGCACGGTGACGGTGGAGATCTTCGGTGACAAGGTGGAGGGCGTCCTCGCTGAGCAGCCGGCCGCACATGCCTGGTGCAGCGAGTACCTGGGCGCCGGATCGCGCCTCGTGCACATGGACGATCCTGCCGTACGCCGCCCCGTCGAGCCGGAGTTCGCGCTCCCGGGCGAGACCGTGACCTTCGCGGACGGCTATCCCCTGCTGCTCACCACCGACGCCTCCCTCGACGCCCTCAACTCCCTGATCGCGCAGGGGCCGCATCAGGCCGAGGGCCCGCTGCCGATGAACCGGTTCCGGCCCAACCTCGTCGTCTCCGGCACCGCCGCCTGGGCCGAGGACGACTGGAGCCGCGTCGCCGTCGGGGAGGTCACCTTCCGGGTCGCCAAGGTGTGCGGGCGCTGTCTGGTGACGACGACCGACCAGTTCACGGCCGCCCGGGGCAAGGAGCCCCTGCACACCCTGGGCCGGCACCGCCGGATCGACGGCAGGCTCGTCTTCGGCCAGAACCTGGTGCCCCTCGAGCGCGGCACCATCCGGATCGGCGACCCTGTCACGATCCTCGAGTAGGCCCCGCCGGCCGGTCTCGAGGAAAGATCCGGCCAAGGCCCGCGTCACGGGAACCGGCGCCGGGGCACCGGACGTTGCATGTTCGATGAGAACTCCATGAGAGGCACCGGCCGGAGGTGATTTCGCTCTCTCTTCGACCGGGTCGGGCCGTGGAGGACTCCGCCAGGGGCTATCACGGAGCGGGGAAGGGGGTGCGGGACGGTGCGAGCGATCGGCGGACTCTGGCGCTGGCGGCACAATCCGCTGCGTCGTACGAGCGATCTGGTCGAGGCGTGGGTGGCGCTGGTCGCCCTGCTGTTGATCCTGGCCGCCGCGCCCGTGGTCGGCTCGCTCGTCGGCCGCGTCGCCCAGCACTCGCTTCAGCAGTCCGTCCGTGATCAGCGCGCCGCGCGTCACGCGGTCACGGCCACCGTCGTGCGCAAGCTCGACCGCTCCCCGCTGGACACCGACCCCGAGACCTCTTCGGCGCGGGACCTGCGCAGCCGCGTCCTCGCCGACTGGACGGCCCCCGACGGCACCGCGCACCACGCCGTGACCCTGGCCGCCCTCAAGTCTCCGCGCCACGGCGACCACTTCACGATATGGACGGACATCCACGGCCGACTGGTGGCCCGTCCGCTGGATCCGGCGACGGCCACGACCCACGCGGTGCTCGCGGGATTCGGTGCCGCCCTGCTGACCGCGGGCGCCGTCGAGGGCACTCGGCGATTGATCCTCTGGCGCATGGTCCTTCGCCGCTACGCCCGTTGGGACCAGGCCTGGGACCGGGCGGGCCCGGACTGGGGCAGGACCGGCACCGGCAGCTGACGGCCTTCCGGCTCTGGTCAACCCACCCCCCGCGCGCACGCTACGGTGGACCGGCCGAGCTCTTTCGGCAGCACGAACCCGCGTACTACGAGGTGGGGGCACAGCAACGCCATGGCACAGGGCACGGTCCAGGTGACGCACACCGGAACATCGCGGTGGCGGCGCCGCACAGGTGAGTACGCGTCGCTCGCCGCAGCCCTGGAGGCCGCGGCCGACGGCGACGTCCTCACCGTCGCACCCGGCACCTACCGGGAGAACCTCGTCGTACAGCGGCCGGTGACGCTGCGCGGCCCCGAGGGCTCCCCCGGCTCGGTGCGGATCGCGCCCCTGGACGGCGTACCGCTGACCGTGCGGGCCTCCGCCGTGGTCCAGGACCTGCATGTGGAGGGCCAGGACGCGGCCGCGCCCGCGCTGCTGGTCGAGGAGGGCACGCCGGAGCTGCTGGACGTGCGGATCGTGACCCGGTCCGCGGCCGGGATCGAGGTGCGCGGAGGCGCGCGGCCCACCGTACGGCGGTGCACGGTCGACAATCCGGCGGGCATCGGCATCGCCGTACTCGACGGCGGCGGCGGGGTGTTCGAGGAGTGCGAGGTGGTCGCGGCCGGGCAGGCGGGCGTCGCGGTCCGCGGCGGCGCGCACCCGCGTCTGGAGCGCTGCCGCGTCCACCACGCCTCGGGCTCGGGGCTGACGGCGACGGGGGAGAACTCCGCGCTGGAGGCGGTCGGTTGCGAGGTGTACGAGGTCCGCGGCAGCGGGGTGCAGATCACCGGCCGGGCCACCGCCCATCTGACGGACTGCGATGTGCACCGCACCACGGCGGACGGGGTCACCCTCGACACGGACGCGGTCCTCACGCTGGCGGACTGCCGTATCCACGACATCCCGGAGAACGCGGTCGACCTGCGGTCGCGTTCGGTGCTGACGCTGACGCGCACGACGGTGCGTCAGTTCGGGCGCAACGGCCTGTCGGTGTGGGACCCGGGCACCCGGGTGGACGCCAACCAGTGCGAGATCTTCGACAGCACCGGCGACTACCCGGCGGTGTGGGTCAGTGACGGCGCCACCGCGGTGCTGGAGTCCTGCCGGGTGCACGACGTGCCGGACGCCCTGTTCGTCCTGGACCGCGGCTCGCGCGCGGACGTCGTCGACAGCGACCTGTCGCAGGTGCGCAACACGGCCGTGTCGGTGAGCGACGGGGCGACGGCCCAGCTCGACGACTGCCGGATCCGGGACGCGGCGACGGGCGCCTGGTTCCGCGACCACGGCAGCGGCGGCACCCTCAACAACTGCACCGTGGACGGCACCCAGACCGGTGTGATCGTCACCAAGGGCGCCGATCCGACCATCGAGCGATGCACGGTCGACTCCCCCGCCGAGGCCGGGTTCTATGTGTCGGCGGGCGGCCGGGGCAGCTTCCTGAGCTGCCGGGTCACCGGCAGCGGCGGCTACGGCTTCCATGTGATCGACGGCTGCCGCACGACACTGCGGAAGTGCCGCACGGAGCGGTGCGCGCGCGGTGGTTACGAGTTCGCCGACGCCGGCCCGGACGCGGCCGCCGGCACGGGCCCCGACGTCGAGGACTGCACCAGCGACGAGAGCGGCTCCGGCGTGCGCCCGCCGGCGGCACGGGAGACCGCGGTGCAGACGGTGCACCAGTCCCCCGGCCTGCTGGGCGCCATTCCGGGGCAGCGCATCACCGAGCAGGGACCCCAGGCCGTCCCCGCTGAACCGGAGCAGCCGACGCGGACCTCGAAGGCCGTGCTCGGTGAGCTCGACGCGCTGGTCGGCCTGGACAGCGTCAAGCGCGAGGTGCGGGCGCTGACCGACATGATCGAGGTGGGCCGGCGCCGGCAGCAGGCGGGCCTGAAGGCGGCCTCGGTCAAGCGGCACCTCGTCTTCACCGGCTCCCCCGGCACCGGCAAGACCACCGTGGCGCGCCTCTACGGCGAGATCCTCGCCTCCCTCGGTGTGCTGGAGAAGGGTCACCTCGTCGAGGTCTCCCGCGTCGACCTGGTCGGCGAGCACATCGGGTCGACGGCGATCCGCACCCAGGAGGCGTTCGACCGGGCGCGCGGCGGGGTGCTGTTCATCGACGAGGCCTACGCCCTGTCGCCGGAGGACTCGGGCCGGGACTTCGGCAAGGAGGCCATCGACACCCTGGTGAAGCTGATGGAGGACCACCGGGACGCGGTGGTCGTCATCGTGGCGGGCTACACGGCCGAGATGGAACGGTTCCTTTCGGTCAACCCCGGTGTGGCGTCCCGCTTCTCACGGACCATCACCTTCAGCGACTACAACCCCGAGGAGCTGCTGCGGATCGTCGGGCAGCAGGCCGACGAGCACGAGTACCGGCTGGCGGAGGGCACCGCGGAGGCGCTGCTGAAGTACTTCACGGCGATCCCGAAGGGCCCGGCGTTCGGCAACGGCCGCACCGCGCGGCAGACCTTCGAGGCGATGGTCGAGCGGCACGCGAGCCGGGTCGCGCAGGTCGACGAGCCGAGCACGGACGACCTGACGCTCCTCTACGCCGAGGACCTGCCCGACTCCCCCTGAGGACGCGGACCCGGCACCTCCGGGCGCAGCCGGGCCAGCAGCCGTTCCCGTTCCTCGGCGAAGACGGGGTCGGCCTGGTAGTCGCTGTGCCCGAGGATCGGCGCGGGCAGCGGATGGCGGGCGGTGCGGCCGTAGGCGAGGGGGTCCCTCAGCGGTGCGTGGTCGACCTCGGGGCCGCAGTCGCCAGGCAGCCGGACGGGGCCGCCGATCGGGTCGGTCAGCCGGTAGAGGTTGCGCCAGCAGTCGACCTCCTGGTGCAGGGAGCTGAGCGCGGCCGGGCCGAAGTGGGCGGGGAACCAGCGGCCGTAGAGGCGCTCCAGGGGTGAGCCGTAGGTCAGCAGCGCGACCCGCTTGCGGTCGGACGGCTTGAGCTGCCAGGCCGCCGCGGCGGCGAGCACGCTGCCCTGGGAGTGGCCGGAGATGACCAGTCGGCCGCCGGTGGCACGGGTCCAGGTGGCCATGCGCCAGGTGAGGTCCGGGACAGCCCGCTCGGCGTAGCAGGGCGGGGCGAAGGGGTGGGCGGCGCGGGGCCAGAACGTACCGACGTCCCACAGGATGCCGATGGTGCGCCGGGCGGAGGCGTCCTTGTAGGCGCGCCGGCCCCAGGTGACGAAGAGGATGAAGCCGACGCCGATCAGCCAGGAGCCCAGTGCCTGGGCGGTCTGCGCGGTGCCGTGCACGAAGGCCTGAGCGTCGCGGGCGGCCGGGCCGGGTGCCTCGTCGGTGAGCCCGGCCCCCACGAGGGCGGCGGCGCCCAGGGCCAGGGTGGCGGCGGCGGTCACGGCGGCGATGAGGGGCCCTCGGTCGGTGAGCGTGGCCATCGCGCGCGTGGTGGCGATGGCGCGGGTGCGGGCGGCGTCCCGGCGCTCCCCGGGGTAGTCGGCCTCCACCTCGTCGATCTCGCCGCGGCGCAACCGCCAGGTGCCGCGCCCCAGCCAGGCGCACACCACCAGCAGGACCAGAAGGAGGACGGGAAGGACGGAGGACTGCCAGGTCAGCAGGACGGGCGGGCCGTCGATGGAGGCCCTGGTGCCGTCCAGCCAGTCCGACACGCGCTGGGAGACGCCGCCGGACATCACCCCGCCGAGCGCGCAGGCCAGCATCGCGACGGCAGGTCCGGCCAGGCCCCGCATCGCCGCCCGCGGATCGGGGTGGGTGCGGTACAGCAGACGCGCCACCACGCCGAGGGCGATGACCAGACCGCCCTGGGCGAGCGCGATGGAGCCGAACGCGGTGCCGCCGCCCAGCAGCCGGCCCGCCGATTCCCACCCCGGGCGCTCCCAGCCGGCGTACACCGCGGCGAGCAGCAGCAGGCCGAGGGCGGCCAGCGGCAGGCGTCGTACGAGATGCCTGTCGAGCCGCTGGTCCAGGCGGTTCTCGGTGCGCCCGCGGCGGCAGATCACCCACAGCGTCACGACGGCGTTGGCGGCGAGCGCGGCGTACAGGAGCCATCCCAGCGTGTCGAGGAGGGCGGGGCCGCCCGGCTCGCGGTCGAAGCGGGCCGCCGAGGCGGTCAGGGCCGCGGCGACCGTCAGCAGGCCGGCCGCGGTGTGGGCGGCGCGCAGCCGGGCGACCAGGCGGCGGCCGTACCAGAAGCCGGGGCGGCCCAGGGAGGTGCGGGCGCTGTCCTCCTCGGACTCGTCGAGGCGGGAGACCGGCTGTACCGATTCGTACGCGCTCCAGGTGCGGCGCGAGAGGTACCACAGCAGGCCGGTGAGCGCCGTGGGGACGAGGGCGGCGAGGGCGAGGCGGCGGCCGGGGCGGCTCCACCAGCCGTCGTGGGAGGCCTCCGGCGAGAGAAAGCCCAGCCAGGAGTGGCGCGCCGCGCACGCGCGGGTGCCGGCGCACTGCCAGGCCGCGAGGTCCAGGGCGACCTCGCAGGCGGCGGCGACCAGCAGCACGGTCAGGGTCAGGCCGGCCAGGCGGACGAGCAGCCCGTAGAAGCGGACCGTGCGGGCCCGTCCGCGAGCGGTGGGGCGCATCCAGTGGGCGAGGTTGACGACCATGAACGGCAGCAACAGGAGCCACAGGGCCCGCGCGCTGTTACCAGAGGTGAGATTGCACCAGACGTAGGCCTCCGGGACCGGGCGGCCCCGGTAGTCCTCGGGTCGGCTCTCGGCGTCCGCGTCCTCGGCCCGCCGGAAGACGGCGGCCGTGTCGTCGCCGGTGACCCGCACCGTGCGCGGATCACCGAGCATGTCCTGCGGAGTGGTGCCGCCCACCCCGTGGACCAGCAGTTCCAGGGCGATTCCGGATTTCCCGGCCGGCCGGCCGGGGCCTTCCGTCGAGGCGGCTTCCTGCGCGCGTTCCACGATTCGCACTTCCCCCGTGACGAGCCGTCGGCTTGTGCCCGTGCGGCCTCAAGGATCTCCGCCGCCACGACGCCTCACACCTCTTCTCACCGAATCTCCCCTGTACGTGTGACAAGCGGCGGGCGGATGATGCCTGGCCGGCATGCACGCGTCGTGACAGTCGGTGGCGCCACCGGGACCAAGGCGTGCGAGGATGGGACGTCCGCGCACCGGGGCCGGGAAGAATGTCCTTGTCGGAGAGGGTGTGCCGGGCGTGTCGGACTGCATGTGGCGAAAGGACCGGAGCGTACGTGAGTGAGAATCAGAACCTCCTCGCGGAGCAGCGGCGCGCCCTGATCCTGGACGAGGTGCGGCGCCGGGGCGGGGTCCGTGTGAACGAGCTGACGCGCAAGCTCGGCGTGTCGGACATGACCGTGCGCCGCGATCTGGACGCGCTGGCCCGGCAGGGCGTGCTGGAGAAGGTGCACGGCGGCGCGGTGCCCGTGGTCGAGGCGAGCACCCACGAGCCGGGTTTCGAGGCCAAGTCGGGTCTGGAGCTGACGGCCAAGGAGGACATCGCGCGTTCGGCGGCCGAGCTGGTCGCACCGGGCAGCGCGATCGCGCTGTCGGGCGGTACGACGACGTACGCGCTGGCCCACCAGCTGGTCGACGTGCCCGATCTGACCGTGGTGACCAACTCGGTGCGGGTCGCCGACGTCTTCCACGCGGCGCAGCGCAGCTCCGGACCCCGGCAGGGCGCGGCGACCGTGGTACTGACCGGCGGGGTCCGCACCCCGTCCGACTCGCTGGTGGGGCCGGTCGCCGACCAGGCGATCGCGGCGCTCCACTTCGACGTGCTCTTCCTCGGTGTGCACGGCATATCGGTCGAGGCCGGCCTGTCGACGCCGAACCTCGCGGAGGCCGAGACCAACCGCCGCCTGGTGCAGTCCGCGCGGCGGGTCGTGGTGGTCGCCGACCACACCAAGTGGGGTGTGGTGGGCCTGAGTTCGTTCGCGGCGCTGGAACAGGTCGACACGCTGGTGACGGATGCGGGACTGCCGGGCGAGGCCCGCGAGGAGATCGCCGATCACCTGCGGCGGCTGGTGGTGGCCGGCGAGCCGGAGGACTGACCCCGGTCAGGTGGTGCTGACATCTGACGGGGCGCCAGTTATCGTGACGTCGCCCCGGTCAACCACCCTTACCCGTCACGGGGGTTCGCGTCCATGGCCAACCGTCTGCGCCCTGTCGGGCTCGACTTCATCGCTACCGCCCCGGTGCGGCTGGTCTTCGCACAGGAGATCTCCGCGGCTCCCGAGGCGGTCTTCCACGCCCTCAACGACGACGTGCCGGGCTGGGCGGAGTGGTTCGCCGCCGTGACGCACGCCCGGTCGACCGACGACGGCGCCGGGCGCGACATCCGGCTCAAGGGCGGCGGACGCTTCCAGGAGACGGTCATCGCGGCCAAGGAGCCGGAGCTGTACGCCTACCGGGTCGACGTGACCAACGCGCCGGGCGCCCGAGCCCTCGCCGAGGAGTGGCGACTGATCCCGGCCGGAACCGGCACGCGCGTGCAGTGGACCTTCGGCGCGGACGGGACGGCGCCGTTCCGGTGGGTCATGAAGGCGGCACGCCCCGGGCTCGGCCGGGCCTTCCGGGACGCGGTGACGTCGCTGGATCGGCGGCTGTCGGAGCGGGGGTAGGAGCGCGGGTCGGGGTGGGGCGCCTGATGCCGGGAGCGGGGCGGGGGAAGCCGCTTGGCGCGGGGCGCCTGATGCCGGGCGGGGTGCGCAGGTAACCGCTTGGCGCGGGGCGCCTGACGTCGGTAGTGGCGTGTGATCGTCCGACCTCGCCGGCAGTGACTCGATCGCCCCCGTGTGCGGGCCGTGGCTGCTCAGCGCCACACGCCCGTCGCCAGCAGCGAGTCGATCGCCGTGGTGTACGGCGCGATGTCGAGGCCCTGCCCAGCCAGCCACGCGTCCGAGTAGTACTTGTCGAGGTAGCGGTCGCCCGGGTCGCACAGCAGGGTCACCACGCTCCCCCGCCGCCCCACGGCCACCATCTCCGCGACGATCTTCAGCGCGCTCCACAGCCCGGTGCCCGTCGAACCCCCCGCCTTGCGGCCGATGGCCCGCTCCAGGGCCCGCACGGCGGCCACGCTCGCGGCGTCCGGAACCTTCATCATCCGGTCGATCGCGCCGGGGACGAAGCTCGGTTCCATACGGGGTCGGCCGATGCCCTCGATGCGGGAGCCGCAGTCGCAGGTGACGTCCGGATCGCCGGTGGTCCAGCCGTCGAAGAAGCAGGAGTTCTCCGGGTCGGCGACGCAGATGCGGGTGTCGTACTGCATGTAGTGCACGTAGCGGGCGAGGGTCGCCGAGGTGCCGCCGGTGCCGGCCGTCGCGACGATCCACGCGGGCTCCGGGAACCGCTCCAACTCCAGCTGACGGAAGATGGATTCGGCGATGTTGTTGTTGCCGCGCCAGTCGGTGGCCCGTTCGGCGTAGGTGAACTGGTCCATGTAGTGGCCGCCCGTCTCCGCAGCCAGACGGGCCGACTCCTCGTACATCTTCCGCGAGTCGTCCACGAAGTGGCACTGCCCGCCGTGGAACTCGATCAGTCGACACTTCTCGGCGCTCGTCGTGCGCGGCATGACGGCGATGAAGGGCACACCGATCAGCTTCGCGAAGTACGCCTCCGACACGGCCGTCGAGCCGCTGGACGCCTCGATCACCGGGCGGCCCGGCCGGATCCAGCCGTTGCACAGGCCGTAGAGGAAGAGCGAGCGGGCGAGCCGGTGCTTGAGGCTGCCGGTCGGGTGGGTCGACTCGTCCTTGAGGTACAGGTCGATGCCCCACTTCTCGGGCAGCGGGAAGCGCAGGAGGTGGGTGTCGGCCGAGCGGTTGGCGTCGGCCTGCACCTTTCGTACGGCTTCTTTCAGCCAGTCGCGGTAGGCGGCGTCACTGTGGTCGACGTCGAGGGTTTCGCCGGTCGGTGCTTGCTGAGTGGTGCTCACCACGGGCTCCTTAGACTTCGCGCCGACGGCGTGTCGCGCCGCCGACACACCGATCATAGACACCTTCCGCACCCGCCTCACCTGCATAAACACCACTTTGAGCAGCCCAAAGACAAGCTGGGGGCGCGATCCCGGCGGGCGTGGGGGCGCATTCGCGCGAGTGCTCCGGATGCCTGGTGCGAGCGCGCCGTACGCACTGGTGCTCGACGGCGGGTGCGGGCAGACTGCACCGAACGGGGCGGCACACTGGATCACGAAAGGCGCTGGACCAGAGCCCGCGAAGGAGCCACGGGCCGGCGCACCCACGCGTACGAGGGGGCATACGGCATGGCGGAGCCGGAGTTCACGGCTACGGGCGTGCGGATCGAGAAGCGGCTGCGTTCGCTCACCCGGGCCGGGCAGGTCCGGATCACGGACGGCAGAGTGCAGCTGCTGACCAGTTACGGCAGCGAGATCGACAGCGCGCCGGTACAGGCGGTGCGCGCCTCCAAGCCGTGGTTCGCGGCCGACGACCGGGCGCTCGCCGACCTCAACGGCAAGCGCTACACGCTCACGCTCGGCGACCACGACCCCGCGCCGGGCGAAGGGGGGCCGCCGGCGGCACGGCGGTTCATCGAAGCCGTGCGGAGGGCCGCGGGGCGCGGGGGCTGACCGGCCCCGTCCGATGACGCACAGCCCGTGCGGGGTGACCGCGAGTTGCGGTCCCGCGCCCCTTGCGTCACGCTGGTCTCACGTCACTCTGGGTTTACCGGCGATAACGCTGCGAACCAGCCCGCCGGGCACGACAGCAGCCGACCATCTCCGTCCGGGCCGCTGCTGCATCCGAACTCCGTGTTCTTCCGGACCTCAAGTCGGGGAGTCGCAGCCGTGATCAGTCACCCAAGCAGGCACTGCACGGTGGAGCTCCAAGCCCTGCCGTCGCGGATCGGCCAGGTCCGCAGAATCCTTTCAGCGCAGTTGCGCTACTGGCATCTCGATCCCCTCATAGACCGGGCCGCGCTCGCCGTGACCGAACTGTTGACCAACGTCCACCGGCACGCCCAACCGGACAAGCAGTGCACCGTCAAGATCGAGCTTCTGCTGGACCGGCTCACGGTCTCGGTGCGCGACCACGACCCGCGCCTCCCCCAGGTGCAGGACGTCGAACCCTCCGCCACCAGCGGACGTGGGCTCGCCATGGTGGCCGCGGTGAGCGAGAGCTGGGGGGTACGGCCCGAGGGCGAGTCGGGCAAGGTCGTGTGGTTCACGCTGCCCGCCGCCGCCGTGACGGTCACCGCGCCCAGCAGGCGCCCACGGCGTACGGCCGAGAAACCCGTACGGCGCTTCGTCGAGGCCGAGCACGCGGTGGACGGGCACAGGGCCGGACACGCTCCCGCCCGGTCGGCCGTTGTCGGTTGACCGGGCGGTGATGGGGGGTTCGGTCGGGGTTGTGGTTGAGGGTTGTGGTTGAGGGTTGTGGTTGGGGGCTGAGTCGGGCGCTGCGGTTGGGGTTACCTGCTGCAGTGCCCTCACCCTTTGGATTGCTCGGTCGCCTCCGGGGGCGCTTTGTGTCGGTGTCGAGAGGGCGAACGTGCTCGGCGCTGCGCGCCTCCGCGCGTTCGCCCTCTCGACACCGACGCGCCCCCTGCGGCTCCCTCGCGGCCGGCGCGTCGGTACAGGGGGCGTTGGTGGGCACTTGCCGTTGGGCCGCACCTACTCCGTCGCTATCGCGCGTAGTACGTCGAGGCGTGCTGCTCTACGTGCGGGGCGCAGGCCCGCCAGGGCGCCGGCCGTCAGGCCCACCAGGGTCACGACCAGCAGGCGGGTCGGCGGGAGGGCGAAGGCGAAGCTGCTGTCGCTCGCTCCGTCCGAGGCCTTGACCAGGACCCAGCCCAGGAAGGCGCCCAGGCCCAGGCCTCCCACCGTGCCGAAGGCCGCCACGAGGACCGACTCCCAGCGGACCATGGCCCGCAGTTGGGAGCGGGTCTGGCCGACGGCGCGCAGCAGGCCGAGTTCGCGGGTGCGCTCGTGGATCGCCAGGGTGAGGGTGTTGGCGATGCCCAGCAGTGCGATCAGCACCGCGAGGGCCAGGAGCGCGTAGACCAGGGTCAGCATCATGTCGATGCCTCCGGCCGAGGACTGCGCGTACTCCGCGCGGGTCTGGACGGCGGGGTCGCCGTAACGGGCGGCGACCTGTTCGACCGCGGCCTTGCCCGCCTTCGTGCTCACGCCCGGCTTGAAAGTGACGGCGACGAGCGTGTCGGAGTCCTGGGTGCGGTGCGGGGCCCAGGCGGCGCGGGTGATGACGTAGTCGCCGGCGAGTTCGGAGCGGCCGTAGACCGCGCGGACCGTGAAGGTCTGCCTCTGGCCGTCGGTGAAGGCGAGCCGCGCCTTGTCGCCGGTGGTGAGGTGTCGGCGGGTGGCCTCGGAGCGGGTGATCGCGATGCCGTCGGCGCCCAGGCCGTCGAGGGAACCGTCGATCCTGCCGAGGTCGAAGGTGCGTTTCAGGGCGACGGGGTCGGTGACGGTGAGGGCGCGGCCCTTGCTGTCGACCTCGGCCACTCCTCGGCCGAGGCCCACCGCCGTGTCGACCTGGGGCAGTTGACCGATCGCGCCGGCCAGGCGGGGGCTCAGTCCGCTGCCGCCCGCGCCGAAGGACGGGGTGCTGACCGCCACGTCGCCCGCGAAGGAGCGGGAGACGGTCTGGTCCATGGTCGCCTTGAGGGAAGCGGCGAAGACCGTGAACAAGGAGACGACTGCCACGCCGATCATCAGGGCGCCGGCGGTGGCGGCCGTCCGCTTTGGACTGCGCAGGGCGTTGCGGCGGGCGAGGGAGCCGGTGACGCCGCGCAGTCTGTCCAGGGGGGCGCCGAGGATCCGTACGACCTTGGTGGCGGCGACCGGGCCCAGGACGATGAAGGCGGCCAGGGCGAGTACGGCGCCAAGTCCCGCCAGCGGCAGGGAGGGTGAGGCCAGGACTCCGTCGAGGGTCGCGGCCGCGGCGAGGGCGGCCAGGGCCGTGCCGGTGACGGCTCGGGTGCGGGAGGCGGCGGAGGTGTCGACGGCCGTCTCGCGCAGGGCCGCCAACGGGGCGATGCGGCCTGCTCGTAGGGCGGGCAGGAGGGCGGAGGCCAGACAGACGGTGATGCCGACGGCCAGCGGGATCGTCAGGGAGAGGGACTTGATGACCAAGTCGCCGTCAGGGAAGGGGAATCCGATCGCCGGGAAGAGGGCTTGCAGGCCGGCCGCCATGCCGATGCCGCCCGCGAGACCGGTGGCGGACGCTGTCACGGCGACCGCGGTGGCCTCGGTGAGGGTGGTGGCGGTGACCTGGCGGCGGGAGGCGCCCAGGGCACGCAACAGGGCGTTCTCGCGGGTGCGTTGGGCCACGACGATCGCGAAGGTGTTGTGGATGGAGAAGGTCGCGACGAGGAGGGCGATGCCGGAGAAGACGAGGAGGAAGGTCGTGAAGAGGGTCAGGAACTGGCTGGAGACCATGTCCGTGTTCTCCTGGGCCGACTCCTGACCGGTGATCGCCTCGACTCCCTTGGGGAGTACGGGGGTCAGGCGGGCGACCAGTTCCCGCTGGGTGGTGCCGGGATCTGCCCGGACCTTGATGCTCGCCGCCTCGCCGGGGCGGGCGGTGAGGTACTTCTCGGCGTCCGCCCGGGTCATACCCGTGAAGGTGACCTGGGCCATGCCGTCCTCGCCCGCGAAGGTCGCGAGGCCCACGACGGTCACCCGGACCGGGTCTGGGGTGCGCAGGGTGGTGGTGTCGCCGATCCTCAGGTGGCCCTTGGCCGCGGTGCCTCGGTTGATCACCACTTCGCCGGACGCCCGCGGGGCGCGGCCTTCGGCGAGTCGGTAGGGGTTGTTCTCGGGGTCGGTGATCCAGTTGCCGGCGAGGGTGGGCGGGCCCTTGCCGCCGATCGGCTTGCCGTCCTTGCCGACGAGTTGGCCGGCGCCCTCGATGTCGGGTTCGGCGGCCGCGACGCCCCGCACCCTCTCGATCGTGTTCGCGAGGGTCGCGGGGACCGGTTGGCGGGTGCCCTGGCTCTCGCCGGGGGTGGTGATGGCGTCGGCGCTGCGGACGACCGCGTCCGTGCCGGCGGCCGCCCTGCCGAACATGGTGTCGAAGCCGGCGCGCAGCGTGTCACCCATGACGAGGGTGCCGGCCAGGAAGGCGACGCCGAGGAAGACGGCGAGGAAGGTGCCGGCGAAGCGGCGTTTGTGGGCGCGCAGCGAGGAAGCGCTCAGGCGTACGGCGGCGTTCATGCGGGCACCTCGAAGGCTTTCATGCGGTCCAGGACCCTGTCGGCGGTCGGGGCTTCCATGCGGTCGACGAGGCGGCCGTCGGCGAGGAAGACGACCTCGTCGGCGTGGGCCGCGGCGACCGGGTCGTGGGTGACCATGACGACCGTGCGGGAGGTCTGACGGACGGCCCGGCCCAGCAGGCCCAGGACTTCCCCGCCGGCGCGCGAGTCGAGGTTGCCGGTGGGTTCGTCGGCGAAGACGACGTCCGGCCGTCCGGCGAACGCCCTTGCCACGGCGACGCGTTGCTGCTGTCCGCCGGAGAGTTCGGAGGGGCGGTGGTGGAGGCGGTCGCGCAGGCCGACGACGTCGATCAGCGCATCGAGCCAGTCCTGGTCGCGTCCGCCGCCCGCGAGGTCGAGGGGGAGCGTGATGTTCTCGGCCACGGTGAGCGTCGGGACGAGGTTGAAGGCCTGGAAGACGAAGCCGACGCGGTCGCGCCGCAGCAGGGTGAGGCGGCGGTCGTCCAGTGTGCCGAGGTCGGTGTCGCCGATGTGGGCGGTGCCGGAGGTGAGGGTGTCCAGGCCGGCGGCGCAGTGCATCAGAGTGGACTTGCCGGAGCCCGAGGGCCCCATGATCGCGGTGAAGCGGCCGGCCGGGAAGTCGACGCTCACCCCGTCCAGGGCCCTCACCTCGGTGTCGCCACGGCCGTACACCTTCACGGCGTCGGCGACTCGGGCGGCCGCGCGCACGGTGGTCGCGGTCGTCATGCCGCGCCGCCCTTCGGGCGGCCGAACTGCTCGTCCAGGACGGACAGGCGGCGCCAGTACTCGTCCTCGTCGATCTCGCCCGAGGCGAAGCGGCGGCCGAGTACCGCGAGGGGTGAGTCGCCGGAGGGGCGTGGGTCGTCCATCGGGCGCCAGGGGCCCCGGCGGCCGCACCAGACGGTGCGGCGCAGGAAGGTGGCGACGCCGATCACGACGGCCGCCCAGATCAGCGGGAAGAAGAGGATCCAGGGGCCGGGGCCACCGTGCCAGTCCGCGAAAGTCTGCATCTCGGGTCATCTCCAGAGTGGTTGTCGGTGGTGATGTCTCGAGACTGGCGCCGGGAGGGGGCCCTGGTCGTCGTACGGCCAGCGGCAGTGCGGATACCTCCGGGGGAGTACCGGCGGGCTCGTGCGCTGCTCCCTCATACCCTCGACTTCTGTAACTACTAGTATGTACAGTACGTGCATGAGCACCTCGGAGAGCACTTCGGACCGACTCGTCGAGTCGACGCGCGAGCTGCTGTGGGAGCGCGGTTACGTGGGCACGAGCCCCAAGGCGATCCTGGAGCGGGCGGGCGCCGGGCAGGGCAGCATGTACCACCACTTCAAGGGGAAGCCCGACCTGGCGCTGGCGGCGATCCGGCGGACGGCCGCGGAGCTGCGGGCCACCGCCGAGGGAGTACTGGGCGGGCCAGGGACTCCGTACGAGCGCATCGAGGCGTATCTGCTGCGCGAGCGCGACGTGTTGCGGGGCTGCCCGGTGGGCCGGCTGACGATGGACCCTGACGTCGTCGCCAGTGCCGAGCTGCGCGCTCCGGTCGACGAGACGCTGGACGCGATCCGTGAGCTGATCGCGGGGATCGTGGAGGAGGGCAAGGAGCTGGGCCAGTTCGCGCCCTCGCTGGACGGCGAGCAGATCGCCGCGGCCGTCCTCGCGACCGTCCAGGGCGGCTATGTGCTCGCCCGCGCCTCCGGCTCCCCCGCCGACTTCGACGCCGGCGTCCGGGGACTGCTCTCCCTGCTCGCCCCGCGACCCGCCTGAGGAGGCATCCGATGCACGCCATGCAGTACGAGCTGACCCTCCCCGCCGACTACGACACGAACGTCATCCGCGACCGTGTCGCCCGGATCGGGCATCTGCTGGACGACTGGGAGGGACTCGGGTTCAAGACCTACCTGCTGCGCGAGCGCGGGGTGGACGGCTCGCCGGTCAACCAGTACGCGCCGTTCTACCTGTGGAACAGCATGGAGGGCATGAACTCCTTCCTCTGGGGAGGGGCGTTCCAGGGGCTGAGCGACGACTTCGGGCGGCCGTCCGTGCGCCAGTGGTCGGGGCTCGCGTACGCGGAGGGCGCGGCCGCCTCGGGTACGGCGCGTATCGCGGTGCGTCGCCGTCGGCGCGTGCCGGACGGCGTCGTGCTGGCCGATGTCATGGCGAAGGCGACGGACGAGGTCGGGCGGCTGGCGGGCGAGGACGGGGCCGTGCTCGCGGCGGCGGCCGTGGACACGAGCCGCTGGGAGCTGGTGCACTTCTCGCTGTGGGAGCACCGGGCGCCCAAGGCCGAGGGGGACGTCTTCCAGGTGCTGCACCTGTCCGCGCCGGGGCGTGAAGTCCTGACGGAGGGGCGGCAGTGGTGAGTTCGGTCCGTACGGTGCTGGGGGACGTGCGTCCCGAGGAGCTGGGCGTGTGCGACGCGCACGACCATCTGTTCCTGCGCAGTGCCCGGTTGCCCGGCCAGGAGCTCAACGACGCGGCGGCCGCCCGGGCCGAGCTGGCCGCGTTCCGGGCGGTGGGCGGCGGCACCGTGGTGCAGTGGACGCCGTACGGCATGGGGCGGCGGGCCGCCGACCTGCCCGACCTGTCCCGGGCTTCGGGGGTGCACGTGGTGTGCGCGACCGGTCTGCACCAAGCGGCGCACTACAGCGCGCAGTTGGTGGAGGAGCTGCGTGGCGGGCTCGCCGAGGTGTTCGTCGCGGAGCTCACGCAGGGCATCGGCACCTCGGGGGTGCGGGCCGGGCTGATCAAGGTGGCGGGCGGCTTCCACGCGCTGGACGCGCACGCCCGCTGGACGATGACCGCGGCGGCGGAGGCCCATCACGCGACCGGGGCGGCGATCGCCGTGCACCTGGAGCTGGGGACCGGGGCACTGGACGTCCTCGACCTGCTGTGCGGCAGGCTCGGCGTGGAGCCGCACCGGGTGATCCTCGGGCACCTCAACCGCTCCCCCGACCCGGTCGTCCAGCGGCAGGCCGCCGAGGCCGGCGCCTATCTCGCCTTCGACGGCCCGTCGCTGGCCCACCACGCCACCGACTGGCGGATGCCGCAGGCCGTGCGGGCGTTGGCCGAGGCCGGTTTCGGGCATCGGCTGCTGCTCGGCGGGGACACCGTCATCGCCGGGGCCCGGTCGGTCGACGGCGGCCCCGGTATGCCGTATCTGCTGCGCAGGGTCCGGCCCCGGCTGGCGCTGGAGCTGGGCGAGGAGCTGATGGACCGCGTCCTGACGGAGAACCCCGGCCGGGCGTTCGCCGTGCAGTGGCGCTGAGCCGGAAGGAGGAACGCGGGCATGCCCTTCGTCCGTATCGACACGCTGGGGACCGACGCGGCACGCCTGGACGCGCTCGGCCGGGCCGTGCACGAGGCGCTGGTCGAGACGATCGGCATCCCGCCGAACGACCGCTTCCAGGTCCTGACAGGCCACGACGGCGTGCACAGCACCCTGCGCCACGACGACTACCTGGGTGTCCCGCGCGACGAGGGCATCGTGTACGTCGCGATCACCATGCGGTCGGGGCGCCCGCCCGAACGCAAGCAGGCGCTGTACCGGCGGATCGCCGAACTCGCCCACGCCTACGCGGGGACGGAGCCGCGGAACGTGTTCGTCACCGTGACCGAGAACGAGTCGGCCGACTGGTCGCTCGGTCACGGGCTCGCGCAGTACACCGGAACTCCCCCTTCCTGAACGGGGATCAGCGGCACAGTGCGTCGATGTCGTCGGAAAAGGACGGGAACTCCGCCTGCGCCTCGTCCACGATCTCCCGCGCGGGACGGCGCGGAGTGGTGGCGTGCCGCTCGGCGAGCGCGGTCAGGGCCGGGTTCGGCCGGCCCTCGCGCTGCCCGAAGTCCACGATCTCCAGGGGCCCGAGACCGTCGGCGAGGACCCACAGGAAGTCGGACAGGTTCGCCGCCACTACTCCCCGCTCCCCCTCGGAGCCGAAGAACACCACGGGCTGCTCTGCGAGCGGCCGGCCGGGCCGTACGCACCACAGGGCGGCCAGACCGCCGGTGCCGTCCTGGCCGAAGACCCGGTAGGCGTCACCGTCGAGTTCGTGATTGCCGGTCCAGTGACGCAGCCAGTCGGTGGTCTCCTCGGCGGAGTCGAAGGCGCCGTACGGCTCGAAGTCGACGCCCTCGCCGTCGTCGTAGTCGAACTCCACCAGGGCCACGTCGGCCAGCGCCGGCGGGAAGCGGCGGGAGTCGTCCGTTGTCTCGATCATGCCCGCAGGCTAGCGGCCGGCACTGACAAGGCATCTGGGCCGGCCTGGGCGACGGAGATGTCCACCGAGGGGCGCAGATTCGCGGCCGCGGCCCGGGCCTCGTGCACCGGATGGGCTGTGCGTGCGCCGGGCCGAGCTGCGGCGGCCTCTGGTGGCGGCCCTGTGGAGCCTTGCCGGTGGCTCGGGAAGTGTCGATTGAGTCAGGAAGCGGTCTTCCCCAGATCGAGCCGGTCGACGCGGGCGATGTTCTCGCGGTCCTCGGTGGCCTCGCTGGCCGCGGCGGCGAACCAGGCGTCCAGGATCTCCTTCAGCAGCGGCTCGGAGGTCAGCCGCAGGCTGAGTGCGAGGACGTTGGCGTCGTTCCAGCGGCGGGCGCCGTCCGCGCTGTAGGCGTCCGTGCACAGCGCGGCCCGTACGCCCGCCACCTTGTTCGCGGCGATGGACGCGCCCGTGCCGGTCCAGCAGCACACGACCGCCTGGTCCGCCCGGCCGGCGGCGACCTCCCGGGCCGCCGCCTCCGAGCAGGCGGCCCACTGCGGGTCGTCGCCGGGGCTGAGCGCGCCGTGGGCCGTGACCTCGTGGCCGCGTCGGCCCAGCTCGGCGAGGAGGGCGCGGGCGACGGGTTCGTCCATGTCGGAGGAGACGGAGATCCGCATGCCGACGAGCCTAGCTCGCCTCGCCCGGAGCCATCCCCCGCCGGCCAGGCGTCCTCGCGTCCTAGGCGAGCGCTCCCAGCGGGTCGTCCAGGACCGGCTGCCAGGCCAACTCCGCCGCCCCCACCAGGCTGTTGTGGTCGAGGGTGCAGGCCAGGATGGGCACTCCCCCGCTCTGGCCCCACAGGCTGCGCTCGGCGACGACGGCGCGCAGTCGGTCGGGGTCGGCGTCCAGGAGGGTGCGGTGCAGGCCGCCGAGGATGATGCGGTCGGGGTTGAGGATGTTGACCAGGCCCGCGAGGCCGAGGCCGAGGCGGTCGATGAGCGTTTCGGCGGCCGCGCGGACGGCCGGGTCGTCGTAGTGCTCGCGGACCAGGTCGTCGGCCTGTCTGAGCAGGGACACCTCGGGGCCCGTGTCCAGGCCGGCGGCCGTGAGGAGGGCCAGCGGATCGGCCTCGACGTCGAGGCAGCCGCGGCTGCCGCAGTGGCAGGGGCGGCCCTCGGGGTTGACGGTGAGGTGGCCGACCTCCAGTGCCAGGCCCGAACTGCCGGTGTGCAGGCGGCCGTCGAGGACCAGGGCGCCGCCGACGCCCCGGTGCCCGGTGGCCACGCACAGCAGGTCACGGGCACCGCGGCCGGCGCCGTGCCGGTGCTCGGCGAGGGCGGCGAGGTTGACGTCGTTGCCCGCGAACGCCGGCCCGGTGATGCCGGCCGCGCGCACACACTCGGCGAAGATCCGCCGGACCGGCGCGCCGACCGGCCAGGCCAGGTGCAGGGGGTTCAGGGCCAGGCCGTCGGGTTCGGCGACCGCGGACGGCACGGCGAGTCCGGCGCCGACGCAGCGCCGTCCCGTGGAGCGCAGCAGGTCCGTGCCCGCCTCCACCACCGAGCCGAGGACCTTCGCCGGGTCGGCGTCGACGGTCTCGCAGCCGGGCGCCGTGGCCACGATCCGGCCGCCCAGGCCGACCAGCGCGGCCCGGAAGCCGTCGGCGTGGACCTGCGCGGCGAGCACGACCGGCCCGTCGTCTGCGACCGCGAGCCGGTGCGAGGGCCGCCCCTGCGAGCCGGCCGCCGCGCCGGGCCGGGCGTCGACCCGGATCAGCCCCAGCGCCTCCAGTTCGGCCGCGACCGCCCCCGCCGTCGCCCGGGTGACCCCTAGCTCGGCGGTGAGCACGGCCCGGGTGGGCGCGCGTCCGGTGTGCACGAGCTCCAACGCGGGACCGAGCGCGCCGCGCCCCCGGTCCAGCCGCGCCCTCGAGGTGGTCCCTTCCCCCGCCGGCCGGGGGTCCGCCTTGCCGCTCATGAGGGCGAGTCTCCCATGATCCGCAGCCGTGTCCGCCTACAGGCCGCTGACCCGGAGCGTGATGTTGAGGCGTCCGGACAGCCCCAACTGCGGCGGCGCGGTGCCCGCGTACACCCGGGGGACCCCGTGGTAGGCGAGCCGGGAGGGCCCGCCGAACACGAACAGGTCACCGCTGCGCAGTTCCACGTCCGTGTAGGGCCTGGCGCGGGTCTCGGTGTTGCCGAAGCGGAATGCGCACGTGTCGCCGAGGCTCAGGGACACCACCGGCGCGTCCGACCTCTCGTCGCTGTCGCGGTGCATGCCCATTCGGGCGTCGCCGTCGTAGAAATTGATCAGTGCGATGTCGTACGGCGGTGCGGGGGCGCCCAGCGCGTCGGCGACGGCCCGCCGTCCCAGCTCGCCGAGCCATTCGGGGAACGGCTTCACGGGCGCTCCGTCGCCGTCGACGACCGTGGGGGCGTAGCCGTACGGGTACCAGTGGTGGCCGAGGCAGACCTGGCGGGCGGACATGGTGCCCCCGCCGGGTACCCGTACCGTCCGCAGCCCGGCCGGGGGTCGCGCCCACTCACGGCAGGCCTCCAGCAGCTCGCTCTGCCGTCCGTCGTCGAGCCAGTCCGGCAGGTGCACGGCACCGGGAGACACCTCGGTCCGGGGCCTGGGGAACAGCTCGCCTTCCATACGAGCCATCCTGCTCCACCCGGTCAGCTCCGGCGACGGCGACGGCGCCGGCGGTCGCGCCGACGGGTGGTGAACCACAGCACGTGGACCGCGAGCAGTGATCCGAGGGTCAGGAGCGCGTCGGCGAGGTCGAGGCCGGTGCGCGCCGTGCGCAGACCGGCCACCGCCGTGAGGATCAGCCGGAGATCCGCCGGCAGGGTGTAGAGCGCGAGTCCGGCCAGGCAGAGGGTGGTTCCGACGACCTGGATCACGCTGTACACGCGCACCGCGCGCCGTTCCGCCGGGGGCAGCGCCCGGGTGGGGTCGGCGTCCGGGGCGCGCCTGCGCAGCAGGCGGCCCGCCAGGTGCCGGGCGTGGGCGCGGCCGTCCCCGTACAGGTCGCGGCATCCGGTCAGGTCCTGCAGGACGAAGTAGACGTCCGTCCGCATGAACACCATGAGCTGGAAGGTGAGCGGCAGGAGCGCCCACAGCACGGTCGCGGCGAGCAGCCGGTGCGGGGCCGACCCGGGTGCCGTCACGAGCAGGAGCAGGAACGCCGAGGCGGCCACGGCGAGATTGACCGCGATGCCGGCCAAGTAAGCCGTCAACCGGTGCCGTCGGGGCGCGAGTTCGATGCCGCTGATGTCCGTCTGGGCGACCAGGAACTGCAGCCGGGTGCCGAAGCCGATCCGGCCCGGGACACCCGCGGCCCTGGCCACGGCGAGGTGTGCCAGTTCGTGCAGCAGCAGGATCGACCAGCCCACGAATGCACCGGAGAGGATCACCACGCTGCCCCGGTCGCTCCACAGCAGGCTTCGGTAGGTGGGGACGAGTTCGGGGTGCCGGACCAGGGCGATCAGAGCGGCGGCGACGAGGGCGGCGGGCAGCAGCGGCAGCGGGGGGCTCAGCAGGAAGCGCACGTGCTCGGGTCGCAGCCGGGGCAGGGTCGGCGGGCGCACCGGCTCCGTCGCCACCGGCAGGCCCGCCGCCTCTGCCACGAATCCCAGGCCGATGAGGTCGCGCACGAACTCGGCCACGTCGAGTTCCTCGCCGGTCTCGGCAAGCGCCCGTTCCTGTGCCTGCCCGACGCTCAGGCCGCGCTCCAGCAGGCGGATGACCCTGATGCCGGCTTCCGGTACGGCCACGAACGTCCGTGTCTCGCGGCGTCCCACGATCCACTCGGCGCCGTCCGGCCGCCAGGTCAGGTCGTGCAGCCGGACCCGGGACGCCGGCCCCACTGTGATCGTCGTTCCCTCGGCGTCCTTCGTCGTGCTCTGCTGACGCGTGCCCGATTCCGTCACCCGAGCGGACACCCCCCGTATTGACTCGGTCACGCCATCCTGATCCGGTCGCCGAGCCCATGACAAGGGCGTGTCTCCGGTCCTGCGGGGGCTGAGGCTTCGGCGGGCGACGGGTGCCGGGCCGCCCGACCGGGGATGACCTGCGGCTCCGCTAGCCTGGTCGCACGATGAACGACCGTATGACGACGCCCTGGGGCGAGTTCGCGCTGACCCGTTTCCCCGAGGATCCGCGCGAGCGGCTGCGCGCGTGGGACGCCTCCGACGAGTATCTGCTCGCCCACCTCGCCGAGGAGAAGGTCCCGCTGTCCGGCACGGTCGTGGTCCTCGGTGATCGCTGGGGCGCGCTGGTCACGGCGCTGGCCGAGCACCGGCCCACGCAGATCACCGACTCCTTCCTCGCGCAGGAGGCCGCCCGGCTCAACCTCGCGCGCAACGGCGTCGAGACCGGTGCCGTACGCCTGCTGACCACCCAGGACGCGCCGCCGGAGCGGGTCGACGTCCTGCTGGTGCGGGTGCCGAAGAGCCTCGCCCTGCTGGAGGACCAGCTGCTGCGGCTGGCGCCCGCCGTGCACGAGGGCACGGTCGTCGTCGGCACGGGCATGGTGAAGGAGATCCACACCTCGACGCTGGAGCTGTTCGAGCGGATCCTCGGTCCGACGCGCACCTCTCTCGCGGTGAAGAAGGCCCGGCTGATCTTCTGCACGCCCGATCCGTCGCTGGAACGGCCCGCCGACCCGTGGCCGTACAGCTACACGCTGCCCGAGGACATCGGTCCGGTCTCGGGGCGCACGGTCGTCAACCACGCGGGTGTCTTCTGCGCCGACCGGCTGGACATCGGCACCCGGTTCTTCCTGCGGCACCTGCCCGCCCCGGGCGCTCGCCGGGTCGTGGACCTCGGGTGCGGCAACGGGGTCGTCGGGACGGCCGTGGCGGTCGCCGACCCGGACGCCGAAGTGCTGTTCGTCGACGAGTCGTTCCAGGCCGTGGCCTCCGCGGAGGCCACGTACAGGGCGAACGGGGTGCCCGGGCATGCCGAGTTCCGGGTCGGGGACGGGCTGGCGGGGGTGCCGACCGGAAGTGTCGACCTGGTGCTCAACAATCCGCCGTTCCACTCCCACCAGGCGACGACGGACGCGACGGCGTGGCGGATGTTCACCGGGGCGAAGCGCGTGCTGCGGCCCGGCGGCGAGCTGTGGGTGGTCGGCAACCGGCACCTGGGCTACCACGTCAAGCTCAAGCGGCTGTTCGGCAACAGCCGCCTGGTCGCGAGCGACCCGAAGTTCGTGGTGCTCAAAGCCGTCAAGCGGTGATCAGGTCAGTGTCCGGATGATGCCGGTCACGGTCGTCACCATCGCCTCCCGGCCGACGCCGAGATACTTGCGCGAGTCGACCGCCTCGGGGTGGGCGGCGAGGAAGTCCCGGATCGCGCCCGTCATGGCGATGTTGAGGGCGGTGCCGATGTTCACCTTGGAGATGCCGCCCGCGACGGCCGCGACGAGCTCGTGGTCCGGTACGCCCGAGGAGCCGTGCAGCACGAGGGGCACGTCCAGGGCTGCCGAGAGGCGCTTGAGGAGGGTGTGGTCGAGGGTGGCGGTGCGGGTCGTCATGGCGTGCGTGCTGCCGATGGCGACGGCGAGGGCGTCCACTCCTGAGTCGGCGACGAAGGCGCGGGCCTGGTCGGGGTCGGTACGGGCGCCGGGGGCATGGGCGTCGAGGGCGGGCTGTCCTGCCTTGCCGCCGACCTGGCCCAACTCGGCCTCGATCCAAAGGCCTTGGGCGTGCGCCCAGTCGGCCGCCGCCCGGGTCGCGGCGAGGTTGCGTTCGTAGGGCAGGCGGGCCGCGTCGTACATGACCGAGCTGAAACCGGCGTCCACGGCCTGGCGCAGCAGGTCGTCGCTCTGGACGTGGTCGAGGTGCAAGGCCACGGGCACCGCGGCGCGTTCGGCGGCGGCGACGGCCGCGCGGGCCAGTGGGAGCAGCCTGCCGTAGCGGAACTTGACCGCGTTCTCGCTGACTTGGAGCACCACGGCGGCCTGCGCGGTCTCGGCGCCGGCGATGACGGCCTCGATGTGCTCCAGCGTGATGATGTTGAAGGACGGGACGGCGGAGTGCGCGGCGGCGGCCCGGGCGACGAGTTCGCCGGTGGTGACGAGGGGCACGGTTTCTCCCGTTCGAAGAGGTGCGTCAGGGGGCGAGGATCACCGAGCGGGTGAGGTGGCGGGGCCGGTCCGGGTCGAGGTCGCGGGCCGCGGCTACGGCGACGGCCAGGCGCTGGGCGCGGACCAGTTCGGCGAGCGGGTCCAGGTGGCCCGCGATCCACAACGCGCCGGTGCCCCGCACCTGGTCGGCCAGGCCCTCGGGTGCCTCGCCGAACATCCAGGTGGCAGTGCCGTGGGTGGTGACGCTGATGGGGCCGTGCCGGTACTCCATCGCCGGGTAGGACTCGGTCCAGGCGAGTGCGGCCTCGCGCATCTTCAGGCCGGCCTCGTTGGCCAGGCCCACCGTCCAGCCGCGGCCCAGGAAGGTGAACTGCGTGCAGTCGACGAGCCGTTCGGGCAGGGGCCGGGAGAGGGCGGTGCGGGCGTCGGCGACGACGGCGTCGGTGTGCAGGCCGAGGTGGGCGCGCAGCAGGGTGAGCGCGGTGGTGGCGAACCGGGTCTGGACGACGGACCGTTCGTCGGCGAAGTCGAGGACGACGACGTCGTCGGCCGCCCGCATGACCGGGGTGTGCGGGTCGGCGGTGAGCGCGGTCGTGCGGGTGCTCCCGTTCAACTCGTCGAGGAGATGCAGGACTTCGGTGGTGGTGCCCGAGCGGGTGAGGGCCAGGACGCGGTCGTAGGAGCGGCCGCGGGGGAACTCGGAGGCGGCGAAGGCGTCCGTCTCGCCCTGTCCCGCCGACTCGCGCAGCGCGGCGGCGGCCTGCGCCATGAAGTACGAGGTGCCGCATCCGACGATCGCGACCCGCTCCCCCGGCGCCGGGAGCACCGCCGCGTGCCGCGGCGCCTCGGTCGCGGCCCGTGTCCAGCACTCCGGCTGACTCGTCAGCTCGTCCTCGACGTGCGTCATGTCGCACCCCTCCCTCTGTCTGCTTGTTCTTGCAAGATATAGCGAGCTTTCGAGCACAATCAAGCATTCGAGCGCGTTCAGGGTGCGCTAGGGTCGCCGGGAGACCGAGGAATGGAGGGCGGATGTCGCGCGACGCCCGCTGGAAGGCGCTGCTGGAGCTGCTCGTCGAGCGCGGTCGGCTGGACGTCGAGGAGGCGGCCGGCGAGCTGGAAGTCTCCGCGGCGACGATCCGGCGCGACTTCGACCAGCTCGCCGAACAGCAGATGCTGGTGCGCACCCGCGGCGGCGCGGTGGTGCACGGGGTGTCGTACGAGCTGCCGCTGCGCTACAAGACGGCCCGGCACGCCTCCGAGAAGCAGCGGATCGCGAAGGCGGTGGCGGAGCTGATCACGCCCGGCCAGGCGGTGGGGCTGACCGGCGGCACCACGACGACCGAGGTGGCGCGCGCCCTCGCCGTGCGCGGCGACCTCACCTCCGGCTCCCCCGCGCTCACCGTCGTCACGAATGCCCTCAACATCGCCAACGAGCTCGCCGTACGCCCCCAGTTCAAGATCGTGGTCACCGGCGGGGTCGCGCGCCCGCAGTCGTACGAGCTCATCGGGCCGCTCGCGGACGGCGTGCTCGGGCAGATCACCGTCGACGTGGCGGTGCTCGGCGTCGTCGCCTTCGACGTCACGCACGGGGCCGCGGCGCACGACGAGGCGGAGGCCGCCATCAACCGGCTGCTGTGCGAGCGCGCCGAGCGGGTGGTCGTCGCCGCCGACTCCAGCAAGCTGGGTCAGCGGGCGTTCGCGCGGATCTGCGCGGCCGGGGCCGTGAACACGCTGGTGACGGACACGGCGGCGGACCCGGAGGAGGTCCGCCGGTTCGAGGAGGCGGGCGTCGTGGTCCTCACGGTCTGACCCGGCACGTCCGGGGGTACCGCGATCCACGCGCCGCCGGCCCCGTTTCCGCCTAGGCTGAGTGCCGGGATGCGTGTCGGGTGCGGGAGGCAGCGATGGGCGCACGAGCGATCGACCAGGACGTCCCGACGGCCGCCGGCCGGTATCTGCCGATCGCCGAGCACGGGCTGATCGGCGATCTGCGCAGCGTGGCCCTGGTGGGCACGGACGGCACCATCGACTGGTACTGCTGCCCGGCCTTCGACGCGCCGAGCGTCTTCGCGGCGATCCTGGACGCCGACCGGGGCGGTTGCTTCGAGCTGGCCGCATCCGTGCCGGCGAAGACGAAGCAGTTCTACTTCCCCGACACCAACGTCCTGATCACCCGCTTCTTCACCGAGGACGGCGTCGGCGAGGTGCAGGACTTCATGCCGGTCGACGACGGGTTCGGGGAGCCGGAGCGGCATCGGCTGATCCGGCGCGTGGTGTGCGTGCGGGGCTCCATCCCGTTCCGCACCCGGGTCGCGCCGCGTTTCGCCTACGGCACCCGGCCGCACACCGTACGGATGGACGGTGAGGTCGCCGTCTTCGAGGCCGACGAGCTCTCCCTCGCCCTGACGTCGACGGTTCCCCTGGAGGCCGAAGGCCTGGACGCGCGGGCCGACTTCAAGCTGTCCGAGGGCGAGACGGCGGTGTTCGCGCTGGACCAGGTCGGCGGTGCCGTGGAGCCGCGCCGCTGCGCGAAGGTCGAGGCCGAGGAGCAGTTCAACACGACGGTGGTGTACTGGCGCCGCTGGCTGTCGGCCTCCAAGTACCGTGGCCGCTGGCGGGAGATGGTGCACCGCTCGGCGCTCACCCTCAAGCTCCTCACCTACGCGCCCACCGGCGCCATCGTGGCCGCGCCGACGACGAGCCTGCCCGAGCAGCTGGGCGGCGAGCGCAACTGGGACTACCGGTACGTGTGGGTGCGTGACGCGGCCTTCTGCGTGTACGCGCTGCTGCGGCTCGGGTTCACCGACGAGGCCGAGGCGTTCATGAAGTTCGTGACCCGGCACGTCAGTCCGGGCGACGGCAGGCCCTCCGGCCCGCTGCAGATCATGTACGGCATCGACGGCCGCACCGACCTCACCGAGTCCGAACTCGGCCATCTGGAGGGCCATCACGGCTCGGCGCCGGTCCGGATCGGCAACGCCGCCGCCGAGCAGCTCCAGCTCGACATCTACGGCGCGCTCATCGACTCCATCTACCTCTACGACAAGTGGGCCAAGCCCATCTCCAGCGACCAGTGGGACGACGTGTGCGCCCTGGTGGACTGGGTGTGCGAGCACTGGAATCAGCCGGACGAGGGGATCTGGGAGACCCGCGGCGGGCGCAAGAACTTCCTGTACTCGCGCCTGATGTGCTGGGTGGCGATCGAGCGGGCCATCCGCATGGCCCACCGCCGGGGCCTGCCGGCCGACCTGCCGCGCTGGCGCCAGAGCCGTGACACGATCTACCGGCGGATCATGAAAGAGGGCTGGTCGGACCGGCGGCAGGCCTTCGTGCAGCACGAGGGCGGCGATGTGCTGGACGCCGCGGTGCTGATGATGCCGCTGACGAAGTTCATCGCGCCGACCGACCCCAAGTGGCTGTCCACGCTCGACGCCCTCACCCACGAGCTGGTCTCCGACTCGCTCGTCTACCGCTACGACCCGATGGCGAGCCCCGACGGGCTGCGCGGCGACGAAGGCACCTTCTCCATCTGCTCGTTCTGGTACGTCGAGGCGATGGTCCACGCCGGGCGGGTCGACGAGGCACGCCTGGCGTTCGAGAAGATGCTCACGTACGCCAACCACCTCGGCCTGTACGCCGAGGAGATCAGCCAGACCGGGGAGCAACAGGGCAACTTCCCGCAGGCGTTCACGCATCTGGCGCTGATCAGCGCGGCCTTCAACCTGGACAAGGCGCTGGGCTGACGCGGGTGTAGGTGACACCACCCCGCATCCGGTGTCCAGACCCAGGGACGGCGGACCGCGCGAGCGACAGGATTCATGACGTCGGCACAACGGCCGACGCCTCATCCGTCGTCGCAGCTCGGGGGACCACCCATGAACGAAGTCTTCGCCAGGCGCCTGACCGGCATCGCCGGCGTCGTCGCCGCGGTCGCGCTCATCGTCCAAGTACCCCTGTACTTCGTCTACTCGGGGCCGCCGCCGGACGCGAACGTGCTGTCCCGGCTGCTGCTCGGCATCGTCGGACTCACCGCACTGGTGCTGTTCGTGACCGCCTTCCGCGAACTGGTCAGGCGCACCCGCCCCGACTACGAGTGGGCGGGCGCGATCGCCTTCACCGTCGGGCTCGTCTACGCGACGATCGCCCTGGTCTCCTCGGGGCTGGAGGCCGGCGCGGTCATCGCCGCCGACCACCCGATCGATCCGACGATCACGGTCAGCGGCACGTACATCCTCTACGGGTCGATCTCCCGGCTGCTGGTCGGACTCTTCCTCGGCACGCTGGGCTACGTGGTCACCCGCACCGGTCTGCTGCCGCGCTGGGTCGGCAGGTCGGCCTCCGCCCTCGCGGTGATCAACCTCGCGTTCGTGCCGTCGCTGTTCTTCGGCAACACGCCCGCGCACTTCTACGCGGCGAACGGCTGGGGCACCACCGCCCTGATGGGCGTGCTCCTCAGCTGGTGGCTGCTGGCCGTGGGCATCTCCACCTACCGCGGCGCGACCGGTGCCCGATCGGCGGTGCCCGCGTAGCCTCGGGGCAGATCATCCCGCGGCGGGGGCCACGAGCGGCCCCCGCCGTGCGTGTCCTGACGCCTGGAGCCCGCATGACGACCGTCGACGGCACACCCGCTCCTCTCACGGACGGCTCCGAGAGCCGGCCGCCTGCGCTGACCCTCGCCCGGGTGCGGCTGGGCCCCGGCGGGCCGCTGGGCAGGGTGCGGATCGACGGCGGCAGGGTCGTCGCCGTCGCGGAGACGGACGAACTCGGCGGCCCCGCCCTGGACATGGACGGGCGCACCGTGCTGCCGGGGCTGTGGGGCGCCCACGTGCACGCGGCGCAGTGGGCCGGCAACCGGCGGCGCGTCGACCTCGCCGGTCTCGGATCCGCGCATGCGGTGGCCGAAGCCGTACGGTCGTACGCGCGTGGTCTGCCGGACGGTGAAGTGCTCGTCGGCCAGGGCTTCCGGGACGGGCTGTGGCCGGACGCGCCGCACAGGGCGCTGCTGGACTCGGTGTGCCCGGACCGGCCGGTCGCGCTGATCAGCGCCGATCTGCACGCCGCGTGGCTGAACTCGGCGTGCCTGGCCCTGGTGGGGCGGCCCGGACACGCGGCGGGGCTGCTGCGGGAGCACGACTGCTTCGAGGTGCTGCGGGCACTTCCCGAGGTACCGGTCGAGGTCCTGGACCGGTGGGTGGCCGAGGCCTGCCGGGATGCCGCCGGTCACGGCGTGACGGGGATCGTCGACTTCCACTTCTCCGACAACCTCGCCGACTGGGGTCGGCGCGCGGGACGGGGGCCGCTCGGGGTGCGGGTGCGGGCCGCCGTGTATCCCGGGCACCTGGACGCGGTGATCGAGCGCGGGTTGCGGACGGGTGACGTGCTGCCCGGCACCGGCGGCCTGGTGCGGGTCGGGCCGCTGAAGCTCTTCACGGACGGCTCCCTCAACACCCGCACCGCCCTGTGCTGCGAGCCGTACCCCGGTCTGGAGGGCACGCCGGAGGCCCACGGCATCGAGGAGACGCCGTACCCCGAGCTGGTCCGTCTGATGCGGCGAGCCGCCGCGCACGGCATCGAGCCCGCCGTCCACGCGATCGGCGACCGGGCCAACACGCTGGCCCTGGACGCGTTCGCGGCGGTGGGCTGCCGGGGCCGGATCGAGCACGCCCAGCTGCTGAGGGCGGCCGACGTGCCGCGGTTCGCGCAACTGGGCGTCACGGCGAGCGTGCAGCCCGCGCACGCAGTCGACGACCGGGACGTGGCGGACCGGCACTGGGCCGGACGCACGGGACGTGCCTTCGCCTACGCCGATCTGCTGGCGGCCGGCGCCCGCCTGGAGTTCGGCTCCGACGCTCCCGTCGCACCGCTCGACCCGTGGCTCGGCATCGCCGCCGCCGTCCACCGCACCGACGACGGGCGGCCCGCCTGGCATCCCGAACAGCGCGTGCCGGTACGGGCGGCGCTCGCGGCGTCGGCCCGGGGCCGCACGGCGATCCGGGCCGGGGACCGGGCCGACCTGGTGATCGTCGAAGCCGACCCCGAGACGGCCGACGCCCGCACACTGCGGCGGATGCCGGTGTACGGCACGCTGCTGGGCGGCCGCTGGACCCACGGCCCCGGCTGACGGAACTCGGCGAGACCGCAACCTTTCGGCCATCCTGAATGTCTTCTGCCATATCAGCACCGACAACGCTTCGGGGGACGAGATGAAACGAAGCAGATCAGCTTGGGCGGCAGTGGCACTCCTGGTCACCGCGCTGGGCGCGAGCGCCCTTCCGGTCGAGGCGGCAACCGCCGCCACCGCCCGCACCACCGCCTGCCCCACGGGCTGGGGCAGCCTGCCCAAGACCCACTCGGCAAGCACCTCGACACCGGTGAAGAACGTCAGGACCGGCCGCCACACCTGCTACGACCGGATGGTCATCGACATCCCCGGCGCGAACCGGAGCGCTCTCGGCTACTCCGTCGAGTACGTCACCCACCTCTACCAGGACGGATCGGGGCGTGAGATCCACGTCGGCGGCGGAGCGATCCTCGAAGTGCGGATCAGCGCGCCCGCGTACGATCCCGAGACCGGCAAGCCGACGTATCCGGCCAAGGCGGGCCGCCCGCTGCCGGGCGTCGACCTCACCGGCTACCGCGCCTTCCGCGACACCCGCTTCGGCGCGAGCTTCGAGGGCTACACCCAGCTCGGGCTCGGCGTGCGGACCCGGCTGCCGTTCCGGGTGCTGCGGACGGACGGCCACGTGATCGTGGACGTGGCCCACAGCTGGAACGGAACCCCCTGACCCCGGAGGCGAGCGCGCTCAGTCGTCGGTGACCAGCTCCACCGGTACGGCGACGACGTCCACCAGCGCGTCGCCGCGCAGGGCGGTCAGGGCCAGCGGGCGCCCGATGGCGTCCTCCAGCATCAGGCGCTGCAACGCCTGCGCGCCGGTCACCGGCTCCTCGCCCGCGGTGAGCAGCAGGTCGCCGGCGCGCAGGCCGGCGCGGGCGGCCGGGGACGCGGGAACGACCTCGACGATCCGCAGGCCCGTGCGCCGGCCGGTGCGGGCGCGCACCGGTGGGGGCAGCGGGCTCGGGGTGCCGGCGAGGCCGAGGTAGGCGCGGCGGACCCGGCCCGTTGCCAGGAGAGCCGCGATGATCTTCCGACTGGTGCCGTTCACGGGGATCGCCAGGCCCAGGCCTATGTCGGCGATGGCGGTGTTGATGCCGACGACCCGGCCGTCGGCGGTGGCGAGCGCGCCACCGGAGCTGCCGGGGTGCAGGGTCGCGTCGGTCTGGACGACGTCGTCGATGACCCGGGTCGCCCGGCCCGTGCCGGCCGGCAGCGACCGGCCCAGCGCGCTGACCACGCCGGCGGTGACGCTGCCGGCCAGGCCGAGCGGGTTGCCGACGGCGACGACGAGCTGGCCGACCCGGAGCGCGTCGGCCTCGCCGAGGCGGGCCGGCGGCGGGGTCGGCCCGTCGGCGCGGACCACGGCGAGGTCGGACAGCGGATCCGCCCCGATGACGTGGAAGGGGATGGTGGTGCCGTCGGCGAAGGAGGCCGTACCGGCGTCGGAGTGGCCGACGACATGGGCGTTGGTCAGCAGGAAGCCGTCGTCGGTGAAGACGACGGCGGAGCCGGTGCCGACCACGAAGCGTCCCGCGCGGCGGTGGGCGGCGTTCAGGGCCGCCACCTTCGGGGTGAGTTCGCCGGCCACGGAGGTGACGGTCCGGGAGTAGGAGTCGACCGCGGCCTGCTCCTCGCCGGAGCGGTCGGGCCCGGAAAGTGTCTCGGCCACGAGTCGGCCTTTCCGCTTGCCCAAGAGGCTGGAATTACATGCTTACACCCCTGCCCCGGCAAGCGGACCGGACTTCGCTGCGGGCTGACGCCCGCCCGCCGCCCACGCTCAGCGGGTGCCGGGCCCCGCTCCACCCGGTCCGGTCCCCCGCGAGGTGCGCAGCGTGCCGATCGTCCTCAGCAGGCGGTCGGCGGGGGCGCGCAGCTCGGGGTGGGCATTGACGGTGTTGCGCAGGCCGCGCACCGGCCGGCGCCACAGCCGGTGGGCCGTCGCCACGGGGTGGGGGCGGCTGGCGAAGCCCTCCGACACGCGCAGCTCGCGGGTCTTGAGCCAGTCCTTGTACTCCTTGTCGCCGCGGCCGAGGTCCATGAGCGTCACCCCGTTGCGGGCCGCCGCCTCGGCGGTGCGCAGGTGCATCATCAGGCCGGGCGAGTAGTAGTGCAGTTCGGGGTCGTAGGCGGTGAACCAGGCCGCGAGCACGGTGCGCGATCTCGGCCCGAAGTGGGCGGCGACCGGGCGGTCTCCGGCGTACAGGACGGACAGCACCCCGGTGAAGTGGGGCTCCCGGACCTGGAACAGGTGGTTCACCAGGTCGACGATCCACGGCTTGGAGAAACGGTCCATCCGTCCGGTTCTGCGGTACTGGGCGGACTTCCACTGCATGAGCCGGCGCAGCATCCGCGGGTCGCGCTCGTCGAACTCGAAGCGCACCTCGCCGACGTCGCGGCCGAGGCGGCGCTCCTTCTTCAACGTGGTCTTGGCGAGCCCCGGGTAGGCGCCGCGCAGCCACTGGGCGTAGCCGCTGGGGTCGGGCTTGAGGTCGACGACCGGGGAGGCGAACGTCCCCGTGACATGTCTGCCGAACGGTTTCTGTTCCGCGACGAGATGATCGAACTCGAAGATGGACAGCCCGCACGCCTTCAGCAGTTCCTGGGCGTCCCAGGTGAAGCCGGGGCGGTGCACCAGGGCCTGGCAGTCGGACAGGCCGAGACCGACGGCCCGGCCGACGCCGAAGGGGTTGCGCTCGTAGGGGAAGAACCCAGCCGGGTCCCCGCCCTCGCGCAGGACGGCGATGCGCGCACCGGACCGGTACCGGCCGACGCCGAGGGCGAACTCGGGCGCCAGGAAGGGGTTGGAGTACTCCGGCGACTCGTCCATGGCCCGGTGCCAGGCTTCGCGCAGTGAGGCGTTCAGTTCGTCGGCTCTGTGGATCGTGACGTCCACTTCAGATCAACCGTCCTTCCACAGGCTCCGCGAGGAACGCGCCGACGGCGGCGCAGGCCGGATGGGCGGGTGACCTTCTGTTCATGGATCGCATCGGCGATCGCTCCCCCGTGACGTCCCCCCATGACGCGCTGTCCGCGTCCTACCGCTTAATTCAGTATCAGCCGATTCCACGCTGTGTACACGCTCGTTTCGCGATTGACCCCTCCGGTCGCGAACTGTCCGACGTGGATCAAACGTCGCGAAACAGTACGCATGTTGTCAAGAGCGCCTACCCAGGGGGAGGTCGGTGATGCGCCATCCGTCGAACCGCTCGCGCCGCCAGGGCTACCGCGGGCGACCCCGAGGCCTACTCCGCGCGCACCGCCCCCACCCACACCCCGTCCTCCGTCAGGTACGCGTCCACCCGCAGGCCTGCCTCCGCCAGTGCCTCCTCGAACTGCTCCTTGGTCAGGGGCCGGGTGAGGAAGGTGTGGGTCCAGGTGGCGTCCGGGAACGCGTACTCCGCGTGAACCGAGTTCACCCCGTCACCGACCGGTTCTGCCGAGACGATCCGTACCGTGCAGCCGCTGGGGTCGACGCGTTCGCGGGGCACGTTCGTGTGCCAGTCGGCGCCTTCGCGCTGGATCAGCACGCGGCCGCCGGGGGCGAGATGCCGTACGCAGGTGCGCAGCAGCGCCCGGCGCACCTCGGCGTCGCCCGCGTGCACCAGGAACGACGCGAGCAGCACGGCGTCGAAGGTCTCTCCGAGGTCCAGTTCCTCGATCGGCGCGCATATCGTGCGTGCCCCGCGGACCCGGGCGAGCATCTCCGGCGACTCGTCCACCGCCGTCACCGCGAAGCCGCGCTCCAGCAGTGGACGGGTCACCCGCCCCACGCCGCAGCCGAGTTCCAGGATGCGCGCCCCTTGCGGCACGGCCGCGGCGACGACGTCGGGCTCCTCCCGCACCGGCAACCGCGCGTACAGCTCGACCGCGCATCCGTCCGGCGTGATCGCACCGGGCCCCGTCCCGCTGTGCCCGGATCGCATGTTCAGCGCCATGCCGTTCCAACGAACCTCCGCCCGCCGCCGTTCCCTTCACCCTGCAAGCGTTTTCGGACATTCACGGCCCGGTCATGTCGGGGGCGTTGAGCTCGGGGCCGGCCGCACTAGCGTCTGCAGACGGCCCGACCCGACACGAGTGAGGTAGTGATGTCCGCAAGACACGTCCTCGCCGGCCTGGCGCTGGCTCCGTTGTTCGCCCTCCCGGTGGCCGCTCACGCCACGCCCTACGACGGCACCCCTGTACCGCGCTCGAAGAGCCGGTTCGATCTGCAGGCCCATCGGGGCGGCATCGGCATGACGACCGAGGAGTCCCTCGCGGGGTTCGCCAAGGCGATGCGGCTCGGTGTGTCCACCCTGGAACTGGACACGCAGATCACCAAGGACGAGAAGGTCGTCGTCACCCACGACCGGCAGGTCAGCTCCGTCAAGTGCCGTGACACGGCACCGGTCACGCCGAGCGACCCGGTGTACCCGTACGTCGGCAAGTACATCAAGGACCTGACGCTGGCCCAGATCAAGACGATGGACTGCGGTTACCGGCAGCTCCCCGGCTTCCCGGAGCAGGAGGTGGTCGAGGGCAACCGGATGGCCGAACTGAAGGACGTCCTGAACCTGGTCAAGAGCTACCGCGCGTGGGGACTGAAGCTGAACATCGAGACCAAGGTGGAGGCGGGCGCACCCGAGGAGACGGCTCCGCGCGAGCTGTTCGTGCGCCGGGTGTACGAGGAGATCCACCGCTCCGGCATCGAACGCCAGGTCACCATCGAGTCGTTCGACTGGGGCGCGCTGAAGGTCATGCACCGGCTGGCCCCCAGGTGGCCGCTGGTCGCCCTGACCAACTACGACTTCCTCCAGGTGGGCCTGCCCGGAGCCTCGCCGTGGCTGGGCGGCATCGACGCCGACGACTACGGCGGCGACTTCGTCAAGGCCGCCGCGACGATTCCCGGCGTGCGCGCCCTCTCCCCCAACTACGGCTTCCCGCAGACCGGCAAGGTCGGCGACCCCGGATTCCGCTTCTACTCGGACCGGGCGATGGTCCGCGAGGCCCACGCGCGCGGGCTGAAGGTCGTTCCGTGGACCTGCGACGACCCGGCCACCGTCGAGGCGCTCATGGACATGGGTGTCGACGGCGTCATCACGAACTACCCCGATCACGTCCGGCAGATCATGGCCGACCGTGGCATGCGCCTGCCGAGGCCCTATGAGCCCCACCGGCCCACCGCTCCGGGGCGTGCTGACAGTGCCAAGTGATCGCCGCCGGTGAGCCGGTCCTGGCGGCCGTGTCAGTCGTGCGGCGCCTGACCGCTCACCCGGTGGTCCGCGTGGCTGAGCGCCTCCAGGACTAGGCGGCGCAGATGCCCGTCGCTGAGGCGGTAGTGGATGTGTCGGCCCTCCCGGCGCGTGTCGACGAGGCCGGCCAGGCGCAGCTTCGCCAGGTGCTGGCTGACCGCCGTACGTGAGGCGTCGGTGTGCTCGGTGAGCGTCCCGACGTCCGACTCGCCCTGCGCCAGCAGCCACAGCAGATGCAGCCGGGTGGCGTCCGAGAGCATCGCGAAGACCCCGGTCGCCTCGGCCAGCCGTGCGCTGTCCGGGGTCCGCAGATGCGCACCGGATGCAGTTGACATGGGGTCGCGTCCCGACATGGGAACAGCGTAGAGGCACCGCGGCCCGGCGAGGGCGGAGGCATCGGCGCAGCCTGACTCCCCTTCCAGCCATCATGTGCGCAGATGCGCACATGATGGCTACACTGGTCGCACCGAGCCGCCTCGCGCCCCCGGAGCCGCCGCATGCTCGCCGTCCTGCGCAACCGCACCTACCGCCACCTCTTCGCCGCCCAGGTGATCGCCCTGGTCGGCACCGGGCTGGCGACCGTGGCCCTCGGGCTGCTGGCGTACGACATCGCGGGCGGCGACGCGGGCGCGGTGCTCGGCACCGCCCTCGCGATCAAGATGGTGGCCTATGTCCTCATCGCACCGGCGATCGGCGCGTTCGCCGACCGGCTGCCCCGCCGGGCGCTGATGGTCGCCGCCGATCTGACCCGGGCCGGGGTCGCGCTGCTGCTGCCGTTCGTGGACCAGGTCTGGCAGGTGTACGTCCTGGTCTTCCTGCTGCAGTCGGCCTCGGCCGCGTTCACCCCCGCCTTCCAGGCCGTCATCCCCGACGTGCTGCCCGAGGAGCGCGACTACACCCACGCCCTGTCGCTGTCCCGGCTCGCCTACGACCTGGAGAGCCTGTTCTCCCCGGCACTCGCCGCGGCCCTGCTGACCGTGGTCACCTACAACTGGCTGTTCACCGGCACGGTGTTGGGCTTCGTCGCGTCGTCAGCGCTCGTGGTCTCCGTACTGCTGCCGAAGCCGGCCGCCACCGGCTCCACGCGACCCGGCCGCGTCCACGCCAGGGCCACCGCGGGCACCCGGCTCTTCTTCGCCGTCCCGCAACTGCGCGCGCTGCTCGCCCTGAACCTCGCGGTCGCCGCCGCGAGCGCGATGGTGACCGTCAACTCCGTCGTCTACGTGCGCGACGTGCTGGACCGGCCGGCCGGTGCGGTACCTCTCGCGCTGGGCGCGTACGGCGCGGGGTCGATGGCCGTGGCGCTCGTGCTGCCCCGGGTGCTGGAGAAGGTCCCCGAACGTGCCGTGATGCTGCGCGGGGCCCTGCTGCTCGGGCTCGTCTTCGTGGGGCTCGGCGCCATCACGGCGGCGGGGAGCGGGAGTTGGCGCTGGCCCGCGCTGCTGGTGGTCTGGGCGGCCTTCGGCGCCGCCTGTTCGATGGTGCTCACGCCCACCGGACGGCTCGTGCGTCGGGCCGCGCCGGCCGAGGAGCGTACGGCGGCGTTCGCGGCCCAGTTCTCGCTCTCGCACAGCTGCTGGCTGCTCACCTACCCCCTGGCGGGGTGGCTCGGCGCGGAGGCCGGTCTGCAGGCGGCCGTCGTCACCCTCGGCGCGATCGCGCTGGCCGCGTCCGCGGGGGCGGCGCGGTTGTGGCCGTCGCCGCGAACGGCCGCCGTCGGCTACGGCCCCGCCGCATCGCCCCGCCCGCTCACCACCGCACGCCGCATGGCACACGACCGCTGAGAGTTCCCGGGCTCAGGGTGCGGAGTCCTTCTTGTCGCTCGCCGCCGCGTAGGCCTGGGCCGGGGTCATGGCCACGCCGTTGATCTCGACGGTCTTGTACGGGCTGACCTTCGCGCAGGTCTTGGCCTTGTCGGCGGTCTGGGCGTGGGCGTCGGAGACGGCAGCGTGCGTGTCGGCGGGCGCCGCCGACGAGCCGCCCGAGGAGGGGTACGTCGTACCGGAGGGCCAGTCGCCGCCGATGACCAGGACCACGCCCGCCGCGGTGCCCTGGGTCAGGTGCGAGGCGGGCAGCCCCAGCGCGGCGGCGACGGTCTGGGCCTTGGCCTTCTGCCCGGGCCCGTACGTGATCGTCGTCCTCGACGACTGGGCGGGGGCGTTGCCCGAGGTGGTGCCGGAGCCGAAGCCCTTGGCGAGGAGCCCGTCGGCGACGACCGAGGCACGTCCGCCGGTGGTGGTGCCGTTCTCCACCTCGACGGCGACCTCGGAGGCGGGCACCGTGGCCGCGGCGGACGCGGACGGCGCGGCGGACGCCTTCTTCTTGCCGCCGCTCAGCGACTGGTCGTTGACGATGGCGGCGAACAGGGCCTTCGCCGCGGCCGCGGGCACGACCCGGTTGGCGTCGGCCGGGTCGGCCCCGGTCTGCATGGTGGTGAACGTCATCCGCTTGGAGGGGACCTTGTTCAGGTCGGTCGCGAGGTCGACCAGCTTGGAGACGCTGCCCAGCCCGGTGTCCACGGTCAGCGCCTTGGTGGCCGCGTCGGCGAGGGAGTACACCTTGGTCGGGTTCTCCAGCGTGCCCGCGCTCTTGAACTTGCGGATCATGGCGCTGAGGAAGAGGTGCTGGGAGACGGTACGGCCCAGGTCGCTGCCGTCGCCGAAGCCGTGCCGGGAGCGGACGAACTCCAGTGCCGCGTCCCCCTTGAGAGTGTGGGTGCCCTTGGCGAGCTTGAGGTGCGAGTAGGTGTCGTAGACGTTGTCACTGACGCACACCGACACACCGCCCACCGCGTCGGACATCTTCACGACGCCCGAGAAGTCCAGCATCACGAAGTGGTCGACGGTGATGCCGGTGAGGTCGTGGACGGTCTTGACCTGGCAGGCCGGGCCGTACTGCAGGGCGCTGTTGATCTGCCCGTAGTAGCCGCCCGTGGACTGGTTGCTGTCGGGGTCCTTGCAGGCGGGGACCCGGGTCATGGTGTCGCGGGGGATGCTCATCACGGTGGCGTTGGAGCGGTCGGCGGAGACGTGCACCAGCATCTCCACGTCCGCGTTGTGCCCGACGGTCGACTTCGCCGAGCCGCAGCCGCCGCCCAGTTTGCAGTCGGCGGCGTTGTTCCGGCCGTCCGAGCCGATCACCAGGATGTTGATCGGGGTCCGTCCGAAGGCGTCCGCCTTCTCCTTGCCGCCGGCACCGTCGTCGAGGGCGACGCTGTTGATGTTGCCGTCGAGGTGCTCGTACAGCCAGGCGCCGGCGCCCGCGATCACCAGGACCAGCCCCGAGACGGTGAACAGGGCTATGCGTGCCAGCCGCCTGCGGCGGGCCACGGGTTTGGCCCGGCGCCCCGCGCGGCGTCCCCGTGTCTGGGCCGCCCGCCGGGCGGCCGCCCGGCCGCCGGGGGCGAGGCCGGACGCCTCGTCACCCGTCTCCCGTTGCCGGGGGACTCCGGCCGTCCGGCTGCGGGTGCCCGCACGGCCGCGGGTTTCGCCCCAGGGGTCGCTCAAGTCCCACTCCCTACGCTGTGGCCGACGCCAACCGTCCCGGCGCGACGACCGGGCGGCGGGCGACCGCCCCGCACGTCAGGGCGCACCCCACGGCTTGGATGATTGCGCAATATAGCAACCGTTGCTGAGCCCGCCCGTGGGCGGGATCACATCCCCGCCTGCGCGTTCGAGGTCCCGATCACGACCGCCGCGGCGGCGGCGCGCTCGTCCGGGGCGGACGTCAGGCGGGGGGCTTCGCCGACCCCTGTGTGGCCTGCAGATCGGCGAGCAGTTCCGCCTGCCCGGCCAGCACCCCGGAGAGGATCGTCCGCGCCACCCGCAACAGCTCGGCGACCTCCGGACTGGTCAGCGAGTAGTACACGGTCGAGCCCTCCTTGCGGGTCACGACCAGGTTCGCCCGCCGCAGCACCGCGAGCTGCTGGGACAGGTGCGCGGGTTCGATGCCCACCTCGGGCAGCATCTCCGCGACCGCGTGCTCCCGTTCGCTCAGGAGCTCCAGGACACGGATGCGCGCCGGGTGCCCGAGGGTTTTGAAGAACTCGGCCTTCAGCTGGTACAGCGGCGTGCTCACCGTGCCGTCTCCTCAACCCGCGCAAAAGATCGGACCGCCGCATCCGGCGGTACGACATCATCAATTATCGACTTTAGCAATTACCGATTGTCGTGTGAGGATCATCGTCGGCCCGCTCCGGTCAGAGCGGCAGGGTGATCCAGATGCTCTTGCCGCCGCCGTCGGCGTCGGGGCGGACGACCGCGGTGCCGTGCAGGCCGAGCAGCAGTTCCATGACCGTACCGAGACCCCCGGAGCCGGCCCCGGTGACCGCTCCGTACAGCGGCGGCTGGTAGGGATGGCGGTCGTGCACGGCGAAGGCCAGGCAGTCCGCGCCCGCCGCGTACGTCACGGTCACCGTCGGGGACAGGGCGGCGGCGTGCCGGACGCTGTTGGTGACCAGCTCGCTCAGGATCAGCAGGGCCGGGTCCACGGTGCTGTGCCGTAGTCCGATCCCCCACTCGACCAGGGCCTGTTCGGCCGTCTCCCGGGCCGTCCGGACGGCCGACGGCTCGGTGGGCAGAGTGAGGACGTGCCGGTGGGGAAGGCTCTGCGGTCGCGTGGGCATCCCTCACGCCTCCCTGTGGGCGACCCGGAAACCGGCGACGGTCCGGGGGCGGATGCGGAGGATCGTGTCGTGCGGGCCGGGCGTCCAGCCGGCGGGAGCACGGCGGACGGCGTCCTCTACGTCGGCGACGACCTCGGCCGGACCGGAGACGGTCACCGTCCAGCCGGTGCCGGGCACGGCGCGGCTCTCCTCCACCTCGTACGTGGCCGTCACGGGCCCTGCCGCGGCCGGGGCCGACGTGCGCACGATCAGGCCGCCGTCGACCCAGACGTGCGCGGCGGGCCGCAGCACGGTCAGGTCCCGTTGCGTGTACACGAGCCGGCCCAGGCTGCTGCGTTCCAGGAGACACAGGGCCTCCGCGCCGGAGACCCGGACCACGCGGAGGGTGGCGGGGACGGTGCTCATCGCAGGGCCTCCTCCGCCGCGGTGTCCGAGGGCCGGGGCGGGGGCAGGACGCCGGCCGCCTCCAGGTGGTCGCGCGCGGCACGGATCGCCTCGGGCGTGGTGGCGTACTCGTGGCCGTCGCCCCTGAGGAGGTCGAGGGCGCCGACGGAGTCGAGGACCTGCAGCTGGCCGGCGCGTATGCCGGAGGCGAGGACCACGATGCCCCGGCGCCGCAGCTTCTCCACCGCGTCCTTCAGGACCAGGGCGCCGGTCGCGTCCATCGTCGACACCCGGGACATACGGAGGATGACGACGCGGACGTCGGCGACCTCGGTCAGCTCCAGCAGGAAGCGGTGGGCGGCGGCGAAGAACAGCGGACCGTCGATGCGGTACGCCACGATGTGCTCGGCGAGCAGCGCGTGCTCCTCGTCGCTGTGGTCGCCCCGGTCCAGCGGCACCTGCTCGACCCGGGCCTGCTGGGCGACGGCGCGCAGGGCGAGGGTGCCCGCCACGGCGAGGCCGATGATCACGGCGTACACGAGGTCGAGGGCCAGAGTCGCGACGGCGGTCAGGACGAGGATCAGCGCGTCGGAGCGGGTCGCCTTCGCCATGGCCCGCAGCGAGCCGACCTCGACCATGCGGATCGCGGTGGCCAGCAGGACGCCGGCGAGCGCGGCCAGCGGGATCCTCGACACCAGGGGCGCCGCCGCGAAGACGATCAGGGCGAGGACGGCGGCGTGGACGAGGGAGGCGAGGCGGGAGCTGGCGCCCGTGCGGACGTTGACGGCGGTACGGGCTATGGCGCCGGTCGCCGGGACCCCGCCGAACAGGGGTGCCGCGATGTTCGCCAGGCCCTGTCCGAACAGCTCCCGGTCCGGGTCGTGTCGCTGGCCCACCGTCATGGCGTCGGCGACCGACGCCGACAGCAGTGACTCCAGGGCGGCCAGGGCGGCGACCGCCACCGCGGGGGCGAGCAGGGTGCCGAGCGAGCCGAGGTCGAGGAAGGACAACGACGGCATCGGCAGCCCGGACGGCAGGTCGCCGATCGGCTTCGCCGCGTCGAGGTGCGCCAGCTGGGCCACGGCCGTCGCGGCGATCACGGCGACGATCGAGAACGGCACGGTCGGCCGCCACCGCGCCCCCAGCAGCATCACCGCGGCCACGCCGACCGCGAGGCCGGCCGCCGTCCAGTTCGGGGACTGCGCGAACTCCTCGACGGCCCGCCAGGCCACGACCAGCACCCGGTCGCCCGACGGCTTGGGCACGCCGAGCGCGTTCGGGAGCTGCTGCAGGCCGATCACGCAGGCGATGCCGAGGGTGAAGCCCTCGACGACCGGCGCGGGCACGTACTGCATGTACCGGCCGGCCCGCAGCACAGCCAGACCGACCAGCAGGACGCCCGCCATGAGTCCGACGGTGAGCACCCCCGCCGGGCCGTAGCGGGCCACGATCGGCACCAGTACGACCGTCATGGCACCGGTCGGGCCGGACACCTGGAGGTTGGACCCGCCGAACACCGCGGCGAGGGCGCCCGCGACCACGGCGGTCGCCAGCCCCGCCTCGGCGCCGAGTCCGGAGGAGACGCCGAAGCCGAGCGCGAGCGGCAGGGCGACGATGGCCACGGTCAGACCGGCGAGCAGGTCGCGGCGCGGATCACGCCGTACCTGTGCGAGATCGGTGCGGGAGGGCAGCAACGACGAGATGCGGGCGGCCGCCCGGCGGAGTGCGGTGGTCATCGGGTGGCGCCTCGGCTTCCCTGGCCTTACTTGCGAGCACAGCAATCACAGCATCTAACCAATTGCGAAAATTTGCAATTCAGCATCTGTCATGCAGAGGGGTGGAAGCGGTCGGCAGGGCCAACCGGCCGTGCAGTGAGGCCTGTTGGACCGGCATCGGCGAGGTGGGCCCGGTCCCATGATGGCGAGCACGGCCGCGGGCGGTGCCCGTGGCGCGTCACCGAGGAGGGGACCGGATCATGACCGACACCGGAGCGCTGCTGGCCAAGGCGGTGGGGGCGGAGCACGTCCTGAGCGGGGAGGGTGTCCCCGCGGAGTACGGACACGACGAGTCGCTGACCGCCGTGGCCCGGACGCCCGCGTACCTGGTGCGCCCCGCCACGGCGGACGAGGTGTCGGAGGTGGTGGCGGTCGCCGCGGCGCGGCGGATCGCGGTGACGGCCCGCGGGTCGGGGACCGGACTGTGCGGGGCGTGCGTGCCGCGCGCGGACGGGATCGTCGTCTCGTTCGAGCGGATGAACCGGATCGTCGAGATCGACACCGACAACCACGTCGCCGTCGTCCAGGCCGGCGTGACCCTGGCCGAACTCGACGAGCGCACCGCCGCGTCCGGGCTGTGCTACCCCGTGCGCCCCGGCGAGCAGGGCGCGTCGGTGGGCGGGACCGTCAACACCAACGCCGGTGGCATGCACGCCGTCCGGCACGGTGTGACCCGCCACCACGTCCTCGGCGTCGAGGCCGTCCTCGCGTCCGGCGAGATCGTGCGCAGCGGCGGCAGGTACGTGAAGACCAGTACCGGCTACGACCTGACCCAGCTGCTCGTGGGTTCGGAGGGCACCCTGGCCCTGGTGACCGAGGCGGTCCTGCGGCTGCGTCCCCGGGCGGAGCACCGCGCGACGGTGCTGGCGCCGTTCGGCTTCGCCGAGGAGGTCTCGCGCGCGGTGCCGCGCCTGCTGGCCGGGGGCGTGCATCCGCTGGCCCTGGAGTACGTCGACATGCTCACGATGGCGGCCATGACCGAACGGCAGGATCTGGCCCTGGGCATTCCCGAGCATGTCCGCCGTACCGCCCTGGGCTATCTCGTCGTCGTCCTGGAAGAGCGTTTCGCCGAGCGGCTGGAGGCCGATGTGGAGCGGCTGGGCGAGCAGTTGCTCGGCCTGGGCGCGGACGACGTCTACGTGCTGCCCACGGCCGCCGCCCGGGATCTGATGGAGGCCCGTGAGCGGGCGTTCTGGGCATCGAAGGCGGCCGGCGCGGACGAGGTCGTGGACATCGTCGTCCCCCGGGCCGCGCTGCCGAGGCTGTTCGCCGAGGCGGACGTCATCGCCCGGGACAGCGCGTCCGTCATCACCGGCTGCGGGCACGCCGGCGACGGCAACGTGCACCTGGCGGTCTTCCAGCCGGACCCGGAGCGGCGTGAGGCGGTGCTGCGCGGGCTGTTCCGGGCCGGTACGGAACTGGGCGGCGCGATCTCCGGCGAGCACGGGATCGGGACGACGAAGAAGAGGTACTTCCTCGAACTGGAGGACCCCGCCAAGGTGGAGCTGATGCGCCGCATCAAGCACGCCTTCGACCCCGACGGGATCCTCAACCCGGGGATCCTCTTCGACTGACCGCGCGAAAGGCCGAATCACCGTGAACGGTGCCCATGCCGTGGCCCGCACCCTCCTGGAGTGCGGTGTCGAGATCTGCTTCGCCAACCCCGGCACCTCCGAACTGCACTTCGTGGCCGCCCTGGACGACGAAGCCGCCCTGCGGGCCGTGCCCTGTCTGTTCGAGGGGGTGGCCACCGGCGCCGCCGACGGCTGGGGCCGGATGACGGGCCGGCCGGCGGCCACCCTGCTGCACCTGGGGCCCGGCCTGGGCAACGGCCTGGCCAATCTGCACAACGCCCGCCGCGCGCATACCCCGTTGGTCAACCTGGTCGGCGACCACGCCGTCTTCCACAAGAAGTACGACGCCCCGCTGGAGTCGGACGTCGACGCCCTGGCCGGGACGGTGTCCGGCTGGGTGCGCCGCTGCGAGGACGCCGCCACGGCCGGCAGTGACGTGGCCGAGGCGGTGGCCGCCGCGACCGGCGCTCCCGGGCAGGTGGCCACGGTGATCCTGCCCGCCGACGTCTCCTGGTCGGAGGGTGCCCGGCCCGCGCCGCCCGTGGCCGTCCGGCCGCCCGCCACCGTGCCCGGGCAGACCGTCGCGGACGTGGCGGAGGTGCTGGGCGGCGGTGAGCCGGCCGCGATCCTCCTCGGGGGACCCGCCACGCGCGAACCGGCGTTGCGGGCGGCGGCCCGGATCGCCGCCGCCACCGGCGCCCGGCTGCTGTGCGAGACGTTCCCGGCCCGCCTGGAGCGCGGCGCGGGTCTGCCGGCCGTGGAGCGGCTCGGCTATCTCGCCGAAGGCGCGATGGCGCAACTCCGGGACGTGCGGCACCTGGTGCTGGCCGGTGCCCGGGCGCCGGTGTCGTTCTTCGCCCATCCCGGTCTGCCGGGTCCGCTCGCGCCCGACGGCTGCCGGATCCACACGCTGGCGACGGCCGCCGACGACTCGGCGGCGGCCCTCGGCCGGCTGGCCGACACCGTGGCCGCGGGCGCGGTGCCGGTGCTCCAGGCCGCCGAGCGGCCCGAGGCGCCCTCCGGTGCCCTGACCGCCGAGAGCGCGGCGGCCGCCGTCGGCGCCCTGCTGCCGGAGGGCGCGATCGTGGTCGACGAGGCCAACACCTCCGGCCTCTGGCTGCCCGGCGCCACCGCCGGCGCACCCCGGCACGACTGGCTGACCCTCACCGGTGGCGCCATCGGCCAGGGCCTGCCGCTCGCCGCGGGCGCCGCGCTCGCCTGCCCGGACCGCCCGGTGCTGTGTCTGGAGGCCGACGGCAGCGCGATGTACACCCTCTCCGCGCTGTGGACCCATGCCCGCGAGAGCCTGGACATCACCACGGTGATCTTCTCCAACAGCGCGTACGCGATCCTCAGGATGGAGTCCCAGCGGCTGGGCACGAGCGCCGACGGGCCGGCCCGCCGCGACCTGCTCGACCTGTCCCGTCCCCGCCTGGACTTCGTCGCCCTGGCCCGGGGGATGGGCGTGCCCGCCACCCGGGCGACGACCGCCGAGGACTTCACCGCCCAGTTGCGCACGGCTCTCGCCGAGCCCGGTCCGCATCTCATCGAGGCGGACGTCCCCCCGCTGTTCTGAGACACCGGCCACCCCGGGAGGTCAACTCCCTTGCGGAAAAGCGGCGTTGACACTCGGGCCGATCCGCGAAACGGTGATTGTCCCGTCGGCCCGCCCGGAGGTCCGCCATGGCTCCGCCGCCAGCATCCTCGTCCGACACCGGCCTCGTGGCACGCCTGCGGGACCTCGCCCCCTTCGTCCGCGAGCACGCCCTGCGCGCCGAGCAGGAGCGGCGGGTGCCGGACGAGGTGGTCGCGGCGCTGACCGAGGCCGGGGTGTACCGGATGAACGTGCCCCGGCGGTACGGCGGTTACCAGACGGCGCCGCACACCCAGGTCGAGGCGCTGGCCGAGATCGCCGCCGCCTGCGGCTCGACCGCGTTCGCCACGCTGATCCAGGCGGGCTGCGCGTTCATCGCGGCGCTCTTCCCCGACGAGGCGCAGGACGAGATCTTCACCGGTCCCGACGTACGGGTCGGCGGCACCCTCGTCCCGGACGCCACCGCCGTCGCCACGGACGGGGGTTACGTGGTCGACGGCACCTCGGCCTTCGCCACCGGCTGCCGGCACGCCGACTGGCACCTGCTGACCGTCCGGGTGGAGTCCGCAGACGGGCCGCCGGAGATGCTGTGGACCGCCGTACCGATGTCCGAGCTGGAGATCCTCGACGACTGGTACGTCTCCGGACTGGCCGGCAGCGGCAGCAACAGCGTCGTCGCCCGGGACGTCTTCGTGCCGGCACACCGGGTGCTGCCCGTCGGCCCGCTGCTCGGCGGGGAGTTCCCCTCGAAGACCAACGCCGACGACCCGTTCTACGGGGTGCCCGTCCTGCTGATGTTCTGCGTGTGGACCGCGCCGCACGCGCTCGGCCTGGCGCGGGGCGCGCTGGCGGAGTTCACCGAGCGGATCCACCGCCGGGGCATCACGTACACCTTCCACACGCGGCAGCACGAGGCCGGCGTGACCCATCTGCAGGCCGCCGAGGCGGCGATGAAGATCTCCTGCGCCGAGCTGCTGGCGCGGGACCTCGTCGCCCGCGTCGAGGCGGGCGGGCCGTACCCGCAGCGGGACCGGGCCAGGATCCGGGCGCAGACGGGCTACGTGGCACGGCTGTGCAAGGAGGCGGTGGACCTGGTCGCCTCCGCCTCCGGGGCGTCGTCCCTGCACCGGGAGGTGCCGATCCAGCGAGCGGTGCGCGATGTGCAGGCCCTGAACCTGCACTCGTTCGTCAATCCGGCGACCAATCTGGAGCTGTACGGCCGGGTGCTGGCGGGGCTCGACGCGGGCACGCCGTTCCTGTGAGACGCGAGCCGTGCCGGCGGTCGCGTGTTACGGGGCGGCGCTGGGGCCGTAGCCACTGAGCTGCCGGATCTCCCCGCCGAGTCGGCGGCGCAGGCCCTCCAGCGCCTCCGGTTCGGCGGCCACCACCCAGCGGGAGCCGACCAGGTACGTCCCGCCGTATCCGGCGGCCGCGTCGAGCCAGGCCAGTTTGTAGGTCTCCTCGGGGAACGTGGTGATGACCCGGTCCCGCTCCGTCGTGTGGCACACCCCCTGCCGCAACTCCTCCGCCTCCACGCGGATCCTCGGCCTGCAGCCGATCAGCCCGGCGATCACCTCGACCTTCGCGGGCGCCACGACACCGGCCTCGGGTGCGGCCGTGACCGCCGTCCGGCTCGTCCTGCTCCTCTCGGTGTCGTCCTCCCCCGCCGTGCAGGCGGCGGTCATCGGCAGCAGGGCGAGGGTGCCCCCCACGGTCGCGCCGCGCAGCAGCCGGGCGACGGGCGGAAGGGGACCTGAGCGTCGGTGGGGTGGCTGCACTGGCACGTGGCTCTCCGTCTCCGCTGATCCGGGCTGTTCCAGCGGGGGGTACGGATCAGCGGAGCCGGTCGTTCAGGTGGCGGTGGCCGGGAACAATCCGCCGGCCGCGGGCGCTGACTGGGATACCACCGACGGTACGAATGCGAGCGAGAAGGAAGGGCGTGAGTCCGATGACGGGCACGGGAGGAGAGCGGTTCCACGAGATCGCCGACTCTGATCTGGTCACCGGTTGCGGCCGCCGTATCGCGGTGAAGTGTCTGCGTCTGACGACGGCGGAGCGGCCCATCACCCGGATCGCGCTGGACGTGGGCCGGGACCGGGGCGGCGTGCCGGGCGCCTGGGCGGCGCTGACCGCGGACGAGGCACGCGGCCTGGCCCAACTGCTGCTGGCCCAGGCCGCCATGGCGGAGCGCGGCGCCGACGGGCCGCGCGGCGCGGTCAGGTGAAGATGATCTGGCCGCCGGCGGCGTGGTCGTAGAACTCGCCGACGGTGATGACGCCCTGGACCTGCTCGACCAGGTCGTCCTTGTCGAGTTCGAAGAGGTCGACGGACGCCTTGCAGGCGTAGATGCCCGCGCCGGTGTCGGAGATCATCTCGATGAACTCGGGGATCGGCGGGATGTCGAGCTTGTCCATCTTGCGTTCCATGTAGTGGGTGACCAGGCCGGGTACGCCGGGCATGCCGCCGAGCAGAGTCGGCAGGTGCAGACCGGGGTTGCCGACGGTGGCCAGCTTGATGTGCTCCCAGCGCTTCTTGGTGATCGCGTCCAGCCCGAAGAACGTGAAGAACAGATCGGCCTCGATGCCCTCGGCGCGGGCGCCGTTGGCCATGATCAGGGCCGGGTAGATCCCCTCCAGGGACCCCTTGGAGACGATGATCGAGACCTTCTCGATCGTGGCGGTGTCGGCCATGACGGCGCACTCCTCGATGGCAGAGACGACTGCGGGGATGTCAGATGCAGCCGCGGGGCTTGGGGATACCGGCGATCTTCGCGGCGGTCTTCGCCGGCCCCTTGGGGAAGAGCTGGTAGAGCTCCTTTACGCCGACACCGGAGGTCTTGCCGAGCACCCGCACGGTGGGGCCGGTGCCCTTGGCGGCGTACTGCTCGCGCATGAAGCGGATGACCGTCCAGTGGCGGTCGGTCAGGGTGTCGATGCCGAGTTCCTTGGCGATCTGCTCGCCCATGGGCTCGGTCCACCGCTCGGGCTCGGTGAAGAAGCCCTCGTCGTCGACCGGCACGAGGGTGCCGTCATAGGTTGCGGTGGGCATGACTGCCTCCTTCTCGTTCAGGCAGGGAAGTGGATCTTGCCGCGCTCGGGCATCGCCGAGCCGATGCCGGGCAGCTCCCGGCCGGGCAGCAGGCTGTGCCAGTACAGCCACTCGAAGGCGAGCTTGCCGAGGTGGGCGGCGTGCGACTCCTTCATCAGCGGCAGACCCACAGGGCCCGGGAAGTGGCCGGGCAGCGGCTCGGTGTCGTAGTTGAAGTCGATCAGCAGGGCCTTGTGGAAGCCGGTCTCGACGAAGCAGTTGGCGTGCCCGTCGAAGGAGCCGTCCAGGGGTTCTCCGGCGAGGAAGCGGCCGATGTTGCGCACCAGCACCTCGCCCTCGAAATGGGCCACCGAACCGGCCTTGGAGGCCGACAGCCCGGCCGCGTCACCGACGGCGAACACCTCGGGCCGGTCGGAGAGTTGCAGGGTGTGCGGGTCGACCGGCACGAAGCCCAGCTCGTCGCCCAGGCCCGGAGAGCGCTCGACGTACTCGGCACCGCCGTGCAACGGCACGACGACCGCCAGGTCGAAGGGCACCTCCCGCTCGTCGTACGACACCAGCCGGCCGCCCTTGCCGTCGACCTCGCCGAGCGTGAACTCGGTGACCAGCTCGATGCCCTTGCGCTCGAGCAGCCCGCTGAGCGTCTTCGCGGCGACCGGCTTGGTGAACGCCCCGTCCAGCGGGGTGGCGTACGTCAGCTGGACCCGGTCCCTGATGCCGCGGCGCTGGAAGTACCAGTCGGCGAGGAAGGCGAACTCCAGCGGTGCGACCGGGCACTTGACCGGCATGTCGGCCACGTCGACGACGACACGGCCGCCCTCGAAGCGCTCCAGCGCGTGGTGCAGGTCGACGGCGCCCGGCAGGTCGTAGAAGGTGAAGACGTTCTCGCCCCAGCCGGGGCCGGTCAGCCCCTCGGTCTCCTCCGGGAGCAGCCGGGCGCCGGTGGCGACCACCAGGACGTCGTAGGCGACCCAGCCGCCGACCGCGAAGTACACCGTCCGCGCGTCGAGGTCGACCCGGTCGATGCGGGCCCGCCGGTAGTCGATGCCGTCGTGCAGCTGGTGCGGCCGGGAGCGGACCAGGGCGTGCGGCTGGGCGAGCCCGAACGGCACGAACAGCAGTCCCGGCTGGTAGACGTGGCTGTCGTCCTGGTCGACGACCGTGATCCGCAGCTCGCTCTCGGCGTACGCGCGGCGCAGCCGGTTGGCGGTCATGGTGCCCGCGGTGCCGCTTCCGAGAATCACGATGTGTTTGCCCATGCCTCCACGGTCGTCCGGGAGATCGGGCCGGGGCAGGGGCCGTTGGTCCCCCCACGGGTACCCACCGGGGTATACGTGCGGCCGTCGCGACCGGGCCGTTCGACGGCGGCGGGACGGGTGACCGCGCCTCGGCCGCTCCGCCAGGGCCGAACGGCCCCCTCGGCGCCCGGTCGGCCCGCTGACCTCGCCGCGTCCGCGCGTTGCACTGAATGAGGACAGCGGGGCACCGCACCGAGGAGGCAGGTCATGGCAGGAACCGCGCCGGAGACGTCCACGACAGTTCCCGTGCGGGACTTCGGACACGTCATCGACGTCACCCATGTCGAGGGAGACGCCTACGCCGTCGACGTCCGCGACCACCGTCTGCTGGTGGACCAGCCCCTGGACGCGGGCGGGACCGACACCGCGCCGACCCCGACCGAACTGTTCGCCGCGTCCCTGGCCACCTGCGTCGCCTTCTACGCGGGGCGCTTCCTGCACCGGCACGGAGTGGCGCAGACCGGGCTGCGGGTGCGGGCCGAGTTCACGATGGCGCCCGACCGGCCGGCCCGGGTCGACGCCGTACGCATCGTCGTGTTCCCGCCGCCGGGGCTGCCCCCGGACCGGCTGCCCGCGCTGTCGGCCGTCGTCTCGCACTGCACCGTCCACAACACCCTGCGGCAGCCGCCCGAGATCGCCATCGAGGTGGTGCCGTGAGCGCGTCCGCCGAGTACCGGCCGGTCGCGCCGGGTCCCGCACCCCGAGGAGGTGAGCTCGCCGTGCCCTTTCCCCGGCTCCTGAGCCGCCGCCTGCGCGGCAGCGTCAACCGGACGACCCTGCACCTCGCCGGTCACCTCGCCTTCGCCGACCTCGAACACGTCGGCCGCCGTACCGGCACCGTGCGCCACACACCGCTGCGCGCCTTCCGTACGGGGGACACGGTCGTCGTCGGCATCAACTTCGGCCGTGAATCGGACTGGTTGCGCAACATCCGGGCCGCCGGCGGTGGCCGGATACGGCTGGGCGGGGAATGGCTGGAGCTGGGGGCTCCGCGGATCGTGCCCGTCACGGAGGGCGTACGGGGCATGCCGTGGCTGTTCGGCGCCGCACTGCGGTACGTGGTGCGGACGAAGGAGTGCGTAGAACTGCCCGTGCTCGGCGAGGGATCGGGGCCGCCGCCATGATCGCCGTCGCCGCCCTCCTCCAACTCCTCATCCTCGCGGGGGCCTTGTACGACACGGCCCGCCTGCTGGGACCGGGCGCGGATCCCTACGGACGGCGTCGCGCGGGCGCCGTTCCCCACCGCGCCGCCCGGCACCGTCGGGCGCGCGCGGCGCTGGAGACCGCCGAGCGACGGCTCGTCGAGCGACGGCTGCACGGCCGGATCGACGCGGTCGCCTACCGAGAGGCGATGCACGCGCTCGCGGAGGGGAGGAGGGCGGGGGCGTGGCGGTACGCGCTCACGGAGGGGGCATGGACGCGGCTGTGGCGGCGCGCACTCGCGGAGGGGCGGCGGGCGCTGGTGTGGCCGCATCCGGACACGGAAGGGCCATGGGCGAGGGTCGGGTGGCATCCGCGCGCGGAACGGCGGCGAGCGCCGGCATGGAGGCATCCGCACGCTGACGGCCGGGACGGACACTGATACGGCGACGCACGGAACCCGGTCTGGAGGCGCCCGATCAAGGGGGGTGGTGCCCGCAAATTCTCGACGCCGACGTCACCGATCCGGAGGCATGCTCGCGGAGAGCTGGTGGGCGGCGGAGCAGAGGCCCTACGGCTGACGGCGGAGCGGGAAGCTGTCGGGTCGGTCGGCGTGGGCCGCGACCGGCGCCGCGCACACACCACGGCACACCGTCGCGGCACCGCAGTCTGCGGCACTACAGGTCGCGGCGTCGCACCCTGCCGAGACACAGCCCAGCGACATCGCGCCCCGGCCGAGACTCAGCCTTGCGGCGTCATACCCCGCCTCGGCAGCGCGGCGACAGTGCGACCAGCCACAACACAGCCCCTCGGCGTCGCGCCCCCGGCAACACCGCACCTCGCCCCCCGTCAAGGTCCCGACCGGCCCTGCCTCTGGGCCGCTCGCCCCTCCTTTGTTCGGGGGTGCAGCCATGATCATTGGGGTAGGCGCGGACGCCGGACCCGGTACTGCAAGGGGCTCCCCCGTCCCCTCGGGGACGGCGTCCGTGCCAGGGGGACGGGCGCTCGCCGGACCTCGGTCGCGAGTGGGTCGTCCACCGGGTCTCCGGCCGGGCGGTCCGTTCCCCGTCGGGGGTGCACCCGTGGGCGGGGACCGTGAGTCTCCCCAGGGCGCGCCCCGTCATCCGTTCTTGCGGCCGACTCCCGCGTACACCCAGTACTCGGAGGGGTTGTCCGGGATCTGATCCCCCGGGGCCGGCCGCCACAGCGGGACGTGGACGAGGCCCGGTTCGGTCAGGTCGAAGCCGTCGAAGAAGCCGAGGATCTCGTCGTGGGAGCGGGTGGCGACCTGCGACGTGGCCCTGGAGTTGTACAGCTGCGTCACCGCGGCGGCCGTTCGCGGGCGGTCCTGGTTCGTGGCGTGGGACAGGGCCAGCCAGCCGCCCTCGGGCAGGGCGTCCCGGTAGGCGGCGACGATGCCGGCCGGGTCCTCCTCGGGCGTGACGAAGTGCAGGATCGCGACCATCAGCACCGCGACCGGCTGTTCGAAGTCGATCAGCTTGCGCAGCTGGGGCGCGGACAGGACGTCGGCCGGTCGGCGGATGTCGGCGTCGACGATGTCGGCGTCCGGGTTGTCCGCCAGCAGTGACGCGCTGTGGGCGACGGCCACCGGGTCCTTGTCGACGTAGACCACACGCGCCCCGGGGCTGGCCGCCTGGGCCACCTCGTGCACGTTGCCCTGGGTCGGGATGCCCGAGCCGAGGTCGATGAACTGCCGTACCCCTTCTCCGACGAGGTGGCGCACGGCCCGGCCGAGGAAGGCGCGGTTGGCGCGGGCCAGCATGCGCACCTGGGGGTCGATGGCCGTGACGGCCGCGACCGCCTCCCGGTCTATGGCGAAATTGTGCTCCCCGCCCAGCATCGCGTCGTACATACGCGCAACACTGGCCCTGTCGGAATCGGTCACCGGTGGTCCTGCACTGTCGGACACCACAACATCCTCTCGGATCAGGGCTCTTGACGCCTCATCATATAGTTGCCGTCGACGCGCGGTGATCCGTTGTCACAGCCGCGCGGCCGGCCCCCCCCACCCGGAAAGGCACGACCCTGCGGAACGAACCGCGCAGCTCCGCCGACGACACCCCCGCCGTCCTGCCGTCGCCCCGCCGGTCGGCGTTCTCCCCTGCGGCCGACGCCATCGGCTCCGAGCTCGATCTGCGCTTGACGGGCAGCCATGTCGTGCACGCCCTCACCCCCGGATTCTGCGACGCCGCGTCCGTGTACCTGCTGGAGCGCTGGCGGCGCGAGGAGAGCGCGTACGCCGTCGCCGACCCGCCCCAGCGGGAGGCCCGTCGGCTGGCGGTGCGCGTGGGCACGGACGCGCCCGAGACCTGGGAGGGCGTGCTGCCGGTCGGCGAGGTGATCGTCTTCCCGCGGGGGACGCCGTACGCCCGTGCCCTGACCGACGGGCACGCGCAGCTGCTGGACACCGTCGACGCGCACACGTCCGAGCGGCTGAAGGCCTCGGCGGACGGCGACGAACGCATCGACCGGCTGCTGCAGGTGGGGTCCTTCCTGGTGGTGCCGCTGCGGCTGCGCAACGACGCGATCGGGTTCGTGGCCTGCACGCGCGGACCGGACCGGGGGCCGTTCACGACCGCGGACATGGCGGCCGTGGAGTCGCTGGCCGCGCGCGCCGCCGTCGCCCTGGACAACGCGCGGCGCTACGAGCGCGAGCGTCGCACCGCCCTGGCCATCCGCAACAGTCTGCTGCCCGGCGCGGTCCAGGAGGTCGAGGGCTGCCGCATCGCCCACGGCTCGCTGCCGGCCGGGCAGGGCACGGTCATCGGCGGCGACTGGTCCGACGTGCTGCGGCGGCCGGGCGAGCGGGTCAGCCTGATCGTCGGGGACGCGATGGGGCACGGCCCGGAGTCCGCGGTCGCGATGATCCAACTGCGCACCGCGGTACGCACCCTGGCGGGCCTGGACATCCCCGCCGCGGAGCTCATACGGCGACTGGACGCCCTGGCCAGCGAGACCCCGGGCGCCTCCTTCGCGACCTGCATCTACGCCGAGTGGGACGCACGTCTGCGCACCTGCACCCTGGTGGGCGCCGGGCACCCTCCCCCACTGTTGCGCGGCGCGGACGGCCGGACCGCGCCGGTGCCGCTCGTCGGCGCCGGACTGCCCCTCGGCCTGGGCGCGGGCAGCTACGAGCCGACCGTGCTGGAGGTGGCGGAGCCGAGCGTGTTGGTCCTCTACAGCGACGGCCTGGTGGAGTCCCGCGACGACGACATCGACCACGGGATCGCCCGGCTGGCCGGCGCCGTGGACGAGGCCGCGCTCGCGCCGCCGGGTGCCGTCGACGACGTACTGTCCGCCGTGTGCCGGCAGTTGCTGCACGCCCGCGTCGGCCCGGGCGGCGGCGACGACCGCACTCTGCTGCTCGCCGAGCTGACGCCCGCGAAGGACTGACACCACCCCGCGCCCTCAGGCCGTCAGGTTCGCCCACACGGCGTTGCCACCGGTGAGTCTGGAGCGGTCCACCCCCCAGGCGTCGGCGAGCTGTTCGACCAGGAGCAGCCCGCGTCCGCCCTCGTCCTCGGGGCCCGCCTCACGGCAGGGCAGTTCGCTGCCGGAGTAGTCGTGGTCGTGCACCTCCAGGCGCAGGCACGCGTCGCTGAGGAAGCCGATGCCGCACAGGATCCGCGCGCTGAGCGTGTGGCGTACGGCGTTGGTGGCCAGTTCGGACAGCAGCAGCACCGCGTCCTCGCACAGCGCGGCCGGCAGCCGCCAGGCGGTGAGCCGGGCGCCCATGGAACGGCGGGCCACTCTCACGCTGGAGCGGTGGGCGGGCAGCTCCAGCCAGTGCGTGCGGTCGGGGTCGGCCACGTCTAACAGCTGCGGTGACGATGTCAGGTGGGGGGACACGGTGTTGGCCTTCCGTGGGGCGGGCGGCAGCCAGGCGCGGGGGACGCCTCGAACGTCAGAGCACATCAACTCGGCTTGGGGTGGGCACGGTTGACGGACCGCGCTCGCGTTCGGCGGCACGGTTCACACAAGTCACTATGATCGCACCCAAGTTCAACCTGCAACAGACCTGCTGATAATTTCAGCGGGCCGGTATCGGTCTGGTGAGGTTCATCAAGTCACTGTCAGACTCGATCGGGTGACAGACCCTCAGGAGGTAAGGGCGTGAGCGAAGGCCGTCAGGGCACGGGTGGCAACAGTGCCCCCACCGTGCTGCGCATGATCCTCGGCCGTCGGCTGCAGGAGCGTCGGCAGGGTGCGGGGGTCTCGCTGGAGGCGGCCGCCAAGGCGCTGCGCGTCACGCCCCTCACCATCCGCCGCCTGGAGAAGGCGGAGGTGGGGCTGCGCCCCCTGTACGTGGAACTGCTGCTGCAGACGTACGGGGCCGACCGGCAGGAGATCGACGAGTTCGTCGTCCTCGCCGAGCGGGCCAACGAGCCCGGCTGGTGGCACACCTACCGCGATGTGCTGCCCAGTTGGTTCAGCGCCTATGTGAGCCTGGAGACGGGGGCCAGGACGCTGCGCACCTACGAGCCGCACTACGTCACCGGACTGCTGCAGACGCCCGCGTACGCGCGCGGGGTGCTCGGCGGCGGTTTCCCGAACGACAGCGACGAGGACCTCGACCGGCGTGTGGACCTGCGGCTGCGCCGGCAGAGCCTGCTGGAGAGAGCCGACGCGCCCACGCTGTGGGTGGTGATGGAGGAGGCCGTGCTGCACCGGGTGGTGGGCGGCCCCGAGGTGATGCGGGAGCAGATCGAGCGGTTGCTCGAGGTCTCGGAGCTGGCGCACGTCAGCGTCGACGTCGTGCCGTTCACCGCGGGCGCCCATGTCGGGGCGTGCGCGCCGTTCACCTACTTCCGCTTCGAGGCCCCGGAGCTGCCGGACATCGTCTACACCGAGGTCCTCTCGGGCGCGATGTACCTGGACCAGCGCTCCGACGTCGTGGCGCATCTCGAGGCGCACAACCGCATGTCCCTGCTGACCTCGGACGCCGACAGCAGGGCACTCCTGAACCGCATGCGCAAGGAGTACTCATGAGCTTCATCGACTGTCACGTGTACAACGGCATGCCCGCCTCGGACCTCGGCGAACAGGGCTGGGAGTCGCCGTGGAGCGGCCCCAACGGCGGGCAGTGCGTGCAGACGAAGCAGCTGGCCGACGGCCGCGTGGCCCTGCGCCAGTCGACCGACCCGGCCGGGCCCGCCCTCATCTACACCCCGGAGGAGATCGCCGCGTTCGTCGCCGGCGTCAAGCGGGGCCTGGCCGACCATCTGGCCACCGGCTGACCGAGATTCCCAGCGGGAAGGACCCGTGCCGGCCCTGGCCGCGACCTGCCCGACACCCCCACGATCACCACCGAAAGGGACAGGATGACCAACTCCCACGCCGCGCGGGACATCGACACCAGCAGGCCTCACTCCGCCCGGATGTACGACTACTACCTCGGCGGCAAGGACCACTTCGAGGTCGACGAGCGGGCCGGTGAGCAGGTCGCCGGCGTCTTCCCGGCGATCTACGTGTGCGCCCGCGAGAACCGGGCGTTCATGCACCGCGCCACCCGGGTCCTGGCCCGGGAGCACGGCATCCGGCAGTGGCTGGACATCGGCACCGGTATCCCGACCGAGCCGAACCTGCACCAGGTCGCCCAGTCGGTGGTCCCCGACGCCCGGGTGGTGTACGCGGACAACGACCCGCTGGTCCTCAAGTACGCCGAACGCCTCATGCGCAGCACGAGCGAGGGCCGCACCACCTACATCCACGCCGACTTCACCGAGCCCGAGACCATCCTGAACGCGCCGGAGCTGGGCGAGGCGCTGGACCTGACGCAGCCGGTGGCGCTGTCCCTCAACGCGCTGCTGCACTTCATCCCGGACGCGTGGGGCCCGTACGACATCGTCGCCCGGCTCATGGACGCCCTGCCGTCGGGCAGCGCGCTGGCCATCAGCCACTGCACGCCGGACTTCGACCCGGAGACCTGGCGGAAGCTGGTGGACATCTACATCAGCTCCGGGACGCAGGTGCAGGTGCGGTCCAAGGACGAGTTCGCCCGCTTCTTCGAGGGGTTCGAGCTGCTGGAGCCCGGTGTCAGCGTGGGGCACCGCTGGCGCCCGGAGGGCGAGAGCGACGCGACGGACGCCGAGGTCAGCCTGTGGACGGCCGTGGGGATCAAGCCGTAGGGCCGCACGGGAGAGGGTGGCGGGGCCGGTCGGCTCCGGAACCGGGCGGGCCCTTGGGGCCGGTGGTCCCCGGTCCCGGGGCCGACCGGCCCCTCTTGCCCTCCACGCCCCGAAACGGCCCGGAAACCCCGGTGGTTGCCTGCTACACCTGAGGCCGCCGCCCGCCGACGGAGCGGCACTCTTCCTGCCAACCGTTCCCGTCCGGGAGGTCCCATGCTGTCCGCAGAGTCCGCCGCCGTGGTCCGTGCCACGCTGCCCGCCGTCGCGGGAGCACTCGACGAGATCACGACGCGCTTCTACGGCGCGATGTTCCACGACCGCCCGGAACTGCTCGACGGGATGTTCAACCGCGGCAACCAGGCCAGCGGCGCCCAGCGGCGAGCACTGGCGGGTTCGATCGCCGGGTTCGCCACCATGCTCCTCGACCACCCCGACGTCCGGCCCGACACCCTGCTGGACCGCATCGCCCACAAGCACGCGGCGGTCGGGGTCACCGACGACCAGTACACGATCGTGCACAAGTACCTCTTCGGCGCGATAGCCGAGGTGCTGGGCGACGCGGTCACCCCCGAGGTCGCGGCCGCCTGGGACGAGGTGTACTGGCTGATGGCCGGCGCGCTGATCGGCCAGGAGGCGCGGCTGTACCAGCAGGCCGGCGTCCAGCCGGGCCGGATCTGGCGGCGGTGGACGGTCGTCGAGCGTCGTACCGAGACGCCGGACGTGGTGTCCTTCCTGCTGCGTCCCGCCGACGGCGAGGCGGCGCCGCGGGCGCGCGCGGGCCAGTACGTCAGCGTGCGGGTGCGCATGCCCGACGGGGTGCACCAGCTGCGCCAGTACAGCCTGTCCTCGGCACCCGGCGGCGACCAGCGGCGCATCACCGTCCGGCGGGTGGTGGGCGAGGCCGGCGCACCGGACGGCGAGGTCTCCAACCTGCTGCACGCCGAGGTGCGGGAGGGCGACGAACTGACCCTGTCCGCACCGTTCGGCGACGTGTTCCTCGACGACCCGGCCGACGCCACCACCCCCGTCGTGCTGGTCTCGGCCGGCATCGGCGGCACCCCGATGACCGGCATCCTGGCCCACCTCGCGGCCCTCGGTTCGACCCGCCCGGTCACCGTCCTGCACGCCGACCGCTCCCCCGCCGAGCACGCGCTGCGCGCCGAGACGCGCGAGCTGGCCGGCCGACTGCCGGGCGCCCGCACGGAGTTCTGGTACGAGCGGCCCGGCGCGGAGGAACCCACCGCCCGCACCGGCCTGATGGACCTCACCGGCATCGAACTGCCCGCCGACGCAACGGTGTTCCTGTGCGGCCCGCTGCCCTTCATGCGCGCCGTCCGCACCCAGCTGCTGGGCGCCGGCATCCCGGCCCGCCGTATCCGCTACGAGGTGTTCGGCCCCGACCTGTGGCTGCCCGGCAAGAGTGACTGAACGGGCCGCACCCGCACGGGCCGTCCGGTCCCTCCGGGTGCCGGACGGCCCACTGACGGCGGTGGTGCACCAGGGAAGAGTGAGGTTCGCGGTCGCTGAACGGCCGTGGGGAGACGAGGAGTCGGGCGATGGCGAAGGCATACCTGGTGGGCGGTGGGATCGCGGCGCTCGCGGCGGCCGCTTTCCTGATCCGTGACGGCGGATTCGAGGGGGCGGACATCCACCTCTTCGAGGAACAGCGGCAGCTCGGCGGCAGCCTGGACGCCGGTGGCACGCCGGACGCCGGCTACAGCATGCGCGGCGGCCGGATGTTCGAGGCGGAGTTCCGCTGCACCTACGACCTGCTGTCCGGCATCCCCACCCTGGACGACCCCTCGGTGTCGGTGACGCAGGAGATCCTTTCCGGGCACGAGGAGTTCGGCTGGGACGACGTCGCGCGGCTGGTCGACGGCGAGGGGCGGATCGTCGACACGTCCACGATGGGCTTCTCCGAGCGCGACCGGCTGGAGCTGGTGCGCTGCCTGGCGACCGCCGAGAGCCGGCTGGACGGCAAGCGGATCACGGACTGCTTCGGCGAGCACTTCTTCACCACCAACTTCTGGTTCATGTGGTGCACCACGTTCGCCTTCCAGCCCTGGCACAGCGCCATCGAGTTCCGCCGCTACCTGCGCCGGTTCATCCACCTCTTCCCCGAGTTCGCCTCCATGTCGGGGATCCACCGCACCCGTTACAACCAGTACGACTCGATCGTGCTGCCCCTGGCGGCCTGGCTGCGCGAGCGCGGTGTCGTCGTGCACGCCGGCGCCCGGGTCACCGACCTGGCGTTCACCCCCGGGCGGCACAGCGGCACGGTCGAGACGCTCTACGTCACCGAGGGCGGCGTCGAGGAGAAGATCGCCGTGACGCCCGAGGACCTCGTGTTCGTCACCAACGGCTCCATGACCGACGCCTCCACCCTCGGCACCCACACCTCGGCGCCGCCGCCCGCGCCGGGCCGCTCCGGCTCCTGGCTGCTGTGGCACCGACTGGCCCGGGGGCGCGAGGAGTTCGGCAACCCGGCGGCCTTCGACAAGCACGTCAAGGAGTCGCGCTGGGAGTCGTTCACGGTCACCGCGAAGGATCCCGCCTTCCTCGACGCGCTCGCCGAGTTCGACCGGCGCGAGACCGGCCGGGGCGGTCTGATGACCTTCACCGACTCCAACTGGCTGCTGACCGTCGTCGCCAACCGCCAGCCCGTCTACCGCGACCAGCCCGAGGGCGTCTCGGTGTGGTGGGGCTACGGTCTCTTCCCGGGCCGCGCGGGCAACCACACGCCCAAGCCGATGACGATGTGCTCCGGCCGGGAGATCCTGGAGGAGGTCCTGCACCACCTGCGCATCGAAGGGGAGCTCGCGGAGCGTGTCCTGGCCACCTCCACGGTCGTGCCGTGTGTGATGCCGTACATCACCAGCCAGTTCCTGGTCCGGCGGCGCGAGGACCGGCCCCACGTGGTGCCGGAGGGATCCGTGAACCTCGCCTTCATAGGGCAGTTCGCCGAGGTGCCGGACGACGTCGTCTTCACCGTCGAGTACTCGGTGCGCACCGCCTGGACGGCCGTGTCCCGGCTGCTGCACCTGGACCGCCAGCCGCCGGCGGTCTACAAGGGCCACCACGACCCGCACGTGCTGGCCGCCGCACTGGAGACCATGCACCGCCGGTGACCCACCGCAGGGCAGGCCGAATACTGATCGAAACCGCTGTCGACGCGCCGCTGCTGCGTTAGCCTCGTCTTCCCCTCTTGGGCGAACTGGCATACGACGAACATCACTTCGGGGGATCCGTGTCAGAACACCGCTCGGTGCCGTCGGGCTCGGCACCGGACGAGGCCGCGGCGCTGCGGCAGACCGGCGCCGCGCCCCTGCACTCGGGGGATCCGCGCCGCATCGGCCCCTACGTGCCGCTGGCGCTGCTCGGCAGCGGCGGCATGGGGCGGGTGTATCTCGGCCGTCCGGCGGGCGGCGGGCCCGGCCTGGTCGCGGTGAAAGTGATCAGGCCCGAGTACGCGGACGACGCGGGTTTCCGGCGCCGGTTCGAACGCGAGGCGTCGGTGCACGACCTGGTCCGCACCACCCGTACGCCCCGGCTGTGCGGCACGGGCTTCGAGGACCGGCTGCTGTGGATGGCCACCGAGTACCTGGCGGGCCTCGATCTGGCGGACGCCGTGCGCGAGGACGGCGCCCTGGCGACCGCCGCGGTGTGGCGGCTGGTGGCCGAGCTGGGGCGGGCCCTGGCCGACCTGGCCGCCGCCGGGATCGTGCACCGCGACCTGAAGCCGTCGAACGTGCTGCTGTCCGTCCACGGCGCCCACGTCATCGACTTCGGCCTGTCGAAGGCCGTCGACGCGAGCGCGCTGACCGGCACCGGCAACCGGGTGGGGACCCCTGCCTACATGTCGCCGGAGCATCTGCGCACGGGCACCTGCGAACCGTCCTCGGACGTGTTCTCGCTGGGCGCGACGCTGGTCTACGCGGCGACCGGGCATGCTCCGTTCGGCGACGGCACTGGCGTCGACGTGATGCACCGGGTGGCCTTCGAGGAGCCCAACGGGGAGCTGCTGGGCCAGGTCGCAGCGGCGGACGCGGACCTCGCCGCCCTGCTGGCCGCCTGTCTGGCGAAGGAGCCCGAGGGCCGGCCCAGCCCGCAGGACCTGGTCGACGCGGCCTCGGCCCGCGCCGAGGCGGCCGACTGGCCCGAGCCGCTGGCCGGCCGGGTGCTGGAGCGGCAGCGGGCCTACGAGGTCCTCGACGGGCTGCCCGGTGACGGGACGACGCGCCTGCGGTCCTCCGACGCCCCGATGGCGCCGGCCCCCGCTCCGGCCGGGCACGCGGTGCAGCCTGCCGGAGGCGAGGCGCGGCCCACCGGGGGCGATGATCGGCATACCGGAGACCAGGCCCGACCCACCGGAGGCCAGGCCCGACCCACCGGGGTTGGGAGCGAAGCCCCCGTGGTCGCGGCGGACCCGCCCGAGCGCTTACGCGCCGACGAGCCCCGCACCGCCGGCAGCCGCAGGAAGCCTCTGCTGGTCGTCGCCGTCGGTGTCGTGCTCTGTGCGACGGCGGCCGGCATCCTCGCGATCGACCGTCCGGTCCCGCCCGCCTCGGGTGCCTCCCCCGGCTCCCGTACGAGCAGCGGCGGCACCCTCTCCGACGGCGCCAGGCCGTCGGCGTCGGGTTCCGCGGCGTACACGTCCGCCTCCGGCAAGAGCGTCGACGGCGGGGCGCGGACCGCGGAATCCCCCTCCGCGTCCGCCGCCTCCGGCTCGGTCCGGCCCGGGCGGCACGGCACCTCCGCCTCTCCCACGGTCCCGGGGCCTAGCGCGAGCGACGATCCGACCGGGACGACGCCGGCGACCGACACGCCTGAGGACCCCGCGACCCCGCCCTGGATCTCCGACTGCACCTACTACGCCGGCAACGGCCGCACCCGCGAGGGCGACAGCGGCAAGCGGGTCCTGCAGGTGCAGTGCATGCTCACCAAACGCGGCTACGGCGTGGGCGGTTCGGGCGTGGACGGCGAGTTCGGCCCGGGCACGACGGCCGCCGTGGAGAGCTTCCAGAACGCCAAGGGGCTCGACGCCGACGGCGTCGTGAGCCACGACACGTGGACCGCGCTGCGCGAAACCGACTGAGCGCGTGACCGATACCACAATCGAGACGGTGCCGTTTCGATAGGGACGGGACTACGCTGATCCCCACGTGAACGAAACGGTTTCGTTCAGGGGAGAAGCTCGCCATGACCTCCGTGCTCGTCGTCCACGACCAGTCCCTGCAGCGCCTCGGCCTCCGTATGCTCCTCGCGGCCGAACCCGACCTGACCGTCATCGGCGAAGCGGCGAACGCCTCCGACGCCGCCGACCGGTGCGAGGAACTCCGCCCCGACGTGGTCGTCATGGGCAGCGGCGCGTCCGACGCGGACGGCATCCAGGCCATCCGCCGCATCACCCGCCCCGTCGCTCCGGGCGAGCGCCGCCCGCGCGTACTGGTGCTGACGCCGACCAGCAGCGAGGCGTACGCCTCCGCCGCACTGCGCGCCGGGGCCGGCGGCTTCCTCGCCCAGCACGCCACCCCGGAGGAGCTCACCGCCGCGGTCCGCGTCGTGGCCGCCGGGGACGCCGTCATCACCCCCGCCCTGACGCGCGCGCTCATCGAGACCGTCCGCCAGGAGCAGCCGGCCCCCCGTACCGCCCGCCGGGCCGGACTCGCCACGCTCACCGATCGCGAGCGCGACATCCTCACCGCCGTGGCCTCCGGCTGGTCCAACGCCGAGATCGGCGAGCGGCTGTCGATCGCGCCGACGACCGTGAAGTCCCACGTCAGCCACATCCTCGCGAAGATCGGTGCGCGGGCCCGGGTGCAGGCCGTGATCTTCGCCTACGAGACGGGCCTGGTCCGACCGGCCGCCGCCTGACCCCGCCCTGCCGCGGCGCACCGCCTCGAAGGCCTCGCCGCAACGGCCGGGCGCAGTTCGACCGTTGCGGCGAGGAGTCGGTCAGCCCTGGACGGGCCGGCCGCGGCCCCAGGCCCAGGCCAGCCGGTCGGCACCGGACTGGTTGGTGGTGGCCAGCCAGGGGCGGGAGGGGTCGCCGACCAGCTTCTGCATCGAGTAGATGTCGTCGGTGCGCAGTCCGGGCCAGTACACGGAACCCATACCGAGCTCGCGGGCGGTGTCCGTCTCGGCCTGGATGAAGTTGACGTAGTTGTCGTCGGGCGCGGGCTTGTCGTAGTCGAGGCCCGTCGTCATCGGGGCGCCGAACTCGTCGATGACCGTGCGGTTCGCGCAGTCGCCGATGCGCTCCTTGAGGTCGGACACCCACTGGTCGTAGGTGGCGTACGACTTCCAGAAGCCGTAGTGGTGCAGTGAGAGGTAGGTGCCCTTCAGGCGCGGGTCGGCGCAGACCGAGGTGACGTGGTCGTTGTAGCCGGCACCGCTGACGAAGACGCGGTCGCGCGGGACGGACGGATAGGTCGCGAGCCACTTGGCGGCGATGTCGGCCCACTGGGCGTCGGTGTAGCCGTGCGGTTCGTTCATCGGCTCGAAGTAGACACGCGGGTCGTGCTTGTAGGTCTTCACGACGGTGTCCCACATGGGCCAGAAGGTGGCCTCGTCGTCGATGTAGCCGTCCCGCTTGTCGCCGGTGCCCTCCCAGTAGGACACGATGACCTTGAAGCCGTGGGCCGAGGCCGCGTCGATGACCGCGCGGTAGGACTTCCAGTACGCGCCGTTGACCGTGTACGGGTTGATGGGCAGCCGGACCGTGTTGGCGCCCAGGTTCGCGCGGAACGCCGTGATGATCCGGCTCGCCTTCGCGTACGTCCGGGCGTAGTTGTCGGAGGTCGACAGGCCCGACAGCTGGAGGTAGTCGTCGGCGAAGTTGTCGCGCGGGTCGGCCCAGTTGACGCCCCGGAACTGGCTCGTGCCGCCGCTCGGAGCGGCGGCGGAGGCGGAGGCGGGGCTGCCGGCCAGTGTCGCGCCGCTGACCGCGGCGATCGCCACCGCCACGCAGGTGGCGCGCAGCCGGGAGCTGAGGCGGTTTCTGGCGGGGGTCTTGCGCATCGACGTGCCCTTTCGAGAGGTGGCGGCTCGGCGCTCCGCGATGTTTACGTAAACATCGACTGCCGTCGTGCGGGATGTTTACGTAAACTCGGCGGCGCCGGAATCGTGGCATCCGCCCCGGCGGCAGTCAAGGTGTCTCACGCGTAACATCCGGTGGGCTCCGCAACGGGTGCGGGGTCGGGTCGAAGGAGGCTCCAGTGGTGGAGCGGGGTGGTTCCGGTGTGCCCGGCGGGCGCCGCAAGCAGCGGGTGTCGATGGCCGACGTCGCCAAACTCGCGGGCGTCTCCTCGCAGACGGTCTCGCGGGTCTCCAACGGCCATCCCGGGGTGATCGCATCCACCCGGGAGCAGGTGCTGGCGGCGATGCGGGAGCTGGGCTACCGGCCCAACAGCGCGGCGCGCGCCCTGCGTTACGGCCAGTTCAACACCATCGGCGTGATCCTCTTCAGCCTGTCCTCGACCGGCAACAGCCGCACCGTGGAGGCCATCGCCACGCATGCGGCGGCCGAGGGCTACGCGATCACCCTGATCCCGATCGACGTGCCGACCCAGGACAACGTCCTGGGTGCCTTCACGCGTATGGGCGAGCTGGCCGTCGACGCGGTCGTCGTCATCATGGAGGTCCACCTCCTGGACACCGGGACGGTCCAACTGCCGCCCGGCGTCCATGTCGTGGTCGTCGACTCCGACGCCGGCGACCGCTACTGCGTCGTCGACACCGACCAGGCCGACGGCGCCCGCATGGCCGTACGCCATCTGCTCGATCTGGGTCACGAGACGGTGTGGCACGTCACCGGGCCCGAAAGCTCCTACGCCGGACAGCGCCGAACTCAGGCTTGGCGTGCGGTACTCCAGGAGGCGGGGCGCCCGGTGCCGCCTCCGCTGCACGGCGACTGGTCGGCCGAGTCCGGCTACGCGGCCGGCCTCACGCTCGCCGGACGCCCCGACTGCACCGCCGTGTTCACGGCCAACGACCAGATGGCCCTGGGCGTCCTGCGCGCCTTCCACGAACGCGGTGTCGCCGTCCCCGAGGACGTCAGCGTGGTCGGCTTCGACGACATCCCCGACGCCGCGTACTTCGTGCCCCCGCTGACCACGGTGCACCAGGACTTCGCGGAGGTGGGGCGGCGATGCGTGGAGAAGGCCCTGCAGCAGATCCGCGGGGGTGGCGGGGTACGCGCGGGCACGGATCTGGTGCCGACGTCGCTGGTGGTGCGGGAGAGCACGGGGTCACCGCGGAGGTGACGGGGCCGGGTTTTCACGGCGTTCCCCCTCACCGACCGGACGCGTGGCCGCCCAGCCCGGCAGGGGCTGTTTGCGGGCGCGGTAGGTGTGGGCCAGGGCGAGGCGGGCCTGTTCGGCGCCGTCTTCGGTGATCCGGTAGAAGCGGCGGCGCGGGCGGCCCGCTTCCTCGTGGACGGCCGGGTCCTCCCAGGTGCTGTCCAGCCAGCCGACCTGTTCCAGACGGGCGAGGATCGGATAGATCGTGCCCGACGGCAGTCCCGCCAGCTCGCACAGCTCCAGGCCGTAGCGCTCCTTGGCGGGATCCTCCAGCAAAGCCCGCAGCACCAGTTGGGTCTGCAGGGTCATACGGAGCGTACCCATACTCGTACTCTACATAGCCTGTATATGGGTGTATAGAGTGACGGCGCAGCTCTCAACTCCTGTTGGCACGGCGTACATCGACCGCCGCGGAGGTGATCGGCGGGGACGGGTGCCCCCGCCGATCCGTGGCTCAACCGGCCGTGCAGGTGCTGCCGTTCAGGGTGAACGCGGTCGGGGCCGTGTTGGTGGAGCCCTTGCTCGCGATGAAGCCGACCGTGACCGAGCCGCCGGCGGGGATGGTGGTGGTGTAGGAGGCCGGGGTGACGGTCACGGTGCCGCCGGACTGTGCGGCCGTGCCGCCCCACATGTTGGAGACGGTCTGGCCGTCGGCGAAGGTGAAGCCGAGCTTCCAGCCGTTGATGGCGGCGGTGCCGGGATTGCCGATCTTGATCTCGCCCTGGAAACCTCCGGGCCACTCCCCCACGACGCGGTAACCGACCGAGCAGGCGGTGGTGGGGGCCTTGTCGGTGGTGACGTTCACGGTGGCCGAGCGGGTCGAGCGGTTGCCGGCCGCGTCATGGGCGTAGACGGCGAAGGTGTACGCCGTCGCGGCGGTCAGTCCCGACACGGTGGCGGTGTTGGTGGTGGACGTGGCGACCCGGGTCTCGTCGCCGCTGCCGACGCGGACGACGTCGTAGCCGGTGACCCCGACGTCGTCGGTGGCGGCGGGCCAGGTGAGGGTGACGGACGTGGCCGTCACGGCCGAGGCGGTGGGCGTGCCGGGGGTCGTGGGCGCCTGGGTGTCGCCGGAGCCGCCGCCGAAGACCGTGGCCTCCTTGGCGGTCCGGGCGATGCCGTTGGCGCCGTTGAAGACCCGCTGCCCCCACGAACTGAGCTGCTTGGGATCGAAGTTGACCGCCAGGTCCAGGATCGGGTCGGTGTTGCCGCTCCACGACCAGGCCAGATAGCCCAGCTTCAGCTGCTGGGCGGTGGCCATCATGGTGTCCTCGTCGGGGTCGCCGTACTGGTCGGCGGGTCCGCCGAACTCGCCTATGAGGATGGGCAGTTCGGCACCGACGTAGGCGTTGAGGTAGTCGGTGATCTCCTGCGCGGTGTCGAACACGCTGTACATGTGGATGGAGAAGATGAGGTTGCCGGTGGTGTCGGCGTCGTAGACCGACTTGGCGTTGGCGCGCATCACGCCCTGCCAGTCCTGGCCCCAGTTGGGTGCGTCGACCATGATCGTGTGCTGGAGTCCGGCGCCGCGCAGCTTCTTGACGGCGGCGATGGTGGGGGCGGTCCAGCCGTCCGGATTGGTGTTGCCCCAGGGCTCGTTGCCGATGTTGATGACGATGTAGTTCTCCTGGCCGGCCAGCACGTCCTTGAGGCCGATCCAGTAGTCGGCCGCCTGGTCGAGCGTGCCGGCCGCGCTGTCCTCGCCGTAGCCGGTGGTGTCGTGCACCTCCAGGACGCAGATGAGCCGGTTGGCCTTGCACTGGGCGATGACGTCGGCGACGTCCGAGGCGCTGTCGGCGGCCCAGCGGTGACCGTCGGCCAGGACGACCCGGACGGAGTTGGCGCCGAGTGCCTTGATGTCGGCCAGCGACTGCTTGGTCTTGCCCGGGTACCAGGTGTGGGCGGCGTTGACGCCCCGCATGACGAAGTCGTTGCCGTTGCCCTCGACCAGCCGGCCGTTGCTGATGTGCAGGCCGGTGGCCTGGACGCCGGGTGACTGGGCGTGGGCGACGGCGGGGAAGAGCGCGCCGACGAGGACGAGTCCGACGAGGCTCGCCAGCAGGGCCATCAGGCCCGTCAAGGGGTGCTGTCGTGTCGTGCTGCTTGTTCTTCTCACTGCGGCTCCATGGGGGTGAGCGCCGGGAGACCCAGGCGTGGAAAAGGCACGAGCAGAGTCATGGGAGCGCTCCCATGAATCCACATCGTCCAGTACACGTCAAGCAGTGAGGCGTGACCCGGTCCCCCGGGCCGCTCAGACCACGAGCCCCGCGATGTGCGCGACGACCGTGTCGAGGATCTCCGACCAGGCCGACTCGTCCCCCAGCACCAGGAAGTTGAGGGTCAGCCCGTCGGTGACGGCGGCCAGGTAACGGGCCAACACGGGCACGGGAACGCTGAGTTCGAGATCCCTGTCCAGTCGCAGCCGCTCGATGAGCTCCGCGAAGGCGCTGCCGTACAGCTCGTGCTGGCGCCGGGCCAGGTGCTCGAATCCCGGCTCGCGCAGCGCGTACTGGGTCAGTTCGTAGGTGAGCATGTGCTCGTCGGGGTGGGCGCGCACATGGTCCCAGTACGCCTGGAAGCCGGCCCGGACGGTCTCCTCCAGCGTCGCCTTCGGGCGCAGCGCTTCCTTCACCACGGCCACGGAGTGGTCGGTGAGCGTCGTGATGACCGACTCGATCAGGGCCTGCTTGGAGTCGAAGCAGTAGTGGAAGACGCTCAGGGACACGCCGGCCTCGGCGGCGATGGACCGGGTCGTCGTCCTGGGGACGCCGTCCCGGGCCATCGCCCGGATCGCCGCTTCCGTCAGCTGTCTGCGTCGTTCGGCCGACGGTCTGCGTGCCATGCGTGTCCTCGGGTGTCGTGCGGGATGTCAGGCGCTGTGGACGCCGACGTCGTAGAGCGAGTATCCACAGGAGGTGCCGCGGGCGAGACCGTGGACGCGGACGTAACGGGCCGGTGTGCCGGCGAATCTGGCCGTGTCCAGCCCGCCGTCGCCGGAGGTGGTGGACCAGGCGGTCTGCCAGGTGGTGCCGTCGGTGGACAGCTCGATGCGGTACGACTTCCCGTACGCCCGCTCCCAGTCGAGGGTGACCCCGGAGACCAGGTGGGTGGAGCCCAGGTCGACCTGCCACCACTGGTCGTCGCTCCAGTCACTGGCCCAGCGCGTGCCCCCGTCGCCGTCGACCGCCCGCCCCGGCTGGTAGCTGGTGAACGGGTTCCACTCGGACGAACTGGCCGTCGCCGGCTGCCCCTTGGCGAGATCGACCGACGCCTGGTGCCGCTCCGTCGCACCCCAGGTGTCGAGGTAGGACTGCGCACCCCGGAACAGGTCGTCGACCACGGTCTGTCCGCCGACCTTCCTGATGTCCTCGATCCAGTCCGGGATCATCCCGACGTGCGCGGCGCCGTCGGTGTTGATGTCGAAGGTGCGCTCGCCGGAGGTCTGTCTGTCGATGACCGAGCCGCCGTCGACGCTCTTGAAGGGGTACGTCACCGGGTTCGAGGTGTTCGCGCCGCGTGGGGCCGGGTGGTCGCCGACGCCGTTGAAGTCGGTTCCGAAGCCGTAGCCGACGCCGTACTTGTCGCGCAGCGCCTTGGTGCGGGCCGCCTCGGCGACGAAGCCCTCGGAGCCGTGCATGTACTGGGCGACGAAACCGCCGAGGGCGTAGACCCGTTCGGTCCAGTTCAGGTCCATCCAGCTGTGCGAGGAGAGCACTCCGGGGTAGGAGGCCGACTCCAGGATGTCCAGCGCCTGGCCGACGGCCTTGACGCTCATGTGGTCGATCTCCAGCATCATCTTGCGCTTCATCATCCCGCGCACGGCGTACTCGCCGAGGTCGGTGAGCCCGCGTTTGTTGCACTGGGCGCCGGAGTCGTACGAGGGCACCGTCACGCCCGACGGCAGGTCGGACTCGGCCGCCGAGGCGGCGTTGCCGATGGGGTTGTCATGCTGCGGGCCGGTGCACTTCTCGGTCTGCCAGAAGGTGCCGGTAGACAGGAACTGGCCGACGTTGATGGCCGTTCCGAGGCCGCCGGAGTCGAACCGGACGCCGCACAGCGCGTTGTCGAACTTGTGGCACAGGAACATCGAGCGCACGCCGAGCCCGTACAGCTCGTCGAGCCCCTTGTCGATGTCGGCCTTGCTGCACTGCGGGATGTCCAGGATCTGCTTGCAGCCGAACGGCTCGGAGGTCTCGACGCCGAGGATGACGGCCAGCTTGCCCTGTTCGATGACCTCACGCGCCTGCGCGCTGTCGGTGACGATCCGGAACCAGCCCTTGCCGGGGCCGCCGTACATGGCGTCGACGTAGTCCTGGAGCTGGTACGTCATCCTCGCCTGCAGTCTGATCGAGGTCATCTCGTCGCAACTGCGGTCCTTGAAGGGGTAGATGGAGCAGATCATGCCGTTGGTGACGAGGTCGTTGACCAGCACTCGCTGCCCGCCTCGCCAGGCCCGCTCCACCCAGGCGTAGTAGTCGGCCTGGTGGGTCATCGAGTCGTAGGCCGGCCAGTCCTTGAAGGTCGGCCAGCCGACCGGGTCGTGCCTGCCGTCGCCGCCGTGGGTGATGTAGTCGAAGACCGCGAGGGTGCCGTCGGGGTAGTGCTCGGGGCAGTCCTTGAGCGCGTCGGCGACGCCGTTCGTGGAGAACACCTTGCCGCAGATCAGCCGCCCGCCGAAGGCCTCGTTGCCGAAGAGGTGGTTGTGGGCGTCGACGAACCCGCGCACCTTTCCGGCCGAGTCGGTGCCGGTGAACGGCTCGCCGGTGACGTTGATCTGCACGTCCGGCGTGGGTGCCGCGGTCGGGATCCACCAGTCGGAGCCCGCCGCCGAGCTCGGCGTGGGGCCGAGGATCACGGCGAACACCAGGAGGAGCAGCGACATCAGGGTGACGTTCCTGCGTCTGCGGTTCGAGCGTCGGTTCGGCGTCACTGCCCACGTCCCTCCGTCGGCGCGATGGCGCGGTCGGCCGGCCCCATGGCGTCGAGGAGACGATGGGGTTGTCATGGCCAGCGCAATATCTGGGACGAGGATCGGGGTGGCGGCCCGGCGAGTCAAGGGTCCGGGACGCTTGACCTGATGACGCCGGGGGACGTTCGCCGCCCCCGATGGCACCGAGGGGCGTTCAGCCCGCGAACCGGGCCCATTCGCCGAGCACGGGTACGCACTTCTCCGCGAAGTACTCATAGTCGGCAGCGGTGTTGTACACGTGCGCGGACAGACGCCAGTAGCCGACGCCGCCGAAGCTGGTGAAGGCCGCCTCCACGTCCAGTTCGCGGGCGACGCGGTCGCGCAGGGCGTCGGCCTCGACGCGGGTGCGGCCCAGGCCGTCGGGGAGGCGGACCAGACGCATGCCGGGCACGGGCATGCCGACGTCGACCCGGCTGTCCTCGCCGGTGAGTTCCGCGAAGGCGGCGCCGACGACCTGGGCGCCGTAGTCGGCGAGGTCGTCCATGTAGCGGCGGGCGGCGTCCCAGCCCCAGGTGTGCTCGACGAGTGCCAGGGCGGTCGGCGCCGCCAGGTAGGAGGTGGCGTCGATGGTGCCCTGCTGGTCGAAGCGGTCGGGGTACGGGTCCAGGGCGCCCCACGAGTCGATGAGCGGGTACAGCCGGTCGCGCTGCGGGCCGCGCGCGACGAGCGCCGCGGTGCCGCGCGGGGCGCAGCCCCACTTGTGCAGGTTGCCGGTCCAGAAGTCGTACGGGGCGTCGGCGAGCGGCGTGGCGAGCAGCCCGGGCGCGTGCGCGCCGTCGACGAGCATCAGGATGCCGCGTCGCCGCGCCTCCTCGCCGATCGCCTCCACCGGCAACCTGCGCGCGGTCGCCGAGGTGATCTGGTCGACGACGACCAGACCGGTGGCCTCGCCGAGTTCGGCGACCACGGCCTCGTACGCCTGCTCGGCGTCGGCGTCCAGCGGCACCCGCGCGGTGCGCACCCGGCCGCCCCAGCGCCGGGCCAGCCGCTCGGCGCCCATGGTCACGGCCCCGTAACCGTGGTCGGTGACGACGATCTCGCCGCCCTGGCGCGGGGCGAGGGCTGCGTAGACGACGCTCGCGCCGGCGCTGGCGTTCGGCACCAGGGCGAGGTCGCCGGCGTCCACCCGCAGGAGCGCGGCGAGTTCCCGGCGGGCCGCGGCGAGACGCGGGGGCAGCGTCGGGAACCACACCACGGGCGAGCGTTCCATCTCGGCGCGCAACTCCTGCTGCCGCTCCTGCGCCGCCAGCGGGACGGCGCCGAAGGAGCCGTGGTTGAGGTGCCTGAGGGCGGGGTCCAGCGACCACGCGGCGGCGGCGGGCCGGCCGTCGGCCAGCAGCAGGGGGTGCGGCGCGGTGGCCGGCTCGGTTTCGCTCACGTCGGGCAGCTTTCCGGAGGACGTACGATCACCCGCATCCTGACACGGCACGCGGGCCGCCCGAACGCCCGGTCCGGCGGGCCGGTTGCGCTCCGCAAAAACGTTTGACGAAGATCGGCACCCGGCGGTCGGATGACTCCCCATGACCACAGGGCAGATGCATCCCGGCGCGCACCCCGTCGACGAGGGCCTCGTACGGCGGCTCGTCGCCGGGCGGTTCCCGCGGTGGGCGGGGCTGCCGGTGCGCCGGTTCCCCTCGGGCGGCACGGTCAACGCCATGTACCGGCTGGGCGAGGACATGGTGGTACGGCTGCCGCTGGTGGCGGGCGGGGCCGATGACGTCGCGCGGGAGCGGCGCTGGCTGCCCGCTCTCGCACCGCTGCTGCCCACGGCCGTGCCCGAGGTGCTCGGCGCCGGGGAGCCCGCCGAGGGATATCCCTGGCCGTGGTCGGTGTACCGGTGGCGGGCGGGGCGCAACCCCGAGGAGGGGGCGCTCGAGGACCCGGTGGGGCTGGCGGGGGACCTGGCGGCCTTCGTCACGGCGATGCGGGGCCTGGACCTGCCGGACGCCCCGCGGGCCCACCGCGGCGGGCCGCTGACCGCCCTCGACGCCGAGACGCGGGCGGCGATCGGGGCGCTGCGCGGGCTGCCCGAGGAGGGTGTCGACTGCGACGCCGTGGCCGCCGTGTGGGAGGACGCGCTGCGGGCCCCGGACCGGGACGGCCCCGACGTGTGGCTGCACGCCGACCTGATGCCGGGCAACCTGCTCGTGGCGGACGGCCGGCTGGTCTCCGTGATCGACTTCGGCTGCATGGGGGTGGGCGACCCCGCCTGCGACCTGTTCCCGGCATGGAACCTGCTGCCCGCCGGGGCGCGGGCGGTCTTCCGGGAGGCGCTCGACGTGGACGACGCGAGCTGGCGGCGTGGCCGGGCGCGAACGCTGTCGCAGGCGGTGATCGCGCTGCCGTACTACCGGACGACGAACGCGGCGATGGCCCGCAACGCCCGGCATGTGATCCGGACGGTGCTGGAGGAGGTCTGAGGCGGCTGCTCCGGCGGAGTCGGTGTGCCGTGTGTGCGGTACATCGCCTCGACGTCCAGCTCCAGTCGGCCCGCCGTGCCGACCACCGCGATGCCGCGCGCCACCCTGTGTCGCACACCGCGCGGCTACCGCGCCACCGTGGCCGGAGTCGGCCGTCGGGACGCAGACCGTCAGTCCACGGGCCAGGTGTGGGCGGGGGCGTTGAGGTGCATGTAGTCCATGTAGGTCGTGGTCATTCGGCGCAGGGCCTCCCCGCGGTCGGGGATTCCGGCCTTCTGCAGGTGGTGCACCGTCTCCGCCTGCCACAGGGCGCCGTTGCGGGCGGTGACGCAGCGCTGTTCGATGATGCCCAGGAGGGGTTCGCGCCAGGCCGCGTCCAGGCCTGCCAGCTCCAGGCCCCGATGGGCCAGTGGCAGCAGGCGGCGCAACACCAGCTCCGTGACCGGGACTTCACCGGTGCCGGGCCAGTACAGGCGGGCGTCGATGCCGTCGCGGGCCGCGGCGTGCAGGTTCTCCTCGGCGACCGCGAACGACATCCGCGTCCACACCGGCCGGTCCTCGTCGACCAGGGCGCGCGTCAGGCCGTAGTAGAAGGCGCCGTTGGCGATGATGTCGGCGACCGTGGGGCCGGCGGGCAGTACGCGGTTCTCGATGCGCAGGTGCGGACCGCTGTCGGTGACGGCGTAGACGGGCCGGTTCCACCGGTAGATGGTGCCGTTGTGCAGGGTCAGCTCGCCCAGCTCCGGAATGCGCCCGGCGTCGAGCGCCTCCTGCGGGTTCTCCTCGTCGCAGATGGGCAGCAGCGCCGGGAAGTAGCGCACGTTCTCCTCGAACAGGTCGAAGACGCTGGTGATCCAGCGCTCCCCGAACCACACCCGCGGGCGCACGCCCTGCGCCTTGATCTCCTGCGGCCGGGTGTCGGTTGCCTGCTCGAACAGCGGTACGCGGGTCTCGCGCCACAGCTCCTTGCCGAAGAGGAAGGGCGAGTTGGCCGCCAGCGCGATCTGCACGCCCGCGATCGCCTGCGCCGCGTTCCAGTAGTCGGCGAAGTCCTTGGGGTCCACCTGCAGATGGAACTGGGTGCTGGTGCAGGCGGCCTCGGGCGTGATGGCGTCGGCGTACATCGACAGGCGCTCCACGCCGTCCACCCTGATGCGCAGGTCCTCGCCCCGCGCCGCGAAGATCTGCTCGTTGAGGAGCTTGTAGCGCGGATCGCCGGACAGGGCCGCCTCGCCCACGTCCGACTCCCGCAGGGTCGGCAGGATGCCGACCATGATCAGGCGGGCGCCTACGGCACGGGCGCGTTCGTCGGCGTGGTTGAGGGCCTGGCGGATGGCCTCCTCCCAGGCGCCCGGCCCGCCGGTCGTCAGCTCCCGGGGCGGGATGTTGATCTCCAGGTTGAAGCGGCCCAGCTCGCTGGACCAGGCGGGGTCGGCGATGGCGTTGAGCACCTCGGTGTTGCGCATCGCCGGCAGCCCGTCGTCGTCGACCAGGTTGAGCTCGATCTCCAGCCCGACCCGGGGGCGCTCGCTCTCGAAACCCGACTCGTGCAGCATCTGGGCGAGTACGTCGAGGCAGCTGTGCATCTTGTCCCGGTACCGACGGCGGTCCTCCCGCGTGAACACCAGGGCCGGCACGTCACGTCCCATCGGGCCCTCCCGAGTCCCCTCGGCGGATGCCTGTCGTCCCAGCGTCGCACCTCGCGCGGCTCGCGGACAGTCGGAGCCGGGCGTACCGGCGGTACGGCGACCCTGTGGTCACGGAGCGTGCCCTTCGGCGCTTCCCGGGATCGAGGCGTCCCACGGTTGTCCGGGTGCCCGCTTGCGGCGGACCGGAACGTCCGCGGTGGCCGCGAGGATGCCGCGGAAGGTGGGGCACTCCATGTGGCTGGGCGCGGGGCAGGCGGCGACGTGCCGCAGGGAGTCGCGCAGGACGACCAGTTCGGCGATCCGCCGGTCCAGTTCTCCGGCCTTGTCCACCAGGGCCTGCCGGTCGATGCGGACGGTCCCGTCCGGTGCGAACACCCGCGCGATGTCGTCGAGCGGGAACCCGGCGGTGCGCGCCAGCGCGATCAGCGCGAGACGCTGCAGCACGGCGGGGTCGTACTGGCGGCGCAGGCCCCGTCGGCCGACCGGTGTGATCAGGCCCTTCTCCTCGTAGTATCGCAGCGTGGAGGCGGGCACCCCGGCGCGCCGGACCACCTCGGCGATGTCCAGCTCTGTCATCCTCTTGACCTCAAGTCGGCTTGAAGTAGCACGGTGTCATCCTGGCCCGACGACGGCAACCACAGGAGACGGTCATGGACGTGGAGCGCAGCACCGGAGACGAACAGGCGGCCCGTTGGAACGGTGCCGCGGGACAGGCCTGGGTCGAGGCCCAGTCAGTGCTGGACGGGTTGCTCAGGCCCTTCGAGGCGCCGCTCCTCGACGCGGTGGAGGCGTCCGCCGGGCCGGCGGGCCGGGTGCTGGACGTGGGCTGCGGAACCGGCGGCACGACCCTGGCGGCCGCGCGGCGGCTCGGTCCGGCGGCCCGCTGCGTGGGCGTCGACATCTCCGAGCCGATGATCGCCGCCGCCCGGGAGCGCGCCGAGCGTGAGGGCACCGCCGCGTCCTTCGTCCGCGCCGACGCGGCGGACCACGCCTTCGAGCCGGGCGCCTTCGACGCCGTGGTGTCCCGCTTCGGCGTCATGTTCTTCGCCGACCCCGTCCGGGCCTTCGCCAATCTGCGGCGGGCGGCGCGGGAGGGGGCCGGGCTGCGGTTCATCGCCTGGCGCGGCCCGGCGGACAACCCGTTCATGACGACGGCCGAGCGCGCCGCGGCCCCGTACCTGCCCGGCCTTCCGGCACGCCGGCCCGACGAGCCGGGCCAGTTCGCCTTCGCCGACCCCGACCGGGTCCGGAGCATTCTGGCGGAAAGTGGCTGGGCCGATGTCGACGTCCGGCCGTTCGACGCCGAATGCACCTTTCCCGAGGGGCAGTTGGTCGGCTACTTCTCGCGGATGGGGCCGGTCGGGCAGGCCCTGCGGGAGGTGGACGAGGCGACCCGGACGAAGGTGGTCGAGACCGTCCGCGCCGCCTTCGAACCCTTCGTGCACGGTCCGGAGGTCCGTTTCACGGCGGGCGCCTGGCTGGTCGACGCCCGCGCGTCGTAGCGAGCCGCGGCATCCCCGCGGCTCGCGCTACACGTACTCCGTCGCCGCGTCCAGCAGCCAGTCGGTGAGGTAGCCGGCGAAGGAGGAGCGGACCAGCACCCAGAAGCCGGCCCGGGCCTCGTCGCGGGCGACCAGGACGACCTGGGTGCGGCCCAGGGCGGTCTGGGCACAGCGGCCGGGGCCGAAGACCCGCGGGTGCAGGTCGAGGGCGCAGCCGTGGGCCAGCAGGTCGCGGGCGCGGGGGCCGGCGACCAGGAGCGTGGTGCGCTGGGCGGAGACGTCGGTGACGGACACCGGTTCCTCTCCGGCCGCTTCCCTGATACGGCCCTCCAGGTCGTGCTGGGTGCCGGGCGGGCCGACCAGCAGCCACTCGTCCGGGCCGAGCCACAGTGCGGTCAGCTCCCCCGCCCGCACCACGGTGTCGGGTTCCAGCGGCAGTTGCAGGCCCAGGGTGAGCGCCACGGCGTCCGCCGCGGGCCCCTTGGCGTCGAGACGGACGTTCACCTGGGCCAGGAAGGGCAGTTCGGCCAGCCGGACGGCGCCGCCGGAGGCGCGCGTCGCGGCCGCCAGACGGCCGGCGGCCTGCGCCAGGGGGCTGCGGGGCGGGGCGGTGAGCGCGGTGTCAGCCATCGCGGCGGGCTCCCTCGGGGTCGTAGAGGACGGGGCTTGCGACCGTCACCGGGACCAGCCGGTCGCCGACGGGGGCGTACAGCCGCTCGCCGATGCGGTCCCGGCCGCCCTTGACCAGGGCCAGGGCGAAGGTCCGGCCCAGGGCGGCGCTGCGGTAGCTGGAGGTGACGTGGCCGAGCATCGGCACGGGCGGGGCGGGCAGCACGCTGTCGGCCACCAGGTGCGTGCCCTCGGGCAGGAAGGCGGCCGGGTCCTCGGGGAGCAGACCGACCAGGTGCTTGCGGTCGGGGCGGACGGCGTCGGCGCGGGCGTAGGAGCGCTTGCCGAGGAAGTCCGGCTTCTTCTTCGACACCACCCAGCTCATGCCGAGGTCCTGCGGGGTGACCGTGCCGTCGGTGTCCTGGCCGACGATCGGGTAGCCCTTCTCGGCGCGCAGGACGTGCATGGTCTCGGTGCCGTACGGGGTGATGCCGTACGGGGCGCCGGCCTCGTACAGCGCCTCCCACAGGGCGAGGGCCTCCCAGGGCGAGACGTTGATCTCGTAGGCGAGTTCACCGGAGAAGCTGATGCGGCAGACGCGTGCCTCGATTCCGGCGACGGTCGTCTCCCGCCAGGCCATGAACGGGAAGTCCTCGTTGGCGACCGCCAGTTGGGGTGCCAGGGAGCCGAGGACCGCGCGGGACTTCGGGCCCACCAGGGCGACGGTGCCCCACTGCTCGGTCACGGACGTGCAGTGCACCCGCAGTTCGGGCCACTCCGTCTGCAGCCACTCCTCCATCCAGTCCAGTACGGCCGCGGCGTTGCCCGTGGTCGTGGTGACCAGGAAGCGGTCGGGGGCGAGGCGGATGACCGTGCCGTCGTCGAAGACCATGCCGTCCGGGCGGCACATCACGCCGTAGCGGATCATGCCGACCTTCAGGGTGCTCATCATGTTCGTGTAGAGCCGGTCCAGGAGGACGCCGGCATCGGGGCCCTGGACGTCGATCTTGCCGAGGGTGGAGGCGTCCATGAAGGCGACGCCCTCCCGGGCGGCGGCGCATTCGCGCAGGACCGCGCTCTCCATGTCCTCGCCGTCCCGCGGGTAGTACCAGGGCCGCTTCCACTGGCCGACGTTCTCGAACAGGGCGCCGTGTCCGACGTGCCACTCGTGCAGGGCGGTGGTGCGCACCGGGTCGCTCAGCACCCCGCGGTCGCGGCCCGCGAGGGCGGCGAAGGAGACCGGGGTGTAGGGCGGGCGGAAGGTGGTCGTGCCGAGCTCCGAGACGTCCACGCCGAGCAGTTCGGCGACGACTCCGCTCGCCAGGACGCCGGAGGTCTTGCCCTGGTCGTTGGCGGTGCCGGCCGTGGTGTAGCGCTTGGTGTGCTCCACCGAGCGCAGGCCGGCGCCGGTGGCGCGGGACAGGTCGTCGACGGTCACGTCGCGTTGCAGGTCGACGAAGCGGGGGGCGCCTTCACGGCCGGGGACCGTGAAGACCCGCATGGGGGGCGTCGGCCGCGGCTGCGCGGGCGGCCGCGGGAGGTGAGGCCGTTCGGGCGTGTAGCCCTCGGCCTCGACCGCGCGGGCGCCGGCCGCCGCGCCCTGCGCGAGGACTCCGGCCAGGTCGAGGACGCCGCTTGCGCTGCCCGCGACCTCGACGGCCTGCCGGCAGGTGTCGGGGACGAAGGTGCCGAGTTCGTCGTCGTAGCGGAGTCTGCCGCCCGCCTGGCTGAACAGGTGCGCCACCGGGTTCCAGCCGCCGGAGACCAGCAGCAGGTCGGCGGCGAACTCCCGCTCTCCCGTGGTCCGTCCGTACGGGGCGACGGTGACCGCGGTCAGCCGCGCCTCGCCGTCCGTGCCGACGACGGCGTGCCCGGGCAGCACCTCGATGCCGGCCGCGCGGGCGCGCTCCGCCCACTCGCCCACGTCGGTACGGGTGTCGACGATCGCGGTGATCCCTGCGCCGGCCCTGTGCAGGTCCAGCGCCGCCGCGTACGCGCTGTCGTTGGTGGTGAAGACGACCGCGTGGCGGCCGGGCAGCACGCCGTGCCGGTTGAGGTAGGTGCGGGCCGAGGCGGCCAGCATCACGCCGGGGCGGTCGTTGTCCGCGAAGGCGAGCGAGCGTTCGTGGGCGCCGGTGGCGAGGACGACGCGGCGGGCACGGATGCGGTGGACGCGTTCGCGGGCGACGTGTGGCGGGGCGGCGGCGCCGAGGTGGTTGGTGCGGCGCTCGACGGCCAGGAGGTGGTTGTCGTCGTAGTAGCCGAAGACCGTGGCGCGGCGCAGCACCTTGACCTCGGGCGCGGTGTCGAGGTGGGCGCCCGTCTCGTCGACCCAGTCGAGGAGTTCGCCGGTGCCGCGGAGGCTGCCGCCGAGTTCGGGACGGTCGTCGGCGAGGATGACGCGGGCACCGCTACGGGCCGCGGCGGCCGCCGCCGCGAGGCCGGCCGGTCCGCCGCCGACGATCAGCAGGTCGCAGTGGTCGTGTACGGCGTCGTAGCGGGCCGGGTCGGGGCTGGTGGCGAGGCGGCCCTGGCCGGAGAGGCTGGTCGCGACCAGGCCGTCGTAGAGCTCGACGGTCGTCGCGGGCAGCATGGGCTCGGGGAAGGGCTCCTCGATCTGGACCACGGCGTTGGGTTCCTCCACGCCGGCGGAGAAGATGCCTCGGGGGCGGCCCCGTTTGATGCTGGTCGCTGCCGCGATGATGCCGTTGGCGAGGAGGGCGGAGGCGAGGGTGTCTCCTTCTACGCCCTGGTATTCGGTGCCGTCGAAGGTGAAGGTGAGGGTGCGCTTGCCGGTGCGGACCGGGGGCTCTGCCCCCGGACCCCCGATCGGCCCCGAAAGGGCCTTGTCCTCAAACGCCGGACGGGCTGGTTGGGGCCGCCGGGGTTCGGGCGTCTTGGGGCGCTCCTCCCCCGAGCGGTACACCGCGAGGACCTCGTTCGTGGCGGTGTCGCGTACCGCGTTGAACCAGCGGCGGCAGCCGGTCGCGTGGCTCCAGCGCTCGGCGAAGGGGCCCTTGGGGTTGGCGCGGAAGAACAGGTATCTGGCCCACTCCTCGTCGGACAGAGCCGAAGGGTCCTGGGGGTAGGGGACGTGGGCCTGGCCGCCGTAGTGGAACTCGGACTCGTCGCGGGGCCCGCACCAGGGGCAGGAAATGAGCAGCATGGGTCGGCTCCCAGTGGTCCTAGTGGGCGACCGCGGCCGCGCCGTGCTCGTCGACGAGCGCGCCGGTGGTGAAACGGTCGAGCGAGAAGGGGGCGTTGAGGGCGTGCGGGGTGTCGTGGGCGATGGTGTGGGCGTACACCCAGCCGACGCCCGGCGTGGCCTTGAAACCGCCGGTGCCCCAGCCGCAGTTGAGGTAGAGGTTGTCGACGGGGCTGAGGCCGACGATCGGCGAGGCGTCGGGGGTGACGTCGACGATGCCGCCCCAGGTGCGCAGGACGTGCGCGCGGGCGAAGACGGGGAACAGTTCCAGGGCCGCGGACATCTGGTCCTCGATGATGTGGAACGCGCCGCGCTGGGTGTAGGAGTTGTAGGCGTCGATGCCCGCGCCCATCACCAGCTCGCCCTTGTGCGCCTGGCTGACGTACACGTGGACGGCGTTCGACATGACCACCGTCGGGTGCACCGGCTCCAGCAGTTCCGACACCAGCGCCTGCAACGGGTGGCTCTGCAGCGGAAGTTCGATGCCCGCCATGGCGGCGAGGACCGAGGTGTGCCCGGCCGAGCACAGGGCTACCTTGCCCGCCGCGATCGGCCCCTGGTTGGTGCGGACTCCCACCACCCGGCCGCCGACCACGTCCAGGCCGGTGACCTCGCAGTTCTGGATGATGTCGATGCCCGCGGCGTCGGCGGAGCGGGCGAAGCCCCAGGCGACGTAGTCGTGCTTGGCGATGCCGGCGCGGGGCTGGTAGGTACCGCCGAGGACCGGGTAGCGCACGTCGGGCGAGATGTTGACGATCGGGCAGACCTCCGCGACCTGCTCGGCGTCCAGCCATTCGGCGTCGACGCCGTTGAGGCGGTTCGCCTCGACGCGGCGCACGCTGTCCCGGACGTCCTGCGGGCTGTGGGCGAGGTTCAGCACCCCGCGCTGGGAGAAGAGGATGGGGTAGTCCAGCTCCTCCTCCAGCCCCTCCCACAGTTTCAGCGCGTGTTCGTAGATGCCCGCGCTCTCGTCCCAGAGGTAGTTGGAGCGGATGATCGTGGTGTTGCGGGCCATGTTGCCGCCCGCCAGCCAGCCCTTCTCCAGCACGGCCACGTTGGTGATGCCGTGGTTCTTCGCGAGGTAGTGGGCGGTCGCGAGTCCGTGCCCGCCGCCGCCCACGACGACCACGTCGTACGACCGCTTCGGCTCGGGTGTGCGCCAGAGGAACTCCGGGTGGTCGGGGAGGTCGGCGCCGGGGGTGGTGGGGCTCATCGGGCGACTCCTGCGGGTCCGGAAAGGTGCGGGTAGAGCGGGTGCCGGGCGGCCAGCGCCGCCGTGCGGGCGCGCAGGGCCGCGGTGTCCGGCTCCGGCTGGAGGGCGAGGGCGATGACGTCGGCGACCTCGGCGAAGTCGTCCTCGGTGAAGCCGCGGGTGGCCAGGGCCGGGGTGCCGATGCGCAGGCCTGAGGTGACCATGGGCGGGCGCGGGTCGAAGGGGACCGCGTTGCGGTTGACCGTGATGCCGATGTCGTGGAGGAGGTCCTCGGCCTGGCGGCCGTCGAGCGGGGACTCCCGGAGGTCGACGAGGACCAGGTGGACGTCCGTGCCGCCGGTCAGGACCTTCACCCCGGCCTCCGCCGTGTCCGGCCGCGTGAGGCGTTCGGCGAGGATGCGGGCGCCCGCGAGGGTACGGGCCTGGCGCTCGGCGAACTCGGGTGACGCGGCGACCTTGAAGGAGACCGCCTTCGCGGCGATGACGTGCTCCAGCGGGCCGCCCTGCATGCCGGGGAACACCGCCGAGTTGATCTTCTTGGCGAGGTCGGCCTCGTCGGTGAGGATGACTCCGCCACGCGGACCGCCGAGCGTCTTGTGGGTGGTCGTGGTGGTGACATGGGCATGCGGTACGGGGTTCGGGTGCAGCCCGGCTGCCACGAGCCCCGCGAAGTGCGCCATGTCGACCATCAGCAGCGCGCCCACCTCGTCGGCGATCCGCCGGAAGGCCGCGAAGTCCAGCTGCCTGGGGTACGCCGACCAGCCCGCGATGATCATCTTGGGGCGGTGTTCCTTGGCGAGGCGCTCGACCTCGTCCAGGTCGACCAGGTTGTCGGCCTCGGAGACGTGGTAGGGCACGACGTTCAGCATCTTGCCGCTGTAGTTGATGCGCATGCCGTGGGTGAGGTGGCCGCCGTGCGCGAGGTCCAGACCCAGGATGGTGTCGCCGGGCTGCAACAGGGCGAAGAACACGGCCGTGTTGGCCTGGGCGCCGGAGTGCGGCTGGACGTTGGCGAAGCCGGCGCCGAACAGGGACTTGACCCGCTCGATCGCCAACCGCTCTGTGACGTCGACGTGTTCGCAGCCGCCGTAGTAGCGGCGGCCGGGGTAGCCCTCGGCGTACTTGTTGGTGGCGACCGAGCCCTGGGCCTCCATCACGGCGGTCGGGGCGAAGTTCTCGGAGGCGATCATCTCCAGCGTGGACTGCTGGCGGTGCAGCTCGGCGGCGAGGGCCGCGTGGACCTCGGGGTCCAGCTCCGACAGCGGGGTGTTGAGCGCGTTCATACGGCGTTCGCGTTCCTCTCGGCGGCCTCGACGACGTTGGCGAGCAACATCGCGCGGGTCATGGGGCCCACACCTCCGGGCATCGGCGCGACCCATCCGGCGACCGTGGCGGCCTCCGGGTGCACGTCGCCGACCAGCCCGTTTTCGGTGCGGGTGATACCGACGTCCAGGACGGCCGCGCCGGGGCGCAGCATGTCCTTCGTGATCAGTCCGGGCGACCCGGCTGCCGCGACGACGATGTCCGCCTCGCGGACGTGCCAGGCCAGGCCCTTGGTGCCGGTGTGGCAGAGGGTGACGGTCGCGTTCTCGGAGCGGCGGGTCAGGAGCAGGCCGATGGGGCGTCCGACGGTGATGCCGCGTCCGATCACGCAGACCCGCGCCCCGGCGAGGGGCACCTCGTGGCGGCGCAGCAGTTCGACGATGCCGCGCGGGGTGCAGGGCAGCGGCGCCTCGGTGCCCAGGACGAGCCGGCCGAGGTTGACGGGGTGCAGTCCGTCGGCGTCCTTGGCCGGGTCCATGCGGGCCAGTACGGCGCCCGCGTCCAGGTGCGCGGGGAGCGGGAGTTGCACGATGTAGCCGGTGCAGGCGGGGTCGGCGTTGAGCTCGTCGACGACGTCCTCGACCTGCCGCTGGGTGGCGTCGGCGGGCAGGTCCCGGCGGATGGAGGCGATGCCGACCTGCGCGCAGTCCCGGTGCTTGCCGGCCACGTAGGCCCGGCTGCCGGGGTCGTCACCGACGAGAACCGTGCCGAGACCGGGCGGGCGACCACCGTCGGCGGTCAACTTGGCGACACGATCGGCCAGTTCGCGCCGGATGTGGCCGGCGGTGGCCTTGCCGTCGAGTACCTGTGCTGTCACCGACGGTGCTCCTTTCCTGACGAGGACTGGATGCCGTAAAGGGGCGCGGGGAACTGCGCGACCAGCCACAACCAACCCGCAGCCGAGCCACGACCCACCGCGGCACCCCCTTCGAACTCACCCACGCAGCCGGGACATCGTCGGGTCGAACAACGGCTCCTCGGCGACGACCGCCTCGATCCGCTGATCGAAATACCCGATGTGCAGCACCGTCCCCGGCGCGGCCACCTCCGTCGGCAGCCACGCGTACGCGATCCCCTTGCCGATCGTGTAGCCGTACGCCGCGCTGGTGACGTAGCCGACGGCGCGCTCCCCGTCGTACACGGGCTCCTTGCCCAGGACGACCGACCGCGGGTCCGCGATGGTCAGGCAGGTCAGCTTCCGTCGTACGTCGGCCTTACGGCGTTCCAGGGCGGCCTTGCCGACGAAGTCCTCCTTGTCGGGCTTGACCGCGAAGCCGACGCCGGCCTCGTAGGGGTCGTGCTCGTAGGTCATGTCGGTGCCGAAGGAGCGGTAACCCTTCTCCAGGCGCAGGCTGTTGAAGGCGCCGCGGCCGGCGATGATACCGCCGAGCGGCCGGGCCGCGGCCCACAGCGTGTCCCAGAGCTTCTCGCCGAGGTCGGCGGTGGTGTACAGCTCCCAGCCGAGTTCGCCGACGTACGACAGCCGCATGGCGGTCACCGGGACGCTGCCGATGTGGGCGCGTTTGGCACGGAAGTACTTCAGGCCGTCGTTGGAGAAGTCCTCGTCGGTCAGCGGCTGCAGGACCTTGCGGGCCAGTGGCCCCCACAGGCCGATGCAGCAGGTGCCGGGCGTGATGTCGCGGACCTGGACGGTGCCGTCGGCGGGCAGGTGGCGGGTGAACCAGTCGAGGTCGAGGTTGCCGTTGGCGCCGACCTGGAAGAGGTCGCGGGCCGGCCTCGCCACCGTGATGTCGCTGCGGATGCCGCCGTCGTGGTCGAGCAGCAGGGTGTAGGTGACCGAGCCGACGGACTTGGCGACCTTGCCGGTGACCAGGCGCTCCAGGAAGTCGGCGGCGCCCGGGCCGCTGACCTCCAGGCGCTTGAGGGCGGTCATGTCGAACAGGGCGACCGTCTCGCGGGTGACCTGGGCCTCGGCGCCGACGATGGGCGACCAGTACCGCGCGGCCCAGTCGTTCGGGGTGGGGATGGAACGGCCTTCCACCAGGCCCGCGTTGGCCTCGTACCACTGCGGCCGCTCCCAGCCGTTGGCCTCCAGGAAGAAGGCTCCGTGCTCCTGCTGACGAGCGTGGAAGGGGCTCTTGCGGATCGGGCGCGGCTCACCGCTCGGCTGGAGGGGGTGGAGGATGTCGTAGACCTCGACGAAGTTCTGGCAGTCGCGCGCCAGGACGTACTCGGGGGTCAGCTGGTGCGGCTCGAAGCGGTTGACGTCGCACTCGTGCAGGTCGAACGACGAGCAGTGGCCGTCCACCAGCCACTCGGCCATCGCGCGGCCGACGCCCGCGGAGTGGGTGACCCAGACGGCCTCGGCGACCCAGAAGCCCTTGACGTCCGGGGACTCGCCGAGGAGCGGGAAGTTGTCGGTGGTGAAGGAGAACAGGCCGTTGATGCCCTCCTCGACCTTGGCCTCGCGGGTGGCGGGGAGCAGGTCCTGGGTCTCGCTCCAGGCGGGCGCGAAGTCCTCCTCGGTGAACTTCAGGACCGAGGGCATCCGGTCGGCCTCGTCGACGGAGAGGATCTCGTCGGCGGTGATGGGCATGGGGCGGTGGCCGTAGTAGCCGATGCCGATGCCGTCGAAGCGGTCACGGTAGTAGAGGTCGGCGTCCTGGTGGCGCAGGATCGGGCGGACCGCCTCCTCGGTCTGGCCGGCGAGGGCGGGGATCGGGCCGGTCCAGGCGAGTTGGTGGGCGAGCGGGGTGAGCGGGAGGTTCATGCCCACCATGCGGGCGATCTTGGGGCCCCAGATGCCGGCGCAGCACACGACGATGTCGGCTTCCAGGTCTCCCTGGTCGGTGCGGACGCCGGTGACCTCGCCGTCGGCCCGGAGCACGTCCGTGACCTCGTGGCGGGCGAGGAAGGTGACGCCGCGCTCGGTGGCCCGGCGGATCTGGGCCTCGACCGCGAGGACGGCCTTGGCCAGGCCGTCGGTGGGGACCAGCAGGCCGCCGAGGACCTTGGCGCCGTCGACCAGGGGGTGCTGTGCGACGCACTCGTCGGGGGTCAGCAGCCGGGACTCGATGCCCCAGGCGCTGATCCAGCCGTGGCGGCGGTGCAGTTCCGCCAGCCGCTCGGGGGTGGTGGCCACTTCCAGGCCGCCGACCTGCAGGAAGCAGGGCTTGCCGTCGACGTCGAGGGAGCAGAACTTCTCGACGGTGTAGCGGGCCAGTTCGGTCATGGTCTTCGACGAGTTCGTCTGGAAGACCAGACCGGGGGCGTGCGACGAGGATCCTCCGGTGGCGGGGAGGGGGCCCTGGTCGACCACGGTCACTTCGGTCCAGCCTCGCGCGGAGATCTCGTCCGCGAGAGCCGCTCCCACGACGCCCGCTCCGATGATCACCACTCGGGGTCCCGCCATCGCCGCACCTCCGGAATCAGAACCGTTCAGTTGCTTTCTGCGCAACGTGATTCAGGTTGCGCAACTCAGCGTGCCTTCCGGGAATGGGGGTGTCAAGAGGTCCGTGACGTCGGAAAACGGCGTGAAACACGCCCTGAACACGGCAATGCCCGGCGGGCGGTACGCACAGGTGCGCACCGCCCGCCGGGCGTGTTCGACCGGCCCCGGGCCGGGCCTACTTGAGCCAGGCGTCCACCTTGTCCTTGTTGGCGTCGACCCACTTCTTCGCCGCCGCGTCGTCGGTCATCTTGTCCTGCGCGATGTACTTGGCGACGGTGTTCTGGTCCTCGTTCGTCCAGTTGAAGTTCTTCACCAGCTTGTAGGCGGGGCTGCCCGACTTGGCGAACTTCGTGCTGACGATCTTGTCCAGGTCGTAGACGGGGTAGTCGCAGGCGATCTTCTCCGCCACGGCGTCGCAGCCGGTGGTGTACTTCGGCAGCGACACCTTCTTCAGCGGGACCTCGGACAGGAACCACTGCGGCTCGTAGAAGTAGCCGATGACCCACTTCTTGTTCTTCTCGGCGTCCCGGAAGGACTGGATGAGCGCGGTCTCGCTGCCCGCGTACACCACCTTGAAGTTCAGCTTGAGGTTCTTCACCAGGGCCGCGTCGTTGGTGACGTAGGACGGGTCGCCGTCCAGGAGCTGGCCCTTGCCGCCCGACTCCGAGGTCTTGAAGTTCGCGGCGTACTTGTTGAGGTTCTTCCAGTCGAGGATGTCGGGGTGCGCCTTGGCCAGCCACGGCGGCACGTACCAGCCGATGATGCCCTTGTTGCCGGTCTGGCCGGCCTCCTGGGCGGTCTTCTGCCCGGTGATGTACTTCTTCTTCAGGTCGTCGTGACCCCAGTTCTCCAGGACGGTGTCGACCTCGCCGGTGCCGAAGCCCTGCCAGGCGATCTCCTCCTTGAGGTTCTTCTTGTTCACGGTGCAGCCGAGGTTGTGCTGGGCGACGTAGGCGACGACCGCCGCGTCGGCCTCGTAGCCCACCCAGGGGTTGACCGCGAGGTTGAAGTTGCCGCACTTGCCGGAGCTGCCCGCGTTGTTCGAACCCGAGGAGGTGTCGCCGACCTTCGCGCCGCCGCAGGCGGTGAGGGTGAGGCCGAGGACGGCCAGGCCGGCCGCGCCGGCACGCCAGTGTCTTGCCATGGTGTCCTGCTCCTTTAAGCGCTCGCGCGTCGCGCCGCTGCCTGAGTGATCCGGTCGAACATGACTCCGAGCAGTACGATGGCGAGTCCCGCCGCCAGCCCCTTGCCGTACAGCTCACCCTGCGAGAATCCGGCCACGACGTCGTAGCCGAGGGCGCCCGCTCCTACCAGGCCGCCCACAACAACCATCGACAGCACGTAGATCAGGCCCTGGTTGGTCGCGAGCGTCAGGGCACTGCGTGACATCGGCAGTTGAACCTTGGTGATGATCTGCCAGGTGTTGCACCCGGCGGAGGTGGCCGCCTCCACGGTGGTCTCCGGCACGGCCCGGATCCCGTCCGCGATGATCTTCATCGCGACCGGCGCCCCGTAGACGACGGCGGCGACGATGGCCGTGAAGCGGGTGGCGCCGAACAGCGCGAGGAACGGCACCAGATAGACGAACGGCGGCATGACCTGGGCCGCGTCGAGGCTGGGCCGGATGACGCGGTCCACGACCGCGCTGCGGCCCATCCACACCCCGAAGACGATGCCGAGGACCATCACCAGCACGGTCGCCACCAGCGTCGAGGCCAGCGTGGTCATGGCGTCCGACCACACCCCGGTGCCGACCAGCAGGCCCACGCACACGGCCGCCGTGACGCCGGCCTTCCAGCCGCCGAGCACCACGCCCAGCACGACCAGCACCGCACCCACCAGCCACCACGGGGAGTCGGTGAGCAGGGTCTGGAACGGGTTGAGCAGGCCGTTGGTGATGGCGTCGCGGACGGCGTTGGTCAGGCCCGACAGGTTGTCCTGCGCCCAGTTGGTCGCGGTGTCGGCGGCGTCGGCGATGTGGGTGCCGACGGTGCCGTCGCCGGGGAAGTCGGCCGCCCACACATAGGTGTGGGACAGGTAGACCAGGACCAGCGTGAGGACCGCGCCGGCGCCCAGCAGCGGCCGGCGCCACGTCGCGAAGCGGTCCCTGGAGTTGCGCGCGGTCTCCTCGCGGGCGCTGGCCGCGGTGGTGACCCGGTCCAGCACGATCGCCATGACGACGATGGCGAGGCCCGCGTTGAAGGCCGTGCCCACGTCGAGCGACTGCAGGGCCTGGATGACGTTCGCGCCGAGGCCGGGCGCGTTGATGAGGGCCGCGATGGTCACCATGGCCAGGGCGGCCATGATGGTCTGGTTGACGCCCATCACCACGGTCCGCTTGGACATCGGCAGCAGGACCTTCAGCAGCGACTGGCGGCGGGTGGCGCCGAGCGAGTCGGCCGCCTCGACGGTCGTCCTCGACACGTTGCGGATGCCGTGCGCGGTGATGCGGATGGTCGGCGGGGCCGCGTAGATGACGGTGGCGATGGTGGCGGAGGCGCCGCCGATGAGGAAGAACAGGGTCAGCGGCGCCAGGTAGACGAAGGTCGGCATCGTCTGCATGAAGTCGAGGAAGGGCGTGACCACGCGGTTGAACCGGTCGGACAGACCGGCGCACACGCCGAGCGGGATCGCGAAGAGCAGGGCCACGAACACCGCGGAGAGGGTGAGCGCGAGGGTGTCCATGCTCGCCTGCCACAGGCCCTGCAGCCCGAAGAAGGTGAAGCCCGCCACCGCCAGCAGCGCCACACGCCAGTTGCCGACGGCCCAGGAGACGTAGCCGGCCAGGCCCACCACGCCGAGCCAGCCGATCTGCGGGACCGGGCGGCCGCCGGAGGGCTGGGAGATCAGGTGCTGGACGAAGGTCACCAGGTTGTCGATGACCAGCCGGATCTCGTTGAAGAAGTACAGGAAGAGCGGGTTGGAGTTGCGGTTGGCGCCGATGGAGTCGTTGAGGTCGTTCAGCCACTTGTGCAGACCGGTGAGGTCGGCCGCCGCCAGGGACAGGGTCTGCCTGCCGCGCAGTACGGCGAACAGCACCAGCCAGACGACCAGGACGGCGCCGACCATCATGGCCCGGCTGACCTTGCGGGTCTTCTCGACGGGGGCGGCGGGGACCGCCTTCTCCGCCGTGCCGGGTTTCTCGTCGGGCTTCTCGATGGTGACGGCCATCATGCGCCGCCTTCCTGCCCGGCGACCACGGAGAGGATCTCCTCGTCGCCGACGATGCCGAGCAGCTTGCCGTTCTCGACGACCTTGACCGGCTTGTGGGCGGCCAGCACCGTCCGGGTGGCCTCCCGTACGACGACGTCCGGGCCGAGTTCGGGGCCGTCCAGTTCGTCGCCGTCGGCCGGCGGGCGCATGATCCACCGCAGGGTGAGGACCTCACCGCGCGGTACGTCCTTGACGAACTCGCGGACGTAGTCGTCGGCCGGGGCGCCGACGAGTTCGTCGCCGGTGCCGCACTGGACCGTCTTGCCGTCGCGCATGATCAGGATGCGGTCGCCCAGCTTGAGCGCCTCGGAGAGGTCGTGGGTGATGAACACCATGGTCTTTCCGACCTCGTGGTGCAGCCGGATGACCTCGTTCTGCATGTCGCGGCGGATCAGCGGGTCGAGCGCGGAGAACGGCTCGTCGAAGAACAGGACGTCCGGCTCGCCGGCCAACGCCCTTGCCAGGCCGACGCGTTGCTGCATGCCGCCGGAGAGCTGGTCGGGGTAGGAGTGCTCGTATCCGGCGAGCCCGACCAGTTCCACGACCTCCATGGCGCGTCGGGTGCGCTCGGCCCTGCTCATGCCGCGGATCTCCAGGCCGAAGGCCACGTTGTCGACGACCCGGCGGTGGGGCAGCAGCCCGAAGTGCTGGAAGACCATGGAGAACTTGCGGCGGCGCAGTTCCCGCAGCCGGGCCGCGTCGGCGCCCCGGATGTCCTCGCCCTCGAAGACGATCTCGCCGGAGGTGGGTTCGATCAGCCGGGTCAGACATCGTACGAGCGTGGACTTGCCGGAGCCGGACAGGCCCATGACGACGAAGACCTCGCCGGGGGCGACGTCGAAGCCGACGTCCCGGACGGCGGCCGTGCAGCCGGTACGGTCCATGAGCTCGCGGCGGCTGAGGCCGCACAGCTCCTCGGACTCCGGCACCTTCTCGGCCTTCGGCCCGAACACCTTCCACAGCCTGCGCACGGAGATCACCGGCGTGCCGGCCGAGTCCTGGGGCCCGCCGCGCCGCTGCGGCACCTCGGTCTGTGTGGTGGTCACGTTCGACCTCATTTCGGCGTTCAGCCGCGGAACCAGTGCTGCGGCCGAGGTTGGATGTTCTGCCAGATGTGTTTGGGCTCGCGGTATTCGTTGAGGCCGGTCGGTCCCAGCTCCCGGCCCGTGCCCGAGTGCCCGAAGCCACCCCATTCCGCCTGCGGCACATAGGGGTGGTAGTCGTTGATCCACACCGTGCCGTGGCGCAGCCGCCGGGCGACCCGCTGGGCCCTGCCCGCGTCCTGCGTCCAGACGGCTCCGGCGAGCCCGTACTCGGTGTCGTTGGCGATGCGGACGGCGTCGTCCTCGCCGTTGAAACGCTCCACGGTCAGCACGGGTCCGAAGGACTCCTCGTGCACGACCCGCATGTCCTGCCGGCACTCGTCGAGGACGGTCGGCGGGTAGTAGAAGCCGCCCGCGAGGGCGGGGTCGTCGGGCCGCTCGCCGCCGCAGCGCAGTACGGCGCCCTCCGCGAGCCCGGTGGCGACGTAGGCCTCGACCTTCGCCAGGTGCTGGGCGGAGATCAGCGCGCCGGTCTCGGCGTCCGGGTCGAAGGGGCCACCGAGCCGGATTTGCCGGGCGCGGCGCACGACCTCGTCGACGAACCGGTCGTGCAGGGCGTCCTCGACGATCAGCCGGGCGCCGGCCGAGCAGACCTGCCCGGAGTGCAGGAAGACGGCGGTGAGGGCGAAGTCGACGGCCGCGTCGAAGTCGGCGTCGGCGAAGACGACGTTGGGGTTCTTGCCGCCGAGTTCGAGGGCGACCTTCTTCACGGTCGCGGCGGCGGTGGCCATGATTCGCTTGCCGGTCTCCAGACCACCGGTGAAGGAGACCATGTCGACCGCGGGGTGTTCGGCGAGCGGGGCACCCGCCTCGGGTCCGGCGCCCAGGACGAGGTTTCCGGCGCCCGCGGGCAGTCCCGCCTCCTCCAGGGCCCGCATCAGCAGGACGGAGGTGGAGGGGGTGAGCTCGCTGGGCTTGAGGACGAAGGTGTTGCCGGCGACGAGGGCCGGGGCGACCTTCCAACTCGCCTGCAGCAGAGGGTAGTTCCACGGTGTGATCAGTCCGCACACCCCGACCGGCTCGTACTCGACCCGGCTGACGGCGTCGTCGCGTCCGGTGTCGATGACGCGTCCGGCGTCGGTGCCGGCGAGGCCGCCGTAGTGGCGGAAGCAGGAGACGACGTCGGCGATGTCGTACTCGCTCTCCACCAGCCGCTTGCCGGTGTCCAGCGACTCGGCGCGGGCGAACTCCTTGGCGTCCCGCTCCAGGATGTCGGCGGTGCGCAGCAGCAGGGCGCCGCGCTCGCGCTCGGGGGTGCGCGGCCAGGGGCCTTCGTCGAAGGCGCGGCGGGCCGCGGCGATCGCCGCCTCGGTGTCGGCGCGTGTCGCCTCGGAGACGGTCGCGGCGAGCGTGCCGTCAGCGGGGCAGCGGATCTCGCGGCGGCCACCGGCCACCGACTCCCGCCATTCACCGTCCACATACAGGTCTGCCACGCGCCCAGCCCTTCAACCGAAATGCGTTGCGCATCGTGCACCCAATTGCTTGTGGTGGAACACCCTGGCGAATGTGAGGACATACGTCAAGGGGTCCGCCGATGACGATTCGGCAAGGGTCCAAAGGCCCCTTCTCTCTTGACCGAGAGTCCCGCGAGCCCGGACTATGTTGCGTATCGCTCACTGAGTTGTGCAATGCGCACCGACGGAGGCCGCCGTGTCCCCTAAGTTCCCTCGTCCGCAGTCAGGCCGCGAGTACGTCCTCACCCTCTCCTGTCCCGACAGCGCGGGACTGGTCCATGCCGTGAGCGGCTTCCTCGTCAGGAACTCCGGCAACATCCTGGAGAGCCAGCAGTTCGACGACCGGCTCAAGGGCCGCTTCTTCATGAGGGTCCACTTCGATGTTTCCGATCCAATCGCGGATCTGGAAACCCTGCGTTACCGGTTCGGCCCGGTCGCGGAGGCCCACCGCATCTCCTGGACCATGCGGGACGCCGCCACCCCGACCCGGACGCTGATCATGGTGTCCAGGTTCGGGCACTGCCTCAACGACCTGCTCTTCCGCCGGCGCACCGGGTCCCTGAACATCGAGATCCCGGCGATCGTCTCCAACCACCGGGACTTCGAGGGGCTGGCCGAGACGTACGGCATCCCCTTCCACCACGTCCCCGTCACCAGGGACACCAAGCCCGAGGCCGAGGCCCGCCTCCTGGAGCTGGTGCGCGAGCTGGACGTCGACCTGGTCGTGCTGGCCCGCTACATGCAGATCCTCTCCGACGACCTGTGCAAGCAGCTCGAGGGCCGCGCCATCAACATCCACCACTCCTTCCTCCCGAGCTTCAAGGGCGCCCGCCCCTACGAGCAGGCCTACGCCCGCGGGGTGAAGCTCGTCGGCGCGACGGCGCACTACGTGACGCCGGACCTGGACGAGGGCCAGATCATCGAGCAGGACGTGGTCCGCGTCGACCACTCCCTCGACCCCGGCGAACTGGTGACGGTCGGCCGCGACGTGGAGGCGCAGGTGCTGGCGCACGCGGTGAAGTGGCACAGCGAGAGCCGCGTGATGGTCGACGGCAACCGCACGGTGGTCTTCCGCTGAGGCCTTGGGGCCCGTCCTCTGTATACGGCGCCCGCACGGCCCGGGGCGGCCGGGCGGCGGGAAGGACATCGACCGACCACGGGGTCAGCCGCCCAGCCGCTCCAGCCAGGCCCGGCGCCAGCGTTCGGTCTCGGCGATCTGGTTGAAGGTGAACAGGTGCAGGCCCGCCACACCGGACGACGGTGCGGTCAGGGCCTGCTCGGCGCGCTCCAGCAGGCGCTCCGGCGCGTGACCGGTGGGAGCGGCGAACCGCAGGAACCACGACGGGTGCCTGGTCAGGAACCGCGTCGACTCCCCCACGCCGATCTTCGTCGCCATGGCCAGCAGCTTGGCCCGCTGCACGGGCCCGGCGACGCCCACGTACAGCGGCAGCGTCACTCCCCGGCGCCGTACGCGCGCGATCCACTCCCCCAGCACCCGCGCGTCGAAGCACAGGTTGCTGACGATGTACGTGGCGTGCGCGCGCTTGTCCCACATCGACTGGACGGTGAGGTCGTCATGGATGAGGGGATGGCTCTCGGGGTAGCCCGTGATGCCGACCCGGGCGAAGGGCGCGCCCAGCTCGCCGAGCCTCACCAGCACCGGCAGGGCGCCGTCGTAGGCCCCCGCCGGCGGATCGGCGTCGCCCGCCGGTACGAAGACGTCGTCCACGCCCGCCTCGCGCAGGCGCGCGACGACCTCCTTGAGGTGGACGTCGTCCCGCAGCAGCCGTGCCGGCACGTGCGGGACGACGCGGTAGCCGTGCGCGGCGAGCCGCCCGGTCAGCTCCAGGGTCGGCTCGAGTCCCCTGACCGGCGACGCCGTGACCGTGACCACGACGTCGCGCGGGACGTGCGCGAGCACCTTCTCCTCCGTCGCCGCCGCGGGCAGCACCTCGTAGCGGACGTGCTCCAGCAGCGCGCGCAGCGCTTCGCCGGCCAAGGTCTACCCGGCCTGCTTCTGGGCGTCGCGGTGGCGGTAGTAGGCGGCCTTCGAGGCGGGCAGCGGCTCATTGCCGAGGATCAGGTCGGCGGCCTTCTCGGCGACCATCATCACCGGGGCGTAGATGTTCCCGTTGGTGACGTACGGCATGACGGAGGCGTCGACGACGCGCAGGCCCTCCACCCCGTGCACGCGCATGCTGGTCGGGTCGACCACGGCCATCTCGTCCGTGCCCATCTTGCACGTGCAGGACGGGTGCAGGGCGGTCTCGCCCTCCTTGGCGACCCAGGCGAGGATCTCCTCGTCGGTCTCCACCTTCGGCCCGGGTGAGAGCTCCCCGTCGTTGTAGGGGGCCATCGCGGGCTGGTTGAGGATCCTGCGGGCGACCCGGATCGCCTCCACCCACTCGCGGCGGTCCTGCTCGGTGGAGAGGTAGTTGAAGCGCAGCGCCGGGTGCTCGCGCGGGTCCCGGCTCTTGATCTTCACCGAGCCGATGGCGTCGGAGTACATGGGGCCCACGTGCACCTGGTACCCGTGGCCGCCGGAGGGCGAGGAGCCGTCGTAGCGGACGGCGACGGGCAGGAAGTGGAACATCAGGTTGGGGTAGTCGACCTCGTCGTTGCTGCGGGCGAAGCCGCCGGCCTCGAAGTGGTTGGTGGCGGCGGGCCCCTTCCTGAACAGCCACTGCAGGCCGATGAAGGGCGCGCGCCACTTCGCCATGTACGGCTGCATGGAGACCGGCTGCTTGCAGGCGTACTGGACGTACACCTCCAGGTGGTCCTGCATGTTCTCGCCGACGCCCGGCAGGTCGTGGACGACGTCGATGCCGAGCGCGCTCAGTTCCTCGGCGTTGCCGACGCCGGAGAGCTGCAGCAGCTGGGGGGAGTTGATGGCGCCGCCGCACAGGATGACCTCTTTGGCGCGGACCTGCTGGGGGGAGCCCTTGCCGCGCCGGTACTCGACGCCGACGGCCCGCTTGCCCTCGAACAGGACGCGGGTGACCAGGGCGCGGGTGGTGACGGTGAGGTTGGGCCGCTTCATGACGGGCTTGAGGTAGGCCTTGGAGGCCGAGAGGCGGCGACCGCGGTGGACGTTGCGGTCGAACTTGGCGAAGCCCTCCTGCCGGTAGCCGTTGACGTCGTCCGTGGGCGCGTAACCGGCTTCCTCGGTGGCCTTCTGGAAGGCGGTGAACAGCGGGTTGGTGGCGGGGCCGCGCTCCAGGACGAGGGGGCCGTCGTGGCCGCGGAACTCGTCGTCCGGGTCGGCGGCGAGACAGTTCTCCATGCGCCGGAAGTAGGGCAGACAGTGGGCGTAGTCCCACGTCTCCATCCCGGGGTCGGCGGCCCAGCGCTCGTAGTCCATGGGGTTGCCGCGCTGGAAGATCATGCCGTTGATGCTGCTGGAGCCGCCCAGCACCTTGCCGCGGGCGTGGTAGATGCGGCGGCCGCCCATGTGGGGCTCGGGCTCCGACTCGTACTTCCAGTCGTAGAAACGGCTGCCGATGGGATACGTCAGTGCCGCGGGCATGTGGATGAAGACGTCCCACGGGTAGTCGGACCGGCCCGCCTCCAGGACCAGCACCTTGTTCGCCGGGTCCGCGGAGAGCCGGTTGGCCAGTGCACTGCCGGCCGAACCGCCGCCGACGATGACGAAGTCGTATTGCAGGGGAGCCATGGTGCCTCGTCTCCTCGCGCCGTAGATACGCGAGGCATGCTAATACCGGTATCGCTATACGCACTAGGTTGCGAGGCACGCAACTTAACGGGCTCCGGTGCCGGCACGCCGACCCGCGCCGACACAGCCCACCGGGGGCTTATGCTTACGGCCACAGGAGCCAAGACGGCAGGTCCGGGTTTTTCAACCCTTTCCCAATCCCTTGTCGAAAGTCCCCCGCAGGCCATAGCCTTGCGCCGCGCCGGTGCTGGTGTTCACTGCCGACCCGGCCGGGACCGGCCTGGGAAGGGATGGGGACGAACGTCAGTGAAGACTCCAGTGAAGCGCACCTCGCGTGACATCCGTACCGCGAACCGCTACGAGGTGCTGCGCCAGATCATCGCCGAGTCTCCCACCTCCCGGCAGGAACTCGCGGCCGCCACCGGCCTGAGCCTGGCCACGGTCGCCACGCTCGTCGGCGAACTCCTCGACCTGCGGATGATCACCGAGGTCGGCTTCGAGGACTCGGCCGGCGGCCGCCCCCGCGGCCTGGTGGCCGTCAACGCGTCGGGGGGCGCGCTGATCGGCGTCGACATCGCCGAGACGTACGTCCGCGTCGAGCTCTTCGACCTCGGACTGAACGTCCTGGCCCGCGCCATGGAGGAGATGCGGCCCGGCGAGAACCGGCCCGAGCAGGTCGTCGGCCATGTCGCCGCGGCCGTCGGCGCCGTGGTCACCCAGGCCGGTGTGGAGGGCGCCCGGGTGCTGGGCGTCGGGGTGAGCGTGCCCGGGCAGGTGGACCGCGCCACGGGCATCTCGGAGTACGCGCCCAACTGGGACTGGCACGACGTACCGCTGCTCGACCTGCTCTCCGAGGTCATCGCCTATCCCCTCTACCTGGACAACCCGCTGCGCGCCTGTGCGGTGGCCGAGCTGTGGTTCGGGGCCGCGCGCGGGCGCCGGGACGCCGTGGTGGTCAACCTCGGCACCGGCGTGGGCGCCGGCCTCATCCTGGACGGCGCGCTGCACCGGGGGGTGAGCAACAGCGCGGGCGAATGGGGGCACAACACGATCGTCCTGGACGGCAGGCTGTGCCACTGCGGCAACCACGGCTGCGTGGAGACGTATGTCGGGGCCCCCGGAATCATGCTGAACCTGCGTGAACTCAGCCCGCGCAGCACGCTGTTGCACCCCGAGGACCAGACGGCCACCATCGACGCGCTCGCCGCCGCGGTCGCCGTGGCCGACCCGGAGGCCGTCAAGGTGGTCCGGGACACGGCCCGTTACCTCGGCGCGGGCATCGCCGACCTGGTCAACCTGTTCAACCCCGAAGTGGTCGTCCTGAGCAGCTGGGTCGCCAAGAAGCTGGCCGAGCCGCTGCTGGACGAGGTGCGCGCCGCCGTGGGGCGGCACGCGCTGAAGCGGCCGATGGCCGCCACCGAGATCGTCCTCTCCCCCATCCCCACCGACCCGGTGTGCCTGGGCGCCGCCACGTTCGCGCTCGAAGGGGCCCTGCAGTCGGTCAGCCAGAGGACGAGCAGACGAACCACCCCCGCAAGGAGCCGTACCGCACCACCTTCATGACGACGGAAGGGATGCACGTGACTCACCCCCACCGCAGGAGATCCCTCCTGCTGACGGCCGCGGCCGCGCTCGCCGTCACCGGCCCCCTGATATCCGCCCCGACCGCCTCGGCCGCCACCCCCACGGCGGCCGAGGTCTCCCCCCACGCCGCTCAGACCATCGACGACATCGGTGCGTCGGGCGCCTGGTGGGTGAACGACCTGCAGCACTTCAGGCCCGAGGTGCAGGCCCGGGTGGCGAAGCTGCTGTTCTCGAAGCAGGGCCTGGCCCTGTCCTCCTACCGCTACAACATCGGCGGCGGCGGAGTCGCGGTCACCACCCCGGCCCGCGCCGCCGAGGACTTCCTGAACCCCGACGGCTCCTACGACTGGAGCAGGGACAAGGGCGGCCGGACCTTCCTCAAGTACGCCTCGGCATACGGCGTCAAGGACCTGATCGGGTTCGTCAACAGCGCGCCCGCCGCATGGACGACCGACGGGCAGAGCTGCGGCGGCCAGTTGAAGGCCGAGAACGAGGGCGACTACGCCAAGTACGTCGCCGAAGTCACCGACCACTTCGCCCGCCAGGGCGTGAAGCTGGACTACATCAGCCCCTTCAACGAGCCCGACAACGACTTCGGTTCGTGCGGCCAGGAGGGCATGAAGGTCACGGTCGACCAACGCGACGACATCGTGCGGGCGTTGGGCGCCGAGCAGCGGGCCCGCAAGCAGAAGACGTCGATCATCGCCGACGAGTCCAGCCAGACCACCCAGTTCGTCTCCGAACTGCCGCAGTGGATCTCACAGCCGGGCACGGCCCAGTACGTCTCCGCACTGGCCCACCACACGTACAACAACCCCGACGACGGTCAGCTCGCCAACGTCTACGAGACGTCGAGGAGCGTCGGCCAGAAGTCCTGGGCCACCGAGATCTGCTGCTTCGGCAAGGGCTCGACGGGCTGGAACCAGGAGTACGACCCGTCCATCGACAACGCCCTGCTGATGTCGCGGATCATCTACAAGGACTTCGCGAGCGCCCACGACTCGGCCTTCCAGTGGTGGGTGGCCCTGGCGAGCGGCTACGGCAGCGACCCGTACACGAAGAACGACACCGGCTGGAACGACGGCCTGGTCTACTACGACCCCGACTACGCCACGAACGGCAACCAGAGCCTGTACTTCACCAAGCGGTACTACGCGCTCGGCCAGTACAGCAAGTTCGTCCGGCCGGGCTCGGTCGCGCACGACGTGACCGGAGCGCCGGACGGGGTCGAGGTCTCGACGTACGACCGGAACGGCACGTGGGTCGTCGTGGTCAACAACCACAACACCACCGACACACCGCTGAGTCTGCACTTCAACAGCAAGGCGCCGGTGCGGGCCACGCAGGCCGTACGGACCTCGGCGACCGAGGACTGGGCCAAGGTGGAGAAGCCGTCGGTCAGCGGCGGCACGGTCTCGGCGAACCTCGCGGCGCGTTCCGTCACGACGTACGTCCTCGACCGACGGAGCCACGGCAGTACGGCCGTCACCGGCGCCTGGCAGGGCAGGCAGTCCGGCAAGTGCCTGACCGCGGGCGCCACGGGAGCCGCCATCAGCACCTGCACCGGCGACGCGGAGCAGTCGTGGTCGTACGACGGCCAGGGCGCCCTGAAGGGCGTGAACGGCTATCTCACGGCGGGGAGTTCGGGACTGACGACGACCTCCGACTTCACCGGTGACGCGTCCCAGCGCTGGCTGCTCAACGCCAACGGCCAGATCCTCAGCGAGGCGTCCGGCAAGTGCCTGGACGTCAGCGGGCAGGCGACCGCCGACGGCAGCAAGGTGATCCTCTACAGCTGCAACGGCGGCGGCAACGAGGCGTGGTCCAGGCAGTGAGCCGGTAGCGCTCGCTGTTTCGAGGGCCGCCGGCCACCCATGGCCCGGCGGCCCTCCCTTATCTCAACTCCCATGGAAAGTGCCCGCGTTCGGCATGCCGAACCGCAGACAACGTTTCGCGCAGACTTCGTCCAACCCCTTGCCTAAGCCCTGCTCGAAAGTTTAGCGTCCGGCCCTGCAATCAGTTCGAGCCACCGGGCGCTGAGCCGCAGAGCCGCAGCCGCACTCGAGACAAGGACGTCAGCATGTCGGCATTGAGCAACGACAACTTCTCCCGCCGGTCCCTCTTCCGGGCCGCCGCGGGCATGGCCGCCGCCGGCACCCTCGCCGCGTGCGGCAGCAACAACGGCCGGGGCGGGAGCGGCGGGTCCGGCACCCAGCTCGTGCAGTACTTCCACGCCTACGGCGAGGCGGGCACCGAGCAGGCCATCAAGCGGTACGCGGCGGCGTACAAGAAGGCCGGCGTCAGCACCAACTGGATCACCGGCAACAACTTCGAGGCGAAGCTCTTCTCTGCGCTGCTCACCAAGCAGGCCCCGGACGTCTTCGAGTTCCACCCGCAGCTGCAGATGGTCAAGAGCGGCCAGGTGGCCGACCTCAGCGACCTCATCGACCCGGTCAAGGACGACTTCAACCCCAACGACATCAAGTCGCACACGGTCGACGGCAAGATCTACGGCATCCGGATGATCGACGACCCGCAGTTCTTCTACTACCGCAAGTCGATGCTGGAGAAGGCCAAGGTCGACGTCCCGACCACGCTGGACGAGCTGCTCGACGCCGCCGCCAAGCTCACCACCGACAAGGTCAAGGGCGTCTTCCTCGGCAACGACTTCACCGCGATCCAGAACAACCTGATCTTCTCGGCCGGCGCCGAGACCCTCGACGCGAACAACAAGATCGGCTACCACACGGACGGCGTCGTCGAGGGCCTGAAGAAGCTCCGGACCCTGTTCACCAGCGGTCACGTGCTGCTCGACGCCCCGACCGACTTCTGGGACCCGTCCGCGCTCAACCAGGGCCTGTGCGCGATCCAGTGGGGCGGCATGTGGTCCATGCCCGCCATGCAGAAGGCGCTCGGCGACGACCTGGGCATCTTCCCGTTCCCGAAGATCGGCAGCGCCGGCAAGCTGTCGGTCTACAACGGCGGCTGGTCGATCTTCGTCAACGCCAAGGGCAAGAACGTCGAAGCGGCCAAGGAATACGTCAAGTGGCTGTGGATCGACCAGAAGAAGTACCAGGAGGACTGGGCGCTGTCCTACGGCTTCCACATCCCGCCGCGCACCTCGATAGCCAACTCGGCCACCAAGCTCAAGTCGGGCCTGCCCGCCGAGGCGGTCAAGCTCTTCACCGACTACGGCCACTTCGACAACATCGGCTTCGACCAGGTGATGATCACCGCGTTCAACGACGTGATCGCGTCCTCCGTCCGCAAGAACGGCAACCCGGAGGCGGCGCTCGACACCTGCGACAAGAAGGTCAACGTCGAACTCAAGAAGCTGTTCGGATAGGCCGCCGGGCGGACCACGACATGTCGACCACCACCACACGCGGGGTCGCCCAGCCCGCCCCGGCCAAGGCCTCCCAGGCCCGGCCGCGGCGGGGCCTGCGGGGCAACCCGACCGTCAACTTCTGGCTCTTCACCGGGCCCTTCCTCATCGGCCTGGTGATCTTCGTCTTCGTGCCGATCGTCTGGAGCATCTGGCTCAGCTTCTTCGACGCGCGGTACACCGTCACGCCGAGCAACTTCATCGGCCTCGACAACTACAAGCAGATCCTCACCAACAGCAACTTCCCCGACTCGTTGCTGACGTTCAGCGTGTTCGCCGCCTTCATCGTGCCGACGACCTGGGCGCTGTCGCTGGGGCTGGCGCTGCTGGTGAACCAGCTGCGGTTCATGCGGGCCTTCTTCCGCTCGGTGTTCTTCCTGCCGACCGCCGTGTCCTACGTCGCCGCCGCGCTGATCTGGAAGATGTCCATCTTCAGCGGCGTCCGCTTCGGTCTGATGAACACCGTCCTCGGGTGGTTCGGCGTCGACAACATCGCCTATCTGGCGGACCCGACGCCGCCCTGGTACTGGCTGGTCATCGTGACCCTGCGCCTGTGGATCCAGTCCGGGTTCTACATGATCCTCTTCCTGGCGGCGCTGCAGAACATCCCTGCCGAGCTGTACGAGGCCGCCGCCATCGACGGCGCCAAGAAGGGCTGGCAGACCTTCCGGTACATCACGCTGCCCCAGCTGCGGGCCACCTCGACCGCGGTGATCCTGCTGCTGCTCATCGCCGCGTACCAGGCGTTCGACGAGTTCTTCAACATCATCGGCACCAAGGCGACCTGGGCGCAGACACCGCTCATGGAGCTCTACAAGGCAGCCCTCGGCACCAACCAGGACTACGGCGCCGGCAGCGCGGGCGCGGTCGTCCTGTCGTTGCTCATCTGCCTCGTCACCCTGGTCCAGGGCAAGTTCATGGGCTTCGGAAGGGGGGATGAGTCCAAGTGACCACCACCGCACCTCATCAGGTCGGCAAGCAGCGCAAGGGGGCCCGGGGCGTCCTCGGCAACACGGGACTGTACGTCTCCGTCGGCATCGCGGCGCTGCTCTTCCTGGTCCCGTTCTACCTGATCGTCCGCAACGCCCTCTCCACGGACCCGGAGATCACGGGCGAGAACTGGAAGCTGCTGCCCTCCTTCCAGTGGAGCAACATCTCCGAACTGTTCGACGATCCCACGGTCGAGTTCGGCCGCTCCATGGTGAACTCGCTCGTCGTCGCCGTGTCGACGACTCTCGGCACGCTCCTGGTCTGCTCCCTGGCCGGCTACGGCCTGGCCCGCATCCCGTACAAACACGCCAACAAGGTCTTCTACGCGGTCCTCGCGACCCTGATGGTCCCCACGGCCGTGACCTTCGTGCCCAGCTTCGTGCTGGTCTCGTCGCTCGGATGGGTGGACACCTACCGCGGCCTGATCATCCCGGGGCTGTTCAGTGGTTTCACCTGCTTTCTTTTCCGGCAGTACTTCCTGGGATTTCCCAAGGAGCTGGAGGAGGCGGCACGCGTGGACGGGCTCGGGTACTGGGGCGCGTACTGGCGGATCGTCGTACCCAACTCGCTGAACTTCTTCGCGGCGATCGCCACGATCACGTTCATCAGCGCCTGGAACTCCTTCCTGTGGCCCCTGGTCATCGGGCAGGACCCCGGTTCCTGGACCGTCCAGATCGCGCTGTCCTCCTTCATGACCAATCAGACCGTGAACTTCCATCTGATCTTCATGGCCACCGCCATCTCCATCCTGCCCCTGGTCTTCGTGTTCCTCTTCCTCCAGCGCTGGCTGGTGCAGGGGATCGCGCAGACCGGTATCAAGGGCTGACGCCCTCCACTCACGACCTGGAGACCGATGTCTTTCCGTACCTCCCCATCGGCCGTCGACTACGTCGAGGACGTCTCACCCGGCAGCGGGGCCCTTCCGCCCCGTGCCTGGTACGCGTCCTCCGACGCCACGTCACTCTCGCTCAACGGCAGCTGGCGCCTGCGTGTGTCGCCGACCGCCGACGCCGAGGACGACTCGTTCGCCGAGCCCGGCTTCGACGCCGGGGGCTGGGACGAGGTCACGGTCCCGGGCCACTGGGTGCTCCAGGGCGACGGTGCCTTCGGCCTGCCGATCTACACCAACCACCTCTACCCCTTCCCGGTCGACCCGCCGCACGTCCCGACGGAGAACCCGACCGGCGACCACGTGCGCGTCTTCGACCTGCCCGCGGACTGGCCGTCCGAGGGCGGGGCGGTGATCCGCTTCGACGGCGTGGAGTCCTGCGCCCGCGTCTGGCTGAACGGCACGGAGATCGGCGAGTTCAAGGGCTCCCGGCTGCCGCACGAGTTCGCGGTCGGGCACCTGCTCGAGCCGACCGGCAACGTGCTCGCCGTCCGCGTCCACCAGTGGTCGGCCGGCTCCTACCTGGAGGACCAGGACCAGTGGTGGCTGCCCGGCATCTTCCGTGACGTGACGCTGCTGCACCGCCCGGCGGGCAGCGCGCTCGACTTCTTCGTGCACGCCTCCTACGACCACGGCACGGGCGAGGGCACCCTGCGCGTCGACTCCGACGTCGACGGGCGGGTGTCCGTGCCCGCCCTGGACATCGATGTCGAGACGGGCACGACGGTCACGGTGCCGGTCCAGCCGTGGTCGGCCGAGCTGCCGAAGCTGTACGACGGCGAACTGGTCACCGAGGGCGAGCGGGTCCCGCTGCGCATCGGGTTCCGTACCGTGGAGCTGGCCGACGGCCTGATCAAGGTCAACGGCCGGCCGGTGCTCTTCAAGGGCGTCAACCGCCACGAGTGGCACCCGGAGAAGGGCCGCGCCCTGGACCTGGAGACGATGCGCGAGGACGTGCTGCTGATGAAGCGGCACAACCTCAACGCCGTGCGCACCTCCCACTACCCGCCGCACCCCGCCTTCCTCGACCTGTGCGACGAGTACGGCCTGTGGGTCATCGACGAGTGCGACCTGGAGACCCACGGCTTCACCGAGCAGGCCTGGCGCGACAACCCCGTCGACGACGACCGCTGGACCCCGGCCCTGCTCGACCGCGCCGCGCGCATGGTGGAGCGGGACAAGAACCACCCGTCGGTGGTGATGTGGTCGCTGGGCAACGAGGCCGGCACCGGGCGCGGCCTGACTGCGATGGCCGAGTGGATCCACGGCCGGGACTCCTCCCGCCTCGTGCACTACGAGGGCGATTGGAACTGCCGTGACACGGACGTCTATTCGCGGATGTACGCCTCTCACGCCGAGGTCGAGACCATCGGCAAGGACCTGGACGGCGGTACGCACAAACGCCGTGAACTGCCCTTCATCCTCTGCGAGTACGGGCACGCCATGGGCAACGGCCCCGGCGGCATCGCCGACTACCAGCGGCTGTTCGAGGCCCACGACCGCCTCCAGGGCGGCTTCATCTGGGAGTGGATCGACCACGGCGTCAAGCACGCCGAGCTGGGCTACGCCTACGGCGGCGACTTCGGCGAGGAACTGCACGACGGCAACTTCGTCTGCGACGGCCTGATCTTCCCGGACCGGCGGCCCTCCCCCGGCCTGCTGGAGTTCAAGAAGGTCATCGAGCCCGTCTCCCTCGAGCCGTCCGACGGCATCGTGCGGGTGACGAACAAGCAGGACTTCGCCGACCTTTCGGCCTTCGCCTTCGAGTGGTCCTACCAAGTGGACGGCGAGACGGTCGAGTCCGGCTCCCTGGCCGTGCCCGCACTCGCCCCGGGCGAGTCGTCGGAGGTCAAGCTGCCCGAACCGCCGCCCGGGCACACGGGCGGCGAGACACTGTGGACGGTACGGGCGACGCTGGCGGCCGACACCGCCTGGGGGCCGAAGGGCCACGAGGTGGCCTGGGGCCAAGTGACGCTGACCGCACGGCCGTTGCCGGTGGTGTCCGCGAGTGCCGGGCCGGTGGCCGACGCCGGCGTGATCACGCTCGGCCCGGCCGTGTTCGACGCCCGCAGCGGGGCGCCGAAGACCATCGGCGGCGTCGAGGTCAGCGGCCTGCGGCTGGACGTGTGGCGGGCGACCACCGACAACGACGAGGGCGCGGAGTGGCAGACCGGCACCCGCGACGCGGAGCAGTGGCGCAAGTACGGCCTGCACCGCATGCGGCACCGGCTGGACTCCGTCGAGCTCGACGGTGACGCGCTGACCGTACGCACCCGGGTGGCGCCCGCCGCCTGGGAGTTCGGCCTCGCCGCGGTGTACCGGTGGACCTCGGACGGAGACCGTCTGAAGCTGACGGTGTCGGTGGGACCGGAGGGCGAGTGGCCGGTGCCGCTGCCCCGGCTCGGTGTGCGGTTCGGGCTCCAGCGGGCCGACGCGGTGAGGTGGTACGGCGGCGGCCCCGGCGAGGGCTACCCGGACACCAAGGCCGCCTCCCGGGTGGCTCGTTGGGAGTCGACGGTGGACGGGATGCAGACGCCGTACCTGCGTCCGCAGGAGAACGGCGCGCGTGCCGACGTCCGGTGGGCGGAGATCGGCGGGCTGCGGGTCGAGGGCGACCCGGAGTTCTTCCTCACCGCCCGGCGCTGGACGACCGAGCAGCTGGACGCGGCCACCCACCTCACCGACCTGACGCCCGGTGAGACGGTGTGGGTCAACCTGGACCACGGCCTGCACGGCATCGGAAGCGGTTCCTGCGGGCCCGGTGTGCTGCCCCCGTACTGGCTGCGGGCCGAACCGGCCGAGTTCTCCTTCGTGTTCTCGGCCACCGAGTGACATATCCCGAGTGCCCCCCGGACCGTGGCCGTCCCGTCCTCGCCGACGGGGCGGCCACGCCGTGCCGCCGTGAAGAACGAGGAGGTCCCTGTGCACCACGCCGTCGACCACGTCGTCGAGGCCTACGGACTCGGCCCCGGACCGTGGACGATCACACCGGTCGCTCGCGGCGCACTGGGACAGATCTGGAAACTCGCCGGGGACGGACGCCGATGGGCGGTCAAGGAGCTGTTGTTCGGCTGCGACGAGGAACAGGTGCGTCGCGAGGCCGCCCTGAGGGACGCCGGGGAGAACCTGGGCATCGCCTCGCCCAGGCTGCTCGCCAACCGGGACGGCAGCCACGTCTCGACGCTTCCGGCCCAGGTGGGCGGCTCCTGTGTGAAGGTCTACGACTGGGTGGAGGGAAGCTTCGCCGACCCCACCCGCCCGGAGATCCTCACCTGGGTCGGGCGTACCCTCGCGCTGCTGCACGTCGCCGGAGCGGGGGCGAGCGAGACACCGGTTTCCTGGTACGAGCGGTGCCCCGACGCCTCCGACTGGGAGGCTCTGCACCGGAAGATCCGCGGATCCGGGCTGCCGTGGTCGGACCGGCTGGAGGAACTCGCCCACAGCCGGGCGGCGGAGCTGGCGCGGTTCGTCACACCGGCCGAACGCACCGGCATGGCGACCTCGCACCTGGACGTCCAGCCGCAGAACGTGCTGGTCGGACCGGTCGGACCGGTCCTGATCGACTGGGACAACGCGGGGCCCGTGTCACCGGAGCGCGAGCTGGCCTCGGTCGTGTACGCGTGGTCCGGCGGGAACGCCGTGAACGCGGACTTCGCGCGCCGGCTGGTCCGCGCCTACGTGGACGCCGGCGGCCCGGGGACGATCAGGAGCCTGGAAGCGTTCTCGATGCTCTTCGCGACCCGCCTCAACCACGTCCAGGTGCAGGCGGAAGCGGCGGTGGACCCCGGGCAGACCGCCGAACAGCGGGCGTTCGCGGACCGACAGGTCCGCGACTCCCTGGACACCGTCCCGGACCCGACCGCGCTCTCCGGTTTGATCGAAGAGCTCGAGAGCGAGTGGGGACGCGGGCGGCGGGGCGCGTAGTTACGGGGTGCCCGCCCATCGGTGCAGGGCGGCCTCCAGACCGGTGACAGCCGCGGAGCCGAAATCGGAGTCGCAACCAGAGTCGCCGTCGGCGTCGACGGCCCAGGCGACCACGCCGTCGGGGCGTACCAGCAGTCCGGCCGGTGTGCCGTGGGCGTCGGTCACGCTGTTCACCCGGTCGCCCCAGGCGGCGGCCCGACGGGCGAACCTGGCGTCCGCCGTGCGGTCGAGCAGCAGGAACCCGCCGCCGTGTCCGTGGTCGACCAGCCGGGAGCCGTCCGCCAGCGACAGGTCGGGGGCGTACCGGCCGGTGAGCGGATGGGCGCCGGGCAGGTCGACGCGCTGCGTGACACCGGAGATCTTCTTGACCGCGTAGGTCGCTCCGGCCCCGGTGCTCAGCAGATCGGCGACCACCTCCCGCAGCGCGGCGGACTTGGCGTCCCCGCGCAGCACGCCGATCTGGGCCCGCGTCCAGTCCAGCACCCAGGCGCCGAGGGGCCGGCGCTCGTCGTCGTAGGTGTCGAGGAGCCCCTCGGGTGCCCATCCGGCGACCACGCCACCGAGCTTCCAGCCGAGGTTCATCGCGTCGCCGGCCCCGAGGTTGAGGCCCTGGCCGCCGAACGGCGAGTGCACGTGCGCGGCGTCGCCGGCCAGCAGCACCCGGCCCGACCGGTAGGCCGCGGCCTGGCGGGCGTTGTCGCTCCAACGGGTCGCGGTGCCGCGCAGCGCGGTCAGCGTGACATCGGTCCCCGAGACCCGGCGCAGACTGGCCTGCACCTCGTCGAGGGTGACCGGCGCCCTCCGGTCCGCGACGGCACCGTCGAACTCGACGGTGACCACCCGTCCGGGCTGCGGCCCGTGGCGGTACGCGCCCTGGGGCGACCACGCCCATCCGTTCGCGAGCTTCTCCGGGTCGGCGATGTCGGCGACCGCGAGGTGTCCCGTGAGTTCGGGGTCGGTGCCGGGGAAGTCGATGCCCGCGAGGCGGCGCACGGTGCTGCGTCCGCCGTCGCATCCCACCAGCCAGCCGGTGCGCATCGGGCCGGCGGTGGTGCCGAGGAGCACCTCGTCGCCGGTGTCCTGGAGCGCGGTGACCTCGATCCCGCGGTGCACGGGTACGCCGAGGCGCGCCACATGGCGGGCCAGCAGCGCCTCCAGTTCGGGCTGCGGCACCATGCGCGCTCCGTCGACCGCGGTGTGCGCGGCGAGATCGGGATCGGACCAGTCCACGAGGCCGGGGTCCAGGACGATCCCCGCGAAATGCCCGGTGAACCGGGGGTCGCGCGCCGCCCGGCCGGCGGTCGTCCCGGCGAACGAGCCGACCCGCGCGAAGATCTCTCGCTGCACTTTCTCGGCCTCGGGCAGCAGTCCCCGGCGGTCGAGCGCTTCGGCCGTCGGCACGTTGATCGCTCCGGCCTTCATCGCTTTGTCGGGCTCGGCGAGCCTTTCGATTATCTGCACCGAGGCCCCGGCGAGCGCGAGTTCTCCGGCGAGCAGGAGACCCACCGGCCCCGCGCCCACCACGGTCACGTCCACGTCGTACTTCCCGTTCACTGTCACGAACGGTGTTCTATCCACGAACACTGTTCGCGTCAAGTTATAGTGTTCGGGTGAACCCCAGAGAGCGACGCGCGGCACGCCACCTGCCGCCGAAGACCGCGGCCGAAGCGGGCCCCAGGCCCCGGCGCCGCAAGGACCCGATCACCGTCGAGCAGGTCGTCGACACCGCACTGGGCATGATCGCCGCGGAGGGCTACGACGCCCTGACCATGCGGCGACTGGCCAGCGCCCTCGACACCGGTCCCGCATCGCTCTACGCCCACGTCGTCAACAAGGCCGACCTCGACGAGCTGCTCATCGGCCGGCTGTGCGCCGAGCTGGTCCTGCCCGTGCCCGATCCGGCGTCCTGGCGGGACCAGGTCCACGGCGTGTGCGCCCAGATCCGCGACCAGTACCTGAAGTACCCGGGCATCTCCCGCGCCGCGCTCGCCATGGCCCCCACCGACCTCGAGACCATGCGCGTCAGCGAAGGGCTGCTGGCGATCCTGCTCGCCGGCGGCGTCGCTCCGCAGGCCGCCGCCTGGGCCATCGACGCACTCCTGCTGTACGTGGCCGCCTACTGCCTGGAGACCTCGATCGCCCGGCGGCGCTCGGCCGACGACGACGCCGTCTGGGTCGTCGACCGCGCCGAGCTGCTGCGGCGGTTCGCGACCCTGCCCGCCGAGGCCTTCCCCCACACCACCCGCCACGCCGCCGAACTCACGGCGGGCGAGGGCCACGACCGGTTCGACTTCACCCTTCGCCTGATGATCGACGGCCTGGCACACGCCTAGCACCATCCGGCTCCGGCGAATCACGCGTCAGGCATTGACGTCCGTCACAGGATTCCTATCATCCTGAGAGTCCGAAGTTCCGAGCAACGTTCGATATTTCGAACTAACGTGACCAGGCTCGGGATCGCACCTCTGCGCCATCCGTTCGGCTCCCGCACCGCAGCGCACACGCGACGGCACACCTCACCGCACCGTCCCGGCACAGCTCTGCCCCTGGAGTTCGGCATGCCTGCGACCGCGCCGTACCCGCACTCACGACGGCAGGCACGACCCCCCACCACCGAAGGAGTTCACCCATGTCCCTGCGCCTGAGGCCACGGCCCCTGCGGCACGCCCTGCTCGCCACCGCGGCGACCGCCGCGCTCGGCGTCGGCCTGCTGACCGCCGCCGCGCCGGCCGCACCGGCCGCCACGTCCGGCCCCTGCGACATCTACGCGTCGGGCGGCACCCCCTGCGTGGCCGCGCACAGCACCACCCGCGCCCTGTACGGCTCCTACAACGGCCCGCTGTACCAGGTGCGCCGGGCCTCGGACAACGCCACCCGGGACATCGGCGTCGTCAGCGCGGGCGGGGTCGCCAACGCCGCCGCCCAGGACTCCTTCTGCTCCGGCACCACCTGCCTCATCACCGTCATCTACGACCAGTCCGGCCGCAACAACCGCCTCACCCAGGCACCCCCCGGCGGCTTCTCCGGCCCGGCCACCGGCGGATACGACAACCTCGCCAACGCCACCGCCGCCCCGATCACGCTCGGCGGCCGCAAGGCGTACGGCGTCTTCGTGGCCCCCGGCACCGGGTACCGCAACAACGCCACCAACGGTGTCGCCAAGGGCGACCAGGCGGAGGGCATGTACGCCGTCCTCGACGGCACGCACTACAACGGCGGCTGCTGCTTCGACTACGGCAACGCCGAGACCAACAGCCGCGACAACGGCAACGGCACCATGGAGGCCATCTACTTCGGCAACATCAAGGTCTGGGGCTACGGCAGCGGCAACGGCCCCTGGATCATGGCCGACCTGGAGAACGGCCTGTTCTCCGGGGTCAACCAGCACTACAACGCGGGCGACCCCTCCATCAGCCACCGCTATCTCACCGCGGTCGTCAAGGGCGGCCCCAACCACTGGGCCATCCGCGGCGGCAACGCCCAGTCCGGCTCCCTGTCCACCTTCTACAACGGGGTCCGCCCCAACGTCGCCGGATACAACCCGATGAAGAAGGAGGGGGCCATCATCCTCGGCATCGGCGGCGACAACAGCCACGGCGCCGCGGGCACCTTCTACGAGGGCGTCATGACCTCGGGTTATCCCTCGGACGCCACCGAGAACGCCGTACAGGCCAACATCACCGCGGCCGGCTACGGCAGGTAGAGGTCCGGTACGGCCCCTTCCCCGCCCCGGCGCGGAAGGGGCTCGTGGCGTCGCCCCAGATGTGAGCATCCACACCTCCTTCACCATTGCGCCCCCTGTCACGGCACGGCAGAGTGTTCCAACTGCGGGACGCGTGGGGCGAGTTGCCCGCACTCCCACGGCAAGGCACCACGGACGGCCAGGAAGGAAGACCAGTGAGCCCGATCTCGGTCCGCGGATTCGCGGTGGCCTCGGCCTCCGCGGTCACCGCCGTCGGAAGCGTCGTCGGCGTCGCCTCGGGCACCGCCGCGCAGACCAACGGCGCCGAGGCCGGCGCGGCCGACGCCACCCTGCTCGCGGACATACCCGCGGGCCAGCAGGCCCAGGTGCAGACCGCGTCCCTGACGATGCAGGCCGACGCACAGGCCGTGCAGGCGGACGCCGGCGCCAGGAAGGAGGCCGAGGAGGCCGCCCGTAAGGCCGCCGCCAGGACGGCCACGGCGAAGAAGGAAGCCGCCAAGCGCGCCGAGACCAAGAGCGCCGCCAGTCGCGGCGCCGGCCTGTCCCTCCAGCGGACGTACACCGTCGCCGAGCTCCAGGCGATCGCCCGGCAGATCGTGCCCAGCGGGCAGTACCAGTGCTTCAGCAACATCGTGGAGCGCGAGTCCAGCTGGAACATGCACGCCCTCAACGCTTCCTCCGGCGCCTACGGCCTCGTCCAGGCCCTGCCGGCCTCCAAGTACGCCACGGTCGGCGCCGACTGGCAGACGAACCCCGCCACCCAGATCAAGTGGGGGCTCAACTACATGAACGCCGCCTACGGCAGCCCCTGCGACGCCTGGGCCTTTTGGCAGGTCCACCACGCGTACTGAGGCCGATCGCCGCCCTCCCCCTTCACCCCCTAATTCGACGGGCTTCTATGTTGACGTCCGTCGATGCAAGGCGCAGGCTTGCATCAAGGAACCCTGGGGGTGAGTCATGAACGAGCAGTCCACCGATCTGCGCGAAGCGGTACGTCGCCGGTACGCGGCGGCGGCCGTCAAGGTCACCGAGGGCGCGGCCGCCTGTTGCGGGCCCGAGCCGGTCGAGGTCGACGACGACTTCGGCTCCACGCGGTACCCCGCGGACGAGCGCGACGCCCTGCCCGCGGAGGCCGTCGCCGCCTCCCTCGGCTGCGGCAACCCCACCGCCGTCGCCGAACTGCGCGCCGGCGAACGCGTCCTGGACCTCGGCTCCGGCGGCGGCATCGACGTCCTGCTGTCCGCCCGCCGCGTCGGCCCGACCGGCAAGGCGTACGGCCTGGACATGACCGACGAGATGCTCGAACTCGCCGTGGCCAACGCGGCGAAGGCGGGCGCGACGAACGTGGAGTTCCTCAAAGGCACCATCGAGGAGATCCCGCTGCCCGCGAACACCGTCGACGTGGTGATCTCCAACTGCGTGATCAACCTGTCCACGGACAAGGCCGCCGTGTTCGCCGAGACCTTCCGCGTGCTGCGGCCCGGCGGCCGGATCGGCGTCTCCGACATCGTCTCGGACGACAACCTCACCGTCGAGCAGCGCGGCGAGCGCGGCGACTACGTCGGCTGCATCGCCGGCGCCCTGTCGTTCGCCGAATACCGCGCGGGCCTCGAAGCCGCCGGGTTCACCGACATCGAGATCACCCCGACCCACCCGGTCGCCGACGGCATGCACTCCGCCGTCGTCCGCGCCGTCAAGCCCGCCGGGGCCGGAGGCGGGAACGGGTCCGGACGGCTTCTGTAAGATCCACCGCATGCCCTGGACACGACGGCGTGCGCGCGGCGCGCGGCCCGCTGAGGAGCGCCTGCCCGACCTGGAGTTCCTCGCCCTCGTGCAGGCGAGCCTCGAGGAGTACGCGCCCGGGGTGACGCAGGGCTCCAGGCTCCAGGGCAACTCGCTGAGCAGCCCGCAGGGATGGGCGGTGGGCGTGGCACCGCCCCACCACGGCGGCGGGCGCCACTACGACCTCGTGGCACTGCCGGACGTGAGCATCCAGCCGGACGTTCCCTGTTTCATGGACTGTGTCGTGGCGATGTCCGGCGATCCGGGCCGAGCGGCCGACACGTGGGTGCAGACCGCGGGTGCGTGCATGCTCGAACTCCTCGACCCGCGCGGGCGCTTCGCCGACCACACGGACCCCGACGACGAGCGGGGCGTCCCCGGCCGGCACACGATCGCCTCCGGCGCGGTCGGCCTCGGCGTCGACCCCGCGGAGAACCGGCGCCTGCAGACCGCCCTGATCGAGGCGAACGTGCTGCACCGTGTCGCGCACACCTTCGTCGAGGACCTGGAGTCGCCGTTCTTCGACGGGGTCAAGGTCTTCTACGGCGGCCGGCCCGGCGCGATGCACGCCGAGATCCGGGTCAACGGGGAGCGGCACGAACCCGCCTCGGCCGCCATGACGGAACTGGGACTGCCCGAGCCGAAGGCCTTCACCACGGTCCGCCATTACGCGCTGCTGCTCCCGGCCGCCGACTGACGGCCGGGGCCGGCGCGGGGGCGTCACCCTGCCGTGTGCGGCATCCGGACGACCCCGACGCGCCCGCGGACCGGGTTCGGCCGTAATCTGCGACATCATGAGCGATGCCATTCCTTCCAGCCCGCGCGAGGCCTACGACCTGCTCCTGGCGGGCAACCGCCGCTTCGCCGCCGGCACGCCCCTGCACCCCAACCAGGACGCCGCCCGCCGCGCCGACCTGACCTCCGCCCAGCGCCCGTTCGCCGTACTCCTCGGCTGCTCCGACTCCCGGCTGGCCGCCGAGATCATCTTCGACCAGGGCCTGGGAGACCTGTTCGTCGTCCGCACCGCCGGACACGCCGCGGGTCCCGAGGTGCTCGGCAGCATCGAGTACGGGGTGAGCGTGCTGGACTGCCCGCTGGTCGTGGTCCTCGGCCACGACGCCTGCGGGGCCGTCGCCGCGACCAGGGACGCCGTGACGGACGGCAGGGCGGCGCCCGGGTACCTGCGGGACGTGATAGAGCGGGTGACGCCCAGCGTGCTGGCCGCTCACGCCGCCGGTGCGAGCGAGGACGAGGAGTTCATCGCCACTCACGTGCGGCACACCGTCGACTTCGTCATGGACCGCTCGCGGGAACTGGCCGACCAGGTCGCCCGAGGACGCACCGCCGTGGTGGGCCTGACCTACCGGCTGGCCGACGGCAGCGCCCACCCGGTCACCGCCCGCGGCCTGGACCTCCCGACCGACCCGTCCGACCACCCCGGCACCACCCGGCGGGCCGAGGTCGCCTGACTGGCCGGGCACGGCGGTCGGCAGCCCCAAGACACCGGTGGCCGCCACGAGACGGTTCAGCCGGCCGCCGGCCTTCCCGGGTTGGCGGCCGTGCCCTCGGTGCTCAGCAGTACGACGACCGAGGCCGGCCCTAGCCCCAGTGCGGTACGGCGCTCCGCGGCACCCGTGCCGGTGAGCGCCGCGCGCAGACCGGCGAGAGCCGCGGCACCGCAGGGCCCCGAGAAGACACCCGAAGCGGCGAGGTCGGCGGCGGCGCGGGCGCAGTCGGCGTCCGTGACGGCGATCGCGGCGTCCAGCCCGGCGAGCAGGTGGGGCCAGGCGATGCCGGACGGTGTGCCGCAGTTGAGGCCGGCCATCACGGTCTCGCCCGTGGTCACGGTGACGGGCCTGCCCAGGGTGAGGCTGCGCAGGACGCAGGCCGCGGCCTCCGGCTCCACCGACAGCAGCGCCGGGGCGCGACCGGAGGGGCGGCTGCGGTAGTGGGTGACCACGGCCTGGGCCAGGGACCCCACGCCCACGGGTACCGCGACGAGGTCGGGGCCCTCGGCGGCCCCCGCGGCGGTCAGCTGCTCGTCGATCTCGGCGCAGAGGGTGGAGTAGCCCTCGACGATCCAGCGCGGGATCCGCTCGTAGCCCGGCAGGCCGGTGTCCTGGATCAGGAGAGTGCCTGGCGCGGTGGCCGCCTCCGCCGCCAGGCGGACGGCCTCGTCGTACGGCCCGGCGACCTCGGTGACCCGCGCCCCTTCGGCGGCGATGGCGGCGATGGCCTGCGGATGCACGCCCCGGGGGACGAAGACGTGGGCGCCATGGCCGTGGCGGTGTGCCATGCGGGCCACGGCGCGACCGTGGTTGCCGTCGGTGGCCGCCACCAGGGTCACCGGGCCGGGTTCCGCGCCCTTCGCGGCCCGCTCGGCGAGGGCGCGGTGGACCGCCCAGGACGCACCCAGCGCCTTGAACGCGGGCAGCCCCAGCCGGCACGACTCGTCCTTGACGAAGACCCGTCTGGCTCCGAACTCCGCTGCCAGCGCGGGGAGTTCGGTCAGCGGGGTGGGTGCGTGGTCGGGCAGCGAGCGGTGGAAGGCCCGTACGTCGGCGGGTGCGGGTTCGCACCGCCAGGCGCGGGCATCGGGTCGCGCGTACCAGGAGGGCGCACGGGGAGGAAAGGAGTTGTCGGACACGCGTCCAGGGTCCGGTGAGTCCTTCCGATCGGTCCAGCGCACGTTTCGGGTATGCGAGCGTCAGCGGTCCGCCGGGGCGGCGTCGACACGGTCCGCGGCTGTCGGCATGCGCTCCCGGAGATACGCCTCCAGTTCGGCCGCACCGCTGAGCATCGCCCTGCCGCGGTCGGACAGCCGACGGCGCCAGTCGGTCAGCGCCGCCTCCAGGGGTTCCAGTCCGCCGGCCGCGTGGACCTGGGTGATGAGCGGGGCGATCTGTTCGAGCAGGTAGCCGCCGCGCCTGAGCTGATGGACCAGGCGGGCGTCCCGTACGGCGGCGTCGTCGTAGACGCGGTAGCCGGTGTGCGGGTCGCGGTGCGGGCGTACCAGTCCGGCGCGCTCCCACTTGCGCAGGGTCGCGGGCCGGACGTCGAGTCGGTCCGCGAGGGGCCCGATGAAGGTGCCGCCGGCCTCGGGTGCCGGGGCGGGGGCCAGGTCGCGGAGGGCGTTCTCCACGGCGTGCAAGGTCCGCCGGTCTTCGAGGAGCTGGACGTGGCTCTCGTCGATGAGGCGGAACGCCTCGTCGGTGGCGCCCCGGTTCACCGCCCGCATGACCGACGCGGCCGCCTGATGGCCATGCCCGGGCAGCAGGGCGAGGAACGCGCGCAGAGCCGCCGCGTGCCGGGAGGTGTAGGTGCGGTAACCGGACGGAGTGCGACCGGCCGGAGGGAGGATGCCGGCCTCCTCGTAGTTCCTGACCGCCTGCGTGGACAGACCGTGGGCCCGGGCCAGGTCGACGGGCCTGAGCCGTCCTTCGTTTTGAGGGTTTGGCGCCATGCTCCTGCCCATATCGCTCAAAAGTCTCAACCGAGAGTTCAACGATACCGTTGAGGGCATGGCCGCTGACATCAAGGACATCACCGCCGCCGCCGAAGCCGCCTCCGTCATGAGGCTGCTGCCGGGCCGGCCCCGACTGCTCGGGCTGGGCGAGCCCACCCACGGCGAGGACGCCCTGCTCGACCTGCGCAACGAACTCTTCCGGCAACTCGTCGAGCAGGAGGGCTACCGAACCGTCGCGATCGAGAGCGACTGCGTGCGGGGCCTGGTCGTGGACGACTACGTCACCTCGGGGACGGGCACGCTCGACGACGTCATGGAGCGCGGGTTCAGCCACGGCTGGGGCGCCTACGCGGGCAACCGCGAACTCGTGCGCTGGATGCGGGCCCACAACGAGCGCCGGCCCGCCTCCGAGCAGGTCCGCTTCGCCGGTGTCGACGGCCCTCTGGAGATCACCGAAGCCGCGAGCCCCCGCCGGGCGCTCACCGCCCTGCACGACCTCCTCGCGGACCATGTGGACGCGAACCTGCTGCCCTGCACCGCGAAGACACTCGACCGTCTGCTCGGCCCCGACGACCGGTGGACGGATCCGGCCGCGATGACCGACCCGTCCCGCTCGGTGGGGCGGTCGGCCGAGGCGGACCGACTCCGGCTGCTCGCCGACGACTTGGTGGCGCTGCTCGACACGCAGACGCCCCATCTGGTCGGCGCGGTCTCGCGGGAGGACCGGGACCGGGCGCGACTGTACGGCCGTACCGCCGTCGGACTGCTGCGCTACCACCACGCGATGGCCGACACCTCACCGGCCCGCATGACCCGGCTGTGCGCGCTGCGCGATCTGATGATGGCCCACAACCTGCTGGCCCTCGTCGAACGCGGCCCGGTGCTGCTGCACGCCCACAACTCCCATCTGCAGCGGGCGAAGAGCACGATGCGGATGTGGGAGGGGCCGGTGGAGTGGTGGAGCGCCGGCGCCCTGGTAGGCGCCCGGCTCGGCGCGGAGTACGCCTTCCTCACCACGGCCCTGGGCACGATCGGCCACCGGGGAGTGGACACGCCCGCGCCGGACACCGTCGAGGGTCTGCTGTACGCGCTCCCGGAGGACCGCTGTGTCGTCGACGCCCCGCGGCTCGCCGCGGCCCTCGGCGACACACCGCCGGCGCCCCGAGTGTCCCCATGGTTCGGCTACGCCCCGCTCGACCCGGCCCACCTGACGGATACCGCCGGCGTCGTGTTCGTCAAGGACGCTTCGCACGACGCCCGTTGACTTCAGGTGGCGATGGTGGCCAGGCCGGCGATTCCCACCAGGTAGATGACGACCGCCGTGACGCTGTCGATGCCCATCCGCGCGTACTGCCGGCGGGGACGGAAGACGAGTCCCGCCATGTAGGTGACGGTGAGGATGATGCCGAGGGCCGTGAGGTAGATGTCCGTGTCGTGCGCGGCGGGCAGGACGGGCTTGCCGGAGATGACCGTGGCCAGGAGGAACAGCACGGGAAGGAAGGCGTTGCCGCCGAAGATGTCGCTGATGGCGAGCTGGTGATCGCCGAGCTTGGTGGAGGTCAGGCCGGTGCTGACCTCGGGCAGGGAGGTGGCCGCGGCCAGGACGGTCGCGCCGAACAGCACACCGCTCAGCCCCTGGCGGGCGAAGAAGTCCTCGCCGCTGCGTTCGATGACCACACCGGCGACCAGCGTGGCGAGGGCCGCCGTGGCGAAGATCAGCCCGGCGCGGCCGGTGTGCACGCCCTTGTCGGTGGCGGCCTTCTCCTTCTTCCCCCGGGAGTGGCCGCGCGGTTCGGGCTGGCTGTCCGGGGCGTCGCCGCCCTCCCGCCACGGCAGCCCGTGACCGGCCCGGTTCAGCAGTACGAGGCCGACCACCCACAGGGCGGCGATCGCCACGGAGGCCGGAGCCAGCCGGCCGACGTGCAGGCTCGGCGAGAGCTGGGTGCCCATGACGACCACGGCGAGGACCACCACCACGAGGGCACCTTCCAGGACCAGTTGGAGGCTGGCGGCGACGCGGGTCAGCGGGGCGCGCGGACGGGTTCCCGCGGCGTCGAGGACGGCCAGGACGACGGTCTGGATGGCGATGCCGCCGAGGATGTTGCCGACGGCGACGTCCAACTGGCCCGCCAGGGCCGCCGATACGGTGATGGCGATCTCGGGCAGGTTGGTCGCCACGGCGAGGAGGATCAGCCCGCCCAGCGCACCGCCCAGGTGAAGACGCTCGGCGAGGACGTCGGTGGTGTCGGACAGTTTGATGCCCGCGTACCAGATGACGGCCGCGCTCACGACGAACGACAACAGCAGAACCGGAGAGCTCAGAGATCCCATGCGCGGGTGAGTACCCACCGATCGTCTACACGTGTACGACGCTCACGCCTCAGCTCTCCTCCGCCGCCGAGTGCTCCTGCGCCGCGACCGAGACGGCGTGTTGCCGGACATGCCCGAGGAACCGTTCGGAGTTCGGCGGCAGGGTACGGGAGGTCAGCCGGGCGATGCCGATGTCCCTGGCCGCCTCCACATCCGTGACCTGCAGGTACGACGGTCCGCGCGCCGGAGCGGCCGAGTGCGGGCGGGGGACGAGCGCGACGCCCAGTCCCGCGCCGACCAGGCCGCGCAGGGTCGCCACCTCGTCCCCCTCGAAGCCGGCCCGCGGGGTGAAGCCGACGGCACGGCACAGCGCCTCGGTCACCGAGCGCAGGCCCTGTTCGTGGCGCAGCAGGATGAACGGCTCCTCGGCGACCTCGGCCAGCCGGGCCCGGCGGCGCCGGGCGAGCCGGTGCCCGGGCGGCACGGCCAGCCAGAGCGGCTCGGTCAGCAGGCGCTCCCAGGTGATCAGGGGATGGCCGGGGTCCCCGGCGGTGAGGAGCAGGTCGGCGGTTCCGCCCAGCAGGCTCTCCACGAGGACGGCCTCACTCCCCTGGCGCAGTTCGAACCGGGAGAGCGGGAAGCGTTCCCGGAACCCGGTGATGAGAGGCGGCAGCAGCCAGGTGCCGAGCGAGTGCAGGAAGGCCAGGGGAATCAGGCCCGATTCGGGGGAGACGGTCTCGTGGACCGCGCGCAGTCCCCGGTCCAGCCGCCGCAGCGCGGCGTCCGCGTGGTCCCGGAAGGCCCGCCCGGCCGGTGTCAGCCGCAGCACCCGCCCCACCTGCTGGAACAGCTGGGCGCCCACCTCCTGTTCCAGGCGTCTGAGCGCCCGGGAGAGGGCCGGCTGCGTCAGGCGGGCCTCAGCGGCGGCCTGGGTCACGGTGACCCCGTCGGCCACGGCGACGAAACAGCGCAGTACCTGCACATCCATACGATTGATGCTATCGGCGCATGGGTCTGCGTGTATTCAGGCATTGGACGCATGGAATCTTCCGGGCCACCCTGGACAGGGACAGGGCGACCGACGGTCGCACCCCGGACACGTCACGGAGCGACGATGAGTACCCAGTGGAATGCCGACGACAACCGTTTCGAGACCTCGGCACGGGGCCGTGCCGTCCTGGCCGACCCCCGTCTCAACCGCGGTACGGCCTTCACCGGACAGGAGCGGCGGGACCTGGGCCTGGACGGCCTGATCCCGCCCAGCGTGCTCACCCTGGACCAGCAGGCCGACCGGGCGTACGGCCAGTACGCGGCCCAGCCCACCGACCTGGCCAAGCACGTCAACCTGACCGCTCTGCACGACCGCAACGAGGTGCTGTTCTACCGCCTGCTGAGCGATCACCTCTCGGAGATGCTGCCCATCGTCTACACACCGACGGTCGGCACGGCCATCGAGCGCTACAGCACCGAGTACCGGCGCCCGCGCGGCATCTACCTGTCGGTCGACGCCCCCGAGGACATGGAACGCGCCCTGCGCGCCTCCGGGTTGGGCGCCGACGACGTCGACCTGGTCGTGGCGACCGACGGCGAGGCCATCCTGGGCATCGGCGACTGGGGTGTGGGCGGCATCGACATCTCGGTGGGCAAGCTCGCCGTGTACACGGCCGCGGCCGGCATCGACCCGGCCCGCACCCTCGCCGTCGTCCTCGACGTCGGCACCAACCGCGAACAACTCCTCGAGGACCCGCTCTACTTGGGCAACCGTCACCCCCGGGTGGACACGGAGACGTACGACGCCTTCATCGAGCGCTACGTCACCACCGCGGAACGCCTCTTCCCCGACGCGCTGCTGCACTTCGAGGACTTCGGAACCGCCAACGCGCGCCGCATCCTGGACCGTTACCGCGGCGAGCACTTCGTCTTCAACGACGACATCCAGGGCACGGGCGCGGTGAACCTGGCCGCCGTCCTGTCCGGGGTGCGGGCCAGCGGGATGCCGTTGCCGGACCATCGGGTGGTGGTGTTCGGCGCCGGCACGGCGGGAATCGGCGTCGCCGACCAGTTGCGGGACGCCATGGCCGCGGAGGGCCTTGACCGGGAGGCGGCCACCGCGCGTTTCTGGGCCGTGGACCGCTACGGGCTGCTCACCCGTGACCAGGAGGGGCTGCGCGACTTCCAGGCCCCCTACGCCCGGTCGGCCGACGAGGTCGCCGAGTGGGGGCGGGACGCGAAGGTCGGGGGCATCTCGCTGGAGGAGGTGGTGCGCCGGGTCCGGCCCACCGTGCTGATCGGCACCTCCGGCCAGGGCGCCGCCTTCACCGAGAGCATCGTCCGGGAGATGGCCGCGCACACCGAACGCCCCATCGTGCTGCCGATGTCCAACCCCACCCGGCTCGCCGAGGCCGTGCCCTCCGAGCTGCTGGACTGGACGGACGGCCGTGCGCTCATCGCCACGGGCAGCCCCTTCGAGCCGGTGACCAGCGGCGGGGTCACCTACGAGATCGGCCAGGCCAACAACGCGCTGATCTTCCCCGGTCTCGGCCTCGGTGCCGTCGTCGCCCGCGCCACGCGGGTCACCGACTCGATGCTCTCCGCCGCGGCCCACGCGGTCGCCGAACAGGTGGACTCCACCGCCCGGGGCGCCTCCCTCCTCCCCCACACCCGGCAACTGCGGCGCACCTCCGCCGCGGTCGCGGTCGCCGTGGCGCGGGCTGCGGCCGAGGACGGTGTGGCCCGGGAGACGGTGGACGACACCATCGAGGACCGGGTCCACCGGGCCATGTGGGAGCCGGTGTACCGGCCGGTGGTGGCGGTCTGAGCGGCGAGCGGCAGGGGCCACGATGAGCAGCGGGACGATCGGGCGGAGGCGCGGCGGAAGGCTGTCGGCGGCGACGAAGGCGGTCCTGGACCAGGGCGACCGGCTCGTCCCGCCGTTGCTGATGCTGACCCTGCTCAGTGGTGTGATCGACGCGGTCAGTCTGCTCGGTCTCGGGCATGTGTTCGTGGCGAACATGACCGGCAACCTCGTCCTCGTGGGGCTGTCGCTCACGGGCGCGCCCGGTTCCTGGGCGGCGGGTCCGGTGGTGGCTCTCGGTGGGTTCGTCGTGGGCGCCCTGCTGGTGCGCGCGGTGGCGCCACGCCGTGCCGGCCACCGGGCGCTGCTCGGCGTCTGCGCGGCGCTGGAGGCGGCGCTGTTCGTCGTGGCGGCCCTGGCGTCGTACGACGGCGGGGTGCTGCCGATCCTGCTGTGCGCGGTGGCGCTGGGCATGCAGAACGCGGCGGTCAGGCGGCTCGGCCTGGCGGGCCTGACGACCACCGTCATGACGAGCACCCTGACCGGCCTGGTCGCCGACCGGGCCGAGCGGCGCACCGCGTCGACCTCCCGTCGGCAGGCGCTCAGTGTGCTCACACTGGTCGCCGGAGCCGGGGCGGGCGCGGTGGCGGTGCGATGGGCGGGCACGCCGTGGACGTTGACGGCGGTGGCCGTGCTCGCGGTCGCGGTGGCGGTCACCGTGTCGGTGGTCGGGCCGCCCGGACCGGGGGGATGATCCGCGCTCATCCCTCGTTGGGGCGGGCGAGTCCGATGTCGTAGGCGAAGATCACGGCCTGGATGCGGTCGCGGGCGCCGATCTTCGCCAGGACGCGGCCGACGTGGGTCTTGACGGTGGACTCGGACAGCACGAAGTGCGCGGCGATCTCGCCGTTGGTCCAGCCCTTGCCGACGGCCTCGAGGATCTCGCGTTCCCGGTCGGTGAGCGTGCTCAGTCTCGGGTCCTCGGCGGGGTCGCCCGGGAGGACGCGCCGGTGCCGGGCGTACTCGTCGAGGATGCGGCGGGTCAGGGCGGGGGCGATGACGGCGTCGCCGGCGGCCACGGCGCGGATGCCGGCGAGGAGTTCCTCGGGACGTGCGTCCTTGAGGAGGAAGCCGCTGGCTCCGGCGCGCAGGGCGGCGTGGACGTACTCGTCGAGGTCGAACGTGGTCAGCACCAGAATGCGGGAGCGGTCGCCGGAGGCGACGATGCGGCGGGTGGCCTCGATGCCGTCCATGCCGGGCATCCGTACGTCCATCAGCACCACGTCGGGGCGCAGTTCGGCAGCCTTGCGGACGGCCTCGGCGCCGTGCGCGGCCTCGCCGACCACGTCGGTCTCCGGGACCGATTCCAGCAGGATGCGGAAGCCGTAGCGCTGCAGGTGCTGGTCGTCGACGATGAGCACGGTGGTCACCGGACGCCCCCCTGGGGGGTGAGGTCGAGCGTGGCCTGCACGCTCCAGCCGCCGCCGGGCACCGGGCCGGCGCTGACGGTTCCGCCGTAGAGTGCCGCTCGTTCGCGCAGGCCCACCAGCCCGTGTCCTTCCTCGCCCGGCGGTCCGGGCAGCAGGGCGGGGCCGCTGTCGCGGACCCGGATGGTCAAGGAGGCGTCCTCCACGAGGACGGCCAGGTGCACCCGGGTGTCGGGGCCGGCGTGCTTGAGGGTGTTGGTGAGGGCTTCCTGCACTATCCGGTACACCGTCAACTGCACGCCGCTGTCCAGGGCGTCGACGTCTCCGGCGGTCCGGTAGACGACCTCCAGGCCCGCGGCGCGCACGCCGGCGCACAGGGCGTCGATGTCCGCGAGGCCGGGTTGCGGGCTCAGCGCCGGCCCGGCGGGGGACGTGTCCGAGGTCTCGCGGAGCACGCCGAGGACGCGCCGTAGTTCGCCCAGCGCCTGCCGGCCGGTGTCACCGATGAGCCGCAGGGCCTCCTTGCCGCGTTCGGGGGCGAGGTCGGTGGCGTATCGGCCGGCGTCGGCGAGGGTGATGATGACGGACAGGTTGTGGCCGACGATGTCGTGCATCTCGCGGGCCACGCGGGCCCGTTCGGTGGCGACCGCGAGTCTGCCGCGCTGGTCGCGCTCGATCTCCAGCCGGGCGGCCCGCTCGCGCAGCACGGCGAGCTGGGCCCGGCGGATGCGCACCGTCAGGCCGAGCGCGAGCGCCGCGGTCGCCGTGCTCAGCAGGAAGAACAGGGCGTCCCAGACGGACACCGCGTGGGCCACGCGCAGCGCGACCACGGTCATGGCACCCGCCATCACCGCGCAGGCCCACGGCAGTTGCCGCAGCCGCCCGTGCAGGGCCAGGCTGTAGAGGGCGATGAACAGGGCGATGTCCGCGCGCAGCCCGGCGTCCAGGGACCACTGGAGCAGGAACACTGCCGTGATGACGCCGAACGTCGCCAGTGGCCGTCGGCGCCGCCACAGCAGGGGCAGTACCAGTCCGGCCTGCAGCGCCGGCGTCGCCGGCAGCGGCAGGTCGGTGAGGGCGAGGCGCAGCCGGTGCGGTCCGTCGCCGCCGGTGACCGCGCCTGTGGCGCGCAGCAGGTCCGGCACGCAGAACAGCGCGAAGACCAGGACCACGACCGCGGTGTCCAGCGCCCAGGGGCGGGCGCGGTCGGCCTGCCGCAGCCGCTGGCCGGCCCGTGCGAGGCGGGCGACCAGCGGCCCCAGTCCGCCGGCGTCGTCGAAGGTCACGGATGTCACCCGTCCATGGTGCAGGTGGTCAGACGTCGGTGCGCACCAGCCGGTACGCCGCGCCCACCAGCGCGAGGGCCGTCCAGCCGAGGAAGACCCACAGTCCGGCGCCGGGCGAGAGGGTGGTGGAGTCGTGCGTGAGGGCGTACATCGCCTGACCCGCGTTGCCGGGCAGGTAGGGGCTGATGTCGTTCTGCCAGGAGCTGGGCAGCAGCGTCACCAGGCCGGGGATCAGCATGAGGGTGGCGACCAGTACGGAGATCCCGCCGGCGACCGAGCGCAGCAGCATGCCGAGGGCCGCGCCGATCACTCCGACCAGGCCGAGGTAGAGCCCGGCGCCGAAGAGGCTGCGGACGACTCCGGCGTGCGACAGGCTCATGGCGGCCGGTGTGCCGGAGAGGATGCCGCTGCCGATCTGGAAGGCGACGAACGCGCCGGCGGTGCCGACGACGAGCACGACCACGCCGTACAGGGCCGCCTTGGACCACAGGACGGGCAGGCGGCGCGGCACGGCTGCCAGGGTCGAGCGGATCATGCCGGTGGAGTACTCGCCGGCGGTGATCAGCACGCCGAGGACGCCCAGGGCCAGTTGGGCGAAGTTCGTGCCGAACAGGGACAGTTCCAGGCCCGTGGAGCTGGCGAAGTCCCTGTTCAGGGTGCCGGACGCGTAGCCCGACTTGTAGCGGGTGGCGGCGATGAGCCCGAACGCGACCAGGAAGAGCAGGCCGAGGCCGAGCGTGATCCAGGTCGAGCGCAGGGACCACAGTTTGGCCCACTCCGAGCGCAGCACTCCCCTGGTGGTGACCCGGTAGGCGGGCCGGGAGGTGGTGGCGGGCGGTGTTCCGGTGGTGTCGGTGGTCGCGGTGACGGTGCTCATGCCGCCCTCCCGGGGGTCTCTGCGGTGGTCGTGGTGCCGTGGTACTCCACCGCGTCCCTGGTCAGGTCCATGAAGGCCTGCTCCAGCGACATCGTGCGGGGGCTGAGTTCGAACAGGGCGATGCCGTGCTCGGCCGCCTTCAGGCCGATCTCGCGGGCGGTGATCCCGGTGATCTGGAGTTCTTCGGAGCCGACGTGTCCGGTGATGTCGACGCCGGGTCCGGCCAGCGCCTCGCGCAGCCGTGCCGGGTCCTGGGTCTTGACCGTCACGGTGTCGCCACCGGCCTGGCGGACCAGGTCCCGCACGGTGGTGTCGGCCAGCAGCCGCCCCCGGCCGACGACGATCAGGTGGTCGGCGACGAGTGCCATCTCGCTCATCAGGTGTGAGGAGACGAAGACCGTGCGGCCCTCCTCGGCGAGGGTGGTCAGCAGGTTGCGGATCCAGAGCACGCCTTCGGGGTCCAGGCCGTTGACGGGTTCGTCCAGCATCACCGTCTGCGGGTCGCCGAGGAGCGCGGCCGCGATGCCGAGCCGCTGTCCCATGCCGAGGGAGAAGGCGCCGGCCCGCTTGCGGGCCACGCTGCCGAGGCCGGCGAGGTCGATGACCTCGTCGACGCGGCGGCGCGGGATGTCGTGGGTGAGCGCGAGCGACCTGAGGTGGTTGTAGGCCGAGCGCCCCGGGTGGATCGACTTGGCCTCCAGCAGCGCCCCCACCTCCTGCAGCGGTGCGCGGTGCCGGGCGTAGGGGCGGCCGTTGACCGTCACGGACCCGGCGGTCGGGGCGTCGAGACCGACGATCATGCGCATGGTGGTGGACTTGCCGGCGCCGTTGGGCCCCAGGAAGCCGGTGACGGTGCCCGGTTTCACGACGAAGTCCAGGCCGTCGACGGCCGTCTTCTCCCCGTAGCGTTTGGTGAGCTGCTGTGCCTCGATCATCCGCGCCTCTCCCTCGGTCCGCGGCGCCGTCGGACGCCGCACCACCCACGCTAGGAAGCGATCGGTCCGTTTCGGTGGTACCGCGGGTCGATCTGCGGTCGTGGCGTGGTACCCGGGTACTACACGGAGCCGGGGCGGGGGCCGGATCAGTCCGTGTCGGCGCGCAGCACGAGGTCGAGCAGTCCGGGGAAGCGCGCGTCGAACTCCTCGCGGCGCAGCCGGTTGACCCGCCGCGGCCCTTCGTCGCGCTGTTCGACCAGGCCGGCGCCGCGCAGGACGGAGAAGTGGTGGCTGAGTGCCGCCTTGCCGACGGGAACGTCGAAGCTTCCGCAGCTTCGGGTCCATTCCGCGGAGCCCGCGAGGTCGCGGACGATCTGCAGCCGCACGGGGTCGGCCACCGCGGACAGCGCGGTCAGCACGGACACGTCCGCGGGATCCGTGTGCACGGGCGCTGCCCGGTGACTGCCGCCCGCAGCCTGCTTCGACATGCCCCTCTTCCCGTCCCGCGCCCTCGCCGGTTCGCCCCGAGGCGCGCGCCGCCGCTTGCCGAGTGTTCGATCCGTATCTTACAGTCCCAGTGTTCGCTTTCCATTGAACACTTCCCGGAGAGGCGGGTACGGCCCATGCGCGCAGTGGAGTTCCAGGAGTACGGCGGCCCCGAGGTGCTGAGGGTCGTCGAGGCCGACGCCCCCGAGCCGCGGGCGGGGCAGGTGACCATCGACACCGCGTTCGTCGGCGTCAACTTCGCGGACCTGAAGGCACGCGCCGAGGGCTACCGCGTGCAGTCGCTGCCCTTCCGCCCGGGCCTGGAGGTCTCCGGACGGGTCCGGGCCGTGGGTGCGGACGTCGAGGGACTGCGTGCCGGTCAGGACGTCGTCGCCCTCGTCGACAGCGGCGCGTACGCGGAGGTCGTGCTCGCCGAGGCCGCCACCGTCTTCCCGCTCCCCGAGGGTCTGGACCCGCGGACCGCGGCGACGCTGCCCACCGTGCTGCCGACGGCGCACGCCCTGCTGCACGAGGTGGGGCGGCTGCGCGCCGGGGAGAGCGTGCTGGTGCACGGCGCGGCCGGCGGTGTCGGCACGGCGACCGGACAGCTGGCGCGGGCGGCCGGCGCCGGCGCGGTCTACGGCGTGGTCTCCTCGCCGGGCAAGGCCGACCACGCCCTCAAGCACGGCTACGACGAGGTGTTCCTCGCCGACACCTTCGCCGAGGACGTCCGCCGCGCCACCGGCGGCAGGGGCGTCGACCTGGTGCTCGACCCCGTGGGCGGCGACACCCTGCGCCGGGGTCTGGACGCGCTCGCCGTCTTCGGACGCCTGGTGTCCTTCGGCAACGCGAGCGGGGCCGAGCCGTGGCAGGTGGGACAGCCCGAGCTGTACCCCTACGGCCGTGCCGTCGCGGGCTTCTCCATCCTGGGCCTCGCTCAGACGGCACCCGAAGCGCTGCGCTCGCTGACCGAGCGCGCCCTCCGCAAGGCGACCGACGGCACCGTGAGCCTTCCGGTCACCGCGGAGTTCCCGCTGACGGAAGCGGCCGAGGCGCACCGGCTGATGGGCGGGCGCACCTCCACGGGCAAGCTGCTGCTGCGAGCGCGGGACTGAGGGCGCGCCCCGGCCCGCTACTCGGGCAGCGGGCGGTCGTCGACGACATGCTTCATGACGAGGGTGGACGTCAGGCGCTGGACGCCCGGCAGGCGGACGAGCCGCTCGTCGTAGAGCCGCTGATAGGCGGTGAGGTCGGTGGTCGCGACCCGCAGGAGGTAGTCGGGTTCACCGAAGAGGCGCTGGGCCTGCAGGACATGAGGGATGGCGGTCACCGCTTCTTCGAAGGCGGTGACGGTTCCCTGGTCCTCCCAGCGCAGCGTGACGAAGACGAGCGCCTCGAAGGTGAGCCCGACCGCGGCCGGGTCGACGACCGCGCGGTAGCCGCGGATCGCGCCCTCACGTTCCAGATCGCGCAGGCGGCGGTGGCAGGGCGAGACGCTCAGCCGCACGCGCGCCGCGAGGTCGGTGACGGTGAGGCGGCCGTCCATCTGCAGCTCGGTGAGAATTTTCCGGTCCAGGGCATCCATGGAGAAGATTCTCGCCGGTCACCGGGGCTTCGAGGGAAAACATGTGCGACCGAGGGCCGCGCCCGTCCCGCTCGACAGCGGCACCGGCGGTGAGGAGAACGGCCGGCAGACCCTGATCCGCAGCGGAACCGACGGTACCGACAGGTAACAACTTGTGCCGTACTACGCGTATAGTTTCGCTGTGAGCAACCACAGCACAGACACCGAAACGTCAAATTCACAGGCCGGCGGAGTGCAGTCGGTCGACCGTGCCATCAGCGTCCTGGAGATCCTGGCCCAACGCGGCGAGGCCGGCGTCAGTGAAGTGGCCGCCGAGATCGATGTTCACAAGTCCACCGCGTTCCGCCTCCTCGGCGCCCTGGAGGCACGCGGTCTGGTGGAACAGGCGGGTGAGCGGGGGAAGTACCGGCTCGGCTTCGGCATCGTACGGCTGGCGGGCGCGGTCACCGGCCGCATCGACATCACCCAGCAGGGCCGCCCGGTCTGCGAGCGTCTCGCCGAGGAGATCGGCGAGACCGTCAACATCGCGGTGCTGCAGGAGCATTACGCCATCAACCTCTACCAGGTGCGCGGCCCCGCGGCGGTCACCGCGCACAACTGGGTCGGCCAGCTCACGCCGTTGCACGCCACGTCGAGCGGCAAGATCCTGCTGGCGCACCTGCCCGCCAAGGAGCGCGCCACGCTGCTGGCCGAGGGGGGCCTGAAGAAGGTCACCCCGCACACCATCACCTCGAAGGCGAAGCTGGAGAAGCACCTCGCCGAGGCGCGGGAGGCCGGATACGCCTGGACCCTGGAGGAGTTGGAGATCGGTCTGCACGCCATGGCCGCCCCGGTCCTCGACCGGGACGGGAAGGTCATCGCGGCGGTCACCGCCTCCGGGCCCTCGTACCGCTTCACCGAGGAGCGCATGCGCGAGCTGGCCCCGGTGCTGATCAAGGGCGCGGAGGAGATCAGCCACCGGATGGGCTACCTGGGCTGAGGAAGCCCGCCGCTGAGCCGTTCGTTCACCCAGTCGTGGAAGGCGCCGATGTGGTGCTCGCTGGGCACCAGTACGCCGCCCTTGGCGTACATCCGCGAGCTCATTCCGGGCTGTGTGCGCTCGCAGGCGTCGAAGTCCTGCTGGTTGACGCGGTGGAAGAGCTCCACGGACCGGGTGACGTCCTTGCCGCTATCGACGACGTGCGGCAGATAGAGCCAGTCGCACTCGACGATCGTGCGGTCGACCGACACCGGGTACATGCGGTGGAAGATCACGTGGTCGGGGACGAGGTTGATGAACACCTGCGGCTTGACGGTGATCGCGTAGTAGCGGCGGTCCTGCTCGTCGCCGACGCCCGGGATGCGGTCGAGGCCCTCGCTGCCGTCGACGGTGAAACCCCGGACCTCCTCGCCGAACTCGGCACCGTGGCCGACGTAGTACTGCGCGGCGTAGCCGTCCGCGAACTCCGGGAGCACCTCGGTGAGTTCGGGGTGGATGGTGGCGCAGTGGTAGCACTCCATGAAGTTCTCGATGATGAGCTTCCAGTTGGCCTTCACGTCGTAGGTGATGCGCTTGCCGACGGAGAGGTTGTCGATGTCGTAGTGCTCGATCGACTCGACGTCGCCCAGCCGCTCGACGACCGCACCGATGACGTCCTCCTCGAAGGAGGGCGGGTTCTCCGCGAGGCAGACCCAGACGTAGCCCAGCCACTCGCGCACGGCGACGCTCGCCAGGCCGTACTCGGTCCGGCCGACGTCGGGCATCTTGGTGAGGTTGGGCGCGGCGACGAGCTTGCCGTCCAGGCCGTACGTCCAGGCGTGGTAGGGGCACTGGAAGGCGCGCTTGACCTCGCCGGACTCCTCGGTGCACAGCTTGGCCCCGCGGTGCCGGCAGACGTTGAAGTAGGCGCGGATCGAGTGGTCCCGGGCGCGGGTGACGAGGATGGACTCGCGGCCCACGTCGACGGTGCGGAAGGCGCCGGGCGCGGCCAGTTCGGAGGCGCGCGCCACGCAGAACCACATCGTCTCGAATATGCGCTCCTGCTCCTGGGCGAAGACCGCCGGATCCGTGTAGGAGGAGCCGGGCAGGGTGGCGATCAGGCTGTCCGGCAGGCTGGTCGAGGTCACGGTGCACTCCTCGGGGAACGTCGTGGAGGGGTCATTCACGCGCCGGGAAGAGCGACTCCGGACGGCGTTGGGGCGATACGCGCTTCTGTTGTTCATTACGCAACTGCGCGTGCTGTACGCAACCGCTGAGTCCGCAGCATGGGATGCCGCGGCGGCGGTGTCAAGACATGGCGGCGAGCTGCTTGCGCCACCGCGTGAACAGCCGGGGCTGGTTCATTCCGAGCACGGCGACCGGCTCTCCGGCACGCCGGTAGACGGCTAGGACGTCGCGATCGTCCACGGCGCCCGCCTCGACGGTCACACTGTCGGCGCCGGCCGCGTGACCGGCGAACTGGATCTTCACGCCGTACTGGTCGGACCAGAAGTACGGCGGCCTGGGCACGCCCGGTTCCACGGCGCCGCCCGCCAGCAGCGCGGCCACGGCGGCGTCGGGGCGTTCTCGCGCGCCGGTCCAGTGCTCGACGCGGCGATGGGCGCCCGCGCGCGGGTCGTACCAGTTGGCGCAGTCGCCGACCGCGACCACGCCGGCGAGGCTGGTGCGCCCGTCCGCGCCGCACTTCACGCCGTTGTCGAGAGCGACGCCGGAGCCCTCCAGCCACTCGACGCACGGACGGGCACCCACGCCCACGACGACGATGTCGGCCGGCACGCTGCGGCCGTCTTCCAACAGCACGGCGTCGACGCGTTCTTCGCCGCTCAGGCCCTTGACGCCCACGCCGCACAGCAGCCGTACACCGTGGTCGGCGTGGAGGCCGGAGACGACGGCGCCCATGGTCTCGCCGAGGGGTCCGGCGAGGGGGGTGGGGGCCGCCTCGACTACCGTGACGTCCAGGCCGAGGACGTACGCGGTGGAGGCGACCTCGGCGCCGACGAACCCGCCACCGATCACCACCAGGCGTCCACCGCGGGCCAGTTCGTCCCGCAGGGCGCGGGCGTCGTCGAGCGTGCGCAAGGTGTGCACGCCCGCCAGACCCGCGGAGCCCGGCAGGGTGCGGGCGGCGGCGCCGGTGGCGATGACGACGCCGTCGGCGCGCACCTCCCGCCCGTCGGCGAGACGCAGGGCACGGGACGTACGGTCCAGCCCGGTGGCGCGGGTGCCGAGCAGCCACTCGGCGGCCAGGTCCTCGCCTTCGGCCTCCAGCCCCAGGTCCGCCTCGCCGAGAGTGCCGGCCAGGAACTCCTTGGACAGCGGCGGCCTGTCGTACGGGCGGTGGGTCTCGTCACCGATGACGACGAGCCGTCCGTCGTAACCCTGCCTGCGCAGTGAGCGCGCCGCCGACAGACCCGCCAGCGACGCGCCCACCACGGCGACGGTCCTCACGCGGGACCTCCGGCGAGCCGGGAGGCCACGCACGGCGGCAGGTTGGGGGCGTCGGTGGACACCCGCACGTAGACCATGCCGTCCTCGACGACGACCTCGTGCGTGCGGACCGGCAGCCTGGCCGGGGGCGCGTCGACGGCACCGGTGCGCAGGTCGAACTTCGAGGCGTGCAGCGGGCATTCGACCTCGCAGCCCTCCAGCCAGCCGTCGGCGAGCGAGGCGTCCTGGTGGGTGCAGGTGTCGTCGATGGCGAAGACCTCGCCGTCGTCGGTGTGGAACACCGAGACGGGCGGGTCGATGTCGAGCCGGAAGGCCTCGCCTCGCGGGAGATCCGCGAGACGGCACGCGGGAATCATCATGACACCTCGGTGCGTATAGCGAAACGGATTGCGGTAAGCGCAACATCAGTCTGAGGTCGCCCAGAATGCTTGTCAAGGAGTTCCGACGCCGCGACAACCCGTAACTCCGGGTTGCTTCATCTGCAACACTGCGCGCGATACGAGACGCGAAAAGCGGCAGCCCGCCGTTCCGTCCGGCGTGGGCCGGACGGAACGGCGGGCGTGGGCGAGGCGGAGGGGACGGCGGTCAGAAGCCGCGGTCGATCCACTCCCGGAGATGGGGCGCCTCGGCGCCGATGGTGGTCGTCTCCCCGTGCCCGGTGTGGACGACCGTGTCGGCGGGCAGCGTCAGCAGCCGCTCGCGGATGGACTCCACGATGGTCGGGAAGTGGGAGTACGAGCGCCCCGTGGCGCCGGGCCCGCCGGCGAAGAGGGTGTCACCGCTGAAGAGCGCCGACAGGGCGGGTACATGGAGACAGACCGCGCCGGGAGCGTGTCCGGGCGTGTGCAGCACCGTCATCTCGACGCCCGCGACCGCCAGCACCTGCCCGTCGGCGAGTTCGGCGTCGGGCGCGCGGTCGGGGTGCGTCTGCTTCCACAGCGGCAGGTCGTCCGGGTGGAGGAGGACGGGGGCGCCGGTGCGGTCGGCGAGTTCGGGCGCGGCGTCGATGTGGTCGTTGTGGGCGTGGGTGCACACGATCGCCCGCACCCGCCGCCCGCCCACCGCCGCGGCGATGGCGTCGGCGTCGTGCGCTGCGTCGATGACGACGACCTCGTGATCGTCACCGACGAGCCACACGTTGTTGTCGACCTCCCAGGTACCGCCGTCCAGCGAGAACGTCCCCGAGGTGACGAGATGTTCGATGCGGGCGGCCATCACAGCACCACCACCGAGCGCAGCACGTCACCGCCGTGCATCCGCTCGAACGCCTTCTCCACCTCGTCCAGGGCGATCGTCTCGGTGACGAAGGCATCCAGGTCGAGCCTGCCCTGCCGGTAGAGGTCGATGAGCATGGGGAAGTCACGGGAGGGCAGGCAGTCGCCGTACCAGCTGGACTTCAGCGCCCCGCCGCGGCCGAAGACGTCCAGCAGCGGCAGCTCCAGCTTCATCTCCGGGGTGGGTACGCCGACCAGGACGACGGTTCCGGCGAGGTCACGGGCGTAGAAGGCCTGCTTGTACGTCTCCGGGCGGCCGACCGCCTCGATGACGACGTCGGCCCCGAAGCCGCCGGTCAGCTCACGGATCGCCTCGACGGCGTCGTTCTCCTTGGAGTTGACCGTGTGGGTGGCGCCCAGCCTCTTGGCGGTCTCCAGCTTCCGGTCGTCGATGTCCACGGCGATGATCCTCGCCGCGCCGGCCAGCCGGGAACCGACGACGGCCGCGTCGCCGACGCCGCCGCAGCCGATGACGGCGACGGTGTCACCACGGCCGACGTTGCCGGTGTTGATCGCCGCACCGATGCCGGCCATCACGCCGCAGCCCAGCAGGCCCGCGGCCGCCGCCGACGCCTCCCGGTCGACCTTGGTGCACTGCCCGGCGGCGACCAGCGTCTTCTCCGCGAACGCCCCGATGCCCAGCGCCGGGGACAGCTCGGTGCCGTCGGTCAGCGTCATCTTCTGCTTCGCGTTGTGGGTGTTGAAGCAGTACCAGGGGCGCCCGCGCAGGCAGGCCCGGCACTGGCCGCACACGGCACGCCAGTTGAGGATCACGAAGTCACCGGGCGCGACGTCGGTGACACCCTCCCCCACCGACTCCACGACACCGGCCGCCTCGTGCCCCAGCAGGAAGGGGAAGTCGTCGCTGATGCCGCCCTCGCGGTAGTGCAGGTCGGTGTGGCAGACCCCGCAGGCCTCGATCTTGACCAGCGCCTCACCCGGACCGGGATCGGGCACGAGGATCGTTTCCAGGCTGACGGGGGCGCCCTTCGCGCGCGCGACGACAGCACGGACCTGATGAGTCATGGCCACTCCTCGGCTGGTACGAGACCTGATCCCGATGTTGCTCATTACGGCACGCATCTCACGTGTCGCAACACAGCATCACCGCAGTGGTGCGCGAGGGTCAAGGAGTCGGCCGGTCGGCCTTGAGGGAGTCGATCCAGCCGAGGAGGCGGGCGCCCTCGCGGCTCATGACCTCGGGGTCGCGCAGGGCGTTGGCCAGCAGCGACATGCCCTGGTAGGCGGAGACGAGGGTGAGGGCATGACCGTCGGGGTCGGGGACCCCCGCGGCACGGAACTGCTCGGAGGCCCAGTCGAGGAGTCGCCGTATGACCGCGGCCGCCTCCGCGTCGAGGGTGCCCTCCTCGCGTTTGTCGAGCTCGACGGCCAGCGTTCCGGTGGGGCATCCGCGGCGGGCGGCGGTGTCACGCCCGTCGACCCAGGCCGCGATCAGGCCCTTGAGCCGGTCGAGCGGGTCGGCCGACTCCTCCAGGGCCGCGGTGAGTTCGTCCAGCCGGGAGCGGTGTTCGGACAGCGCGGCCTGGACCAGCTCGTCCTTGGTCTTGAAGTAGTAGTAGACGTTCCCGACCGGTACGCCGGCCACGCGCGCGATGTCGGCCAGCGTGGTCCGCTCGACGCCCCGCTCATGCAGCACCTCGGCCGCCGCGGCCTTCAGACGACGCCGCTTGTCGGCCGCGCGCGCCACCCGGGGCGCCACTGAGTCAGTCACCCAACCAACTATAGGCAGCGGCCGTGTTCCGCTGCTAAGGTCGTTCCAAGTCAGTCAACTAACTAACAAGGGGGAAGTCGATGATCGTGGTGACAGGTGCGACCGGCAACGTGGGACGAGAGCTGGTGCCGTTGCTGGCCGGAGCGGACGAGGAAGTCGTGGCCGTCTCGCGGCGGCCGCGGCCCGCGGACCTCCCGGCCGGCGTCCGGCACGCTCGGGCCGACCTGGCGGACGCCGCGAGCCTGCGGCCGGTCCTCGACGGCGCCGACGCGCTCTTCGTCGTGCTCGGCGGGGAGCTCAACAGCCGCGGCGAGAGCCCGGGGAGCCTGCTGGACGAGGTCGTGGCCGCCGGTGTCAAGCGGGTCGTCCTGCTGTCCTCGCAGATCAACTCGACCCGCCCGCACGCTCCTTCGCACACGCGCCTGCGCGAGTTCGAGGACGCCGTACGCGCCTGCGGAGCGGACTTCACGGTTCTGCGCCCGGCCGGCTTCGCCTCCAACGCCTTCGCCTGGGCGGAGTCGGTGCGGGCCCGGCGGACGGTGTTCGCACCGTTCGGCGAGGTGGCTCTGCCCGTCGTCGACCCGGCCGACATCGCGGAGGTCGCGGCGGCGGTGCTGCGGGAGGACGGGCACGCGGGACGGACGTACGAACTCACCGGACCGGAGGCGATCAGTCCGCGTCGGCAGGCCGCGGTGATCGCCGAGGCACTGGCCGAGGACATCGCCTTCGTGGAGCTGTCCCGTGAGGAGGCACATGCGCACCTCGCGCGGTTCATGCCCGAGGAGGTCGTCGACGGCACCCTGGACATCCTCGGCCTGCCGCTGCCGGCCGAGCAGACGGTCGCCGCCGATGTGCGGCATGTGCTGCGCCGTCCGGCGAGGCCGTTCGCCGCCTGGATCGCCCGCAACCTGGCGGCCTTCCGATAGGACCCGAGCGGAAAAGGAGTTGGGGTGACGGCGTGCGCTTGATAGCGTGCGACAGCCGTGAGACCGAGCGAGGAGGTGAGACCCGTGAACGCTGTATTCATGTGGGTGCTCCCCCTCCCGTCACGGTCGGGCGACTGACGTAGCCGTCGCCGGGAGCGCCGCGATCACCAGGCACTCCCGAAAGGCGCACGCCATGAACTCTTCCTTCTTCACTGCCGAGAAGACGTCCGAGGGCGTCCTCGAACGCGACTTCACCGTGGGCGACGTCCCCGGTGTCCTCTGGTCGCCCACGTCCGGCGCCGACCGCGCGCCCCTCGTACTGATGGGCCACGGCGGTGGCACCCACAAGAGGTGGCCCGCGATGACGGGCCGGGCGCACCGACTCGTGTCCGGCGCCGGTCTCCACGTCGCCTGCATCGACGCGCCCGGTCACGGCGACCGGCCGCGGACGGCTTACGACGAGCAGGAGATCGCCGTCATGCACCGGGCGATGGCCGCGGGCGAGCCCGTCGGCCCGATCGTCGTCCGCTACAACGCCGACCTGGCCGAGCGCGCCGTACCGGAATGGCGGGCGACTCTGGACGCCCTCCAGGAACTCCCCGAGATCGGGACCGCGGGACCGGTGGGCTACTACGGCCTGAACATGGGCACAGCGATCGGGGTGCCTCTGACGGCGGCCGAGCCCAGGATCACCGCCGCCGTCTTCGGCCTCCACTGGCCCGACGCACTGGCCGAGGTGGCGAAGCGGATCACGATCCCGGTCGAGTTCGCCATGCAGTGGGACGACGAGCACATCCCGCGGGAGGCCGCTCTCGCCCTGTTCGACGCCTTCGCCTCCAAGGAGAAGTCGCTGCACGTCAACGCGGGCCGCCACAAGGACCTGCCCAGGTTCGAGGCCGACAGCGCGGTCCGCTTCTTCGCCCGCCACCTGGTCCGGACGGTGACGGTCCCGGCCTGACCCGGCGGATGCCGGCGCCCGGCCACCGGTCGGGCACCGGCATCCCTCGCCGACGTCCGTCGCCGGCTCTAGTCGGGCAGTTGTTCCAGCACCGTGGCGATTCCCGCTCGCTCCGCGACGTCGATCAGGGCCTGGCCCATCACGGAGACCGGCTCGCGTGCGGGGAGGACCAGGCCGATGCGTTCCGTACGGACCGGGCGGACCAGCGGTACGGCGTGCATGCCCGGGGGGACGCCGAAGACGTGCAGCCAGGCATGCGGCACGATGCTCGCCCACTGGCCCGCCCTGACCTGCGCGAAGAGGGAGGCGATCGAGTCGGTCTCCACCCGGGGGGTCACCGAGACGCCGACCGCCTCGAAGGCCGCCTCCAGCACCTGGCGGCCCTGCATGCCGGGGTGGAGCAGACACAGGGGGTACTGGGCCGCGTCCTGCCAGGAGATCTCCGCCGGGCCCGTGTCGGGGGCGGTGCGCCGGATGAGGAGGACGTAGCGCTCCCGGTACAGCGGGACGAACTTGAAGCCGTGTTCGGCGACGGTGCTGTGGTAGGTCACGGCGGCGTCGAGCTCGTACGTGCCGAGCCTGCTCACGATGTCCACGGACTGCAGGTCGGCGAAGACCTGCACGGTCGCCAGCGGATTGGCGGCGCAGAACGGCTGGGTCAGCAGCGCCACCGCCGTGGCCGCCGTAGGAACGGTACCGATGCGCAGCCTGCCGGTCAGGCCCGCGCGCAGCGCCTGGATCTCGTCCTGCATCGCGTCCCGGTCGGCGAGGATGCGCCGCGCCCACACCACGACCCGCTCGCCCTCCGGCGTGAACCCGTCGAACCTGCGCCCCCGCCGGACCAGCGGGATGCCGAGCTCGTCCTCCAGTTTGCGGATGCCCTCGGACAGGGTCGGCTGGGAGACGAAGCAGGCCTGCGCCGCCTTCGCGAAGTGGCGGGCACGGGCGAGGGCGACGAGGTACTCGAGTTGACGCAGCAGCACCCTCCCATGATCCCCCGCATCCGGCCCGCCGGCACCGGTCGTGGGCACACGCAGCGGTGATCGGCGTGGCCTCTCAGACGATCGGAACTTCCGCTTTGACCTGGCCCGACGCCTGCCCGAACAGTGGGGACGCACATCGGCAGAGAGGGGCGTGCGGCCCGATGCGGGACTTCGACGAACCGGACGGGGACGGGCTGTCCGTCACGGCTCCCAAGACCTGGGCCACCGGCGCCCCCGCGGTCGCCCACGCCCTGAAGTACGCCCTGGGCCAGACCTCCCCCAGGCGCACCGCCCTGACACTGCTCCACATCAACCAGACCAAGGGCTTCGACTGCCCGGGCTGCGCCTGGCCCGAGCCCGCCCCCGGGCAGCGGCACCGCAACGAGTACTGCGAGAACGGCGCCAAGCACATCAGCGACGAGGCCACCACCCGGCGGGTGACCCCGGAGTTCTTCCGCGAGCACTCGGTCGACGAGCTGAGCCGCAGGTCCGACCACTGGCTCAACCAGCAGGGCCGGCTGACCGAGCCGATGGTGCTGCGCGAGGGCGAAACCCACTACCAACCCATCGGCTGGGACGAGGCGTTGGACCTCCTCGCCGGTGAACTGCGCGCCCTGGACCATCCCGACGAGGCGCTGTTCTACACCTCCGGGCGGCTGGCCAACGAACCCGCCTTCCTGCTGCAGCTGTTCGCGCGCGCCTTCGGCACCAACAACCTGCCGGACTGCTCCAACATGTGCCACGAGTCCAGCGGCTCGGCCCTCGGCGAGACCCTCGGCATCGGCAAGGGCAGCGTGAGCCTCGACGACCTCTACGACGCCGACCTCGTCTTCGTCGTCGGCCAGAACCCCGGCACCAACCACCCCCGCATGCTCTCCGCGCTGGAGGAGACCAAGCGCCGCGGCGGCCGGGTCGTGGCCGTCAACCCGCTGCCCGAGGCCGGGCTGCTGCGCTTCAAGCACCCGCAGAAGGCCCGCGGCGTCCTCGGCCGCGGCACCCAGATCGCCGACCAGTTCCTGCAGATACGGCCCGGCGGCGACCTGGCCCTGTTCCAGGCGCTGAACCTGCTGCTGCTGGAGGCGGAGGACAAGGAACCGGGCACCGTCCTGGACCGGGAGTTCATCGAGGCGCACACCACGGGCTACGACGCCTTCGCCGAGCACATCCGGCGCACGTCCTGGGACGCGGTCCTCGACGCCACCGGGCTCACCCGCGACGAGATCGAGCAGGTGCACGAACAGGTCCTGGCCAGCCGCGGTGTCATCGTCTGCTGGGCGATGGGCCTGACCCAGCACAAGCACGGCGTGCCCACCATCCGGGAGATCGTCAACTTCCTTCTGCTGCGCGGCAACATCGGCCGCCCCGGCGCGGGCGTGTGCCCGGTGCGCGGGCACAGCAACGTGCAGGGCGACCGCACGATGGGCATCTGGGAGCGGATGCCGCGGCCGTTCCTGGACCGGCTGGGACGCGAGTTCGCCTTCACGCCGCCGACCGCGCACGGACTGGACTCCGTCAATTCCATCCGGGCCATGCGTGACGGACGGGCCAAGGTCTTCGTCGGTGTCGCGGGCAACTTCGTCCGGGCCACGCCCGACAGCGACGTCACCGAGCGCGCTCTGCGCAACTGCCGTCTGACGGCGCACATCTCGACCAAGCTCAACCGCTCCCACGCGGTGTTCGGGCGCACCGCGCTGATCCTGCCGACGCTCGGCCGCAGCGACCGCGACGTCCAGGCGGGCGGCGAGCAGTTCATGACGGTCGAGGACTCCATGAGCGAGGTCCACGCCACCCGCGGCCGCCTCGCCCCCGCCTCCCCGCACCTGCTCAGCGAGGTCTCCATCATCACCCGCCTCGCCCGCAAGGTCCTCGGCGCCGAACCGGCCATCCCCTGGGCGGACTTCGAGGCCGACTACGACCTGGTCCGGGACCGCATCGCGCGGGTCGTCGACGGCTTCGAGGACTTCAACGAGCGGGTACGGCGCCCCGGCGGCTTCCGCCTGCCCAACCCCGTCAACTCCCGTGTCTTCCGCACCCCCGGCGGCAGGGCCGTGTTCACCGCCAACGACTTCACCATGCTCCGGGCCCCCGAGGGCCACCTCGTGCTGCAGACCCTGCGCTCGCACGACCAGTGGAACACCGTCCCCTACGCCATGGACGACCGCTACCGCGGCATCAAGGGCGGCCGACGCGTCGTCCTCGTCAACGAGGCCGACCTCACCGGTCTCGGCCTCGCGGACGGCGACCTCGTCGACCTGGTCGGCGTCTGGACCGACGGCTCGGAACGCCGCGCCGACGCCTTCCGCGTCGTCGCCTACCCCACTCCCCCGGGCTCGGCCGCCGCCTACTATCCGGAGACCAACGTCCTGGTGCCGCTCGACAGCGTCGCCGACATCAGCAACACCCCGACCTCGAAGAGCGTGATCGTACGGCTGGAGCGGGCGGGCACGGCCGGCTAGGACCTCCTCGGGTCTCGCTGTCTCGCTCAAAACGTTGCAACCCCGTCCGGGGTAGAATTGCGTCGCCTACAAGGACCACGTCGTGCCTGCTCGCGCGGCTGTCACAGCGAGGGGGTGGACGCCATTCCGGTTCGCCCCGCCCGTATCCAGGACGTCGCGGCCGCCGCCGGGGTCTCGGTGTCGACGGTGTCGAACGTCCTCAACCGCCCCGAGCGCGTCAACGCCCGCACCGCGGAGCGGGTCCGCGACGCTGTCGCGGCGCTCGACTACGTCCCCCACCCCGGCGCGGCCGGCCTGCGCACGGGCCACTCGTCCTCGATCGGCCTGGTCCTGCCGGACGTCACCAACTCCTTCTACGCGCGCATCGCGAGGGGAGCCGCGGACGCCGCCTACGACCACGGCTACTCCCTGGTGCTCTGCCACAGCGGGGACGCCCCGGAGCGGGAGCAGGGCTACTTCACCATGCTCGCCCAGCAGCGGGCCGTCGGCGTCGTGGTGGTGCCGCTCAGCGCCGATCCCACCCGGCTGACGCGGCTGCGCGAGCGGGGCATCCCGCTGGTGCTGGCGGACCGGGCGATGCCCGCCCAGGACGGCTGTTCCGTCTCCGTCGACGACATCGCCGGTGGCCGTATCGCCGTCCGGCATCTGCTGGAGTGCGGGGCGCGCGATGTCCTCGTGGTCAACGGGGAGCGGTCGATACGCCAGTGCGCCGACCGCTATCAGGGCGCCCGTCAGGCCGTGCGCAGCCGGCGCGAGGCACGGCTGGGGCAGCTGGTGGCCGAGGAGATGACCGTCGGGTACGGCCTGGAGATCGCCCGTGGCCTGGACGACCTGCCCGACGCGGTGTTCTGCACCAACGACTTCCTCGCCGCCGGGCTGTGCCGCGGGCTGGCCGAGCGGGGGGTGAAGGTTCCCGAGGACGTGCAAGTGGTCGGGTACGGCGACCTCGACATCGCGAGTTTCGTGGGGACGACCCTGACCACGGTGCGCCAGCCGGTGGAGGAACTCGGCAGGGCGGCCGTGGAGATGCTGCTGGACGAGGTGGAGGCGGGGGCCGAACACGCCCATGAGGCAAGGGTGTTCGCGCCGGAGCTGGTCCTGCGGGACTCCACCCTCTCACTGTCCGGGGACTGATCCGGGGATCGTCAGCGTCACCGGCCCCAGCAGCCCCGACGCCAGCTGGGAGGGGAACGCCCAGGCCGTCGGGGTGGCTTCGGCTAGGTAGGGGGCCAGGGTGTTGCGCACCGTCACCTCGATCCGGACCGTGCGCCCGGCGGCGCCGCGCAGCTCGAAGCGGTACGGCGGGCAGAACGCCTCCCCGACGGGTTCGCCGTCGACCGTGACCTCGACGCTGCCCCGCACCCGTCCCAGATCCAGCACCGGGTCCGCTCCGGCGGGTGCCTGTAGGTCACGGGTGTAGGTCATGCCGCCGCTCCAACCGCCGAGGCCCAGCGACCTCCAGTCCCCCAGAGGCAGCGGTGCGGGCACGGTACGCACGCGTACCGGCCCGTGCCATGCGCCGCCACCGCGCAGCACGGCCGTGGGTGCGGTGACGACCTCGACGTCGACGGCCCCGGCCAAGGGCCGGCCCAGCGTCAACCCGCCCGCTGTGAGCGTCTGTTCGTGCCCTCCGTCGACCTTCATCCGGGCGGGCAGCGCCAGCGGCAGGTCGAGCGCGACGGTGCCGGGCGGCACGGTGAAGCGGAAACGCTGTGCCGCCTCACGGACGTCGTCGGTGCAGCGCAGGGGCAGAACGGCGGACCCGAGGACGGGGGTGCCGTTGAGCCACTCGGCGTCGGGCAGCGGGTGCGGCCGTACCGCCGCGTGGCAGTGCTGCAACTCCCCGAACCGGCCCCCGTGTTCCACGGTACGACCGCGCCACGACCCCGTCCGGGCCTCCCACCCGGCGCCGCTCACCAGTGAGGCCGCGCCGGCCACCAGGTCGACGAACACCGCGTCCCGGGTACGGGTGCCGTCCGCCACGACCTCCAGCACGTGCTCGCCGGCCCCCGGGGTCAGTTCGTGCCGGAAGAACATCGGCACCGCGCCCCAGTCGGACTCGTAGTACTCGGCCTTCTCCTGCCGGGCCACGACGACCCCGTCGAGCAGCACGGTGACGCCCGCCGCGGCCCCGACCACCAGCACCGCCCGCGTCTCGTCGCCGTCGACGGACAACCGCCCCCGGTAGGTCACGGAGCCGTCCGGCCGTACGCCCTCGGGCAGGCACATGAACTCAGGGCGCGGCCCGAACCGGTCCGGGTGGGAGAGGCAGAAGTAACTGCCGAGCGGCGCATGGGCTTTGGCGGAGATCTGGGACGGGCGATCCTCGGCGTCGGACAGCTCGTACTCGAGGACGTTGCGCTGTTGGTCGACGTGCACGCGGGCGGTGGCCAGATAGCCGTTGCCGGTCTCCAGCAGGTCGCCGTTCCACCAGACGCGTTTGGCCGCCGCCGCGCCGACGTTGAGGTCGGCGGGCCCGCGGTGGCCGGTCTCGACGACGGTCCGGACGCGAGCGACGGTTCCGGCGCCGGGCACCGGGACCCGCACGAACTCCTCCGTCACCATGCCCTTGTTGCCGAGCAGACCGTCGGGATCGGGGATGCCGCGGCTCGACGAGAACAGCGACACAGCCCATTTCTCGGCAGGCGGCACGAGCGGCAGTTCTCCCGCCAGTACGCGTGCGACGGCGGCACGATCCAGCGGGTCGGGGGCCCGGTCGGCGGGTACCGGGGGCAGGTGGCGGACCCGGTTGCCGTAGGTCGCCCGCGTCCGCCCCCAGCCGGTGTCGTCCTCCGTCCAATCCATGGTCCAGATCTGCGGCTCGTCGACGGCGGAGTCCGCGGGCAGGGCGAGGTCGCCCCAGGTGTTGTCCAGGGTGGGGACCAGACTGCCCTGCCAGCCGGCCGAGAGGTCGACGGTCCGGGCCGGCTCGCGCCGTCGTGCCGTGCCGCGGGCCACCGGGTCGCCCTCGCGCCACACGACGAGGGCGGCCGGGGCGCCGTCCAGCGGCACCTCGATGGTCGACGCGTCCGCGGTGACGGTGACGCGGGCGGGGTGCCGGGTGCCGGTCGCCGGGTTCCAGACCTCGGCCTCGGCGACCGGGGCGCGGACGGTGACGGTCCTGGTGCGGGCGTAGCGCGCGGGGTCGATGGTGTGCACGCCCTTGGGCGGGTGGGCCCGGGCGTCGGGGAAGGCCGCCGTCACCAGGGCGACCGCCTGCTCCCCCTGCCGCCGGACGAGCAGCGGCACGTCGGCCGTCGCGTGACCGGCGGCGTCCGCGACGGCCGCCGCGCCGGCCTCGGCGTCCGGCGCCCGCAGGAGCCTCGGATGCGCGGTCAGGGCCGCTACGGCGGAGTCGTCGCCGGCCGTTCCGGCAGCGGCCTCGGGGAGGCGGCCGACGGCGACCACCCGGCCGCCGGCGGTGAGCAGTTCGGTCAGCCGTCGTGCCGTGCCCTCCTCCAGCACCGTCGCCGAGGGCAGCAGCACCGCGCTGTACGCCAACTCCCGCAAGCGCAGGGCACCTTCGGCGGCGGTGGCGCGCTGCACCGAGGAGTCGTCGATGACGTCGAAGGAGATGCCGCGCCGGTCGAGGGCGCCCGTGCGGGGCCGGAGCCAGTTGTTCGTGCCGCACAGCTCCAGGTAGTGGCGCTGGGTCTCGTCGGCGTCGGCGTGGCCCTCGCCGAGGCGGCCGTCGCCGAAGTGCCTGACGGGTGCGTCCAGGGGGATGAGGGCCTGCATCGTGGCGGTGGGGTGCAGAACGGCGACGTCGGCGCTGTAGGTGCCCCAGGACATGATCGAGCAGATCCGGGCGACGGCGCGGGAGAAGGCCGGGTACTGCCGCCAGTACGGCTGACGCCAGTCGGTGGAGGGCGGCGCCCATTCGAACCAGCCGCCCGCTGTGCCGAAGTAACTGGCGTGCGGGTTGTACAGGTTGGCGCCGCTGCGCAGGAAGGGCAGCAGCCAGTCGTAGGTGTCCTCCAGGGTGCCGCCCCAGCCGGAGGAGTGGAACGCCTCGATCCACACCCGTTCGTGGCCGTAGAGGTGGGCCATGGAGGAGTGCACCTTGGAGTCGCCGTGGTGGTCGCTGCCGGCGGCGCTGAACCAGCGGTGGGTGCGGAAGTAGTCGGTGTAGATCTGGGTGGACTGGGCCGGGTAGCCGGAGCGGGCGGGGTGGCTCTGGTCGCAGCCCAGGAGCATGCCGCGCTCCTCGTGCCAGGCGGCGAGCGGCCTGAACAGGGCCTCCTCGGTGAGTTCGGCGCGGACGGCGTAGTAGTCGGCGCGGATCTTCGCGGACCGCGGGTCGCCGGGCGGGCCGGCGTCGAAGAGCGCGGGGAGGTGGTCCAGGAGGTCGTAGCCTCGGCGGGCGAGGAACTCCTTGGGGAAGCGGGTGCTCCAGGAGTTGGTGCCGGGCAGTTCGTCCTGGAAGCTTCCCGCGACGACATTGCCCAGGTACTCGGGTACGCGGCGGTCGAACTCGTGGTGGACGGCGTCCATCAGCAGGGCCACGGCGTCCGGGGCGAGGTAGTCGAAGGCCGTGGGGACGGCGGTGACGAGTTCGACCCGGCTGCCCTTGGGGGCCGCGGTCCTCCCGGCGCCGTCGCCGGACAGGCGCCGGCCGTCGGCGGCGTAGGCGCCCACCAGGGTCTCCGAACCGCCCAGCGGCACGGTGCCGTTGGCGAGTGTTGCCCGTCGGCGGCGCAGCGCGAGGCCGGCCGCTTCGGGGTGCAGACGGGTCACCCCGCCCTGGACGTTGGCGCCGGAGAAGCCGATCTGGTCGTAGAACCACAGGCGCATGCCCGACTCCCGGGCCAGGGCGCAGGCGTCGGTGAAGCGGTCCCACCACTCCTCGCCGAACCACGGCGGGTCGTCGGCGGGGGCGCCGAAACCGGGCCCGGCGGGGGCCAGGTTGATGACCACGAGGTTGTGGACGCCGCCCTCGGCGAACCGGCGCATCTGCCAGGCGAGGCGCTCCCGCGTGACCTTCGCGCCCGACCACCACCACAGCGGTGTGGGACCGAAGTCCCGGGGCGGGTCGTCGAACAGCTGCTGCAGGGCGGGCGAGATCACGGATGCGGTCCTTCCGGCTGCGGCTCGGACGCTCTCACGGATCAAAAACGTTTTATACGTGATTCACGGTAGAACACCGGCAGGAAACCCACCAGCGTGACGACGCCGTGGGTGCTCGGTTCCCTCTTTCGCAGCTATTACGTGCGCCACGTCTTGTTGGAACGTTTTTCGGATCCTACAGTCACTGTGACTCGGCCTCCCCGGCCCACCCGGCCGCAGAGTCGCGACGTTCCCCTCCGCTCGGCCATTCCCCAGACGACGGAGTCGCATCATGGCCTCAGCCACGAACTCCCCCGCGCACGCCGAACAACCACCCATCCCCAAACACCTGTGGAAGGTCGCCGCCCTGTCCGGCATGGCCTCCTACCTCGATGCCGCCCTGATCGTCAGCATCGCCGTCAACCTCGCCATCTACCGCGACAGTTACCACATGGGCGTGTGGATGGCGGGCGCGATCAGCGCGATCGTCACCGGCTGCATCGCCGTCGGCTCCCTCGTCGGCGGACGGCTCGCCGACATGTTCGGCCGCCGCCGCGTCTACAACTGGGACATCTTCTGCTTCGCCCTGGGCGCGGTCGTCATCACCCTCGCACCCAACGACATCGTCCTCTTCACCGGCGTGCTCGTCGCGGGTCTGGCGGCCGGCGCGGACCTGCCGACCTCCCTCGCCGTCGTCTCGGACGCCGCACCCGCCGACGGCCGGGCCCGTCTGGTGTCCTTCACACAGGTCATGTGGGTGGCCGGCATCGTCGTCGTCATCTTCCTCGGCTACCTGCTGTCGGACACCGGCATGACCGGGGCACGCTGCATCACCGGCCATCTGGCCGTCGCCGCCCTGGTCACTTGGCAGTTGCGTTCCCGGCTGGAGCTGGCCGACGAACCCTCCGACGCCGAAGTGGCCCAGGAGGCCGCCGCGTTGGAGGCACCTCGCGGCACCGCGCTGAAGAACGTGTGGAACCGTGCCGCCCTGCTGCCGATGGCCGCGACCTTCCTCTACTACGTCACCTGGGGCATCGGCGCCAACACCTTCGGCCAGTTCGGCACGTATCTGCTGGTCACGGTCAGCGGCGCCTCGCAGAGCCTGGCCACCGGGATCAACCTGGCCTTCCTGCCGATCGCGCTGGTGCTGACCTTCGTCTTCGTGCGCCTCGCCGACACCCCCTGGCGCGACCGGCTGTTCTACGTGTTCACGCTCGTGCAGATCCTCGCCTTCTGCATCGCCTCGCTGACGGCCGGCGCCCTCGCCGGCATGCTCGTCTTCTTCGTGCTCTACCAGATCTCCAACCCCTTCGCGGGCGAGGCGAGTTACAAGGTGTGGTCGCAGCTCACCCTGCCCCCGGACACCCGGGGCACCACCCAGGGCCTGACCTACGCCCTGTCGCGGGGCGTCTTCGCGGGCGTCGCCTTCGTCACGCCGGCCCTCATGGAGTACAGCGCGTCCCTGCTGCTCTGGTCGATCACCCTGTGCATGGCGGCGTCGGCGGTCGCGGGCGTGTACATCGTCCGTGTCCTCATCCGCCGCACCCCTCAGGCGGCGCCCGCACCGGCGGATCTGGGCGTAGCCGGGGCCTGAACGCCGCAGCGGACCCCACCCGGGGCGCGGACCTCACAAGGAGCACCGACCATGGCAACGACCGACACCCCGACCGCGAGCGAGGACCGCGCCGCCGCACTGCGCGATCTGCTCCCCCCGACGGCCCGCCGCCCCCGTATCGGTCTGGTGGCGGGCGGACTCGGCACCTACTGGCCGCAGTTCCCCGATCTGCTGCCGCAGTTGAAGGAGTCGGCCGGCTATGTCGCCGAGCGGCTGAGGCGGATGGACGCGGAGGTGACCGACGTCGGCTTCGTCTCCGACGCCGAGGAGGGCGCCGCGGCGGCCGAGCGGCTGCGGCGCACGGACTGCGATCTGATCGTGCTGTTCCTGACGACGTATCTGACGTCGTCGATGGTGCTGCCGATCGCCCGCCGCTCCCACACTCCCGTCCTGGTCGTCGACCTCCAGCCGACCGAGCGGATGGACCACGCCCGCTTCGACACGGGTGCCTGGCTGGCGTACTGCGCCCAGTGCTCGGTACCGGAGGTCGGCAACGTCTTCCGCCGTGCCCGCATCCCCTTCCGTTCGGTGTCGGGCTGGCTGCGTCAGGAGTCCGCCTGGCGGCGCATCGAGCAGTGGATCAGGGCCGCGCACGTCCGCGCCGCGCTCCGGCACGCCCGGCACGGTCTGATGGGGCACCTGTATCCCGGCATGCTGGACGTGTCGACCGATCTGGCCCTGCTGCCCACGACGTTCGGCTCGCACGTGGAGGTGCTGGAGTTCGACGACCTGCGCCATCGGGTGGAGCGCGTGAGCGAGGCGGAGACCCGGGAGCGCGTGGAGCTGGCCCGCCGGGTGTTCACGCTCGACGACAGCGTGGTGGACGAGGACTTCGCATGGGGCGCGACCGTGTCCGTGGCGCTGGACCGGCTGGTCGAGGACTTCGGCCTGGACTCCCTCGCCTACTACCACCGCGGTCTCGACGGCGAACTGCACGAGCGGCTCGGCGCCGGCATGATCCTGGGAGCCTCCCTGCTCACCGCCCGGGGCGTGCCGGCGGCGGGCGAGTACGAACTGCGCACCAGCGTCGCGCAGTTGGCTTCGCAGAGCGTGGGAGCCGGTGGCTCCTTCACCGAGATCCAGGCGCTGAACTTCGAGGACGGCGTGGTGGAGATGGGGCACGACGGGCCCGCCCACCTCGCCGTCAGCGCACGCGAGCCGCTGCTGCGCGGGCTCGGCGTCTACCACGGCAAGCGCGGCTGGGGCGTCAGCGTGGAGTTCGACGTCCAGCACGGCCCGGTGACCCTGCTCGGCCTCGGCCAGGACGCCGACGGGGGCCTGTCGTTCGTCACCTCCGAGGGCACGGTCGTCCCCGGCCCCCTGCTGGAGATCGGCAACACCACCAGCCGTGTCGACTTCGGCCGCGATCCGGGCGAGTGGGTCGACGCGTGGAGCGCCACCGGTGTGGGCCACCACTGGTCCCTGGCGGTCGGCCATCACGCCGCCGACTTCCGCGCGGCGGCGAGCCTGCTCGATATCGACCACCGGCACGTGTGACGCCGACCCGAAGGCGCCGGCCGGTGGGCGCCAACCGACAGGCGCCTTCGGGCCCCGACTCATCGCTCGCGGCCGCCCGGCCGCCCCGCGCTCAGGGCAACGGCCGGGCCGCCCACCGGCCTTGTCCCGTGGGCACATCGGGGCCGGGGGGCGCCGACCGTGCCGGTCTCGTCGTAGGACGCCCATCACCGCCGGACGGGCGCGGCCGCCGGCCGTCGATCATGACGATCGCATCTCCCGCCGCTCCAGCGGCCTCGTCGCGGGCCCCTGGACGACGTTGCCGTCGGGGTCGAAGCGGGAGCCGTGGCAGGGGCACTCCCAGGTGCGTTCGGCGCGGTTGAAGGCGACCAGGCAGCCCAGGTGCGTGCAGCGGGCCGCGACGGCGTGGAGCTCGCCGGACTCGTCGCGGTGGACCGCGCAGTGGTGTCCGCCGGCCAGGACGACCGCCCCGTCTCCGGGGGCGATGTCGTCGACCGAGCCGCCGCCCGACACCGAGGGCAGCCGGTCGCCGACGAAGTGCCGGGCCACATGGGCCTGGTGACGGAGGAAGGCGGGCGCCTCACGGACGACGGTGCCCAGCCGCCGGGGGTCGTAGAGCCCGCTCCACGGTGAACTCCGGCCGGTGATCAGGTCGCTGAGCAGCCGGCCGGCCATGATGCCGCCGCTCATGCCCCAGCCGCCGAAGCCCGTGGCCACGTAGGTGTGGCGGCCCGCCGTGGGGAGCGGTCCGACGAGGGGCACCGAGTCGGTGGAGTCGTTGTCCTGCGTGGCCCAGCGGTGGGTGAAGTCGAGTTTCCCGAAACGTTCCACGGCCCAGCGGGCGAGCCGGTCGAAGCGCTCCTCGACGTCGGCGGTGCCGGGGGCGAAGTGCTCACCGGTGACAATGAGCAGCCGCTGCCCGTCGGCGTACGGGGCCGTGCGCACCGAGCGGGTGCCCTGCTCGGGGGTGATGAACATGCCGCGCGGGTCCAGGTCGGCGGGGATGGGCGCGGCCCACACGAGCTCGCGGCGCGGCGAGAGCCGGGTGAAGAGCATGGCCCGGTCGAAGATCGGGTAGTGCGTGGCGACCACGACGTCGTCGGCGCTCAGGGTGACCCCGGCCTCGGTGGTCAGACGGCAGGGCTCGCCCTCCTTGAGACCGACGACGCGGGTCCCCTCGTAGATCGAGACACCTTGCCGCCCCAGGTCCTCGGCGAGGGCGAGGAGGTATTTGCGGGGGTGGAACTGGGCCTGCCCGGTCACCCGGACCGCGCCCGCGACCGGGAACGGCAGATCCGTCTCGGTGACGAAGTCGGCGGGCAGGCCGGCCGCCCGGGCGGCCTCCGCCTCGGCCTTGAGTTCGCCGACGCGCGCCTTGTCCTCGGTGTAGGTGTAGGCCGCGGTGTCCTCCCAGTCGCAGTCGATGCCGAGTTCGCGGGCCGTCTCGGCGGCGTGGCGGACGGCTTCGGTCTGGGACTGCGCGTAGAGGCTCGCAGCCTCCTCGCCCCGGGTGCGGCGCAGCCGCTCGTAGACGAGGGTGTGCAGCACGCTCACCTTGGCGGTGGTGTGGCCGGTGACCCCGGCGGCGATCCGGTCGGCCTCCAGGAGCGCCACGCTGCGGCCGCTGCGGGCCAGTTCCCAGGCCGTGCTGAGGCCCGCGATGCCCGCGCCTATCACGGCGACGTCGACGGTGGTGTCCCGCTCCAGAGGGGGGTGGGGCTCTCGTTGGGGTGCCGTGTCGATCCAGTACGACCGCTGCTCGGCTGCGTACGTGTTCATGGCGGCCGGGTTCCCTGGGCGGCCCTGCCGAAGCGCCCGCCGTCGGCCCGGGTGTCAGCGCGGCGGGGGCGGTGGCAGGTGTTCGGGTTCCGTCCAGCGGTACGGCGGCCGGAAGCCCTGGATCATGGTTTCCGTCCAGCGGTACGGCGGCCGGAAGCCCTGGATCAGGGTCAGCGGCCCCAGGCCGATAAAAGCCCGGTGCGCCGACCTCCGGTCGTGGCGGAGCCCGTCGGCGGGGTTCCGGCCCCGGCCGACGGGCTCCATGTCGCGTGCCGCTCTCATCCGGGGGTGACCCGGCCGCGCCAGGAACCGGTCTCACCGCCGTGCTCCTCGATGTACTCCTTGAACCGCTTCATGTCGCCCTTGACCCGCCGGTCCACCATGCCGAGCGCGTCGGCGGCCTTCTCCACGGCCCCGCTCGTCTCGACCTCCATGACGATCTCCACGCGCGTGTGCCCGTCGTCGAGGCTCTGGAAGCGCACCATGCCCATCTGCTTGGTGTCGCCGCCGACCGTACGCCAGGCGATCCGCTCGTCGGCCAGCTGGTCCACGATCTCGGTGTCGAACTCCCGGCGCACGCCGCCGATCTTGGTGGTCCAGTGGTTGTGGGTGTCGTCGAGCTGGGTGACCTCCTCGACGCCCTCCATGAACTTGGGGAACTCCTGGAACTGGGTCCACTGGTTGTACGCGGTGTGGACCGGGACGGCGACCTCGACCGCTTCCTTGACCCTGCTCATGACTGTGCCTCCCTTTCGTCGACGCCGGTTGTCGTCGGGCTCGTGAACGGTGTGCCGGGTACCCCGGAACCGCGCAGGTACCGACCCGGGACCGCGACGCCGTGCCCGGAACACGGCTCAGCGGGCCCGGCGCCGCATCGGCCCCCACTCGCGTGCCCGCTCCTGCTCCTCCACGGCCCGCCGCGCCTCCTCGATGACGCTCTCGCCGATCCAGCCGATCGGTTTCACGTCCCGGACCAGCGGCTCGTTGTCGGGGCCCCGTCCTCCGACCCGGCCGCGCAGCACCCAGGGGCGCACCCCCTCGCCCTTGTCGCGGGGCAGGTGGGAGTAGTCGTACAGCCGCCGCGCCACCCACAGCTCGGCCGACCTGTCCTCCCACCACGGCTCGACGTCGAGCGGGTTGGCGGACAGTCCGGGCAGCCGATGCCGGTCAGCCCGTCCCGGCTCTCGGCGATCGCCTCGTCGGCCTCGGGCCCTCGTGACCAGCGCACATAGAGGTTCGGCGTGGAGTGGACCACCTCCGCCAGTTCGCGCAGGGTCCGCAGCTCGGGCAGGTCGTGGCGGGCGTTCATCGGGTCGTCATTCCGTCCTTGCAGGTCGGGGGCGGTTTCGGGGTGCACCGGGTACCCCGCCGACCTGCCGGGACACGTCGCTCCCGCGGCCGGACCGGCGGCCGTTCGTCGTACCGGACCGGCGGCCGTTCGTCGTGCCGGACCGGCCGCTCGTCGCACCGCCGCCACCGTTCGCCGACGCCTGGACTGGCACGGTTTCGATCGGGTACCTGGGTTGCCTAGGGTTGATTTGCACCTTTGTGCCCTCGGAGACAGGAGGCTGCCACTCATGAGCACGCCAACATCCACTCCGGCCGGCAACATCGCCGACCCCGGTCCGCTCGGACTTGCCGCCTTCGCGGCCACGACCTTCGTCCTGAGCACCTTCAACGCCAACCTGATCACCGACAAGAAGCTCGTCGCCGTCGTGCTCCCCCTCGCCCTCTTCTACGGCGGGCTGGCCCAACTCCTGGCCGGTATGTGGGAGTTCCGCAAGGGCAACACCTTCGGCGCGACCGCGTTCTGCTCCTACGGTGCCTTCTGGCTGTCGTACGCCGCCTTCGCCAAGTACGTGGCCCCGGGGCTGCCCGCCTCCACCGCGCACCAGGCGAGCGGGCTGTTCCTGCTGGTGTGGGCGATCTTCACGGTGTACATGACGGTCGCCGCGCTCCGTACGACGGGGGCGATCCTGGCGGTCTTCGTGACCCTGTCGGCGACCTTCATCGTGCTGTGCGTCGCCGACTTCGCCCAGTCCGAGACCACCGTCAAGGCGGGCGGCTGGCTCGGTCTGGTGACGGCCGTGTGCGCCTGGTACGCGTCCTTCGCCGGCGTCACCAACTCCACCTCGGAACGTCCGGTCGTGCCGGTCTTCCCGAACGTCGCCACCCGCCTGCACCTGCAGCGGGGTGGACCGGTGGCCGGGGCTCGGGCATGACCGACACCGGTGGCGAGACACTCTCGAACCTGCTGCGGGAGGAGCGGCGGTTCCCGCCGCCACCGGAGCTGGCCGCCACGGCGAACGCCACCGCGGCGGACTACGAGCGGGCCGACGCCGACAGCCAGTCCTTCTGGGCAGCCCAGGCGGCCCGGTTGGACTGGGCTCGGCCCTGGGACGAGGTGCTCGACTGGAGCCGGGCACCCTTCGCCCGCTGGTTCACCGGGGGCCGCCTGAACGCGGCCCACAACTGCGTGGACCGGCATGTGGCCGCGGGCAACGGCGACCGGGTCGCCTTCCACTGGGAGGGCGAGCCCGGCGACACCCGCACCCTCACCTACGCCGATCTGAAGGACGAGGTCTGCCGGGCGGCCAACGCCCTGGTCTCCCTCGGCGTCCGCACCGGCGACCGGGTGGCCATCTACATGCCGATGATCCCGGAGACGGTGGTGGCGATGCTGGCCTGCGCCCGCATCGGCGCCCCGCACACCGTGGTCTTCGGCGGCTTCTCGGCCGAGGCGCTGCGCGGCCGGATCCTGGACTGCGACGCCCATGTGGTGATCACCGCGGACGGCGGCTACCGCAGGGGCAGCCCCTCGGCGCTGAAACCGGCCGTCGACGAGGCGGTGCGCGAGTGCCCGGACGTGCGCAGCGTGCTGGTGGTGCGGCGCACCGGACAGGACGTGGACTGGAGTGACGGCCGGGACGTGTGGTGGCACGACCTGGTGGCCGCACAGCCGGCCGAGCACGAGGCCGAGGCGTTCGACAGCGAACACCCGCTGTACATCATGTACACCTCCGGTACGACGGCTCGCCCGAAGGGCATCCTGCACACCACCGGCGGCTATCTGACGCAGGTGGCGTGGTCGCACTGGGCGGTGTTCGACGTCAAGCCGGAGCGGGACGTCTTCTGGACGGCCGCGGACATCGGCTGGGTCACCGGCCACTCGTACATCGTCTACGGGCCCCTCGCCAACGGCGTCACCTCCGTGCTGTACGAGGGGACGCCGGACACCCCGCACAAGGGGCGCTGGTGGGAGATCGTCGAGAAGTACCGGGTGTCGATCCTCTACTGCGCGCCGACCGCGATCCGCACCTTCATGAAGTGGGGTGGGGAGTACCCCGAGCGCTTCGATCTCTCCTCGCTGCGGCTGCTGGGCTCGGTCGGCGAACCCATCAACCCCGAGGCGTGGATGTGGTACCGGCACCACATCGGCTCGGACCACTGTCCCGTGGTGGACACCTGGTGGCAGACCGAGACGGGGGCCCAGATGATCAGCCCCCTGCCGGGAGTGAGCGTCTGCAAGCCCGGCTCGGCGCTGCGTCCGCTGCCGGGCATCGGTGCCGACGTCGTCGACGACACCGGAAAGCCGGTGCCCGACGGCTCCGGCGGCTACCTGGTGCTCACCGAGCCGTGGCCGGCGATGCTGCGCACCATCTGGGGCGACGAGCAGCGCTACCTCGACACCTACTGGTCCCGTTTCCCCGGCATGTACTTCGCCGGGGACGGCGCGAAGAAGGACGAGGACGGCGACATATGGCTGCTGGGCCGGGTCGACGACGTCATGAACGTCTCCGGCCACCGCATCTCCACCACGGAGGTCGAATCGGCCCTGGTCTCCCATCCATGGGTCGCCGAGGCGGCCGTGGTCGGCGCCACCGACCCGACGACCGGGCAGGGTGTGGTGGCCTTCGTCATCCTGCGCGGCGACGCCGGCACGCCCCGACCGGAGGACGTGTCCACCGAGTTGCGCGCCCACGTCACCAAGGAGATCGGGCCGATCGCCCGGCCGCGGCAGATCCTGGTCGTCGCCGAGCTGCCGAAGACCCGCTCCGGGAAGATCATGCGGCGGCTGCTGCGGGACATCGCCGAGAACCGCCAGCTCGGTGACGTGACCACGTTGACCGACTCGACGGTCATGGACGAGATCCGCACCCGGCTGCCGGGAGCGGGAAGCGGAGACGAGGAGGCCTAGGCCCTGTCCAGAGCGGCGCGCGGGGTCGTGGAACCGTCACGGCCCCGCCGCTCATGCGCCCAGGTACCGCAGCACCGCAAGCACCCGCCGGTTGGCGTCGTGCGACACCGGCAGCCCCAACTTGCCGAAGATCGCGGCGACATGTTTCTCCACCGTGCCCGCCGACACCTCCAGCCGCCGGCCGATCGCGGTGTTGGAGCGGCCCTGCGCCATCAGCTGAAGCACCTCGTGCTCGCGTGCCGTGAGCGACTCGATGCCGTCGACCCGTCGCGCCGCACCGGCGAGTTGGGTGACCACCTCGGGATCGAGGGCGGTCCCGCCGGCCGCCACCCGGCCCAACGCGTCGGTGAACTCAGCCACGTCGGCGACCCGGTCCTTGAGCAGATAGCCGACGCCCGCGGAGCCGGCCGCGAGCAGCCGGGTGGCGTACCTGGTCTCGATGTACTGCGAGAACAGCAGCACCGGGGTCCCCGGGCGCCGCTCCCGGATGTCGATCGCGGCACGCAGGCCCTCGTCGGTGTGGGTCGGCGGCATCCTGATGTCCACGACGGTGACGTCCGGCCGGTGTTCGGCCACGGCCGCCCGCAGCGCGTCGGCGTCGCCCACGGCCGCGCACACCTCGTGGCCGCGTTCGGTGAGCATCAGGGCGAGCAACTCCCGCAGCACGGCTGCGTCCTCGGCGATCACCACGCGCATGACGGGCATGATCCCGTAATTCGCTTGACCCCGCCACGGGGTGACACCGCATGGTGGCGGGACACCACGCGTCGTGGTGCCGGTTTTCGCAGGAGGCGGCGGCAGCGATGGAGATACGTTCCACCACCGATGAGGACCTCGACGTCTTCGTGACCACGCTCCACGCCGCGTTCGGGCTCTTCCCGGAGACGCCGGCCGAAGGCGGAGGCGGGGTCTGGTGGTCGGCGCTGGAGATGGACCGCGGCCTGCTCGCCCGCACGGCGGACGGCAGACCCGTCGGCACCGCCGCGTCCTACTCCTTCGAACTGACCCTGCCCGGTGAGACCCTCGTCCCGGCCCCCGGGGTGACCGCCGTCGGCGTCCTGCCCTCGCACCGACGCCAGGGCGTGCTCAGCGCGATGATGCGGCATCAGCTCACCGAACTGCGGGCCGGCGGCGAGTTCCTCTCCGTGCTGCTGGCCTCCGAGGCCCTGATCTACCGCAGGTTCGGCTACGGACCGGCGACGTACACGCACCGGCTGACGGTGCCGCGCCACCGAGGCGCCCTCGCCCTCCCCCGGGCGGGCGGAACGGCCGACGCCCCCACGACCGGCTCGGTCGAGGTGCTGCGGCGCGCCGAGTGCGGCGAGATCCTGGAAACGGTCTACGACCGCTACCGACGAGCCCAGCCCGGCGCGCTGTCCCGGCCGCACCGCTGGTGGGCCCTGCGCGCGGGACAGCCCCCGATCGCGCCGACGGCGCGCTACATCGCCGTCCACCGTGACGCCGACGGCGTCCCCGACGGGTACGCCAGCTACTCGGTCGACTCCGGCACCCTGACGGTCGACGAGACCATCACCGCCGACGACGCCGTCTTCACCGCCCTGGCCCGGTTCGTGCTCGGCCACGACCTGGTCTCCCAGGTCGTGTTCAAGCACGTCCCGCCCGGGCATCCGCTGCGCTGGCAGCTCGCGGACTTCCGGGCCGGCCAGGTGAGCGACCACACCGACTGGCTCTGGGTACGGCTGCTCGACGTCCCGCGCGCCCTCACCGCGCGCGGCTGGTTCACGGACGGCGAGCTCGTCCTCGACGTCGACGACCCCTTCCTCGGCGAACGGGACCGCTATCTGCTGTCCGTCCAGGACGGCAAGGCCGACTGCGTCCCGACGGACCGCGAACCCGACCTGTCCCTGGACATCAGCGACCTGGGGTCGGTCTACCTCGGCGGCACCACACCGAGCACGCTCGTGCGGGCCGGACACGTCCGGGCCCACCGTCCGGGGGCCGCCGCCCTCGCCGACGCGTTCTTCGCGGCCGAGCGCACCCCGCACTGCCTGCACTGGTTCTGACCCGAGGTCAGAGCCCGAACGCCGTGGTCACCTCCTCGGTGAGGGCGTCCTCCGTCAGGGTGCCGTCGACCGGGATCGCGCGCAGACCCAGCCGCTCGGTCTCCTCCCGCAGGTGCTCCGTGAACAGGCCGTCGCGCTCGGCGAGGTTGCGGCCGGCCCGCGCCGGGTCGCTGGTCCTCCACAGGAACCCTTCACCGGGAGCGGAGCGGCTGCGGAAGGCGGCCCGGCGGAAGTCGGGGGTGGGAAGGAGCCAGACCGCGTGGTCGGGATCGGCGAGGAGCGGCTGCACCAGGTGCGGCAGCAACCGGAAACCCTCGACGACGACGCGGGGTTGCCGCGGCAGGCTCAGCAGGTCCTCGACGATCAGCCCGAAGCCCTCGCCGCGGAACCAGTGGAAGGTCTCCAGCATGACGCGCGGAGGCCGGTTCACCCAGCGCTCGTCCATGTCCATGGCCATGAACTCGTGCAGGAAAGGGGCTTCGTCGGGTGTGGGCCGGGCGGCGTGGTCCGGCATCGCGTCGTCGGTCGAGTACAGCCGCCAGCCGTGGCGGTCGGCGAGCCGCCGGGCGACCGTCGACTTGCCGGCCCCGCTGCCGCCGCCGATCCAGTAGACGTGCCGCAACCGTGCGGCGAGGCCGGTCACGTGGCCGAGGAGAGCTGTCGGCGCACCCATTCGGGATCGGGGTTGGTGTGCGGCCGGCCCGCCACGACGACGGTCGGCACGGTCTCGTCGCCGCCGTTGGCGGCCCGCACCACCGCCGCCCCGGCGGGGTCGCGCCGGATGTCGACCCAGTGCAGCCGCCGGGCCCGACGGCCCAGCCGGAGGCGCAGGCGCACGCAGTACGCGCAGCCCGGCCGCCAGTAGACGACGGGGCGTCCGTCGGCGGCGCTGCGACGCTGTGCCAGCTGGGCGTCGAGGGACCTCGGGAAGATCAGGGGCGAGTTGACGGCCGCCAGGACCAGGAACACCAGCAGCAGTGCTGTGGCCTCGACGGGGCTGCCGTCGAGGGCGAGCTCCGTCGCCAAGGCCGAACCGCACAGTACGAACAGCAGGGGCGGCAACCAGACGCGCGTCATACTGACGCAGGCTACTCACGCACGCAGCGGCAGCACCACCGTCACCGTCGTCGGCCCGCCCACCGGACTGCTGATATCCAGCGTGCCGTCGACCGTACGGACGCGCTGCGTCAGCCCGGTCAGACCGCTGCCGGCCCCCACTCGTGCCCCGCCGCGCCCGTCGTCGGTGACGCACAGCCGCAGCGCGCCGTGCCGCCCGGTGACGCCGAGTGCGGCGCGGCGGGCACCGCTGTGTCTGATGACGTTGGTGAGGAGTTCGGCGGCACAGAAGTAGGCGATCGTCTCGATGGCGGGGGTGGGCCGCTCGGGCACGTCGACCGCCAGCTCGACGGGGAGTCCGCTGCGCGCCGCGAGCGTGGCCAGGGCGTCGGGCAGACCGTCGTCGAGGACGGGCGGGTGGAGGCCGCGGGCCAGGTCGCGCAGCTCGGTCAGGGCCTCGGTGGCGTTGCGGTGCGCCAGTTCGACCAGGTGCCGTACCCGGCAGGGGTCGGCCACCGGCTCACCGTCCGCGCCCAGACGCTCCCTGGCCATGTCCAGGCTCAGGGCCAGGGCGACCAGTCTGACCTGCGCCCCGTCGTGCAGGTCGCGTTCCAGGCGGCGCAGCAGGGCCGCCGAGTCGTCGACGGCGAGGGCGCGGGTCTCCTCCAGGCTCCGTACCCGCTCGGCGAGTTCGCCGGGACCGAGCAGGGCCCGCACCAGCCAGCGGTCGACGGCGACCACGCCCCGCGTGAACCAGGGCGCCGTCAGCAGGGTCAGCGTGCCGATGGCCGCCGCGACGAGGGTGCCGGCGAAAGAGGTGCTGTATGGGGCTCCCCCGCCCACCGGGACCGGGAGGATCGTCGGCATGTCCTCCTGGCCGAGGGCCAGCCGGCGCAGGGGCGCGGAGAGGTCGATCAGGCCGGTGAGCCACCAGCCGGCCGCGTACAGGCCGAAGGCGGCGACGGGCAACTTCACCAGGACGTAGGCCACCGACCGCCAGCCCGCCGCGTCGCGCAGCCGGGCGTCCAGTCGCGCGAACGCCCGCCCCTCCGGCCGCGGCCGGGCCGGCGCGGACACCAGCTCCCCCAGCAGCCCGGCGGCGAGCCGGCGGTGCACGCCGGACAGGGCACGGGCCAGGCCGATCGCCGTGACGATCAGCAGCAGGCCGAGGACGGCGCCGACGAGGGAGACGGTGAGGCCGGCACCGAGCGCCAGGAACACGGCCACCGGGAGGAAGCCGGCCAGGGCGAGGGGGAATCCGAGCAGGCAGTGGGCGAGCTCGGCCCGGGCGCGGGCGGTGAGAGGAGCACCGAGCACGCGCCGCAGGACGGCAGCCGCCCCCGGTGTGCCGTGCCCGCGGGCGTTCCGGACGGTTGTGGTCACGGACGCGACGCTACGGACGTACAACCTCCCGGCGGAACACGGCCGTCCCCCGTCTCACCCGGGGGTTTTCCTCAGCGTGCCGCGCCGCTGTCGGTGGCGCGGGTTAGTCTGCGCGCATTGGACCACCCGCGGCACGGAAGGGGGCTCACCGCCCATGCTGATCCAACACCGCGGGCGGCGGCCGCTCGTCCCCGATTCCGCGTACGTGGCGCCCAGCGCGACCCTCTGCGGGGCGGTCGTCCTGGGTGAGGGAGCACGGGTGCTGCACGGGGCGGTGCTGACGGCCGAGGACGGCGAGGTGCGCGTCGGCGCGGACACGGTGGTCATGGAGCACGCCCTCGTGCGCGGACGGGCCCGGCATCCGGCGGTGATCGGCGACGCCGTCCTGATCGGCCCGCACACCCATGTCAACGGCGCCGTCGTCGAGGACGAGGTCTTCGTCGCCACGGGTGCCTCGCTGTTCCCGGGCTCGGTGGCGGGCGCCGGAGCGGAACTGCGCATCAACAGCGTGCTGCACGTGGGCTCCCGGCTCGCGCCCGGCACCGTGGTCCCCATCGGCTGGATCGCGGCGGGCGACCCGGCACGGCTCTTCGCACCGGAACAGCACGAGGAACTGTGGCAGGTGCAACGCGAGTTGGACTTCCCAGGGACGGTGTACGGGGTGCCGCGGGGCACGCCGATGCGCGACATCATGACCCGTCAGAGCGCGTTCTACGGCGCCCACCTGGACGACCGGCTGCTCGACGACGAGTGACGCGCACCGAGCCCCCGGCCGCCAACTCGTCCGATTTCGGCGGGAGATTGGCATAGACCTGACCATGATCACCGGCTAGGATCTGCGGCGCACCCCCTGAGAGCGCTCTCACCGTTCTGCTGTTCCACCCCCACCCTGCTGGAACAACGAAGGGGCACCCCCTTGAGACGCATCACATCCCTGCGCACCGGCCTGTCCGCGCTCCTCCTGCTCGGCACCTGGGCCACCGCGAGCAGCCTTCCGGCCTCCGCCGCGGACTCCCCCGCACACTCCCCCTCCGAGGCACCCGCCTCCGCCTCCCTCCTCACCGCGATGCGGCACGACCTCGGCCTCACCGACCAGCAGGCCAGGGCCCGGCTGGCCGCCGAGAAGACCGCCACGGCCGTGGAACGCAAGGCCGAGCGCGCCGCGGGAACCTCCTACGGCGGCTCCTGGTTCGACCCGGCCACCGGCAGGCTCACCGTCGCCGTCACCCGCGGCGCGAACACCGAGGCCGTCCGCGCGACCGGCGCGACCGTGCGGATCGTGGAGCACAGCGCGCGCCGCCTGGACGCGACGAAGGCGCGCATCGACGCCCTGTCCGCGCCCGCCGGGGTCGGCAGCTGGTACGTCGACCCCAAAGCGAACAAGGTGGTCGTGGACGTCGTCACCGCACACCGCGATGACAACGATGTCCGCGCGTTCCTGGCCCGCGCCCGCGGCGCCGGGCCCGTCGCCGTCGAGGAGACCGCCGAGGCGCCGCGCACCTTCGCCGCCGGAACCGTGGGCGGCGACCCGTACTACACGGGCAACGTCCGCTGCTCCATCGGCTTCTCGGTGTACGGCGGCTTCATCACCGCCGGACACTGTGACCAGCACACGGGCGCGGTGTACGGCTGGGACCACTCCTACATAGGCAACTTCCAGGGCTCCTCGTTCCCGGACAACGACTACGCCTGGGTGAACGTCGGCAGCGGCTGGTGGACCGTCCCGGTCGTGCTCGGCTGGGGCACCGTCTCCGACCAGCTGGTCCGCGGCTCCGCCGAGGCCCCGGTCGGCGCCTCGATCTGCCGCTCCGGCTCCACCAGCCACTGGCACTGCGGCACCGTCCTCGCCAAGAACGAGACGGTCAACTACAGCCAGGGCGCCGTCTACCAGATGACGAAGACGAGCGTGTGCGCCGAACCGGGTGACTCCGGCGGCTCCTTCATCAGCGGTGACCAGGCACAGGGCGTCACCTCCGGCGGCTGGGGCAACTGCAGCTCCGGCGGCGAGACCTGGTACCAGCCCGTCAACGAGATCCTCAACCGGTACGGGCTGACGCTGCACACCGCCTGATCCCCGCACGGCGGCGCGGGCTCCCGGGTGGGCTCGGCGCGACTCCCGGCCCACCCCGGAGCCGCTGAAGCCCACCACGCGGAGGGTCACCACCGAGCCCTTCCGGCCATCGGTGCGACCGTCTACATTCTCGATCACCATGAGGAACACGCAGACGTACGACACCGCGACAGCCCCCGGCGGGCACGGACCGACCGCCGCCGGGGGAAGCCGTCTTGTGGGCCCGCCGGGCACGCCCCGGTGAGGGCTTTCGTACTGACCGCGCCCGGGGCGTACGAGGTCCTGGAGGTCGCCGCGCCGGTGGCCGGCCCCGGTGAGGTCGTGGTGGACGTGGAGCGGGTTGGCGTCTGCGGGACGGACATGGAGTTCTTCACCGGTGCGATGGCCTACCTCCACCAGGGGCACTCGGCGTATCCGATGCGGCTGGGGCACGAGTGGGCGGGCCAGGTCGCGGCGGTCGGCGACGGCGTCGACCCCGCGTGGCTGGGCCGCCGGGTCATGGGTGACACGATGCTCGGCTGCGGCGGCTGCCGCCGTTGCCTGCGGGGCATGCAGCACGTGTGCGAGAAGCGGCAGGAGGTCGGCATCCGCGGCGGCCGGCCCGGCGCGCTTGCGGAGCAACTGGCTGTGCCCGCCTCCTCGTTGCATGCCCTGCCCGACTCCGTCGGCGCCACGCTCGGAGCCCTCGTGGAGCCGGGCGGCAACGCGCTGCGCGCCGCTCGGGCCACGGCCGTGGGCCCGGGCGACCGGGCGCTCGTCCTGGGTCCGGGGACGATCGGGCTGCTCACCGCTATGTTCCTGCGCGTCACCGGCGCGGAGGTGCACGTCGCCGGTCTCACCGATGCATCCCTGTCGTTCGCACGGGACCTGGGTTTCCCGCACGTGTGGACGGAGGACTCAGTCCCCGACCTTCCCTTCGACGCGGTCGTCGACGCCACGAACGCGGCCCATCTGCCGCCCAGGGCGGTCGAGTTGGTGGAGCCGGCCGGTCGCGTGGTCTGCATAGGACTGTCCGCCGAACCCAGCCGGGTCGACACCCGCGCGCTCGTCCTGAAGGACGTGACCCTGATCGGCATCCTGTCCGCCTCCCCCGGCCTGGCCGCCACCATCCGGGCGTACGCCGAGGGGGCGGTCGATCCCCGGCCGCTGGTGGCGGCGACGGTGGGACTGACGGAGGTCGGCGCGATACTGGCGGGAGAACGACCGGCCGGGGCCGGAGCGGGGCCGAAGATCCAGGTGGCTCCCGGCTAGGCGGCGGTGAACAGCGTGTTGCGCACCGCTGCGGAGTGCCCTGTGCGTGCGTACCGCGTCTAGGGCAGCATCACGAGCTTCCCCGTGGCCCGGTCCTCCTCCATGTACCGGTGGGCGGTGACGATCTCGTCCAGGGCGAACACACGGTGCACGTTGGGCCGGTAGGTGCCGGCCTCGACCTCCCGGACGACCCGCTGGAGCACGGACACTCCGGCGCTGCCCTTGATGTCGTCGCTGTGGAAGGCCGTGAGCCGGGTGCCGGACGGGATCATCGCGATCGGCTCGAAGTCCGGGATCAGCCAGCCGCTGAGCGAGCCCGACATGCACACCGTGCCGCCCCGGCGGACCAGGCGCAGTGACTCCACGAGCGTGTCCGCCCCGACCAGGTCCAGCACATGGTCGGGGCCCTCGGGCCAGATCTCGCGCAGCCGCTTCGCCAACGGCTCCCCGTCGTCCAGGAGTACGTGGTCGACACCGGCCGCGGTGAGCGCGTCCGCCTTGTCCGGCCGCCGGGTCGTGGCGGCGGTCTCCAGCCCGTGACCCGCTGCGATGGACGCGGCCGCCATCCCCACCGAGGAGGTGCCGCCGCGGATCAACAACCGCCCCCGGCCGCCCGGTTCGATCCCCAGCGCGTCCAGTGAGCCCCGGGCGGTCAGACAGGTCTCGGGCAGCGCGGCCAGGACGTCCCAGGGCAGGGTGGTGGTGAGCGGCATCAACAGCGGGTTCGGCAGCAGCGCGTACTCCGCGTAGCCGCCGTCGAACTCCCGGCCCATCTCGCCCATCACGGCCGCGACGGTGGTCCCCTCCGGCAGCCGCGGATCGGTCGAGGCGGCCACCACTCCCACGCACTCGATGCCCAGCACACGCGGGAACTTCACGCTCGGGGAGTGCCCCTGACGGGTCCTCAGCTCCGAGCGGTTGAGGCCCGCGCCCTTGACCCGTACCAGGCTCCAGCCCTCACGCACCTCCGGCACCGGCAGCTCACGGACCTCCAGCACCTCGGGGCCGCCAGCGCGGACACAGACCGCCGCTCGCATCGTCGCAGCCATTGCCACTCCCCCTCGTCGAAGCGTCGTCGGCTTAGACCGTAGGTGACCATGCTCGCGGTGGCACGGGGTTTCAGCCGGCGAGCCGCTTGCGCAGGCGTGGCTTGGAGGCGTCCGCCCACGCGGCCGGCAGCTGCCGCTCGCGGTCGGCGGCCGCGGCCTGCTCCTGGCCGTAGAGCAGCCCCCAGGTGAACCCGGGCTCTCCCGCGGCGTGCGCGGCCACGGCCAGCTTCCGCAGGGTGTCACGTGCCACGACGCTGTCCTGGTGATCGCCGAGGACTCGCTGTACGGCTTTCACTCGTTTGCCGAGCCGCTTCGCCGGCGCGCCGAGCGAGGCGCGCGCCGGTTCGGTGGCGTAGCGCGTCTTCTTGGCGGCCTTGCGGGCCTCGTGCAGGGCCTTGTCGAGGTCCTTCCCGGGCGGCAGGTCCAGCGCGTGCGCCATGCGCGCGGCCAGGCGGTCGTACTCCTTGAGGATCGCCTTGGGCATCGCCTTGGTCGGCTTGCGTTCGGCCTTGGGCCGCAGCGGGGGCTGCCGCGTCAGCGTGGCGAGGGAGTCCAGCAGGGCGAGGTAGCGGGGCGAGTTCAGGGCGTCGAGGGTGCGTCGGCGCGCCTCGGCGGTGCCGGCGACGTGCCACGCCTGCAGCCGGGCGGCGACGGGTCCGAGGACAAGCTCCCGGGGTGCCGCGACGACGCGCGCGTCGAGGCGTTCCGCGAGGACCTCGCGGTCGCGGGCATCGGCCAGCTCGCCGCCCAGCCATTTCAGGTCCTCGCGGATCGGATCGGTGATCTCCCGGTCCAGGACGGACCGGTACGACCGCAGGACGCTGCGCAGCCGGCGGCAGGCGACGCGGAACCTGTGCACCGCGTCGGGCAGGTCGCGCCGTACCGCGGGATCGAGGGCCACGAGAGTGCGCACCTGCTCGTCGACCCAGCGGAGGACCTCGTCGCCCGCCGTGCCGGGTACGACCTTCTCGGCGCGGGCGTCCGGCAGGCGCGGCGCGCCCAGTCCCGTCTCCTCCAGGGCCCGGGCCAGCTTGGAGGGATGGGCAGCCCGCTCGATGCCGCTTTTGCGCAGTGCCTTCTCCACGAGATCCAGGACCGCGGGGTCGGTGTCGTCGGCGAGCTCGACCTCCATCTCGGTCCAGGCGGCCAGCGTGGTGATGCCGCCGCGCAGGGACTCGGCACGGACGCTGTCGACGGTCACCTCGGCCAGCACCGCCTCGTCGGGACCGACGAGGTCGCGCGTGCTGCGGGTGGACCGGACACGGACGGCGGGGGTCAGCGGCGCTCCACGGGTCCGGGAGAGGGCGAGGTCGCGCAGGTCGTCCGGGACCGTCTCGGACAGCGGCGCCTGGACCTCCTCCCGGCTGTCTCCGGGCAGGGGCAGCTTCAGGTGCCAGCCGGCGTCGGGTCCGCCCGTCCTGCGCCGCAGCGTGGCCGACGCGTCGGCCAGGCGCAGGTCCTCGGTGTCGTGGTACACGGCGTCCAGGTCCTCGGACCCCCGCTCCACGACCGACACCACGCCGTCCACGCCGGTGAGCTCGCGGAGCCACGCCGTGTCGCCGGCCGACGGAGCGGCGTACTTTCGCTCTGTCTCACGCTTGGACTGGGTCATATATGTCGCGTGGCCGTATCCGGGCCGCTCAAACACCCTGCGGGCCTCCCTCACACACTCGGCCGCGCCGCCCGGGAGGGGGCCGGCCGGCGGGTGGCGGGTTCAGCGGGGTGTTCTGGCGAAGACGTACGGCGCGGAGACGAACGAGCTGTGGTGGTCGGCCGCGCGCAGGGCGGCCGTGAGGCGCTCGCGCGGCTTGAGGCCGAGACCGGCCGTGGCGTGCAGGGCGCCCAGTGCCAGGTCGTCGCCGCAGCCCACGGCGGCATATCCCGCGACGGGCTCGCCGACCTGGTAGTCGTCGTGGATCTCGAAGAGACGGCCCTGGACGCCGACGAGGAAGGCTCCGGCCTGTTCCTGTTCGGAGTCCTTGCGGGCCCATCCGCCCTCCTTGAGGCAGGTGCGGACCGCGTCGACGAAGGTCGTGACCATGAAACGGTCGAGGTCGCCCTCGGGGTGCGGGGCCTGGAAGGCGTGGTGCAGGAGCTGGCCCATGCGGAACGAGGTGGTGAAGCCGAGTACGTAGGGGCCGTTGGTGAAGACCTTCGGGTCGCGGCGGATGGTGAGCTGCGAGCCGCTGCTGCCCGCGGAGTCTCCCGCGAGGTGGACGCGCCGTCGATGGACCAGGCCGACGATGACGGTCAAGTCACCACCTCCGCGCACTCGTTGGGACTCCGTTGTGCTCCATGGTCCCGTTCTGCCCGCCGGCCGGGCGGATCTACCGCTTCCGTGCCCTTCCGGGATGCGAACCCCGCCCCTTGTCCCCGTCGCCGGGACTCGCCTAGCCTGAGTTTGTGCCGCAAATAAACAAAGCCCGATCGCACAGCGCCGTGCCGGGCCTCCGAAGCGACCTCGCCCGGCTCCGTGTCGTCCTCACCGTCTTCTTCGCCCTCGACGGCTTCGTCTTCGCCGGCTGGGTCGTCCGCATCCCCGCGATCAAACAGCAGACCGGCGCCTCCGCCGGCACCCTCGGACTGGCCCTGCTCGGCGTCTCCGCCGGCGCGGTCGTCACGATGATGCTCACCGGCCGCCTCTGCCGACGCTTCGGCAGCCACCCCGTGACCGTCGTCTGCGGCGTCCTGCTCGCACTGAGCGTCGCGCTGCCCCCGCACACCCACTCCGCGCTCACCCTTGGCCTCGTCCTCCTCCTCTTCGGCGCCGCCTACGGCGGCATCAACGTCGCCTTCAACAGCGCGGCCGTCGACCTCGTCACCACGCTGCGCCGGCCGATCATGCCCAGTTTCCACGCCGCGTTCAGCCTGGGCGGCATGATGGGCGCCGGTCTGGGCGGGCTGGTCGCCGGGCATCTCTCCCCCGCGTGGCATCTCTTCGGCCTGACCCTCGTCGGGCTGCTGGTCACCGCCGTCGCCGGACGCGCCTTGTTGCGCATCGAGCCGCCCCGGCCCGTCGACCGGCGGACCGGCGCCCCGCACGACGGCCCCCGCCGACCGGACGCCCGCACCCGCGGGCTGGTCGTCGTCTTCGGCCTCATCGCCCTGTGCACGGCGTACGGCGAGGGCGCCATGGCCGACTGGGGCGCCCTGCACCTCGAACAGGACCTCGGCGGCTCCCCCGGGGCCGCCGCCCTCGGGTACTCCTGCTTCGCGCTCGCCATGACGGCAGGACGGCTGACCGGCACGACCCTGCTCGAACGGCTCGGCCGTACCCGTACCGTCGTCATGGGCGGCACCACCGCCGCGGCCGGCATGCTGACCGGCGCCCTGGCGCCCTCCCTCTGGGCGGCGCTGGTGGGCTTCGCCGTCACCGGCCTCGGCCTCGCCAACCTCTTCCCGGTCGCCGTGGAACGCGCGGGAACGCTCGCGGGCCCCAGCGGGGTCGCGATCGCCTCCACCCTCGGCTACGGCGGCATGCTGCTGGGCCCGCCGGCCATCGGCTTCATGGCGGACTGGTTCTCGCTTCCCGCGGCGCTCACCAGCGTCGCGATCCTGGCCGCGGTCGCCGCGCTCATCGGTTTCGCGACCCGGCGCGCGACGACCCCCTGATCCGGCCCGGCGGCACCGGACGCGGTCAGCGGTCCCGCAGTCGTACGAGGTGGTACAGCACCGGCATCGCGGTGGTGTGGTTCTCCCGCAGCGTGGGCCGCAGGAAGCGGTAGAAGCTCGGCTTGCCGAACTGGCGCAGCGCCGCGGTGGGCAGGCTGAGGTCCCAGCGGGCGTGGGCGACGTGGGTGTAGGGCGAGGCGTCGGCGTCGAGGGGTTCGAGCAGCAGGGCGTTGTCCAGGCCTGTCTCGGTGGAGTACCAGCCGGTGAGGTACTCCCAGAGTTCGGCGACGCGTCCCGGGTCGTCGCCGGCGAGGTAGTGGAAGAGGAACAGTCCCTGCCGGGTGCGGTCGACGTCGGCCACGCACTTGCCGCAGCGGGCGGTGAGCACCTGCACCTCCCGGCCATGGTGTTCGAGGCGTCTGCGCAGGTCGCGGTAGGCGACGGTGCGCTGCACGGCCGGGATGTCCTGCGGCGTCCTGGTCTCCACGAGCACGGCCACGTCGTGGGGGGCGCGGGGCGGGCCGTCCGGTGGGTTCCAGCCGATCGCCGGTGCCGTGGCGGCCGCCCGGTACACGCTGGCCCGCTTGACCTCGGCCAGGCTGGCCAGGTCCTCGGCCTCGGCGCGCAGCATGTCGAGCAGGAGCGTGCGGTCGCGGTTGTGGCCCGGTCTGCCGGGCCCGGCCGCCGACGGCCTGAGCGTCGCGGCGAGGTGGAGGTAGCCCGACGGCGGCGGCTCGGTGAGCGGGGCCGGGTGGAACTTCGGTCGGGGGTGGACGAGGGTGACGCTCATGGGATCTCCCGCGGGGCGGTGTCTTCCCTGGCGTCCTGGCACCTACCCGATGGCGCCCGCTTCACGCCCCTGCCACCGCCTCGGCCCACCGCTCGCGGCGCAGCCGGTAACGTCGCCCACCGGCAGTCGATCCCCGACCCGAGTGGATGGTGGCGCCGTGCTGGACCCCGACCGCCCCCGCGGCATCGCCTCCGCCCTGGCGGAGTTCGCCGCGGACACGTCACTCGTGTCCGCCCCGGACGTCCTGGGACTGTTCCGCCGGGTGGCCGCCACGGTGCCGGCCTACGGCGCCTTCCTCGCCGAGCGCGGCATCGACCCGGGCGCCGTCCGCACCCTCGACGCCTTCCGTGAACTGCCCCTGACCGACAAGGACTCGTACCACCACCGCTACCCGCTCGCCGAACGGTGCCGGGACGGCCGCCCGGCGGATCTGGACATCGTGGCCGTGTCCTCCGGTTCGAGCGGGCGGCCGACCCTGTGGCCCCGGTCCGTGCTCGACGAACTGCACATCGCGCGCCGTTTCGAGCAGATCTTCGCGGACGCCTTCCGGGCCGCGGAGCGCAGCACACTGGCAGTGGTGTGCTTCCCGCTGGGCACCTGGGTGGGCGGTCTGTTCACGGCGGGCTGCGTGCGTCTGCTGTCGGCCAAGGGCTACCCGGTCACCGTCGTCGCGCCGGGCAACAAACCGGAGGAGATCCTGCGCGTCCTGCCGGAACTCGCCCCCGGCTTCGACCAGACGGTGCTGCTCGGCTACCCGCCCTTCCTCAAGGACGTCATCGACACGGGCGCCGCGGCCGGCCTGGACTGGAGCCGCTATGCCGTCAGACTCGTCCTCGCGGGCGAGGTGTTCAGCGAGGAGTGGCGGGACATCGTCGGCGAGCGGGTGGGACTGTCCGACCCGGTGCGCGACACCGCTTCGCTGTACGGCACCGCGGACGCGGGCGTGTTGGGCAACGAGACCCCGCTCAGCATCACCGTCCGGCGCTTCTTCGCCGCCCGCCCCGACGCGGCGCGGGAGGTGTTCGGGGACGCCCGGCTGCCCACCCTCGTCCAGTACGACCCCGGCAGCCGCTACTTCGAGGAGCACGAGGGGACACTGGTGTTCACCGGTGACAGCGGGGTTCCGCTGATCCGGTACCACATCGCCGACGAGGGCGGGGTGATCCCCCACGACGAGATGCTGCGGATCTGCGCGGACCACGGCTTCGACCCGGTGGCCACGGCGGGCACCGACTCCCGCGGCCTGCCGTTCGTGTACGTCTTCGGCCGGTCGCTGTTCACGGTGTCGTACTTCGGCGCCAACATCTACCCGGAGAACGTCTCCGTGGGCCTGGAACAACCCGGCGTCCACGACTGGGTCTCCGGCCGCTTCGTGCTGGAGACGGTGGAGGACGACGCCCACGACCGGCAGTTGCGGATCACGGTGGAGCGAGCCCCCGGCAAGGACGGCGACCCGGCGCTCGTCGCCCGTTCCGTACGCGACCAACTCCGCCGTCTGAACAGCGAGTTCGCGAACTACGTGCCCGAGGAACGGCAGTTGCCCGAGGTCCGGCTGCGGGACTTCGGCGACCCCGAGTACTTCCCGCCGGGGGTCAAACACCGCTACACGCGCGGCTGAGGCGGCACGACCGGGACGACGAGGGCCGTACACCGCACGTCCGAACCCGTCGGGCGCTCCTGCCGGGTGCCCTCGCGAGACTGGCGAAAATGCCTGCGGTCCCCGGCCCGGACCGACGTACTCTGACCTCCGCTGTCTGCCGAGGGAGAACACATGGGGATCCGTAGCCTGACCCGTAGCGAAGCCGAGCGACGGGCCGCGCTGCTCACGGTCGAGCGGTACGACGTGGAGATCGATCTCACCGCTCTGCCCACCGGGCCGGAGGTCAGCTGCGTCTCCACGATCACCTTCACCTGCCACGAGCCCGGCGCCGAGACGTTCGTGGACTGCGCGGCGCGGGTGCGCGGCGCCACGCTGAACGGCGCCGCCCTCGCCCCCGGCGACGACGGCCGCATCCCGCTGCCCGCCCTGGCCGGGCACAACGTGCTGCGCGTGGAGAGCGTCCAGTCCGACACGGCGGCCGGCCCGGGTGTGCACCGGGCCGTCGACCCCGCGGACGGCGAGGTCTACGTGTGGATGAGCTTCGAGCCGGACGAGGCCCGGTTCGTGTGGGCGTGCTTCGACCAGCCCGACCTCAAGGCCCCGCACGCCTTCACCGTCACGGCCCCGGCCGCATGGACCGTGACCAGCAACTCCGGTGACGCCCGCGTCGAGGACCTGGGCGGGTCCCGCCGCTGGACCTACCCGGACACCCCGCCGCTGTCGGTGTACAACACCGTCGTCAACGCGGGCCCCTTCCACGAGATCCGCCGCGAGGCCGACGGCCGCGACCTGGGCCTGTACGCCCGCCGTTCGCTCGCCGAGGTCCTCGACCGCGACGCCGACGAGATATTCACCCTCACCCGCCAGGGCCTCGCCTTCTACGGCGAGGCCTTCGCCATGCCGTTCCCGCAGCGCCGCTACGACCAGGTGTTCATGCCGGAGTTCGGCGGCGCGATGGAGAACTACGGCTGTGTGACCTGGTCGGACGCCTTCCTGCGGCGGGCCGAACCGACGCCCGCGGAGCGGGAGTTGCTCGCCGTCGTGCTGCTGCACGAGATGGCGCACATGTGGTTCGGCAACATCGTCACCATGCGCTGGTGGGACGACCTGTGGCTGAACGAGGCGTTCGCGGAGTTCGCCTGCCACTGGGCCGCCGAGGGCGCCACCCGCTACACCGACGCGTGGGCGGGTCATCTGGCGAGCGACAAGCTCAGGGCGTATCTGGCCGACCAGGGTCCCGCCACCCACCCGATCCACCAGCCCATCCACGACGTCGCCCAGGCCGCGTCCATCTTCGACAGCATCACCTACCCCAAGGGCGCCTCCGTCCTGCAACAGCTCATGACGTACGTCGGCGAGGACCGCTTCCGGGCGGGCATGGCCGCCTACTTCGCCCGCCACGCCTGGGGCAACACCTCGCTCCAGGACCTCGTCGACGCCTTGGCCGAGGCCAGCGGGCGCGAACTGGACGCCTGGCGCACAGCCTGGCTGGAGAGGGCGGGCACCGACCGGTTCTCCCTGGAGCGGGACGGCGAGAGCGTGACGCTGGTGGCCGGCGACACCCCTCGCCCGCAGGTGCTGGCCGTCGGCGCGTACCAGAGGAAGGGCGGCGACGGCGAGGCGCTGGAGCGCACCGCGCTGGTACGCGTGGAGGTGACCGGGTCCCGGACCCCGGTGACCGGCCTGCCGTCCACCGCGGACCTCCTGCTCGTCAACGACGACGACCTCACCTTCGCCACGACCCGCCCCGACCCCACGACGAGGGACGCCTTCTTCGGGACGGCGGCACAGCTGCCCACGGCCATCTCCCGTGGCGTGGCCGTGTCCACGGTGTGGGACATGCTGATCAACGGCGAGGTCACGGCGGCGGAGGCCGGACGGTGCGTCACCGCGGTCCTGTCGGCCGAGACGTCCGACGCCGTGATCGAGCCGTATCTGGACCTCGCGGCGAACATCGCCGAACTGTGGGCACCGCCCGCCGAACGCGCGGAGCTGACGGCGGCGGTGGCCGCGGCCTGCCGCGAACTGGCCGCGGACCCCGGCCGCCGGCAGGTGGCGCTGCGCGGTCTGGCCCGCACCGCGACGGGCCCGGAGGACCTGGCGTGGCTGCGCGAGCAGGCGGGCGACGACGTGGACCTGCGCTGGCGTGCGCTGGTACGCGAGGCGGAACTGGGCGGGGACGTCGCCGCCGAGACCGCGCTGCTGCTCGAAGGCGACCCGGACCCCGACGCCCGGATCCGCGCCCTCGCCGTACGCGCCGCCCAGCCCGACGCCGCCGCGAAGGCCGAGATCTGGCAGCGACTGGCCGTGGAGCGCGAGGTCCCCGTCTCCTCGGTCGGCCAGATCGCGACGGCCTTCTGGCGCCCGGACCAGGACGACCTGCTGGCCCCTTACACCCGGCTCTACCTGGAGGCGATCCCCCAGCTGCACGTCGGCGGGATGATCCCGGCGATGGGTTACACCCGGCACCTCCTGTCCCCGTACGCCGTCGACGCCGACTACCTCGACAAGGCCCGCGAGGCATCCGTGGAGGCACCCCCGGTGGTGCGCACCACCCTCCTGGAACGCTCGGACGCCATCGCCCGCATGCTCCGCGCCCGCGCCGGGACCGCCTGACGGACCCGGCCCCCTTGTCCTGCCGCGCGGCCGGGGCTCCTCGGAGGCCCCGGCCGCCCGTCAGGGTTTTCGCGCGGGGGCGGGGGCCGGAGCGCGCAGCATGAAGACGTCGACCGGGTCCTCGCTCTGCGGCTCGAAGCCGAACCGCTCGTAGAGGCGTCGGGCCGGGCTGCCCTGCAGCACGTTCAGACGGACGGGGACACCGGCGCGGTCGCACCGCCCGAGCAGTTCGCGCAGCACCGCCGAGCCGATGCCGCGGCCCTGGAGACGCGGGTCGAGGAGGAAGTGCTCCAGCCAGTGCGCGTCCTCGGCGGGCCGCAGGGCCACGCAGCCGGCGAACGCGCCGTCGACCTCGATGATCCAGGTGTGCGCCGGTTCGAACCTGTCCCGCAGCCGCTGCCGCACCCGGTGCTCGTCGTACCGCCCGAGTCGCTCCAGATCGGGCCGCATCACCACGGCCCGCAACTCCACCACGGGCTCGAGATCCGCCCGCGTCGCCGGCCGTATGTCCCAGTCCACCATGATCACCACGCTAACGGGACGGCCGGGGCCCGTACGAAGACGTCCGCCATCCAGGACGGATTCCGGCCTACTGGCCGCCTAACGTCGGTGTCCTCCGAGCGATCCGGAAAGGCAGGGCCGTCATGTCCGAGCAGCGGAATCCCACCCCGGAGGGCTATACGACCGTCGCGCCCTGGGTCACCACCGACGACACGGGGGCCTTCCTCGACTTCGTCGCCCACGCGTTCGGGGGCGAGGAACTGGCGCGGGTGGCGACCGAGAGCGGGGCGATCGGTCATGGCGAGATCCGGGTCGGCGACACGGTGGTGCTGGCCTTCGACCGGAGCGCCGACTGGCCGGTCATGCCGAGCCTGTTGCGGGTGTTCGTCGCGGACGCGGACGAGGCGTTCGCGCGGGCCGTCGAGGCGGGCGCACGGGTCGTCACTCCCCTCGCGGACGACGCCTTCGGTCAGCGCGGGGGGCGGGTCAAGGACCCCTTCGGCAACATCTGGTGGGTGGTCGCCCGCGTCGAGGACGTCTCCGAGGAGGAGATGTGGATGCGGCTGCGGGAGCCCCGATACGCCGAGGTCATGCGCGTGGCCCAGGAGACGTTCGACGCCGAGCTCAGCGGCCGGAGGCAGGGGTGCAGCAGCGCGCCCGTGCGGACGACAGGCTGACCGGACGCTTGCCTTCGACCGAGCTCCGTCCGGCACACTCCCCTCATGGAGACAGCGGAATTCTTGGAGACCCTGGACCGGGAGGGCCGACTGCTGGCCGTGGCCGCCGAGCGGGCCGGCACCGGCGCCAAGGTGCCGACCTGTCCGGACTGGACGGTGAGGGATCTGCTGCGGCACACGGGGGTGGTGCACCGGTGGGCGGCCGGCTTCGTCGGGGAGGGGCACGCCTCGCCCCGCCCCATGGGCGAGCCGCCCGAGCTCGACGGCACCGAGCTGCTCGCCTGGTTCCGTGCGGGGCATCGGCGTCTCGTCGACACCCTCGCCGCCGCCCCGTCCGACGTGGAGTGCTGGCACTTCCTGCCCGCGCCGTCACCGCTCGCCTTCTGGACCCGGCGGCAGGCACACGAGACGACCGTGCACCGGATCGACGCCGAGGCGGCACGCGGCGGGACGCCCGACGAGATCGCTCCGGAGTTCGGCGCGGACGGGGTCGACGAGCTGCTGACGGGGTTCCACGCCCGCGTCAGAAGCAAGGTGCGCAGCGAGCGGCCCCGGGTTCTTCGGGTGCGGGCGACGGACGTCGACGGCGCGGTGTGGACCGTACGCCTGACCGCGGAGCCGCCGGTGACCGTGCGGGGCGACGCCGGTGCCGCCGACTGCGAAGTGGCCGGGCCGGCCGCGCAGTTGTACCTGTCCCTGTGGAACCGGCGGCCGTTTCCGGGCGTGACCGGGGACGCCTCGGTCGGCGCGCTGTGGCGCGAGAAGTCCGCCGTCTGAGGCCGAGAGCCCTCAGCCCGCCAGCATCTTCGTCAGGACCGCGCGCTGTACCGGCAGCACCTCGCCGTACAGCGTGCGTCCCTTCTCCGTGAGCGCCACCCGTACGCCCCTGCGGTCCTCGGGGCACATGGCGCGGTCGACGAGACCGTCCTTCTCCAGCCGGGCGATCAGGCGCGACAACGCGCTCTGGCTCAGATGGACCCGCTCGGCGATCTCCTGCACCCGGTAGGTACAGGACTCGCCGGACAGCACGTCGAGCACCTCGAAATCGCTGGCACACAGGCCGTGTCGGTGCAGTGCGCGGTCGAGTTCGCACTGGGTGCGGGCATGCAGCGCGAGGATGTCCCGCCACTGGTCCACGAGCGCCTGCTCGGCCTTCTTCGCCGCCATGGGCGCACCGTAGCAGAGAAACGAATTCATTGCATCGGAATTAAATGCGTTTGCATTCGATGCATGTGCATGTAGTGTCTGTGGGCATGACCTCTCCGCTCACCAACCCCGCGGCCCCGGTGTCGGCGGTCCGCTGGACTCCCCGGCTGTGGGGCACCCTGCTGGTGCTGTGCGCCGCGATGTTCCTGGACGCCCTGGACGTGTCGATGGTCGGCGTCGCCCTGCCCTCCATCGGCCACGACCTCGACCTGTCCACCTCGACCCTGCAGTGGATCGTCAGCGGCTACATCCTGGGTTACGGCGGTCTGCTCCTGCTCGGCGGCCGCACCGCCGACCTGCTCGGCCGCCGCCAGGTCTTCCTCGTCGCCCTGGGTGTCTTCGCGCTCGCCTCACTGCTGGGCGGTCTCGTCGACTCCGGCCCGCTGCTGATCGCCAGCCGGTTCGTCAAGGGACTCAGCGCCGCCTTCACGGCACCGGCGGGACTGTCCATCATCACCACGACCTTCGCCGAGGGCCCGCTGCGCAACCGCGCCCTGTCGATCTACACCACCTGCGCGGCCACCGGCTTCTCCATGGGCCTGGTCCTCTCCGGCCTGCTGACGGAGGCCAGTTGGCGCCTGACCATGCTGCTGCCCGCGCCGATCGCCCTGATCGCGCTGCTGGCCGGCTGGAAGCTGCTGCCGCGCAGCGAACGCGAGAAGGACCACAACGGCTACGACATCCCCGGCGCCGTTCTCGGCACCGCCTCGATGCTGCTGCTGGTCTTCACCGTCGTGCAGGCACCTCAGGCCGGCTGGGCCCCGGCCCGCACCCTGCTGTCCTTCCTGGCCGTCGCCGTCCTGCTGACCGTGTTCGTCCTGGTCGAGCGCCGCTCCCCCGGCCCGCTGGTCCGGCTCGGCGTGCTGCGCTCCGGCAGCCAGGTCCGCGCCCAGCTCGGCGCGGTGGCCTTCTTCGGTTCGTACGTCGGCTTCCAGTTCCTGACCACCCTCTACATGCAGTCGCTGCTGGGCTGGTCGGCGCTGCACACCGCGCTGGCCTTCCTGCCCGCGGGCGCCCTGGTCGCCGTGTCCTCCACCAAGGTGGGCTCGATCGTCGACCGGTTCGGCACCCAGCGGCTGATCGCGGCGGGCTTCGCCCTGATGGTGCTCGGGTACGCGCTGTTCCTGCGCGTCGATCTCGACCCCGTCTACGCCGCCGTCATCCTGCCGTCGATGCTGCTCATCGGCGCGGCCTGCGCACTGGTCTTCCCCTCGCTCAACATCCAGGCCACGAACGGTGTCGAGGACCACGAGCAGGGCATGGTCTCCGGTCTGCTCAACACCTCGGTGCAGGTGGGCGGCGCCATCTTCCTGGCCGTCGTGACCGCGGTGGTGACCGCCCACGCGCCGGAACACGCCACCGCCCAGAACGTGCTGGACAGCTACCGGCCCGGCTTCCTGGTCGTCACCGGGGTCGCGGTGGCCGGCCTGCTCATCACGCTCACCGGCCTGCGCACCCGCCGCCCGGCCCGCTCGGTGGTCGTCGCCAAGTCCACTTCCCTGGAGGCGGATCGCGTGCCCGTACGCGACTAGGGGGAGCCTCCACGCAGGCGCCCGGCGGGAGTTGGTTGCCCGCCGGGCGCACGGCTGTGAGACTGGACGGATGGACGGGCAGGGGGGACGGCCGCATAAGGCCGAGCGGGACGCACTGACCGTCGAGGTCGGATACGCGCTGGTCAGCGCGGCTTTCCTGGCTGGGGTGGTGTTCGCGGCCGTGGCCGGTCCGGCGTTCCTGTTCGACCTGCCCGGCCTGCTGTCGGCACTGCTGCCGACGGTGGGCCTGGCGCTCGCGCCGATCGTCTTCGTCGTCCGGGTCGTGAGCGTCCTGGTGGATTTCCGGCGTGACGCTCAGCCCAGCCAGCCCGGCCGGACCAGTCCCGACTCGTAGGCGAGGACCACCAGTTGGGCCCGGTCGCGGGCGCCCAGTTTGATCATCGTACGGCTGACGTGGGTCTTCGCGGTGAGCGGGCTGACGACCAGGCGGCGGGCGATCTCCTCGTTGGACAGGCCGATGCCGACCAGCGCCATCACCTCCCGTTCCCGCTCGGTGAGTTCGCCGAGGACGTCCACGGCGGCGGGCTCCTTCGAACGGGCCGCGAACTCGGCGATCAGCCGCCGCGTCACCCCCGGGGAGAGCAGGGCGTCCCCCTCGACCACCGCCCGCACCGCGCGCAGCAGTTCCTCCGGTTCGGTGTCCTTGACCAGGAAGCCCGAGGCACCCGAGCGGATCGCCTCGAAGACGTACTCGTCGAGTTCGAAGGTGGTCAGCATGACCACCTTCACCTCGCCCAGAGCGGTGTCCCCCGTGATGCGGCGGGTCGCGGCCAGACCGTCCAGCACCGGCATGCGGATGTCCATCAGGACGACGTCGGGGCGCAGTTCGCCCACCTTGCGCAGCGCCTCCTCGCCGTCGGCGGCCTCTCCGGCCACCTCGATGTCCGGCTGCGCGTCGAGCAGCGCCCGAAAGCCCGCCCGCACCAGTGACTGGTCGTCGGCCAGCACTACACGGATCACCGGTCGTCCTCCTTCACCGCGGGCTTCAACGGCAGTACGGCGAGCACCCGGAAGCCCCCGTCAGGGCGCGGGCCCGCCTCGATCGTGCCACCCAGGGCGGCGGCCCGCTCACGCATTCCGGCCAGGCCGTTGCCGCTGCCGCCGGCGTCCGCGCCGGTGGCGGGCCCGTCGTCGTCGATCCGCAGCCGCAGCGCCGCGCTGTCGTGGCCGACGTGCACGCGCGCGTGCCGTGAGCCGGAGTGCCGTACGACGTTGGTGAGCGCCTCCTGCACGATGCGGAACGCGGCGAGGTCCGTACCGGGCGTGAGCCGCGGCGGCGCCCCCTCCACATCCACGGTCAGACCTGCGCTCGCAGCCTGCTGCACCAGCTCGGGCAGCCGGTCCAGGCCCGGCGCGGGCGCGCGCGGCGCATCTCCGGGCGTGCGGAGCGTGTCGAGGACCTGGCGGACCTCGCCGAGCGCCTCCTTGCTGGCGGCCTTGATGGTCGTGAGCGCCGCGCGCGCCTGCTCGGGGTCGGTGTCGAGCAGAGCCAGGCCGACGCCCGCCTGCACGTTGATCACCGAGATGCTGTGCGCGAGGACGTCGTGGAGTTCGCGGGCGATGCGCAGCCGCTCCTCGTCGGCCCGGCGCCGCGCCGCCTGCGCCCGTTCGGCCCGGTCGCGGGCCCACTGCTCACGGCGGGCACGGGCGAGTTCCGCCAGCGCCACGACCGCCGCGACCCAGGCGGCGATCACGCCCTCCTGCGCCCAGGAGGCGGCCGGGTCCCAGGCCGGCGGCAGCCATCGGTACAGCCAGTGGGCCACCAGCACATGCCCCGCCCACAGCATGCCGACCGCGCCCCAGGCCGCCTTGCGATGCCCCGCGACGACGGCGCTGAAACAGGCCACGACGACGGTGAGGAACACGGGCCCGTACGGGTAGCCCGCACCCAGATAGACCAGCACGGCGGCCGCCGTGCCGAACACCACCGCCACCGGATACCGGCGCCGCCACAGCAGCAGCCCCGACGCGACCAGCAGCAGCGCCCACGCGAAGACGTCCAGGTCCGCCCGTTCGCCGTGCTGCCGATGGGCGGCGAAATGGGAGCCGAACAGCACGAAGACCGTGATCAGCACGGTGGAGCGCCACGGCCACCGGAACGCCCGCTCCCCCTCGCCCCGGCGGGCCGGCCACGGCGGCCCGTGCCGACCCCACCACGGCGGGCCGCCCCCGCGCACGCCCTGCTGCTCGTCCATGACGGCCACGCTAGACGCCGTCACGCCCGGTGGGCGTCAGCCGGGCGAGGTGATCACACGTACTCCCCGGGAAGTACGGCAGGTGGGGCGCCGTGAGCACGCGTACCGGGATCGACCTGCGCCTGCCCGGGTCGACGCTGTCGCCGGTCGCCCGCCGGTGTCGGTGACTTCGCGCCGACGCCAACTCCTCGCACGTGCGAGGCTGCCTCAGCGCCTCGCGGACGGGCGGTCCGAGAGTCCGACGCCCAGGGCCAGTTGGCCCGCGGCGTGCCGGAAGAACGCTTCCCGGTCCTCGATGACCCGGTTGAACTGGCCGAACAGTTCGAACCCCACCAGCCCGAACAGCTGCGCCCAGGCCGCGACCAGAGCCGCCGCGACCTCGGGCGGCAGGTCGGGAGCGATCTCGGCGGCGAGCCGCTCGGCCTCGGGGCGCAGTTCGGCGGCAAGCGGGGGGAAGGTCACGCCGGGGCCCTTGATCGCGTCGCGCACGATGCCGATCAGCAGCAGGCCCACGCGGGAGGCGGCCGGGATGGTGGTCTCCGGAGCGGTGTAGCCGGGGACCGGCGAGCCGTAGATCAGGGCGTACTCGTGGGGGTGCGCGAGGGACCAGGCGCGTACGGCTTCGCAGACGGCGATCCAGCGCCGGGTGGGCTTGGCGTCACCGACGGCTTCGGCCGCCGCTTCGGCCGCGGCGCCCAGGGAGTCGTAGGCGTCGATGATGAGCGCCGTCAGCAGGTCGTCGCGGCTGGGGAAGTACCGGTAGAGGGCGGAGGAGACCATGCCGAGCTCGCGCGCGACGGCGCGCAGCGAGAGCTTGGTGGCACCCTCCGAGGCGAGCTGCCTGCGGGCCTCGTCCTTGATGGCGGCGGTGACTTCGATCCGGGCTCGGGCGCGGGCGCTGTGGGGGGTACTCATGCGTTGCAGTGTGCCACGAAAACAGAGCAGTGCACACAAACGAGAGCACCGCACAAAAAAGAGAGCAGTGCTCTTGCTTTGGATCGGCGATCTGATGCAGACTGCTCCTCGTACGGCAAACCGAGAGCACCGCTCACAAAAGAGAGCGCCGCTCACCCACTCCCCTGGGGGACATCATGTCCGCGCACGTCCAGAAGCCCGGCTGGTTCACCGTCAACGTCTTCAACCGCGCGGTCGCCTGGATGACCCGCCGCGGCCTCAGCGTCTGGGGCTCCCGGGTCCTGGCGGTCCGCGGCCGAAAGAGCGGCGAGTGGCGCACCACCCCCGTCAACCTGCTGACCGTGGACGGGCAGCAGTACCTTCTCGCCCCGCGCGGTCACGTCCAGTGGACGCACAACATGCGCGCCGCCGGCGGCGGTGAACTGCGCCTGGGCAAGAACGTGGACGTGTTCACCGCCGTCGAGGTCGCCGACGACGACAAGGTCCCGCTGCTGCGGGCCTACCTCAAGCGCTGGAAGGCCGAGGTCGGGGTCTTCTTCAACGGCGTGGGCCCGGACTCCCCCGACGCCGATCTGCGCCGCATCGCGCCGGACCACCCCGTCTTCCGGATCACCGTCACGAAGTGACCTCGGCGCCCTCATCCTCCACCGGGCCGGCCGTCGCGTCGCTCGCAGGACGCCGGTCCAGCGCGATCAGGGCGCGATGCGCCATCGGGTGGGTGCGCACGAGTTCGCCGAGGGTCGTCGAACCCTGGGTGATCTCCTTGAACGCGTTCCACGCGGGCCGGAACCCCGTCAGCACCGCGTGGAACAGGCCGGGACGGCGTTCGAACACCGTCAGCATCCGCTTGCCGACGCTCATCTCGATGCCGAGCCCCGCCTTGATCGCGAACGCGTAGTTCAGGGCCTGCCGCCGGGCGTCCACCGCGTCGTGCGCCTCGGCGATCCGCACCGCCCACTCCCCCGCGAGCCGCCCGGAGCGCAGCGCGAAGGAGATGCCCTCGCGGGTCCAGGGCTCCAGCAGCCCGGCCGCGTCCCCGCACACCAGCACCCGGCCGCGCGACAGCGGCGAGTCGTCGGCCCGGCAGCGGGTCAGATGGCCGGAGGAGATGCTCGGCTCGAACCCGGCGAGACCGAGCCGGCCGATGAACTCCTCCAAGTACCGCTTGGTCGCCGCACCTTCGCCGCGCGCCGAGATCACACCGACGGTGAGCGTGTCCCCCTTGGGGAACACCCAGCCGTAGCTGCCGGGCATCGGCCCCCAGTCGATGAGGACGCGCCCCTTCCAGTCCTCGGCGACGGTCTCGGGCACCGGGATCTCCGCCTCCAGGCCGAGATCCACCTGGTCGAGCTTGACCCCGACGTGCGCTCCTATCCGGCTCGCGCTGCCGTCCGCGCCGACCACGGCCCGGGCGAGCAGCGTCTCGCCGCCCTGCAGGACCACGGCGACCGTGCGCCGATCGGGTACCGCCGAGCCGTGCTGCTCGACGCGCTGCACCGTGACGCCCGTCCGCAGCTCGGCGCCCGCCTTCTGCGCGTGCTCGACGAGCTGCTGGTCGAACTCGGGCCGGTTGATCAGCCCGAAGAGCATCTGCCGGGAGCGGCGGGTACGGGTGAACCGACCGTTGTTGGAGAAGGTGACCGCGTGCACCCGGTCCCGCAGCGGCAGCTCGAAGCCGGGCGGCAGACTGTCGCGCGAGGGTCCGATGATGCCGCCGCCGCACGTCTTGTAGCGCGGCAGCTCCGCCTTCTCCAGCAACAGCACACGCCGTCCCGCCACCGCGGCCGCGTAGGCGGCCGAGGCCCCCGCGGGTCCCGCGCCCACCACGACGACGTCCCACACCCGCTGCACGTCGTCCGCCGAAGAGTTCTCGCTGCTCACGATGGTCTACTGCTCCCGATCAAGCCGCTGCCGCACCTGTCCACCGCATCCTACGGCGGACGTCGTCGCAGGCCACTGTGGGAGGATCCCGATATCCACCTGTACAACGTCGCACCCACGAGGAGCGTGCCCATGTCGTCGAATCCGGTCGCCGAGACCGTCGCCTCGCTCATGCCGCGAGCGCGGGACGAGCTCGCCGAACTGGTGGCCTTCAGGTCGGTGGCGGACTTCGACCAGTTCCCCAGAAGCGAGAGCGAGGGCGCCGCGCGCTGGGTCGCCGACGCGCTGACCGCCGAGGGCTTCCAGGACGTGGCCCTGCTGGACACCCCGGACGGCACCCAGTCCGTCTACGGCCACCTGCCCGGACCCGAGGGCGCCAAGACCGTCCTGCTCTACGCCCACTACGACGTGCAGCCCCCGCTGGACGAGGCCGGCTGGGCCACCCCGCCCTTCGAGCTGACCGAGCGCGACGGCCGCTGGTACGGGCGCGGGGCCGCCGACTGCAAGGGCGGCCTGATCATGCACCTGCTCGCGCTGCGCGCCCTGAAGGCCAACGGCGGCGTCCCGGTCCATGTGAAGGTCATCGCCGAGGGCTCGGAGGAGCAGGGCACGGGCGGTCTGGAGCGGTACGCCGAGGAGCACCCCGACCTGCTGGCCGCCGACACCATCGTCATCGGCGACACGGGCAACTTCCGCGTCGGCCTGCCGACGGTCACCGCCACCCTGCGCGGCATGACGATGCTCCGCATCCGTATCGACACCCTCGAAGGCAACCTGCACTCGGGCCAGTTCGGCGGCGCCGCCCCGGACGCGCTGGCCGCACTGATCCGCGTACTGGACTCGCTGCGCGCGGAGGACGGCTCGACCACGGTCGACGGGCTGACCGCGGACGGCCCCTGGGAGGGCCTGCAGTACGACGAGGAGCAGTTCCGCGAGGACGCCAAGGTGCTGGACGGCGTACGGCTGATCGGCTCGGGCACGGTCGCCGACCGCATCTGGGCGCGGCCGGCCGTCACCGTCCTCGGCATCGACTGCCCGCCGGTCGTCGGCGCCACCCCGTCCGTGCAGGCGAGCGCCCGCGCGCTGGTCAGCCTGCGGGTGCCGCCGGGCGTGGACGCGGCCGAGGCGACCAAGCTGCTGCAGGCCCACCTGGAGGCGCACACCCCGTGGGGCGCCCGGGTGGCCGTCGAGCAGATCGGCCAGGGCCAGCCGTTCAGCGCCGACACCACGAGCCCGGCGTACACGGCGATGGCGCAGGCGATGTCGGTCGCCTACCCCGGCCAGGAGATGCAGTACGCCGGCCAGGGCGGCTCCATCCCGCTGTGCAACACGCTCGCCACGCTCTACCCGGAGGCGGAGATCCTGCTGATCGGTCTGAGCGAGCCGGAGGCGCAGATCCACGCGGTCAACGAGAGCGTCTCGCCGGAGGAGCTGGAGCGGCTGTCGGTGGCCGAGGCCCTGTTCCTGCGCAACTACGCCGCGAGCTGAGCCGCTCTGCTGTCGGCCGAGGGCCCTCGCCTTCGGGCGGGGGCCCTCCTACGGTCGTCCGCATGGACGTCGTAGAGCTGCTGCCGCGGCTGTATCTTCTGCGTTTTCCCGTGGGCCAGGCCTATCTGTGGTGCGACGGCGACGAGTTGACGCTCGTCGACGCGGGTCCGGGAGGCTCCGGAGCCGCCATCGCGGCCGTTGCCGAGCCGCTCGGCACGGTCCGCCGTGTCGTGCTCACCCACTTCCACGAGGACCATGTGGGCGGCGCGGGCGAGCTCGCCGCGCTGACCGGCGCCGAGGTGGTGGCCCACCACCTGGACGCCCCCGCGATCCGGGGTGAAGTCCCGGGCCCGCCGCCGGTGTTCGAGGACTGGGAGCTGCCGATCCACGCGGAAGCCGCCCGCCACCTCCCCGACACCCCCTTCGTCCACCCCTCGCGGATCACCGAAGTCGACGACGGCGACGTCCTCGACTTCGGCGAAGGCGCCCACGTCCTGCACACCCCCGGCCACACGCACGGCAGCATCGCCGTCCATCTGCCGCACCGGCGGGTGCTGTTCACGGGGGACACCGTGGCGGCGTCCCCGGTCGACGGCGCTGTGATGCCGGGCGTGTTCAACCTGGACCGGCCCCGGTTGCTCGCCTCCTTGCACCGACTGGCATCGCTGGACTGCGACGTGGCCTGCTTCGGACACGGCGATCCGGTCGTCGGCCACGCCGGCACGGTCCTTCGCCGAACGGCGGACAGGCACCCGCTCCGACCCTGACCATGGAGGACATGTCCTCTTTCACCCGCATCGCCCGCCACACCGAACTGGCCACCGAGCTGGCCCTGTTGGGGGACGGCGAGCTGACCGACCTGCTGGCGGGCGGGACGCCCGCGGGCGTCGGCATCGGCGGGCGCTGCGTGCTGGTCGAGGTGGCGGGCAGCCCCGTGTTCGTCAAGCGGGTGCCGCTCACGAACGTCGAGTCGCTGCCGTCGAACTCCCGCTCCACGGCGAACGTCTTCGACCTGCCGGCCGCGTGCCACTACGGCACCGGACGCAGCCCCGGCTTCGGCGCCTGGCGCGAGCTGGCCACGCACACGATGACGACGAACTGGGTGCTGTCCGACGGATTCCCCGGCTTTGCGCTGCTGCACCACTGGCGGGTGCTGCCGGACGAGGTACGGCCCCTGCCCGAGGAACTGGCCGATGTGGACGGCACGGTGGCCTACTGGGGCGGCGCCCCGCAGGTGCGTGAGCGTCTGGAGGCCCTGCGGACGGCGTCCGCGAGCCTGACGCTCTTCCTGGAGTACTTCCCGCACACCCTCCACGGCTGGCTCGACACGCAGGTCCGCACCGAGGACTCGGATCGGGTCTGCACGCGGGTGGACGACTGGCTCGGTGCGCTGACCGGCTTCCTCCGGGGCCATCGGCTCCTCCACTGCGACGTCCACTTCCAGAACGTCCTCACCGACGGCGCCGACTTCTTCCTCACCGACCACGGCCTGGCGTTCGGCCCCCGCTTCCGCCTCTCCCGGCCGGAGCACGCCTTCTTCGACCGGCACCGGGACTACGACCTCTTCTACGGCCGCGCCCACCTGGTGAACTGGCTCGTCACCGCCCTGTACGGATACGACAGGCTGGAGCGGGAGGCCTTCGTGCGCGCCTGCGCGGTCGGGGCCCGCGCCGACGGCGCCCCGAAGGCGGCCGCCGCGATCATCTCCCGGGACGCGCCGCTCACCGCCGTCCTCAACGGCTTCCTGGCCCGTCTGCGCCAGGAGGGCAGGCGGACGCCGTACCCGTACGAGGAACTCCGTCTCGCCCACGACAGCTCCACGCTGTCCGCGTAGTCGCACACGCCGGGTGCACCGGAACGCGGTGTGCGGATCAGCGGATCGGTGGATCAACCGAGCGGAATACCCGCCTCGAGGTAGAGGGCCGCGCCGCGTTCCCGCGCCCGCAGGGCCCAGCGCAGCCGCTCGTAGCGCACCGGCGGCAGCAGGTCGGCGGCCTCCTGCTCGCTGACGAAGCGCCAGTCGCGCAGCTCGGGCCCCGGCAGCAGCAGCCGCTCCGCCTCGGCGGAGTCGAGCCGGCCGCCGTCGAACAGGAGCCGCAGCCCGCCGAAGCCGGGCGGCGCGGGCGCCTCCCAGTCGACGACCAGCAGCCGCGGTACGTCGTCCAGGTGGATGCCGGTCTCCTCGGCGACCTCGCGCATGCCGGCGCGGGCAGGCGCCTCGCCGGGTTCCACGACGCCGCCGGGGAACTCCCAGCCGGCCTTGTAGGTGGGGTCGACGAGGAGGACGCGGTCCTGTTCGTCGAAGAGGAGGACGCCGGCGGCGAGCGTCTCGGCGGTCGGCTCGGGCGTCTGCACTATGTCGCACACCGGTACCTCCCCGCTGCCCACGGCCTCCGCGACGCGGACCGCGGCCTCGTACGGGGTGAGCGCGCTGGTGTCGACGGGGTGGGCGTCGGCGGTGAGCCAGCCGGCCAGGGCGCTGCGGTACGGCTCGATGTGGTCGTACGACCACTGCCGTATCCGCATCTCGCCGTCGGGGAGGTCGGGTGGGACCTCCCGGGCGGCTATTCGCTCCCGCAGGATCGTTTCGGCCGGGGCGAGGAGCACATGCCGGACCGTGATGCGACGGGCGGCGAGCCCGCCGAAGATCTCGTCGCGGTACTCCTGGCGCAGCAGGGTCATGGGGACCACGAGCGTCCCGCCGAGCTCCGCGAGCATGGCGGCCGCCGTGTCGATCACCAGGCGCCGCCAGATCGGCAGGTCCTGGTAGTCGCCGACCTCGGCGAGGTGCTTGGCCGGGAGCAGGTGTGCCAGCGCTCCGCCGACGACCTCGGGGTCGAAGAGCGTGCTGTTCGGGATCAGTTCGATCAGTTCCCGTGCGGTGGTCGTCTTTCCCGCACCGAACGCGCCGTTGATCCAGACGACGGTCACAGGTCCCCCTCTTCTGTTGGCCCCCTGAGGCTTGCCCGCTCCACCCTGCCACGGAAACCAGCCCCAGTTGAGGGCGCACATGGAGCGGCGCCGGTGCCCCGGGAGCGGGGACACCGGCGCCGTGGGGCCAGGGCCTTATCCGAGGGTCTTGTTCGCGTCGGAGAGGCTGTCCTGGCCGACGGTGTCGGCGACCGTGCCCACGGTGTCGTCGACGCCGAGGTCGCTGAGCACGGGATGATCGCCGAGGACGTGGTGGTCCCCGGTGTGCGTGGGGCTGATCGCCGCGACGACGAACCCGGCGGCGAGGGAGGCGATGGCCATCATGCTGCGCTTCTTCATGCCCCGATCAACTGCCGGACCCGGCCGGGGGTCACGCATCCGGGAGGCGTGCGGGTGGGGACATCCGACGATCACCCACTCATCGGTCTGGACCAATGAAGGAACTCCACACTACCGCTCCTCTTCCAACACGGTCCGACACGTTCTACCGTAAACGCGCACCGATGACGGGGACATGACGTCATCCCACCTTTGTGTGTTCGGAGGAACGTAACGATGCGTCACCCGCACACCCGCACATCCCGCCGAAGAGTGCTCGGAGCGCTCACCGCGGGCCTCCTGTGCACCGCCGGACTCGCCGCACCGGCCGCCGTCGCCGCACCCGCCCCGGCGCCCGCCGCCGACTCCGCCGCACCCGCCCTCGCCGACGGTCTCGCCCTCACCCCTCCGATGGGATTCAACAACTGGAACTCCACGCACTGCCGTGCCGAGTTCAACGAGTCCATGGTCAAGGGGATCGCGGACCTGTTCGTCGAGAAGGGCCTCAAGGCCGCGGGCTACCAGTACGTCAACCTCGACGACTGCTGGGCCCTGCCGAACCGGGACGCGGACGGCCGGCTCGTCCCGGATCCGGCCCGGTTCCCGAACGGGATCAAGGCCGTCGCCGACTACGTGCACTCCAAGGGCCTCAAGCTCGGCGTCTACACCAGCGCCGGCACCAAGACGTGCGACAGCGCCGGCTTCCCGGGCGCGCTCGGCCACGAGTACAGCGACGCGCGGCAGTTCGCCGACTGGGGCGTGGACTACCTCAAGTACGACAACTGCAACAACCAGGGTGTGGATGCCAAGTTGCGCTACACCACCATGCGCGACGCCCTCAAGGCGACCGGGCGGTCGATCGTCTACAGCATCTGCGAATGGGGCGAGAACAAGCCGTGGGAATGGGCCGCCGACGTCGGTCACCTGTGGCGCACCACGGGCGACATCAGTGACAACTGGGGCTCGATGCTGGGCATTCTGAAGCAGAATCTGCCGCTCGCCCCGCACGCCGGTCCAGGGCACTGGAACGACCCCGACATGCTGGAGGTGGGCAACGGTGGCATGACCGACACCGAATACCGCAGCCACTTCTCCATGTGGTCGATCATGGCCGCCCCGCTGCTCATCGGCTCGGACCTGCGCAAGGCCACTCCGGCGACCTTCGACATCCTCGACAACAAGGAGGTCATCGCCGTCGACCAGGACCCGCTGGGCAAGCAGGGGACGGTCGTCTCCTCGGCGGGCGGCCGCTGGGTCGTGGCCAAGGAGATGAAGGACGGCAGCCGCGCGGTGGCCCTCTTCAACGAGAACGGCACCGCCCAGCACATCTCCACCACCGCACAGGCCGTCGGCCTGCCCGGCGCCCGCGCCTACACCCTGCGCGACCTGTGGCGGCACAGCAGCTACAACACCGCGGGCACGATCTCGGCGACCGTCCCGGCGCACGGCACGGTGCTGCTGCGCGTCTCGGCCGACCGCGCCTGGGCCACCCACCCGCCGGCCGTCGAACTGGGCCTGAACGGCAGCCCGTTGGTCGAGGCGGGCACACCTGCCCCGCTCACCTCCGTCGTCACCGACTGGGGCCGCACACCGGCCGCACGGGTCTCGGTCTCGCTGACCGGGCCCGCCGGATGGGCGGTCCGGGCGGCCTCACGGCCGACCGCGGCCCTGCTGCCCACCGGCCGCTCCCTGAGCACCAGGTGGTCGGTCACCGCTCCACAGGGCACGCCGACGGGCTCGTACGACCTGACGCTCAGGGCGAGTTACCGCTCGCCGACCGGTCTGCGCGCCGAAGAGGTCCTGCCGCTGGCCATGTCCGTCGTCGTTCCGCCGCCCTCCGGGACCTCCGGGCTCGGCGACCTGCCGTGGCTGTCGGCCACCAACGGCTACGGGCCCGTCGAGCGCAACACCAGCAACGGGGAGAGCGCCGCCGGTGACGGGCATCCGATCACCATCGGCGGGGTGGTGTACGGCAAGGGCCTCGGCGTCCACGCGAACAGCGAGGTCGAGTACTACACCGGCAAGGCCTGCGAGAAGGTCACCGCGGACGTCGGGGTCGACGACGAGAAGGGGGCCAACGGCACCGTCGCCTTCGAGATCTGGGCCGACGGCACGAAGGTCGCCTCGACCGGCGTCCTGACCAACGCGATGCCCGCCCAGCCGCTCACCGCGGACGTCACCGGCGCCCAGGTGGTCCGGCTCGTCGTCACCGACGGCGGGGACGGCATCGACTCGGACCACGCCGACTGGGCGAACGCGCAGGTGAGCTGCTGACACAGCAAGAGCAGGTGAGCTGCTGACACCCGGAAGAGGGGTGCCGGCAGCCCGCCTGAAACGTTCCTGCCGTCGACGCCCGAGCGTGCCTCAGACCGCGGCCGCGTCCGCCCGCCTGGCGAGCGCGGCCGCGGCCGCTCCCACCAGCCCGGCGTCCGTGCCCATCTGGGCCGGGGTGATCTCCAGGCGCTGCACGAAGGACAGCGTCGCGTAGTCGCCCAGCGCCTTGCGCAGCGGGGTGAACAGGACGTCGCCGGCCTTGCCCACTCCCCCGCCGATCACCGCGATGTCGATCTCCACGAGGGTCGCGGTGGCCGCGATCCCGGCGGCCAGCGCCTGCGCGGCCCGCTCGAACGACGCCACCGCGACCGGGTCGCCGGCTCGCGCGGCGGCGGCCACCGCGGCCGCGGAGGCGTCTCCGTCGGGACCCGGCCGCCATCCGTTCTCGATCGCCCGGCGGGCGATGTTGGGCCCACTGGCGATACGCTCCACACAGCCCCGCGAGCCGCACGGGCACAGATCACCGTCGAGATCCACGCTGATGTGGCCGATGTGACCGGCGTTGCCGGTGGGTCCCGGGTGCAGCTGGCCGTTCAGGACCAGGCCGCCGCCGACGCCGGTGGAGACCACCATGCACAGCGCGTTGTCGTGGCCGCGGGCGGCGCCCTGCCAGTGCTCGGCGGCCGTGATGGCCACACCGTCGCCGATCAGTTCGACGGGCAGCCCGCCGGCCGCCTCCTGGACCCTGCGCACGAGCGGGTAGTCGCGCCAGCCCGGCACGTTCACCGGGCTGACGGTACCGGCGGAGGCGTCCACCGGGCCGGCGCTGCCGATACCGAAGGCCGTGGCGCGTCCCCACAGGGGCGAGGCGGTCAGTTCACCGACGACCTCCTCCACGGCGCCCATCACGGTGTCGCCGTTCTCCTGCGCGGGCGTCGCGCGCTGCGCGCGGACCAGGATCTGGCCGTGGCCGTCCACCAACGCCCCGGCGATCTTGGTGCCGCCGATGTCGAGCGCGGCCACGAGGTCGGTGTGCATCAGAGTCGGACTCCCCGTCAAACCATCGGATCCCGGTGGACCAGGGGAACTTACCCCTTCGACCACGGAGATGAGCGGGCCGGTCTCGCGGTGGGGGCGCAGGCCGGAGATTGTGGTGGACAGTCTCTCGCGCATATGACAACGTTGTCCAGGCTCTATGCTCGACGCCACATCCTCATACAAACTCATGGTCCGACGCATCCCCGTGGACAAGACCCGTCGACGAGACAGGACAGGACAGCGCATCGTGCCCGAGACCGCCCGCCGCACCGACCGATTTTCCGGCAGCCGCTACGGCAACCGTCCGACCATGAAGGACGTGGCCGCGCGGGCCGGGGTCGGGCTGAAGACCGTCTCCCGCGTGGTCAACGGCGAACCGGGGGTCACCCCCGAGACCGAACGCCGCGTCCAGGAGGCCATCGAAGCGCTGGGCTTCCGCCGCAACGACAGCGCGCGCGTCCTGCGCAAGGGCCGCACCGCCAGCATCGGCCTGGTCCTCGAGGACCTGGCCGACCCGTTCTACGGCCCCCTCAGCCGCGCGGTCGAGGAGGTGGCCCGCGCGCACGGCGCCCTGCTGATCAACGGCTCCAGCGCGGAGGACCCGGACCGCGAGCAGGAACTGGCGCTGGCGCTGTGCGCCCGGCGGGTGGACGGGCTGGTGATCATCCCGGCCGGTGACGACCACCGCTATCTGGAGCCCGAGATCAAGGCGGGCGTGGCCACGGTGTTCGTGGACCGTCCGGCCGGCAGGATCGACGCGGACGTGGTCCTCTCGGACAACTTCGGCGGTGCCCGCAGCGGGGTCGCCCACCTGATCGCCCACGGCCACCGCAGGATCGGCTTCATCGGCGACATGCCCCGCATCCACACGGCCGCCGAGCGTCTGCGCGGCTACCGGGCGGCCATGGAGGACGCCGGCATACCGGTCGAGGACTCCTGGATGTCCCTCGGCGTCACGGACCCGGAGCGGGTGCGCCGGGCCGCCGAGTCCATGCTGACCGGCCCCGACCCCGTCACCGCGATCTTCGCGGGCAACAACCGGGTGACGGTCACCGTGGTCCGCGTCCTCGCGGAGCAGAGCCGCCGGGTGGCCTTCGTCGGCTTCGACGACATCGAGCTCGCGGATCTGCTCCAGCCCGGGGTGACGGTGGTGGCTCAGGACGCGGCGGCGCTCGGCCGGACCGCCGCCGAGCGGCTCTTCCGCCAACTGGACGGCGAGCTGATCGCACCGGAACGCATCGAACTGCCCACCCGCCTGATCACCCGCGGATCGGGCGAACTGCCTCCGGCGGACTGAGCGGCCGATGGACGAGGCGAGCCGGAAGGAACGGAGCCCGGAGGACCGGGCACCGCAGGACGGGCTGCCTCGGGGGCGGTGGGCCCCGCAAGGGCCGGAGTGGTCGGACCGGTCGTTGGCGGGGCTCGGGCTGGACTGTGTTCCGTGGCAGGAGCCGTTGCTCTATCCCGGGGCCTGGCCCGCCGAGTCGGGGCTGCTCGAGGGGGACCGGCTGCTGCCGCTGGACCGCCTGGTGCACGAGGACCGCGTCGCCGTGCTGGCGGTCGGCTCCAACGCCTGCCCCGGCCAACTGCGCTACAAGATGGCCGAGTCGGGCATCACCTCGCCCATCCCGATGGTCCGGGCCCGGGTCACCGGCATCGACGTCGGCGTCTCCGCGCATGTGAGCCGTGCCGGATACGTCTCTGCGTCGCCGTTCCAAGCGCCGGATGCCGTATGCGAGTTGTTCGTGACCTGGTTCGACGCCGAGCAGCTCGCGGTGATCGACGCCAGCGAGGGCGTACCGCTGCCGCACGGCAACTACCGTCGCGCCTGGCTGCCCGCGCCCGAGGTGCGGATCGAGCTGGAGGACGGAACCCGGCTGCCCGGCGCCCACATCTACGTCAATCGGCGCGGAGTGCTGCGCAACGGCACCGACACCCCGCGACGGCACCCCGGCCAGCGGCGGCTGATCACCGAACTCCTCGTCGGATCGGCCCGGTTGAGGGAGTTGTTCGGCGTGACGCCCGAGGAGTTCTGCGCACGGGCCCGCGGCGACGCGTCGCTGCGCGAGCGGGGCGCCCGGGTGTTCGCCGAGGAGAAGATGGTGACGGCGTCCGGTCTGGAGAAGTTCCTAGGTGATCAGCAGACCGGCAGTCCGGGGACGGGCTCGTTGTTGTCCCCGCCCTTGATGTAGACGTCGCTGACGTAGACGTTCGTGTTGCCGCTGTCGTCGTCCGTCCTCGCCCACCAGACGTTGGTCCACTGCCCGTACGTCTCGCGGCGCCCCAGATTCTGCTGGCAGTAGAAGTAGTTGACGCCCGCGTTCAGGACCCCGGCCTCGGTGCCGGAGGCGGTGTAGGACTTGGCGGTGCGCCAGACGGTGCAGTCGTACTTGCCGCCGCCGGCGGGGGTGCAGGCCGGGGCGGGGCTGGTCGCGGTCCCTCCGCCGGTCGTGCCGCCACCCCCGGTGGTCCCGGCGCCCGAGGTGCCGCCCTTGGCGCCGCCCGTGGTGCCCCCGTCCGTGGTGCCGCCGCCAGGGGAGTTCGCGGTGGCGGAGGCCGAGGCACGGCCCGTGGGCTTGGTCCCGCCCTTCTCGCCGCCGGTCGGCGTCGGCTTCGGGGACTTCTTGTCGCCCTGTTCGGTGGACTTGGCGCCGGTCGAAGGGTCGGCGTCGGTGCGGTCGGAGGCGGACGCCGAGGCCGAGGCACCCGCACCGGACGCGGAGGCCCCCTTGTGCGCCTTCTCGCCCCCCGAGTTCACCAGGGCGACGGTGCCGCCGGCCGCCGCGAGGACGAGGGCGACGGCTACGGCGGCGAGCAGCACACGACCCCTGCGGCGCGGGGCGTCGGAAGACGCGATGGGGCCGGTGGGGGCCAACGCCGGGTCCGGTACCGGTGCGTACGGCACGGGCGGACCGAAGCCGGGCGTCGCGGGGGCGACGGTGTCGTGTCGGCCGGCGGCGTCGGCGGCGGTGTCGCGGGGACCCGCCGTGTCGTCGGAGGTGTCGTGTCGGCCGGCAGCGCCAGCGGCGGCTGCGGCGGCGGCGGGAGCCGTCCGCCCGGGCGGGTCGGTGGGCCCGGAGCCGTGCGGACGCGCGGCCGCCGCTCCCGGCATGACGAATGCCGTGGGCAGCGGCGCAACGCCGGGTTCCGTCCCCGTCCTGGGCGCCTGGTCGCCGCGCAGGGTAGTCGTCGGTGTGTCCGTGCCGCCCGCGTCCGCCACGGCCTGCAGCAGCGCGCGGGCCTGCTCGGCCTCCGGGCGGGTGTCGGGCCGCTTGTCGAGGAGTTGGCGCAGGACGGCGGTGAGCGGGCCGGCGCGCTCGGGCTCGGGGAGCGGTTCGGTGACGATCGCGGTGAGCGTGGAGAACGTCGACGTACGGCGGAAGGGCGAGGAGCCCTCGACGGCCGCGTAGAGCGTGGCGCCCAGGGCCCAGACGTCGGAGGCGGCGCTCGCGTCGGCGCCCTGGGCGCGCTCGGGCGCCAGGTAGTCCAGGGAGCCGACGAGGGCGCCGCTGCGGGTCAGGTGGGTGGCGGCGCCGTCGCCCGGGTCGTCCATGGCCGCGATGCCGAAGTCCGTCAGGACGACGCGTCCGGACCGTTCGAGAAGGATGTTGCCGGGCTTCACGTCCCGGTGCAGGACGCCGGCCCGGTGGGCCGCCGCGAGCGCGTCCATCACCTGGGCGCCGATGCCGGCGGCCTCGACGGGGCCGAGGGAGCCGCGCTCGCGCAGCACCTGCTCCAGGGAGGGCCCGTCGACGAGCTCCATGACGATCAGCGGACGGCCGTCGACCTCGGCCACGTCGTGCACGGCGACGACGCCGGGATGCCGCACCCGGGCCGCCGCGCGGGCCTCGCGCTGCATCCGCACCCGTAGATCGGCGAGTTCGGGCCCGTCGGCGTCGGTGTAGGTGCGCAGCTCCTTGACGGCGACCTCACGGCCCAGCACCTCGTCGACGGCCCTCCAGACGACGCCCATGCCGCCTCGGCCGAGCTGCGCCAGGACGCGATAGCGCCCCGCCAGCAGTCGTCCCGTCCCGTCGGCCCGGCTGTTCCCGCCTGAGGTCTCCCCCGAAGACACCGCACGCCCCGTTCCTGTCACCCGTCAACGCGTGGCGTACAGCCTACGGGGCGGAGGTGACGGCGTCGGCCGACGGTGACTGCCGTGACCGGCCCGCTACTTGGCGGACGCGGTCAGGTCGCCGCGCCGGGGCGCCGCGAAGCCCTCGAGGTCGGCCCGGGTGAGGCCGGTGAGGCGGGCCACCTCGGCGATGTCGAGGGCACCGCAGTCCAGGCCGCGCAGCAGGTATCCGCCGAGGGCCTTGGCGGTGGCGGGCTCGTCCATGACGTCGCCGCCGGCCCGGTTGGCGTAGCGGGCGAGCCGGGCGGCGGCCTGTTCGAAGCCCTCGCGGTAGAAGGCGAAGACGGCGGCGTAGCGGGTGGGGATGTGCCCGGGGTGCATGTCCCAGCCCTGGTAGTAGGCGCGGGCGAGCGCCCGCCGGGTCAGTCCGTAGTGCAGCCGCCAGGCGTCGTGCACCTTCTGAGTCGGCCCCACCGGCAGCACGTTGGTCGAGCCGTCGGACACCCGTACCCCCGTCCCCGCCGCCGCGACCTGCATGATCGCCTTGGCGTGGTCGGCGGCCGGGTGGTCGCTGGCCTGGTAGGCGGCGGAGACGCCGAGGCAGGCGCTGTAGTCGAAGGTGCCGTAGTGCAGTCCGGTGGCCCGCCCCTCGGCGGCCTGGATCATGCGGGCGACGGTGGCGGTGCCGTCGGTGGCGAGGATGGACTGGCTGGTCTCGATCTGGATCTCGAAGCCGATCCGGCCGGCGTCCAGACCGTGCGCCTTCTCGAAGGCCTCCAGGAGCCGGACGAAGGCGCTCACCTGCTCGGCGTACGTCACCTTCGGCAGGGTCAGCACCAGCCCGTCGGGCAGGCCGCCGGCCCGCATCAGGCCGGTGAGGAAGACGTCCAGGGTGCGGATGCCCCGGTCGCGCACCGGCGCTTCCATGCACTTCATGCGGATGCCCATGTACGGGGCCGCCGTGCCGTTCTCGTACGCCTGGGCGATCAGCCGGGCCGCGCGGGCCGCCGTCTCGTCCTCCTCGGCGTCCGGGCGCGGGCCGTAGCCGTCCTCGAAGTCGACACGCAGGTCCTCGACGGGCTCGTGCTCCAGCTTGGCGCGCACGCGCGTGTAGACGGGCTCGGCGAGGTCGTCGGCGAGGCCGAGGACGGCGGCGAAGGAGGCGGCGTCCGGGGCGTGTTCGTCGAGGGCGGCGAGGGCCTGGTCGCCCCAGGAGCGGATGGTGTCGGCGGCGAAGACGTCTCCGGGGACGTAGACGGTGTGGACGGGCTGACGGGTGCCGGGGTCGCCGGGGTAGCGGCGCTCCAGTTCGGCGTCGACCGGGGCGAGGGAGGCGCTGATCTCCTCGCTGACGGCGCCCGCGAGGCTCGTCGCCACCGTCTCCTGCTGGCCCTGACCCATCCCACACCCTCCAGTTTTCCGCTCTACGGAATCAACAATCCGTAGAACGAAGGTATCCGTGCCCGGTCGGCCCGGTCAACACCGTGTCCACGTGCCGACCACGCCATGACCTCGGCATGTTCACTCCCCACCGCCTCCCGGGTATCACACCGCTCGACGCACAACTCCCCCCACGCGAGACTCGTCCGGCCCGTGCGACCGAAGGAGCCCCCGTGCCCGACCAGCGCCGAGTCACCCGCCGTCTGGGCCTGCGGGCCTTGTTCGCCGCGGCCCTCACCGCGCCCCTCTCCGGAGCCGCCGCGATCTCCACCTCGTCCGCCTCCTCGTTACCGGTGCGAGCACGGGTCCGCAGCGCCCCGATACGCGGGCGTCGGGGTCCTCGACTGCAGGTGATGACCTTCAACCTGCGCTTCGCGAGCACCAAGGAGCCCGACAGCTGGAGCGACCGCAGACCCGTGATGCGCGACCTGCTCCGGCGCGCGCGTCCCCATGTCGTCGGCACCCAGGAGGGCCTGTACCAGCAGTTGCGGGACATCGAGTCCGACCTGGGCGCTCACTACGACTGGATCGGCACCGGCCGTGAGGGCGGCAGCCGCGACGAGTCCACGGCGATCTACTACGACAACCGGCGGCTGGCACCCGTCGAGCACTACACCTACTGGCTCTCGGACACGCCGGAGACCATCGCCTCCAACACCTGGGGCGCCGCCTTCCCCCGCGTCGTCACCTGGATCAGATTCCGCGATCTCGCGGACGGCGGACGGGAGTTCTACGTCTGCAACACCCACTTCGACCACGCGAGCCAGTACGCCCGCGAACGCAGCGCCGATCTGATGACCCAGCGGATCGCCGCGCTCCGGTACCCGCTGCCGGTCGTGGTGACCGGCGACTTCAACGTCGCCGCGCACAAGAACACCGTCTACGACAGGATGCTGTCCACGGGTCTGGTCGACGCCTGGGACACGGCGGCCGAGCGCGGCGCGCCGTACGCGACCTTTCACGGCTACCAGGGGCTGAAACCGGACGGCGACCGGATCGACTGGATCCTCACCACGGCCGGGGTGACCGTGCACCGCGCGGTGATCGACACCTTCTCCGCGCACGGCCAGTACCCCAGCGACCACCTTCCGGTGCGGGCCTGGCTGAGCCTGGCATGAGACGAGGCCCCCGCGACCGTTCGTGCGGTCGCGGGGGCCTCGGCCTGCGGGTGCGGCGATCAGCCCTTGCGGGCCTTGATCTCCTCGGTGAGGGCGGGGACGACGTCGAAGAGGTCGCCCACCACGCCGTAGTCGACGAGGTCGAAGATCGGGGCCTCGGCGTCCTTGTTGACCGCCACGATGGTCTTGGAGGTCTGCATGCCGGCCCGGTGCTGGATGGCGCCGGAGATGCCGTTGGCGATGTACAGCTGCGGCGAGACGGACTTGCCGGTCTGGCCGACCTGGTTGGTGTGCGGGTACCAGCCCGCGTCGACGGCGGCACGCGAGGCGCCCACCGCGGCACCCAGGGAGTCGGCGAGGGCCTCGATGATCGAGAAGTTCTCGGCGCCGTTGACACCGCGGCCGCCGGAGACCACGATCGCGGCCTCGGTCAGCTCGGGGCGGCCCGTCGACTCACGCGGCGTACGGGCGGTCACCTTCGTGCCGGTGGCCTGCTCGGAGAAGGACACCTCCAGGGCCTCGACCGCGCCGGCGGCCGGGGCGGCCTCCACCGCGGCGGAGTTGGGCTTGACCGTGATGACCGGCGTGCCCTTGGAGACGCGGGACTTGGTGGTGAAGGAGGCGGCGAACACCGACTGCGTGGCCACCGGGCCCTCGTCGCCGGCCTCCAGGTCGACGGCGTCGGTGATGACGCCGGAGCCCAGACGCAGCGCCAGACGCGCGGCGATCTCCTTGCCCTCCGCGGAGGACGGCACCAGCACGGCGGCCGGGGAGACGGCGGCGACGGCGGCCTGCAGCGCGTCGACCTTCGGCACGACCAGGTAGTCGGCGTACTCGGACGCCTCGTGGGTGAGGACCTTGACGGCGCCGTGCTCGGCCAGCGCGGCGGCGGTGCCGGCGGCGCCCGCGCCCAGCGCGACGGCGACCGGCTCGCCGATGCGGCGCGCGAGGGTCAGCAGCTCCAGGGTGGGCTTGCGGACGGCACCGTCCACGTGATCGACGTAGACGAGAACTTCAGCCATGGGAACGAAACTCCTTGCGGATGTGCGAAGTCTGAGGGGCGGGAAGGGAGTTGAGCCTCAAGAGGGCCGGAGCCCTTAGATGAACTTCTGGCTCGCGAGGAACTCGGCGAGCTGCTTGCCGCCCTCGCCCTCGTCCTTGACGATCGTGCCCGCGGTCCGCGCCGGACGCTGGGCCGCCGCCTCGACCTTCGTCCAGGCACCCGCGAGACCGACCTCTTCGGCGTCGATCTCCAGGTCGGACAGGTCCCAGGACTCCACCGGCTTCTTCTTCGCCGCCATGATGCCCTTGAAGGACGGGTAACGCGCCTCACCCGACTGGTCGGTCACCGACACCACCGCCGGCAGCGAGGCCTGAAGCTGCTCCGACGCCGTGTCGCCGTCGCGGCGCCCCTTGACCGTGCCGTCCTCGACCGAGACCTCCGACAGCAGCGTCACCTGCGGCACACCCAGCCGCTCGGCCAGCAGCGCCGGGACCACGCCCATGGTGCCGTCGGTGGAGGCCATACCGGAGACGACCAGGTCGAAGCCGGCCTTCTCGATCGCCTTCGCCAGCACCAGCGAGGTGCCGATGGCGTCGGTGCCGTGCAGGTCGTCGTCCTCGACGTGGATCGCCTTGTCCGCACCCATCGACAGCGCCTTGCGCAGGGCGTCCTTGGCGTCCTCCGGGCCCACCGTCAGGACGGTGACCTCGACGTCGTCGTCGGAGTTCTCCGAGATCTGCAGCGCCTGCTCGACGGCGTACTCGTCGAGCTCGGAGAGCAGACCGTCCACGTCGTCCCGGTCGACGGTCAGGTCATCGGCGAAGTGCCGGTCGCCAGTGGCGTCGGGCACGTACTTCACAGTGACAACGATCCTCAAGCTCACGCCGGCTCTCCTACTGCAATCGTCATTTCGGTGCTGCCTACCTTCAGGCAGCATAGGCGCCTCTAGCGGCCGATCCCGATCGGGGCGACCCCGCGCTCCGAGCGAAATATTACTCGTCAGTACACCCAGTTGGTTCCCGCTAAGCAAGCGCTTTGAACTGTGACCTTCGCAACGCAGCGTAATCGGAACTCGACCGTCTCGCAGGGCGAAGCCGGCGACGATCAGTCGCGCAGACCGTTGAACCGGCCCTGGTGGTACAGCAGGGGACGGCCGGGGCCGGCGGGATCACCGAGGACGACCTCGGCCAGCACGATGCGATGGTCCCCGGCCGGCACGCGGGCGACGACGCGGCACACGAGCCAGGCGAGGACGTCGTCGAGGACGGGGACGCCCTCGGGCCCCTCGCGCCAGGCGGTGGGCGCCCCGAAGCGGTCGGCGCCGCTCCTGGCGAAGGTGGCGGCCAGCTCCTGCTGGTGCTCGCCGAGTATGTGGACGCCGACGTGGTCCGTCCCCGATATGGCGGGCCAGCTGGAGGCGCCGGTGCCGATGCCGAAGGAGAGCATCGGGGGTTCGGCGGAGACGGAGCTGAGGGAGGTGGCGGTGAAGCCGACCGGGCCGGACTCGCCCAGCGCGGTGATCACGGCGACGCCCGCCGCGTGCCGCCGGAAGACGGAGCGCAGCAGGTCGGGAGAGGCGAGTCGAACGGTGTGGGTGTCGAGGTCGGGAGTGGCCGGCACGGCGATGTCCTTCTGCGAGGAGGGGCGAGCGGAGTCGTGGCTGCTCAACAGCCGGGACAGCGCGCGCTCGCGGTGCGGGCCAGGTCGATGTGGGCCCGCCCGTGGAGAAGGAGTTCCGTGGGCATGCAGTCAGGCTGACGATACGTGGCGCACACAGTCAAGTACGTTCCGGCATCTGGGAGATGCCTCACCGTCCACGTCACGGGCTCAGACCGCCTCCCCGAGGGCGGCGATCACGTCGGCCTTGCGCGGCTGGCCGGTCGCGCGCCGCACGACCCGGCCGTCGGCGTCGAGGACCAGCACGGTCGGGGTCTTGAGGATCTCCAGTTCGCGGACCAGCTCCAGGCGGTCCTCGGCGTCAATCTCGACGTGGGTCACGCCGGGCACCATGCCGGCCACCTCGCCGAGGATCCTGCGGGTGGCCCGGCAGGGGGCGCAGAAGGCGCTGGAGAACTGCACGAGGGTGGCGCGCTCGCCGAGTTCCCCGCCCAGTTCGGCCGCGTCGAGCCGCTTTCCGTCGTCGCGCCCGCGCACGCGCACCCTCCCGTTCCGCTGTCGGTGCAGCACCCCGAAGGCGCCCGCCACAGCGAGCACCGCCACGCACACCACCACTCCGGTCATCGACTGCTCCAGCGTTCACGAGACTGCAAAGATTCCCGAGCCCCTGAATCATTTTCCATGCGGAATGCTTGATTCATGGACATCGATGTGAGGGGCCCGCGCTTCGGCGCGGTCGTGACGACCGTGGTGCTGGTCCTCGTGCTCGTCACCGGGAGCGCCTGGCTGCTGGCCTGGCAGACGCTGGTCTTCGCCCTGGGCGCGGCGGGACGCTCGCCCTACGGCTGGCTGTTCCGCAGGGTCGTACGGCCCCGGATCGGGCCGCCGACCGAGTTCGAGTCGCCGCAGCCGCCGCGGTTCGCCCAGGCGGTGGGACTTGTTTTCGCCGTTCTCGGTCTCTTCGGGTACTGGCTCGGGCCCGCGTGGCTGGGGATGGCCGCGACGGGGCTCGCGCTGGCGGCCGCCTTCCTGAACGCCGCGTTCGGATACTGCCTGGGCTGCGAGTTGTATCTGCTGGTGCGGAGGGTGACACCGCGCACCGAGTAAAGGAGGGTTAAAAGGGCGAGGTGGATCACCGGGGCCGACGTGACGAGGATCTCCGCCGTCGACCGGAACTTGGGCTGGCTCCCGGGCCGTTCTTGGGGCACGATCTGCGACGAGCCGTAAAACCTACGGCTGCGTAACTTTCCCGCCGGGAGCTCCTTCCCAGGCTGAGAAGGAAGGGTCCACCCCGTCCCATGGCAGAGCTTGTCTACCGCCCCGTCATCGGTCTCGCACTCACGTTGTTCAAGGCGTGGGACCTGAAGATCGACTGCAAGGGGTCGGAGAACATCCCACGCTCGGGCGGTGCCGTGCTGGTGAGCAACCACATCAGCTATCTGGACTTCATCTTCGACGGCCTCGCGGCGCTGCCGCAGAAACGGCTCGTTCGCTTCATGGCGAAGGAGTCGGTCTTCCGGCACAAGATCTCCGGCCCGCTGATGCGCGGCATGAAGCACATCCCCGTGGACCGCGAGCAGGGCGAGGCGGCGTACGCGCACGCGCTGGACTCGCTGAAGTCCGGTGAGATCGTCGGGGTGTTCCCCGAGGCGACCATCTCCCAGTCCTTCACGCTGAAGTCCTTCAAGTCCGGTGCCGCGCGCCTGGCCCAGGAGGCGGGCGTCCCGCTGATCCCGATGGCGGTGTGGGGGACGCAGCGACTGTGGACCAAGGGCCATCCGCGCAACTTCAAGCGCAGCCACACCCCGATCACCATCCGGGTCGGCGAGGCGATCGAGGCGTCCAAGGACAAGTACGCCGGCGCGATCACCCGTCAGTTGCGCGAGCGGGTGCAGGAACTGCTCGAGGCCGCCCAGCGCGCCTACCCCGTCCGCCCCAAGGACGCCGAGGACACCTGGTGGATGCCGGCCCATCTGGGCGGTACGGCGCCCACGCCGGAGCAGGTACGGGAGTCCGAGGCACGCTGAGACGGCGTCGGAGGCCGTCCGCGGACCGGCGACGCGAAAAAGTCACCGGCGCTTCCCCGTAAACGGCCTCCTGACGACCCGTCGCGCCGACGGTGAGGGTGGTTCGCCCCGCCCCTGATGACAGCCCCCGTCCGTCGCCTCCTCAGCCCCTCCAGGCGTCGGCCACGGCTTCCGCGTCGACCGCCCGAACTCGGCATCCGTCCTGCTCAGGCCTAGGATCCCGGAGGTCGGAAGGGGATCTGATGGACCGGGACATACGCACGGTGGAGGACGTCCTACGGCTTCTGGACGGGCTGTTCGCCTCGGGAGCCGACCGCTGGACCGGGAACGCGGGTTCCTGGTGGGACGAGTTCTACGCGGACCGTTCCAGACCCGTCCCGTTCTTCGCCGCGAAGCCCGACGAGAACCTGGTCTCCTACGTCGACCGCGGCCTGGTCGCCCCGGGCCGCGCCCTCGACCTGGGCTGCGGTCCCGGCCGCAACGCGCTGTACCTCGCCTCGCTGGGCTTCGAGGTCGACGCCGTGGATCTGTCGCCGGTGGCGGTCGACTGGGCGCGGGAACGCGCCCGCGAGACGGGCGCCGAGGTCCGGTTCCTGTGCGGCGACGCCTTCGCACTGCTCGACGACGAGATTCACGGCCACTACGACCTGGTCTACGACTCCGGCTGCCTCCACCACCTGCCGCCGCACCGCCGCATCAGCTACCTGGCGCTGCTCGACCGATGTCTCGCGCCCGGCGGGCTGTTCGGGCTCACGTGCTTCGCCGTCGGCGCCATGGGGTCCGAGCTGCCGGACGCGGAGTTCTACCGGCGCGGTCGCCTGGAGGGCGGTCTCGCCTACACCCCCGAGTCCCTGCGCCGGATCTTCTCCGGTCTGACGGAGATCGAGATACGGCGGATGCGGGACGAGCCGCCCGGGTCCGCCCGCTTCGGCGAACCCTTCCTGTGGACGGGCCTGTTCCGCAGTTCCTGAGCCCCGCCCGCTCAGTCGGCGGTCTCCGCCTCACGAACGTCGATCCGCGCGCCCGGGCTGAACTTCTGCAGCAGTTCGGCGAGTTCGGCCCCCGCCGCCTCCAACTCGGCGACCGGCAGGGGGGCCATGCCCTCCAGCAGGAAGATGCCGGAGACGGTCTCCTCGGTGAGCCGGGTGCGCGGGCCCTGGCGCCAGTTCCAGCGACGGCAGGTCACACCGGCGTCGTCGCGCCACACCACCTCACCCGCGCCGGGGTGTTCGACGGTCTCCTCGCCCCCGGCCACCGTCACGAAGTCCTCGTCGCCCGCGGCCCGTACGAGCCGCATACCGCCCCGGATGCGGTCGATGTCCTCTCCGCCGACCGGGATCAGGTGGGCGACGCTGACGGCGTTGTAGAGATCGACCAGGAGGTTGACGCGGGGCAGGCCGGCGTCCGACAGGGCCCTCTTCGCCAGCGCCTCGGCCGAGTTGCGGGTGCGGGAGGGCTTGGAGCCGAACGCGGTGTACACCTCGCGCCAGGCGGCCATGTGCGGGTCCTCGTGCGGGGCGCGGCCGTCCAGGCGTGCGGCGAGACGGCGGGCCGCGTCGTCCAGCAGGGCCGAACTCCCTTCGGTGCTGGGCCCGTTGACCAGGCCGTGCGCCTCGATCGCCAGGTGGGTGAAGCCGGGCGCGAGGGCGCGCACCTCGTCGGACACGGTCAGCGGGAGGGTCATCGTCTGCCTCAGAGTGCGGTGGGGAGCGTCTTCCACAGGTACGCCCGGTCGGGGGCGGCCTTGAGTGCGTCGAGGACGGCCGGATGCGGTTCAGCATACAGGACCGGATAGTCCAGCTCATTGAACTCCGGGTCCGGCGCGAAGGCCAGGCGTTCCCCGTCGAGGGAGAACTGGGCGTCCACGCCGGGTTTGTTGCCGCGCGGGTCCTGCCGGTGCCAGGCGCCGTTGAAGCGGACGGCGACCAGACCGTGGACCACGTCGAACTTCTGGTAGCAGAGCGCGGTCGGGATGTCCTCCGCCCGCAGCAGGGCCGCCAGCGCGTGGGACTTCGCGTAGCAGATGCCGGTGCCCTGCTCCAGGACGTCGGAGGCCCGCCAGGTGACACGCGGGTCCCCGGAGTCCTGGGAATGCGGGATGGTGTCGCGGACGAACTCGAACGCCAGCCGCGCATAGGCATAGGAGTCCTCGGCATCCCGCGCGAGCCGGGCAGCCGTCCGCCTGACGAGCGGATGGTGATGGTCGATGACCTCGTCGGCGGCCAGATACGCGGACAGGTCGGGGGTTTTCTGGATCAGCTCCATGCCCGCAGAGCATAGAAACGCGATCACTCGACCGTCAATGACTTTACGAGTGACCGCATATCTATGCATGGCCCGAGGGTCTACTGGCGCGCCATCTCCTCCTTCAGCGCCGCCACGAACGAGTCCACGTCGTCCTCGGTCGTGTCGAACGCGCACATCCAGCGCACGACGCCGGCCGCCTCGTCCCAGAAGTAGAACCGGAAGCGCTTCTGCAGCCGCTCGCTCACGTCGTGCGGGAGCCTGGCGAAGACGCCGTTGGCCTGCACCGGGTAGAGGATCTCCACGCCGTGCACGGCACGCACGCCCTCGGCCAGGCGCTGGGCCATCTCGTTGGAGTGGCGGGCGTTGCGCAGCCACAGGTCCTTGGCGAGCAGGGCCTCCAGCTGCACCGACACGAAGCGCATCTTGGAGGCGAGCTGCATGGACAGCTTGCGCAGGTGCTTCATGTGGCTCACGGCGTCCTGGTCGATCACCACGACCGCCTCGCCGAACAGCGCGCCGTTCTTCGTCCCGCCGAGGGAGAGGATGTCGACGCCGACCGCGTTGGTGAACGTCCGCATCGGGACGTTCAGGGACGCGGCCGCGTTGGCTATGCGGGAGCCGTCCAGGTGCACCTTCATGCCGTGCGCGTGGGCGTGCTCGCAGATCGCGCGGATCTCCTCGGGCGTGTAGAGCGTGCCGAGCTCCGTGCTCTGGGTGATCGAGACGACCTGCGGCATCGCGCGGTGCTCGTCCTCCCAGCCCCAGGCCTGCTTGTCGATCAGCTCGGGGGTCAGCTTGCCGTCCGGCGTCGGGACGGTGAGCAGCTTCAGGCCGCCCATGCGCTCCGGAGCGCCGCCCTCGTCGACGTTGATGTGGGCGCTCTCGGCGCAGATCACCGCGCCCCAGCGGTCGGTGACCGCCTGGAGCGCGACGACGTTGGCGCCGGTGCCGTTGAAGACCGGGAAGGCCTCCGCGGTGGCCCCGAAGTGGCTGCGGATGATCCGCTGCAGGTTCTCGGTGTACTCGTCCTCGCCGTAGGCGACCTGGTGCCCGTCGTTGGCCAGGGCCAGGGCGGCGAGCACCTCCGGGTGGGCCCCGGCGTAGTTGTCGCTGGCGAAGCCGCGGACGTCCGGGTCGTGATGGCGACGGGCGTCGGTCTTCGGGGGGTTCACGGCTTGTCGGTCAGCCACAGACGCTTTCCGTTCACTTCGGCGGCGGGCTTGCTCCAGACGTCGGCGATGGCCTCCGCGAGGTCCTTGACGTCCGTGAAGCCCGCGAACTTCGCGTTGGGGCGCTCGGCGCGCATGGCATCGTGCACCAACGCCTTCACCACCAGGATCGCAGCCGCCGACGTCGGCCCCTCGGGACCCCCGGCCTTGCGGAAGTAGTCGGCCATGGCCAGCGTCCACGCCTCGGCGGCGGCCTTGGCGGCGGCGTACGCCGCGTTCCCGGCGGTGGGCTTGGAGGCGCCGGCGGCGCTGATCAGGACGTAGCGGCCGCGGTCACTGCGCTGGAGCGCCTCGGAGAAGGCGAGCGAGGTGTGCTGCACGGTGCGGATGAGCAGCAGCTCCAGGAAGTCCCAGTCGTCGAGGCTGGTCTTGATGAAGGTCTCGCTGCCGCGCCAGCCGCCGACGAGGTGGACCACGCCGTCGACGCGGCCGAAGTCCTTCTCGATGTGCATGGCCCAGTCGCGGGTGGACTCGAGGTCCAGCAGGTCGACGGATTCACCGGTGACCGTGGCGCCGCCCGAGGCGTACCGGGCCGCGTCCACCGCCTCCGCGAGCCGCTCGGGATCGTTGTCGGCGCCGACGACGGTCGCCCCGGCCTCGGCCAGCCGCAGCAGCGCGGCCCGCCCGGCGGGTCCGCCCGCGCCGGCCACCGCGATCACCGCACCGCTGAGAGCTCCGTTCCCCGCCATGTTCTTCGCCTCCTGAGCTTGCTGAGCAGTGTTCCCGGTGCCGCGCACGCTCACGCGGCGGCCCGCTCGGCGCTCTGCGCCGTGATGCCCCGGGTCGAGGCGATCACGTTCTTGAGCTTCTTGGAGAGGGCCTCATAGAACATGCTCAGCGGAAACTCGTCCGGAAGCACGTCATCGACGAGTTTCCGGGGCGGCTGGCTCAGGTCGAGGGCGTCGGGGCCCTTGGCCCACTTGGAGCCCGGGTGCGGGGCGAGGTAGGTGGAGACCAGCTCGTACCCGGCGAACCAGTGGACGAGCTTGGGGCGGTCGATGCCGTCGCGGTAGAGCTTCTCGATCTCGGCGCACAGCTCGTTGGTGACCTGCGGGGCGCGCTGCCAGTCGATGTGCAGCTTGTTGTCGGTCCAGCGGACGACATCGTGCTTGTGCAGGTAGGCGAAGAGCAGCTGGCCGCCGAGGCCGTCGTAGTTGCGCACCCGCTCGCCGGTGACCGGGAAGCGGAACATGCGGTCGAAGAGGACCGCGTACTGCACGTCACGGGCCTGCGGGACGCCGTCGGCCTGGAGTTTGACGGCCTCCTTGAAGGCGGTGAGGTCGCAGCGCAGCTCCTCCAGGCCGTACATCCAGAACGGCTGGCGCTGCTTGATCATGAACGGGTCGAAGGGCAGGTCGCCGTGGCTGTGGGTGCGGTCGTGGACCATGTCCCACAGGACGAAGGCCTCCTCGCAGCGCTTCTGGTCGTGGACCATCGCGGCGATGTCCTCGGGCAGTTCCAGGCCCAGGATGTCGACGGCGGCGTCGGTGACCCGGCGGAAGCGGGCGGCCTCGCGGTCGCAGAAGATGCCACCCCAGGAGAAACGTTCCGGCGCCTCGCGGACGGCGATGGTCTCGGGGAAGAGGACGGCGGAGTTGGTGTCGTACCCGGCGGTGAAGTCCTCGAACTTGATGCCGCAGAACAGCGGGTTGTCGTAGCGGGTGCGCTCCAACTCGGCCAGCCAGTCGGGCCAGACCATGCGCAGCACGACCGCCTCGAGGTTGCGGTCGGGGTTGCCGTTCTGGGTGTACATCGGGAAGACGACCAGGTGCTGCAGGCCGTCCGCACGGTTGGCGGCGGGCTGGAAGGCCAGCAGCGAGTCCAGGAAGTCGGGCACCTGGAAGCCGTCGACGGACCACCGCTCCAGGTCCTTGACCAGGGCCTCGTGGTAGGCGGTGTCGTGCGGGAGCATCGGGGAGAGCTCCTCGACGGCCTCCGCGACACGCCGTACGGCGGCCTCGGCGTCGGCGCGGTCGGGTGCGCCCTCGGCCTCGAAGTCGATCGACCCGTCCTTGGACTGCCATGGCCGGATCCGCTCCACGGCATCCTTGAGCACCGGCCACGCCGGGTGCTCGACCACCCTGGTCGCGGGAGGAACCTGCTCCCCCGAAGCCGCCTGCACAAGAATTTCCGTCATGTCCCATCCTCCACGGGAGAAGCTTGCGTAAGGAGACCGTATACATACGGGCTTTCTCCCAGCAAGTGCGCCCTCCGGAAATTATCCTGCGCAACCGCATCGTCACGGAACTTTTTCCTGCCCGACGCAGTGAATGCGGCTCTGCCGGGTATACGACGGCACCGCACGGGTATCAGCCAACCGGTCAATGCCCGCGGGACTCGCCCACGCCCGGGTGAGCGGCAGCGGCCGCAAGGGCCGGACAGGCCCCGTACGCCACGCCGATCCCTCGTGTACGCACGGGTTCATCGCGCGGCCGGGCCGTTAGGCTGCGGCTCTGCCCGCGCGGCCGTCCGCTCCGGTCCGCGCGCGGTCCGAGCCGCCCGTCGACGGAAGCGAGTTGAACTTTGAACTTCCTTACCATCGGTCACCGCGGAGTCATGGGTGTCGAGCCCGAGAACACCCTCCGTTCCTTCGTCGCCGCCCAGCAGGCCGGCCTCGACGTCATCGAACTCGATCTGCATCTGAGCAAGGACGGCGCGCTCGTCGTCATGCACGACACCGACGTGGACCGCACGACCGACGGCACCGGCCCCATCGCCGAGAAGACCCTCGCCGAGCTGCGCGCCCTGGACGCGGGCCGCGGCGAGCACGTGCCGGTCTTCGAGGAGGTCCTGGAGGCGGTACGCACGCCGCTGCAGGCCGAGATCAAGGACGTGCAGGCCGCCCGGGCGCTGGCCGAGGTGATGCTCAAGCGGGACCTGGTCGCCCGGGTGGAAGTGTCCTCCTTCCACGACGAGGCGGTCGCCGAGATCGCCCGCCTCGTGCCCGGGGTGCGCACCGCGCTCATCGGCAGCCGCTTCGGCACCGACATCGTCGACCGTGCCGTCGAGGCCGGCGCGGCGACCGTCTGCCTCAACATCCGCCGGCTGACGCTGGAGATCGTGGAGCGGGCCCGCAAGGCGGACCTGCGGATCATCGGCTGGGTGGTCAACACCCAGGACCATCTGCGTCTCGTGAGGGCACTGCAGCTGGACGGCGCGACCACCGACTACCCGGAGATCAAGCGCACCGCCCGCTTCACGGCGTGACGCTCAGCCGAGCTCCTTGACCAGCAGCTCGAACTGCAGGTCGTCGCGCTGCGGGATGCCGAAGCGCTCGTCACCGTACGGGAAGGGGGTCATCCTTCCCGTACGGCGGTAGCCGCGGCGCTCGTACCAGGCGATGAGGTCGTCGCGTACGGAGATCACGGTCATGTGCATCTCGCGGACGCCCCAGGTCTCGCGCGCCGCGCGCTCCGCCTCCGCGATGATCACCTTGCCCAGACCGCCGCCCTGGAGTCGCGGGCTGACCGCGAACATCCCGAAGTAGGCGTGGGCGCCGCGGTGTTCGAGCTGGCAGCAGGCGATGACCACGCCGTCGCGCTCGACCGTGAGCAGACGGCTGTCGGGTGACTTGATGACCGCGAGCACGCCCTCCTGGTCGGTGCGCTGTCCCTCCAGGATGTCCGCCTCGGTGGTCCATCCGGCCCTGCTGGAGTCTCCGCGGTACGCCGACTCGATCAGCGCGACCAGGGCGTCGACGTCGGCGTCGGTGGCATCGCGGAAGGTCAGTCCGGCGGCGGTTTCCATGGTGCGGCTCTCCGATCTCTGACACGGCAGGGCATCGATGAGGGTAACGCCGCCACTAGGCTTCGGGTGCATGGTGCACGTTCTCAGCAGTCGTACCCTGCTCCGGCCCGCGGACCCTGAGCGCTCCCGCCGCTTCTACGGCGAGCAGCTGGGCCTCGCCGTCCACCGCGAGTTCGGCACCGGGCCGGACCGCGGCACCGTCTACTTCCTCGGCGGTGGCTTCCTGGAGGTGTCGGGGCGCTCCGAGGCCCCGCCCTCCCCCGCCGTACGGCTGTGGCTGCAGGTCGAGGACGCCGACGCGGCGCACGAGGAGCTGCGCGCCAAGGGGGTCCGGATCGTGCGGCCCCCGGTGCGCGAGCCCTGGGGGCTGATCGAGATGTGGATCGAAGACCCGGACGGGACGCGGATCGTGCTGGTGGAGGTGCCGGCGGACCATCCCCTCCGGTACCGGCCCGGGATCTGAACCGCCCGCGGCGGCCGCCGGATGGCCGGGCTCCCCGGGCGGGCTTAGCGTGCTGAAGGGGGTCCGGGCCGGACATCCCGCGGAAGGAACGCCATGGATCTCGACACACCGGTGACCGGCGGGCCCTGCTGGACCGAGCTGGGGACCGACGACCTGGACGGCGCCAAGCGCTTCTACGGGCGGCTGTTCGGCTGGCGTGCCGAGACGGATCCGCGTCAGCCGGCGGGCGGGTACACGGTCGCGCACCTGGGCGACGCGGCGGTGGCCGCGCTGTCGCCGCTGTACCAGCCGACGCAGCCCGTGGCGTGGAACGTGTCCTTCGCGGTCGCCGACGCCGACCGGGCGGCACGAGAGGTGACCGAGGCCGGTGGGACGGTGCTGCTCGGGCCGGTGGACGTGTTCGACACGGGCCGTTTCACCGTGGTGTTCGACCCGGCCGGTGCCGTCTTCCAGCTGTGGCAGGCGCGGTCCTTCCCGGGCGCCGGGCTCTTCAACGTGCCCGGCGCCCTGGGCTGGGTCGAACTGCTCACCCGCGCCCCCGAGCGGGCCGTGGACTTCTACACGACCGTGTTCGGCTGGACCGTCGAGGCCTCGGCGCACTACACACAGTGGGGCCTGGACGGCGCCGACTTCGGCGGGATGGTGCGCATGGACGACAAGTTCCCGCACGAGGTGCCCCCGCACTGGCTGCCGTACTTCGCCGTGGCGGACGTGGACGCGACCGCGGCGGAGGCGACCGCGGCGGGCGGCACGGTTCTGATGGAGCCCACCACCGTGCCCGACGGCCCGCGGATCGCGGTGCTGCGCGATCCGCAGGCGGCGGTGTTCGGGGTGTACGAGGCCGGACGGGAGAGCTGAGCGCCCCGGATCAGGGGCGCGCCGCGAGAGGGGTCACCGTGATCCGGTCGATCACCGGGGCGTAGGGCGAGCGCTGGCCGTGGGGGTTCCGTGTGTCGCCGTCGAAGTCGGGGAGTTCGTCGGCGGTGAGGGTGACGGTGTTGGTGCCCTCGTCCAAGGTGACGGGGACGGTGAGCTGCCGGAAGTCGTTGAAGTGGAAGGTGGTCGGGAACAGCGCCCGGTGCGGGGCCGCCCCGTTGACGGAGATGTCCGCGTGACGGCAGATGGGGTCGGGGTTGTAGTGCGTGGCGGCGGCCTGTTCGCCGTTGGAGTAGCGGATGGTCAGCGCGTGCCGGCCGGCGTGCGCCGCCGTCACCGTGAGGGTGAGCGCGTTGGCGGGACCGGCGCCGATGCCGTCGACCGCCTTGCCACCGGTGGCACGGGAGTACGCGGTCACCTTGGCGGCACCGGTCAGGGTGCCCTCCTGTGCCGCGTACGCGGTCGTGGGCAGCAGACCGCGCGACGGGCCGACGGTCAGCCGGTCCACGACCAGGCGCTCCGAAGTCCCCGTCAGCGTCACCTTGTTGACGCCCCCCGCCAGGAAGAGGGGGACGGGTCCGCGCGCCGCCGGCCCGATCTCCTCGCCGTTGACGGTGAGCAGGCCCTCCCCGGGGCCGAGCAGGTCGACGGTGACCGTCGCCTCGCCGTCGTCCGCGGCGTGCACCCAGAAGGTGACGGTGCCGCCGCGCGGGAGGACCACGGCTCCGGGACCAGAGGCCCCGCGACACGCGCAGTCGACTCGCGCTCCCGCGCCGAGCGCCGCGAACTCGGCCTCGTAGAGGTCCACTTGGTGTTCGTCGCGCAGGGCGAGGTCCAGTCTGTCGATGACGGCGTCGCCCTCGGTCTCGCCGAGGTCGGGGTCCTGGGCGGCGAGGGTGATGCGGTGCGGGCCGCGGGTCAGCTCGGCCCGGATGTCGGCGTGGCCCCACACGGCCCACTTGTAGCCGAGCGGCAGCAGCAGTTCGCGCGGGTCCTCGCCGTCGACGCGCAGGAAGACGTTGGTGGGGCCCGACTCGCGCACCAGGTCGGCCCGGTTGTAGGAGTTGGCGAAGACCCGGATGTCGTACGTCCCGTCCTGGGGGACCTCGACGTCGAAGGCGAGGACGCCGTCGGAGCCGGTGCGCAGGCCGCCCACGTGGTAGCCGCCGGAGGTGGCGAACCTGTCGACGGCGGAGGGTGACCCCTCGGGGCCGTTCCTCGAGTAGCCTCCGCCCGTGTAGAGCGCGTCCTCCGCCTCGTACGTCCCGCGCCAGCCGGTCGACGGCGCGAGCGGTACGGCGCCGTTGCCGCCCGGGGAGAGGATCACCTGGTAGGCGGACATCTCGTCGAGGCCGGTCAGCGCAAGCGTCACCCTGCCCGCCGTGACCGGCAGTTCGAGGTCGCGCAGCCGCAACGGCTGGGCGGAAGCTCCGACTTGGCCGGTCCAGGGGATCTCCTGCAGCCGCAGGTGCACCCGGGTGCCGAAGACCTCCGCGTCGACGCCCTCGACGACCAGGTCCGCCGCCCCGCCCGCCCCGCCGAACAGCACCCGCGCCTGGCGTTTGTCCCGGTCGAGCGTGGCGACGCCCTGCAGCGTGTACTGCACGTTGGGGTGCGGCGCGGTGACGCGCACGGTGGTGCCGGACATCTGGCCGTAGGCGTTGAACAGCCACCACTGCCCGTTGGCCTTGTTCGTCTCCACCGCCGAGTCGTTGAGGTTGCCGGCGATATTCCAGTACGCCATGTCGGCGTCGACCTTCGACTCCTCGACGGCGGCGATCCACTGGATCATCTGGCCGGGGACGGAGAGGTGGTAGTTGTGCGCGTACTCGTTGAGGTTGACGGGGAGCGGGCCGATCCCCAGCTCCTTCTCCATGGCTCGGTACTCGGCGACCTTCGTGCGGACCTCGTCCGGGGACGACAGCTCGTGCCAGGTCACCACGTCCGGCAGTACGTCGTGGTCGCGCGCGAACTCCAGGAAGCCCCGCACCTCGGGGTAGAGGATGCTCGTGTTGGGGCCGGCGACACGCGCGCCGGGGTCGATCTCCTTGATGAGGCGGTAGGCGCGCGTCCAGGCCGAGAAGAAGGGACCGGGCTCGGTCCGCCAGGAGACCCCGTCGTGACTCCACTCCCCCGTGCCGAACATGTTGCCCTCGGGCTCGTTGAACGGCACCCACACGAGGTGGGACGTGAGCGCGCCGAGCGTCCGCGCCTGCCGCACCTGCCGGCGGACGATCTCCAGGTGGCCGGCGAGCCGCTCCTCGCCGGTGGCGCCCGGCCACTCGTAGGGGAAGCCGCGGTGGAAGTCGGTCGTGTACACGTAGACGTCCTTGCCGCCCGAGGCGACGAAGGAGGGCAGGATCTCCAGGGCGTCGGCGCCGGGGTGCTGGACGCCGTCCTGGGCCTTGGTGGTGACCGTGCGGACGTACATGCCCTCGACGACCGCGCGGCTGGGCACGCCGTCGCCGTAGAGGCCGTAGAGCGTGCCGCTCGCGCCGCCGTGGAAGGGGCCAGTCTCGGTGCCCAGGTCGACAGTGAGCGTCTCGGCCGTCACGGCGCCCTCTTTCGTTCGAGATCCCGTACGCCAGCCGAAGATCCGAACCGGCGTGGTCGAACCTAGGGACCGCTCGGGGATCGCGTCAACGGGGGTCCGGTCTCCGAAAACTTCCGAAGGCCGCCGCTCAGGCCCGCAGCATGCCCGGGGTGCCCTCCAGCCGGCCGAGCAACTCACCCAGCAGGTCGGCGAGTTCGCCCTGCCCTCGCGGGTCGAGGGCGGAGAGGACGGTGGTCTCGTAGGCGAGTTGCTCCGGCAGGATCGAGTCGACGAGGTCCTGGCCGGAGTCGGTGAGGCGGACGTGGGCGACCCGTCGGTCACGGGTGTCACCGCGTCGCTCCACCAGACCGCGCTCGGTGAGCGCCTTCAGTCGCTTGGTGACGGCGGCGCCGGAGGAGAAGGTCTCGCGCGCCAGTTCGCTGGGGGTGAGTTCGTGGCCGGTGCGCCGCAGCGCGCCGAGCAGGTCGAACTCGGGGCGGCTCAGGGCCGCCCGGCGCAAGGGGGCGTCCTCGGCCTGCTGCAGCAGCGCGGCGCAGCGGTTGATCCGGCCGATGATCTCCATGGGGCCGGTGTCGAGGCCGGGGTGGACGGCCTGCCACTGCCGGACGACGGCGGAGACGGTGTCGCCCCCGGTCTCGCCCTGCCGCCGCCCGTTCGCTGCCGTCATGGCCGTACGTCCTCCCTCGCGCCGCGCAGCCCCAGCTGCCGTACCGTCGCCGCGAGCGTACGGTGTCCGGCCTGCTCGGCGCGCACGACCCGCTCCTGGGGCAGGGCGCGCTGCCACCATTCCCCGGACGCGGCGTCCACGGTGGCGCGCAGGTCGGCCAGGGCCGCGGCGAGCGCGCGCCGGGCTTGCTCCAGAGCGGCGGGGGCGGCGGGCCCGGCCAGCAGGCGGGCGGTGCGTTCGCGGGCGCGCTCGACGGCGGCCAGCGCGTGCTCGACGCGGTCCGCGGAGCGGCGGTCGGTGACGGCCACCGCGACGAGGAAGCCGACCAGGGCGCCGACGAGGGTGTCGACCACTCGCTCGGTGATCAGCCGCCCAGGCGCCTGGTAGCGGTTGAACTCGGTGATGAGCAGGGCCATCGGGGTCACGCAGACGGTGCCGAGCCAGTAGTTGCGGCCGATCAGGGCCTCGGCGCCGAAGTTGAAGGCGAGGCAGCACAGGACCAGGGCCGGCTGCCCGAGATGGGCGAGCGGGGCGACGGCGGCGAAGAGCAACACGCCGAGGATGTTGCCGACGACACGCTGGACTCCCCGGCTCCAGGTGAGGGTGAGGTTGGCCTGGTAGAGGGAGGCCGCGGTGACCAGGGCCCAGTAGGGGCGGCCGACGCCGAGGGCGAGGGAGGCGTAGCCGGCCAGTGCGCAGCCCAGGGCGGTGCGGATGGCGTGGGGGGCGAGCGGGCCGAGCGTGGTCCACAACGGCCGTGCCGGGACGGCGAGTTCGGCGTCGACGCCGAGGAGTTCGTCGGCGTCCCGCGGTTCGTGGAACTCGGGGATCGGGCCGCTGCCGCACAGGTCGCGTGACCAGGTGCGCAGCAGTTCGGGGTCGGTGTCGGCGGGGGCGGCGAGGGCGACCTCGGCGCGCACCACGAGGTGTTCCAGGGCACGCCGGGCGGCAGGGTCGCCGGAGGCCAGGAGCGCCTGCCAGGCGGCCTGGATCGCGGCGGCCGCGGCGGCGCGGGATCGGGGGTGTCCGTCGTCGGCGCCGTGGGTGGCGGCGTAGGCGGCGGCCGCGTCGAGGGCCTGGGCGGTGGCCTGGCGTTCCGGGCCGTGCGGACGCAGCAGGCCGGGCGCCATGCCGATCAGCCATGCCCAGGCGCCCGTCGCGAGGGCCAGGGCGAGGTGGCCGGGAACCTGGGCGAGGGTCTGTGGGACGAAGAGGGAGGCGGAGCTGATGAAGGTGAGCACGACGTTGCCGGGCGGGCCGACCCGGGTGGCGTCGCACAGCACCTTCTGCACCGCCGCGAGCACCGCGCCCACGGTGACCAGGACGACGGCGCTGGAGGTGAGCGAGGCCGTGGTCAGGGCGACGGCGAGGCCGCCGACCATGCCCAGGACGACCCAGGCCAGGACGCGGGCCCGGGCGGCGTAGGGGCGGTTGTGGGCGTAGAGGGCGCACAGCGATCCGGCCATCGTGTACATGGCCAGGTCGAGCCGGCCGAGGGCCAGCAGGAGGAGGTTGGGCGGGGCGACCGAGGCGACCACGCTCAGCGCGGGCTTGAACCAGATGGCCGAGGGGCGACCGAGGCGCAGGGCGCCGGCCAGCGGGAGTCGGCGGGCGCGGGGGGTGGTGGGGACGGGGGTCGCACGGCTCATGGACACAAGCTTATCAGGTGTTTTACTCGTAAATCATTTCTGTGCGGGTCTGCTCACCTGCCGTGCTCCCTCGAATGCTCCCCGTGTACATCCTTGCGCTCGCGTGCGCACCGGACGGCCCGGGCATCGACGCACTGTCGAGACCGTCGAGCGGGGAGGTGCGCGTGCACGGACCGGCTTCGCCCGGCTGGCTGCTGGTCGCGCTGTGTACGGCGACCGGGGCCTACTGTCTGCTGCGGATGCGCAGCACCGTCGAGGAACAGCGCCGCTCCGCGGGCGGCGAGGCGCTGATGGGCTTCGGGATGGCCGCGATGGCCGTACCGGCGGCGGTGGTCAGCCAGCCGTCGTGGGCCTGGCCCGGTTACGCGGTCCTGTTCGGGTCGGCCGCGCTGCGCGCGCTGTGGGCCGCGCGCCGGGACCCGCACCATCTGCACCACCTGGTCGGCGCCTCGGCGATGGTCTACATGGCGGTCGTGATGGCCGCCGCTCCGGGCCACCACGCCGGGCACGGCGGGCCGGCCGGGGTGCCACTGCTCACCGGTGTGCTGCTGCTCTACTTCACGGGCTACGTCCTGCTGTCCGGCGTGCGGCTGATACCCGTTGCCGCGGGCGGCGGGGCCGTGGGGTGGGGCGACCGGCCGGAGCTGGCGAGGGCGTGCCGGCTGTCGATGGGCATCGCGATGGTGGCGATGCTGATCACGCTCTGAGCGCCGCCGTGGCGGCCGGCCCCCCGCGTGGCCGCCGCCGTCACCTCGTGCGCGGCGCCGGGGTGGAGAAGGCCCGCGCGGGAACCCGCGGAGGACACAACCGTCCGCGTATTGGCGGCGGGCCTCCCGCGTCGGCGAGGATCACTCCATGCACAACCCGCCCGTCGTCTCCCCGCCCCGCCCGCCGGACCACCGCCTCGCGGCGCGCGCCGCGGGGGCCGCGGGTGTCCTGGCGGTGTGCTCGGCCCTCCTGCTCGCCCTGGTCGTGGCCGGGTGGCACCCGCTGACGGCCCTCGACGGCGACGTCGCCCGCACCGCCCATCGCTGGGCCGTGGACGACCCCGGCCTCACCCACGTCTGCCGCATCCTGACCGACTGGGTCTGGGACCCCTGGACGATGCGCCTGGCGACCGTGCTCACCGTGGTGTGGCTGGTGCGGCGGCGCTCGGCGCGGTGGACCGCGTACTGGCTGGTGGCCACGGTCACGCTGGGCTCGGTGGTCCAGCAGGGCTTGAAGGCCGCGGTCGGCCGTCCGCGGCCCGTCTGGCCCGACCCCGTGGACTCGGCGCGCTACGCGGCCTTCCCCTCGGGACACGCGATGACCGCCACGATCGTCTGCGGGCTGCTGCTGTGGCTGGCCCACCACTACGGCGTGGGCCCCGCCCTGCGGCGGACGGCACTGTGGGTGGCGGTGGTCTCGGTGACCGGTGTCGGCCTGACCCGTGTGTGGCTGGGCGTGCACTGGCCCTCGGACGTGCTGGGGGGCTGGCTGCTGGGGGCGGCGATGGTCGCGGTCGCCGTCGGGGTCCATCAGCGGTGGGGCCCCGAGCGCGCCGGAGCGGAATCCGACCGTGTCGGCCGCGGCGGACGCCCTCCCGCCCGGCGGAACCTCGCATCGTAGGATCCACCCATGCTCGCCGTCCTCTTCGACTTCTCCGGCACCCTGTTCCGCATCGAGTCCACCGAGTCCTGGCTGCGCGCCGTACTGAAGGAAGCCGGGACGGCGCTTGCGGAGCAGGAGTTGCTGCAGGCGGCGAAGGCCCTGGAGGCGGCGGGCGCACTGCCGGGCGGGGCGTTTCCGCTGCAGGTGCCCGCGGACCTCGCCGAGCTGTGGCGGGTGCGGGACGCGAGCGCCGAGCTGCACCGGGCCGCCTACACCGGCCTCTCCCGCCAGGTGCGGCTGCCCGACCCGGCCCTGCACGACGCGCTGTACGACCGGCACATGTCCCCGGCCGCGTGGGCGCCGTATCCCGACGCCGCGGAGGTCCTGTACGCGCTGTGCGAGCGAGGGCTCGGCATCGGCGTGGTCAGCAACATCGGCTGGGATCCGCGGCCCGTCTTCGAGGCGCACGGCCTGGACCGGTTCGTGGACACGTACGTGCTGTCGTACGAGCACGGCATCCAGAAGCCCGACCCGCGGCTGTTCGCCCTCGCCTGCGAGGCCCTGGAGGTCGAACCCCACGAGGCGTTGATGGTCGGCGACAGCCGGGAGGCGGACGGCGGCGCGGCGGCTCTGGGATGCCGGGTGCACTTCGTGGACCATCTGCCCGTCGCGCAGCGGCCGGACGCCCTGCGTCCGGTGCTGGACCTGGTCGACTGAGCCGGCTCCGCGCCCCCTACTCCAGATATCCCTCCACCTGCGAGGAGGGGCGCACGCTCGCCTCGTCCGGGTTCTCCCCGAACTCCTTCTTGGCGCGCCGCTGCCGCAACAGGTCCCAGCACTGGTCGAGTTCACGCTCCAGCCGGCCGAGCTTCTGCTGTTCCGTCTCGCCGTCGATCTCCCCGGAGGCGAGGGATGTGCGGAGCCTGCGCTCGTCCTCGACCATCTCCGAGATCCTGGCCAGGATCCGCTCGTCCTGTTCCATGCCCGTACGCCTCCTCGGCTCGACACCGATGACCACTGTAGGGACGCGGGGGCCGCTGTGCGACGGGAGCGGGAGAACCGGAGGTCAGGCCGTGAGAGAGCCGAAACAGTAGCCTCAGGACACCTTCGGGGCGGTATGACCGCCCGCCTGAGACGATCCCCCGCGTCGCCCCAGACGGACGGCAGCCCTGACCACGCCCTTTGAAGGTGGCGGCCCGGATGCGTTGAGTATAGTTGGCTGGCAGCCAGTCAACGCAGGAGTTACAGCATGTCCCCGCGCAGCGCCTCGGTCAATGAAGAGTTGCGGAGACGTTCTCGGGAGCGGCTCCTGCAGGCGGCTGTCGAGATGGTCGGCGAGCACGGCTACGAGGCGACGACGCTGGGTGACATCGCGGACCGGGCCGGCTCGGCGCGCGGTCTGGTGTCGTACTACTTCCCCGGGAAGCGGCAGTTGGTGCAGTCGGCGGTGCACCGGCTGATGCACCGCACGCTGGAGGAGGCGCTGGAGCGCGAGCCGCGCACCGAGGACGGGCGGGAGCGGATGGCGCGGGCCATCGACGCGATCCTCGGTCTGGCCCGGGACCGGCCGGTGTTGATGCGCCAGCACATGGCGGGGCTGCTGCAGGCCGAGGGCTTCATGCAGTGCCCGGAGCAGCAGCGGCTCGCCGAACTGCTGCGGGACACCGTCGCCCGGCACGGTTCGCGGGACGCGGCCGCCGACTACCCCATGTTGCGCTCCCTGTTGATGGGCGCCGTCTACGCGATGGTGCTGCCGAACGTCCCGATGCAACTGACCACCCTGCGGGCCGAGCTGTTCGCGCGTTACCGGCTCGACTGGGAGATGGGCGTCCCGCCGGACACCGGGGAAGCGTCCGGCGGGACTCAACAGTCCGACCTGTCACGGTTCTTCGCCACGGGCGAGGGTCCGGACGAGGGATCGGAGGTGCCGGTCGGGTCGAAGTAGCCCGGCACCGCCGGGAGCGGGACGACCCGGCCGGTCAGCGCCGGGCGTGACGGGGTGTCAGGAAGCCCGCGTCCCGCGCCTGCGAGATCATCCGCAGCGACTTGCGGCGGCTGTGCCCGGTCGCGCACATCACCGCGAGGACCGGGTCGACGCCCTCCTCCTGGGCCGCGCGGTACTCCTGCGCCACCAGCCACCGCCCCTCGATCCCGCGCGGCCAGGACGGCCGGGCCCGCCGCCCGCTCCCGGACTCCTCGCCCTCCGCGCCCGGCTCCCCGGAGGCGCCGCACGCCTCGAAGAGCGGCTCCTCGATCCACTCGGCGAGCACCGCGAGGTCGTCCAGTGACAGCGCGGGCTGGGCCCGGACGTCCTCCAGGGAGACACACCCCCCGCCGACCACGGCGAGCGCGTCGACCCGGGCGCCGTCGGTGAACGCCAGCCGGACCTGGAACCACGCCGTACTGTCCCCGCCCTCCCGCACTTCCCACGCGGGCCATACGGACACGGCGCCATCCGTCGGACAACGATCAGAAAGATTAAGAAAGGATGCTTCTAGCACACACGCAACGTAACCGCATGATCACTTTCCATAAGAACGGACACGCACGCCGGTGGCTCGCCGACACCCTGTCAGCGGAGCACCGGTGGTGCCATCCTTGAGCCGTCCGCGATCTCCCGCCGTGAGGAGTTCCGCCGTGCTGCATGTCGCCGTGATCGGCTCCGGGCCGAGCGGTTGCTACACCGCCCAGAGCCTGGTCCAGGCGGACCCGGAGGTCCTCGTCGACGTCCTGGACCGGCTGCCGTGCCCGTACGGGCTGGTGCGGTACGGGGTGGCGCCGGACCACGAGAAGATCAAGTCCCTGCAGAACAACCTCCGTTCCGTCCTGGAGCACGAGCGGGTGCGGTTCCTCGGCGGCGTCCGGGTCGGCCCGGGCGGGGTTCCGGCCTCGCGGCTGCGGGAGCTGTACCACGCGGTGGTGTACTGCGTGGGCGCTTCCACCGACCGGCACCTGGGCATTCCGGGCGAGGACCTGCCGGGCAGCTGGTCGGCGACGCAGTTCGTGGCCTGGTACAGCGCCCACCCGGACGCCGCCGACGACGGGTTCGTGCGCGACGCCCGCTCCGCCGTGGTCATCGGTGTCGGCAACGTGGCGGTGGACGTCACCCGGATGCTCGCCCGGGGCGCGGCCGAGCTGAGCACGACCGACATTCCGCAGGCGGCGCTCGGCGCGCTGGCCGCCAGCCGGATCACCGACATCCACATGGTGGGGCGACGCGGACCCTCGCAGGCCCGTTTCACGACCAAGGAGCTGCGCGAGCTGAGCGGTCTGCCGGACACCGAAGTCACCGTCGATCCGGCGGAGTTGGCGCTGGATCCGGCGTACGCCGATCCGTCCGCGCTGCCGACGGCACGGCGCCGCAACGTGGAGGTGCTGCGGGGGTGGGCGGCCGAGGCGTCCGCCCACCCCGGTGCCGGCTCGGTCGCCCGGCCCGCGTCCCGCAGCATCGCCCTGCGGTTCTTCCTGCGTCCCGTCGAACTGCTCGCCGACAAAGGGCGGGTGGGCGCGGTGCGCTTCGAGCGCACCGTGTGCGACGGGGACGGCGGCGTCACGGGCACGGGGCGGTACGAGGAGATCGAGGCGCAGTTGGTGCTGCGCTCGGTGGGCTATCGGGGGCTGCCGCTGGAGGGGCTGCCGTTCGACGCGGCGCGCGGCACCGTGCCGCATCTCGCCGGGCGCGTGCTGCGCGAGGGTGCAGTCGGGCCCGGCGAGTACGTGGCCGGCTGGATCAAGCGCGGCCCGACCGGAGTGATCGGCACCAACCGGCCGGACGCCAAGGAAACGGCGACCTCCCTGCTGGAGGACGCCCCCGTGCTGCTGCGCAGGGACGTGCCCGGCGACCCGCTCGCGGCGCTGCGCGCGGCCGGTGTCGAGCCGGTGACGTGGACCGGCTGGCAGGCGATCGAGCGTGCCGAGGCGGCGCTCGGGGCCTCGCTGGGGCGGAGCGTGGTCAAGCTCGCCGACTGGGAGTCGCTGCTGGCGGCGGCACGGACGGCGGCCCCGTAGCGGAGTCCGGCGCTTGTGGGTGGGCAGTACACAGAACGGCAACACGGCAGAAATCAACAAACTGTTCAAGCCTCGTACGGTCTCGTGCTGTTCGGATGCCCCCGCCGCTCTGGAGTCCCCATGACCGCACCCGCCCCCGTCCACCCCGTCGACGAGGTCCCGCCCGTACGGCAGTTGGCCGCCTTCGGGCTGCAGCACGTGCTCGCGATGTACGCGGGCGCGGTGGCCGTCCCGCTGATCGTCGGCGGGGCGATGAAGCTGTCGCCCGCGGACCTGGCGTATCTGATCACCGCCGACCTGCTGGTGTGCGGCATCGCCACGCTCATCCAGTGCGTGGGGTTCTGGCGGTTCGGCGTCCGGCTGCCGATCATGCAGGGCTGCACCTTCGCCGCGGTGTCGCCGATGGTGCTCATCGGGACGACCGGCGGCGGTCTGCCCGCGATCTACGGGTCGGTGATCGTCGCGGGATTCGCGATCATGCTGCTCGCGCCGGTGTTCGGCAGGCTGCTGCGTTTCTTCCCGCCGCTGGTGACCGGCACGGTGATCCTGATCATCGGGGTGTCGCTGCTGCCGGTCGCGGGCAACTGGGCCGCGGGCGGCGCCGGTTCGAAGGACTTCGGCGAGCCGAAGAACCTGGGCCTGGCCCTCTTCGTGCTGCTGGTCGTGCTCGGCGTCCAGCGGTTCGCGCCCGCGTTCCTGAGCCGGATCGCGGTGCTGATCGGCATCGCGGTGGGTCTGGCGGTGGCGATCCCGTTCGGCTTCACGGACTTCGGCGGAGTCGGCGACGCGGACTGGGTGGGCATCAGCACGCCGTTCCACTTCGGCGCGCCCGCCTTCCACGCCTCGGCGGTCATCTCGATGCTGGTGGTGGCGCTGGTGACGATGACCGAGACGACCGGTGACCTGATCGCCGTCGGCGAGCTGACCGGACGCGGGGTCGAGCCGCGCTCGCTGGCGGACGGGCTGCGCGCCGACGGCCTGTCGACCGTGCTGGGCGGCGTCTTCAACACCTTCCCGTACACGGCGTACGCGCAGAACGTGGGCCTCGTCGGCATGACCCGGGTGCGCAGCCGCTGGGTGGTGGCCGCCGCGGGCGGCATCCTCGTCCTGCTCGGCCTGCTGCCCAAGCTGGGCGCGGTGGTCGCGGCGATACCGGCGCCGGTCCTGGGCGGCGCGGGGCTGGTGATGTTCGGGACGGTGGCCGCGAGCGGCCTGCGCACCCTCGCCCAGGTGGACTTCAAGGACAACCACAACCTCACGGTCGTGGCCGTGTCGGTGGCCGTGGGGATGCTCCCGGTCGGCGTGCCGACGGTCTACGAGAAGTTCCCCGACTGGTTCCAGACCGTGATGAACAGCGGCATCAGCGCGGGCTGCCTGACGGCGATCGTGCTCAACCTGCTGTTCAACCACCTCCCCACGAAGGCGGCTTCAGCCCCCGAGGCGGGCGGCCTGCCGGCCGGCGGCGGCGAGCAGGGCGTCGAGCAGTCCCGGGAAGAGGTCGTCTAGGTCGTCCCGGCGCAGGCCGTTCATCTTGGCCGTGCCCCGGTAGCACTGCCGGATCACCCCGGCCTCGCGCAGCACCCGGAAGTGGTGCGTGGACGTGGACTTGGTCACCGGCAGCGCGAACTGCGAACACGTGAGCTCGTCGTCGTCGGCGGCGAGCTCACGCACGATCTGCAGCCGCATCGGGTCGGAGAGCGCGTGCAGCACGGCTTCCAGCCGGATGTCCTCGCTCGCGGGGTGCGGCAGGTCGCGGTTGCTGGTGGCGGGGGCGGTACTCACGGGATCATTGTACGAGAGGCATCGTAGTTTGACACCCGGCGTACTACGATGGTTATCGTACGATCGTCATTCGGTCCCGCGAGAACGGAGCAGCTCGTCATGAGCGCCCTCTTCCAGCCCTTCACCCTGCGTGACGTGACCATTCCGAACCGGGTCTGGATGGCCCCGATGTGCCAGTACTCGGCCGACCCCGAGGGCCCGGGGACCGGCGCGCCGAACGACTGGCACTTCACGCACCTCGCGGCCCGCGCGGCCGGGGGCACGGGCCTGATCCTCACCGAGGCCACGGCCGTGTCGCCCGAGGGGCGGATCTCCCCCTACGACCTGGGCATCTGGAACGACGCGCAGGTCGAGGCGTTCCGGCGGATCACCCGCTTCCTCGCCTCCCAGGGCACGGTGCCGGGCATCCAGCTCGCCCACGCCGGCCGCAAGGCCTCGACCGACCGGACCTGGAAGGGTGGCGGACCGGTGGGGCCGGAGGCGTACGGCTGGCAGCCGCTCGCGCCGAGCGCGGTCGCCTTCGACGAGCGGCACACGGTGCCGACCGAGCTGACGGTGGATCAGATCAAGGAGATCGTCGGTCAGTTCGCCGACGCGGCCCGCCGCGCCCTCGCCGCCGGTTTCGAGGTCGCCGAGATCCACGGCGCCCACGGCTACCTGATCAACGAGTTCCTCTCGCCGCACTCCAACCACCGCACCGACGCCTACGGCGGCTCCTACGAGAACCGCACCCGTTTCGCCCTCGAGGTCGTGGACGCCGTACGGCGGGTGTGGCCCGAGGACAAGCCGCTGTTCTTCCGGATCTCGGCGACCGACTGGCTGGAGGAGGACGGCTGGACGGCCGACGACACCGTCCGGTTCGCCGCGGACCTCCAGGCCCACGGCATCGACCTGCTGGACGTCTCCACCGGCGGCAACGCCTCCGGTGTGCGCATCCCGGTCCGGCCCGGCTACCAGGTGCCGTTCGCGGCCCGGGTGAAGGCCGAGACCTCCCTGCCCGTGGCCGCCGTCGGCCTCATCACCGACGCCGAACAGGCCGAGAAGATCCTGGCCAACGACGAGGCCGACGCCGTACTGCTGGGCCGCGAGCTGCTGCGTAACCCCTCCTGGGCGCGGCACGCGGCGCGGGAGCTGGGCGGGGACGTGCGCGTGCCGGACCAGTACCACCGGTCCGTGTAGCTCACTGCGGGTCGAAGTCGGAGCTGGCCGCGACGACGTGGCCGTGCAGGCCCTGCCATGCCTGGTGCTGGGCCAGCTCGGCCACCTCGCGGGTCTCCGCCACGACGTCACCGCGTTCCCGGACGAGGCTTTCGTAGACGGGTAGGTGATCGTTGTGCGTCGCGTTCGATGTCACGGCTTGATCCTTCTCGGTGCGGTACGGCCGACCAGCAAATAAAACAGAGCCAGGTGGTCTTAAGCGCGGAGAAGACGGACGCTTTCTGTGCCTATGGTGCGAACATCCTGTGTCACCGAGCCAGTCGCCGGACCGCCTCCTCCAGCCGGGGCACGGCCCGCTGCCCCGACAGCGCCAGCGCGATGGCGACGGCGACGCCCGCCCAGGCGACCGGCCCCAGCGGGGTGCAGCCGAACAGCCCACTGACGCCGGGGGTCTGGATCAGGAGGACCAGCGCCACCGCGGAGCCGATCGACGTGATCCGCACCAACCGGCTGTCGCGGCGGTCCAGCAGGGTCTGCGCCAGCTGGGTGCCGACCACCCCGCACAGGGCCATCGTGCCGGAACGGCGGGCGGTGCCCGGCGTGAAACGGCCGAACAGCCATGCCGCGGTCGCCCCCAGGCTGGTCGTCAGGGCACGGTGCCGGATCTGCCGGATCAGCGGCGCGCCCAGCACGTCGGAGGTGTCCTCCGGCGATCCGGCCGCCGCCGCCTGCGCCTTCTCGTCCGGCGTCACCGCCACCGCCATCGCCGGGAACAGGTCGGTGAACAGGTTCACGAGCAGCATTTGCCGGGTGGACAGCGGCGCCCGCCCCGACAGGAGCGTGCCGAGGATGCCGAAGCCGACCTCGCCGGCGTTGCCGCCGATCAGGATCGCGATGGCGTCTGCGACGCTGTGCCACAGGGCACGGCCCTCGTGGATCGCCTCGATCAGGACCGACAGGTCGTCCTCGGTGAGGACCAGGTCGGCGGCGTTGCGGGCGGCCGCCGAACCCCGGGCGTTGATGCCGACGCCGACGTCGGCGGCCCGGATCGCGGCGGCGTCGTTGGCGCCGTCGCCGACCATGGCGACGACCCGGCCCGCGTCCCGCAGCGCCTCGACGACCTGCAGCTTCTGCTCGGGCGCGACCCGGGCCACCACACCCACGTGCTCCAGCATCCGCTCCCTGGCCGCGCGGTCCGCGGCCGTCAGCTCGTCGCCGGTGACCACGGCCGTGTCCTCGGGCCATCCGAGGTCGGTGGCGATGGACCGCGCGGTCTGCGGATGATCGCCGGTGAGCATGACCGGCCGCACGCCCGCCTCGCTCAGGCCCCGCAGAAGAGCCGGGGAGGTCTCCCGCGGGGGGTCCGACAGCGCCAGCAGACCGACGAACTCCAGCTCTCGCAGGGGCGGTTGGAGTATGTCCGCGTCGCTCTCGCCGTCCGCCGGCCGGCGTTCGGCCACGGCCAGCACGCGCAGCCCGTCGGTGGCCAGCGCGGACGCCGCGTCGGAGACGTGCGAGGGCAGGCCGGCGCAGGCGGGCAGGACGTTCTCCGGCGCCCCCTTGACCACCAGCACACGCGTGCCGTCCGCGCCCCGGCCGACGGCGGCGGCGTAACCGCGGGCGGCCTCGAACGGCAGCCCTTCGAGCTGGCTCCAGTCCGGGTCGGGGCCGGCCGCGTCGAGCACCGCCTCGTCGGTGGCGTGCGCGATCCGGTCGGTGTCGCCGTTCTGGGGGCAGGCGCGCGCCGCGGCCCGCAGCGTGGGCGCGGCCGCGTCGTCGTCGACGGCGTGGACACGGCCGTCGGCGTCCGAGACCCGGGTCAGGCGCAGCGCGTTCTCGGTGAGGGTGCCGGTCTTGTCGAAGCAGATGATGTCCATCCGGCCCAGCGCCTCGAGCGTGCGCGGGGTGCGGACCAGGACACCGCGGCGGCTGAGCCGCCGGGCGGCGGCGAGCTGGGCCACCGTGGCCACCAGCGGCAGCCCTTCGGGCACGGCGGCCACCGCGACGGCCACCCCACCGGCGACCGCCTCGCGGATGGGCGTACGGCGCAGCAGGGCGAGCCCGGTCACCGCCGCTCCCCCGGCCAGGGTCAACGGCAGCGCCTTCGCGGTCAGTTCCTGCAGCCTGCCCTGCACTCCGGCGGCCGGGGACGTGCGGGAGGCGAGGTGGACGGCGCGGGCGGCCTCGGTGCGCTCCCCGGTGTCCACCACGACGGCACGGGCCTGCCCTGCGACGACGGTGGTGTGCTCGAAGACCATGCAGCTGCGCTCGGCGACCGCGGCGTGCGGTGTCGGGTCGGTCTGCTTCTCCACCGGCAGGGACTCCCCGGTCAGCGCGGACTCGTCGACCTCCAGCCCGTCCTGCCACAGCAGCCGCGCGTCCGCGGGGACCACGTCGTCGGCGCCGAGTTCGATCACGTCGCCGGGCCGCAGCCGGGCGGCGTCGACGGTGCGTGTGCCGCCCTGCTCGGCCGCGTCCGGGGGCGCGACGCGGGCCATCTGCTTGTGCTCGTCCAGCAGCCCGGACAGGGCCCGTTCGGCCCGCAGCCGCTGGAACCCGCCGACCAGCGCGTTCAGGTCGAGCGCGCCCAGGACCAGCAGGGCGTCCACGACGGAGCCGAGGATCGCCTCGGCGGCCGAGCCGACCGCCAGCACCGGGGTGAGGGGGTCGTCCAGCTCCCCGCGCACGGCCCGACCCAGCTGCACCGACCAGCGCGCCGGGGCGAGCACCGGGTGCCGGCCCACACGGCGGACGACCCGGCCCGCCTGGGCCGTCACGCGCCGTTCCTTGCCCGGTTCCGCCTCGGCCAGACGGTTCAGGTGCGTTCGTACGCCCTTGGGGTCCAGTTCGTGCCAGGCCACCCGGGGGCGCGGGTGCGGGGCGGGGGCCGCCGCCGCGCGCAGGGCCGCGCGGGCGCCGGAGAACAGGGCCACGGCCGCGCTCACGTCGACCGGAGTGTGGCGCAGGCCGGGCCACGGCGGGCGGCTCCGGCCCCGGCCGCGGGCCTCGCCGACCGCCACGAGGATCCCGGACAGCGTGGCCCCGGAGCGGGCGAGCGTCTGCGACCTGCGACCCACCGCACGCGCCGCCGGGATGGTCGCCAGCAGCCGCCACGCGTCGGTGAGACCGTGCGGGGCCAGCACGTCCGCGCCCCACACGACGGCACCGTCGTGGTCGGTCAGCGCGACCGCCACGTCACCGGCGTGCAGGCCTGCCAGTACGTCCGTGTCGTCCGCCGACCGGGGCCGGGCGACGGTGACCACCGTGGCGCCCTCCTCGCGCAGCCGGCGTACCGCCTCGCTCAGCGACTCGTCGGCGGGCAGCACGGTGTCGGCGAGACCGGTGAAGTCGGCGAGTGCCGGATCGTCCCCCAGCACGACGCGCAGCCCGGCCCGCCGAGCCGCGTCCAGGACCGGCTCCGCCCACCTGTCCGCTCCCTCGCCCGGTGTGCGCAGGGCACTCGGGTGCAGCACGACGGTGTCGGCCATCTCCAGCTCACGCAGGCGTTCGGTGTCGCGGACCAGCACGCCGGTCCGGGACAGCGCGGTGCTCAGCACGGCGTGGAAGGCCGCGGGGCCGTAGCGCGCCGCCTTTGGGGAGCCCGCGAGGACCGCCTCGGCGGCCTCGGTGGTGTCGCGCTTGACCAGCAGGGCGGCCACGGCACCGAGCAGACTGCCGACGGAGGCGTGCTCGGCGTACTCCTGCGCCGGGGACGTCCGCAGCGGCGGGCGCGGCGAATGATCCGCGGGTACGCCGCACCGGTCGGGGGTGCACACCTCGTCGTGCGCCGTCTCGAAGGCGGCCACCCGGGCTACCGTCTCGACCAGTTGGCAGGAGCGCAGCGCCCCGTCGAGCACCAGGGCCGTCGGGGTCCGGCCGGCCCCGTGCACGGCCGCGTTGACGCCGGCCAGCAGCAGATCCATCCGGGTACGGCCGAGACGGTCCCGCAGCCAACCGCGGACCCTGGGGTTCTCTCGCAGCAGCGTCACCAGCGCGGTCACCTGGCGGGGCGTCGGCGGCAGACGCAGGCCGTAGCCGGCCAGTGCGAACACGACTCCCAGCCCGTCGGCCGCGAGGGCCGTCGCGGCGGCCCGTACCCCGGCCGGGTCGGCGGGGTGGGCGAACTCCTCCACCGCCTCGTCGGTCGGCACCAGGCCGTGCCGTTCGGCGGCCTCGGTCGCCGCCTCCACGACCCGGTCGCCGAGCGCCTCCTCGGCGGCGACCACCACCAGCCTGCGCAGTCCGCCGTCCCAGTACGCGTACGCCACGTCCGGCCGCTCGGCCAGCGTCTCCGCGACCCGCCGCGCCAGATGCTCCTTCCCGCCCTCCCGGCTCACCCGGTCCGGCTCCTCGGGGCGCAGCGCGAGATGCGCCCGGGTGCCGGCCCGCCAGGGTCCCCGGCGGCCCGGCAGCGCCGCCCGGGCGACGCGCGTGACGTGCGCGACGCCGTCCGCGCCACGCACCCCAGCCCGGGCCGCCCCCGCCACCGCCCCGGCCGCCGTACCCACCGCGGGAACCGTCCCGCGGACCAGCAGCCGCGGCCCGGCCACGGCGAGCCGGCCCGCGGTGGCCGCGGGCCGTGTCAGCAGTCCCAGAACCATCACACCCCCCGACCCGAAGCACGCCCACCGACGCCCTCGTCGTCCGACCCGTCCTCGGCAGCCCCGGGCTCCGGCGCCTCGGGACCGGGCAGCTCCTCCACATCACGGGCGGCCACGGGACCCGGCGCCCCCGTACCGGACATCTGCCGCGCATCACCGGGCACCGGCTCCGGCGCCTCCGGACCAGGCAGCTCCTCCACATCACGGGCGACCACGGGACCCGGCGCCCCCGTACCGGACATCTGCCGCGCATCACCGGGCACCGGCTCCGGCACCTCCGGACCAGGCAGCTCCTCCACATCACGGGCGACCACGGGACCCGGCGCCTCAGCACCGAACACCTGCCGCGCGTCACCGGACATCGGCTCCATCGCACCGGGCTCCGGAGCCTCCGGGCCAGGCAGCTCCTCCGCCTCGCCGGTCGAGCCGGGGCTCGGCGCCTGCGCACCGGACGGCTGCCGCGCATCACCGGTCACCGGCTCCATCGCGCCGAGGACCGGCGCCTGTGGGCCGAGGAGCCGTTCCGCGTCATCGGTCATCGCCCCGGCCTCGCCGGGGGCCGGGGCCTTGGGACCTGTGGGCAGCTGGGTGTCGCCGGTGATCACCGGCTGCGCGTCGAACGGGAGGCCGCCGGGCGCTCCGCCCATACCGGCGCCGGGCGTCGTTCCCACATCACCCGAGGGCTCGTCGAACACCTGGCTCGAGGAGGTATCAGCTCCCTGACCCGAAGACGTCTCGGAGTCCTGGCTCGAAGTCTCGATCTCCTCACCGAAGGACGTCTCGGCCCACTGGCCCGAGGACATCGCAGCCCTCTGCCCCGAGGACGTCGCAGAACCCTGTCCCGACGGCGTCTCACGCACGTCGCCCGCGCGCATCTCCCCCATCTCGTCCGCGGGCGTCTCGGGCTCCTCGTCCAGCGGGATCACCCCGGTCTCCCCCGCGGGCACGGCGCCCCCGGACGCCCCCGAGCCCAGGGGCTCCTCCGAGTCCCCGGAACGCTCCCGCTCCTCCGGCCGCGGCTGTGTCAGCCAGGCCACCGCAGCGCCCGTGAGGGCGACGGGCCACTCCACGACGCCCGCGACACCGAGCACCCCCGCCCCCGTGTACACCGCCAGGCGCCGCCCCCGCGGTGACACGGCTCCGACCTTGTCCAGCGCTCCCCCGGCCACCCTGCTCACCATCCCGGCGCCGGGCACGTGCCGCAGCACCGAGGCCGCGGTCCGCAGCGGCTCCGGAAGGGTCGTCGACGACGACCTTTGCTCCTGCCGAGCCATCTCTCTCCTCGATCCGTATGAGTTCGCTTTGCCGGATTTGCCGGGTTCCCGCTCAGCGCCACGTCATCCGGACACGAAGGAGAGAGAGCGCCGCCGCGAGGGAGCGACGCCCGGGAGCGGTGCGAAGGCTGCGGTGGCCGGAGATCACCCGACCTCCGGCCACCGCAGCACTCGGAAGGATTCAACTCGCCGTACAGGCGGTCCCGTTGAGCGTGAAGGCGGCGGGCGCCGCGCTGTTGCCGGTGTGGTTCGCCTGATAGCCGATGCTCACGCTCGCGTTCGGGGCGATCGTCCCGTCGTACGAGGCGTCGGTGGCCGTCACCCCACCGCTGCTCGGCGCGTACGTGGCGCCCCAGCCGTTGGTGATGGTCTGCCCGGCGGGCAGGGTGAAGCCGAGCTGCCAGCCGTTGATCGTCGTGGTGCCGGTGTTGGTGACGGTCACCGAGGCGGTCAGGCCCGTGCTCCAGGCGCTGGTGGTGGCGGTCACCCTGCAAGCGCCCGGCTGGGGCACGGGGCCCGAGGCGCCGAGGCCGAAGAAGGTCAGCGCCCGGGAGGCCATGCCGTAGGTGTAGAGGTTGTGACCGACGCCCTGGAGGCTGATCGCCTCGACGGGCGCCTGGTCACCGGTGGAGCCGTAGCGGGTGCGGGTCCAGCCGGAGGCGGGGGTGTCCGTGGCGGCCGGGGTCTGTCCGACACCGAGGACGTCGGTCCACTGCTTGATCTCCTCCCCGAAGTTGGGGTAGCGCAGCGTCGCGTCGTCGGTGCCGTGCCACAGCTGCATGCGCGGTCGGCGCCCGGTGTAGCCGGGATACGCGCCGCGCACCAGGTCGCCCCATTCCCGCGGGGTGTGGGTGACGGTGCCGTTCGCGCAGGCGCTGTTCCACTCGGAGCCGTCGGTGGTGGCGAAGCAGCCGAAGGGCACACCGGAGAAGGCGGCGCCGGCCGCGAACACGTCCGGATAGTCGCCGAGCAGGACGTTCGTCATCATCGCGCCGGAGGAGATGCCGGTGGCGAAGATCTTGCCGGTGTCCGCGCTGTAGGTCCGGGTGACCCAGTCGATCATGGACTTGATGCCGACGGGGTCGCTGCCACCGCCGCGTTTGAGGGCCTGGGGCGAGGAGACGTCGAAGCACCTGCTGGCCCGGGTGACCGAAGGGTAGATCACGACGAAGCCGTAGGTGTCTGCGAGTTGCGCCCACTCGGTGCCGTTGTACATGGCCGGCCCGGAGCCGGTGCAGTAGTGCACGGCCACGACGACCGCGGGGTGCGCGGTGACGCCGGCGGGCACGTAGAGGTACATCTGCAGGTTGCTGGGGTTGGCGCCGAAGTTCGTGACCTCGGTGAGGGTGGCGGTGGGGACGGCGGCGCGCGTGGCGGCGACGGCCGGGGGTGCGGTGAGGCTCACCGCGGCCAGTAACGGCAGCAGTACGGCGACCAGCGCCGACAGCACCGTCCGCAGCGGCCCTCTCACGATCGCGCGGGTGCGGGCGCGGGTCCAGGCGCGGATGGGGACGTGGGCGCGGGTTCGGGTGCCGGCGTGAGTGCGGGTGCGGTTGGACACGTCGTGTGCTCCCTCCTGGGCGCCCCGGATATCGAGCCGCCCCTTTCGGAAATGTCTCGGAACCTCTCGGGAATCTCCCGGAAAAGGGAGGCGTGCGTCCCGCATGGTGACATGGACACAACCGCCATGGAAGCGCTCCCACGCCACTTCCCCACTCCAGTTCCGGACAAGCCCTTGCACCCCGCCGACACCCCTCCGACCGGACGAAGTCGTTTTGCGCGAAGCGTTGACCAGAAAGCGCTTACCCCCTACGGTCCGTTCAGCGACGTGACCCATGTGCGCCCCCAGGGAGCCAAACGGCCACGAAGCTCCCGCGCAGTGCTCAACATGGCGAACATCGTTCACATACACGATCAGGCACGCTGTCGAAGGGACGCACCCGCATGCGTACTCGCCCCCCACGTACACACGCGCAAAGATCCACAGCGGTGACGGCCGCGGCGGCCGCCCTCGCCGCCGTCACCGTCCTCGCCCTCCCCCAGTCCGCCTCGGCGGCGGAGTCCTCCCCGGTCGGGTTCGGTGCCGGCACCACCGGTGGCGGCAGCGCCACGACGACGACCGTCTCGACGCTGTCGGCGTTCAAGTCGGCCGTCACCGGAAGCACCGCGAAGGTCGTCAGGGTCAGTGGCCTGATCCCACTGAGCGGCCAGGTGGACGTCGGCTCCAACACCACGGTCCTCGGCGTCGGTTCGTCCTCCGGGTTCACCGGCGGCGGACTGCGGCTGAAGAACGCCACCAACGTGATCATCCGCAACCTGAACATCAGCAAGGCGGTCGGCACGGACGCCATCACGGTCCAGAAGTCGACCAAGGTCTGGATCGACCACAACTCCCTCTCCTCCGACCGCGACCACGGCAAGGACTACTACGACGGCCTGGTCGACATCACCCACGCGTCCGACTTCGTGACCGTCTCCTGGAACACCTTCAAGGACCACTACAAGGGCTCCCTGGTCGGCCACAGCGACAACAACGCGAGCGAGGACACCGGGCATCTGCGGGTGACGTACCACCACAACTGGTTCGACAACGTCAACTCCCGCATCCCCAGCCTGCGTTTCGGCACCGGGCACTTCTACGACAACTACGTCGTCGGCGCCGAGACCGCCGTGCACTCCCGCATGGGCGCGCAGATGCTCGTCGAGAACAACGTGTTCCGCTCCACCCAGGTCGCCGTCACGACCAACCGCGACAGCGACGTGGACGGCCACGCCAACCTCAAGGGCAACGACCTGGGCGGCGCCACGACCGAGATCTCCCAGGTCGGGACCTTCACCAGCCCGCCGTACAGCTACACGGCCGAGCCGGCCTCCTCCGTCGTCGCCTCGGTGACCGGCGGCGCGGGCGCCGGAAAGCTCTGACCCCACCCCCCCCCATCCGGAAGAAGGCATCGGGACATGACTTCACCAGCTTCCTTACGCGCCCGCAGGCGCGCGCTGACCGGCGCCCTGGCCGCGCTCGGTCTCACGTCTGTCATGATCATGACGGACGGGGTCGCCCCGGCGAGCGCCGCCACCTGGCCCACCGCCAACGGCAGCCAGGCCGTCACCGCCACCATCTCGATCTCCGGCACCAAGGACTACGGGATGAAGCGCCTCTACGGCAGCGGCGACCTCGGCACCGGCGGGCAGAACGAGGACCAGGACCCGATCCTGGACCTGGCGGCCGGCGCCGTCCTGAAGAACGTCATCATCGGCGCGCCCGCCGCGGACGGCATCCACTGCGAGGGCAGCTGCACGCTGCAGAACGTGTGGTGGGAGGACGTCGGCGAGGACGCGGCGACGTTCCGGGGCTCCTCGTCGTCCAACGTGTACACCGTCTCCGGCGGCGGCGCGAAGGAGGCCGGCGACAAGGTGTTCCAGTTCAACGGCGCCGGCACGCTCAACATCTCGAACTTCGCCGTGCAGAACTTCGGCAAGCTGGTGCGCAGTTGCGGCAACTGCAAGACGCAGTACAAGCGGACCATCAACCTCAACACCATCGAGGCGACCTACAAGGGCAGCGCGCTCGTCGGCATCAACACCAACTACGGCGACAGCGCGACCCTGAAGAAGATCACCATCATCGGTGACAGCGGCAAGAAGATCGTGCCCTGCCAGAAGTACATCGGCAACAACACGGGCGCGGAGCCGACCACGAACGGCTCGGGCCCGGACGGGACGTACTGCAAGTACGCGAGTTCCGACATCACCTACAAGTAGCCCTCCCCCCACGGTGGATCAGGCCGTACGAAGCACACCCGCACGGTGCTTCGTACGGCCGCCGTGTCATGTGCCCATGTCCCGGGTGATCTGCCGCTGGTAGTCCGCGTACGCGGCGCGTAGCGCCGCTCCCGGCCAGTCGGCGGGGAGGAGCTCGGCGGGCAGCACGGGGTCCGTCAGCAGATGGCGTACGACCGCGGCGAAGGCGGCGAAGACGTCCGCGGGCCGGTCCGCCCGCTCGACGTGGGCCAGCAGAGCACGGGCGGTGGCGGCCCACGCGTCCAACGGCCACAGCCGTTCGGCCAGTTCGCGCGCCGGGCGGTCGGGGCGGGCGGTGCAGGTCTCGGCCACCGCCGCCAGGTCGTCCGGCAGGGGGCGGCTGAGGTTGGCGGGACGCAGCCAGACCCCCTCGCGCAGTTCGGCCAGCCGCAGGGCGGTGAGGCGGGCGCGCAGCTCGGCGCGTTCGGCGGGGCCGCGGCCCGTCGCCGTGACCACCACCATCTCCCAGTCGCCGCTCCACGCGCGCGTGCGTGCCTCCACCGCCTCGTCCTGTCGGCGCTGGCGGGCCAGCAGACGGTCGCTGAGCCGGTAGACGGAGTCGTCCGAGCGCCGCAGGTCGCCGGCGGCGACCATGCGACTGAGCGCGGCACGCAGCGTGGAGCCGCCGACACCGAAGGGCTCCATCGCCCGGACGAGGTCCTTCACCGCGAGCTCCGGCGGGTGCGTGCCCAGCAGCAGGCTCAGCACGACCGATCTCGCGGACAGCGGCCGCAGGTCGACCTCGACGGACCGCTCCGGGACGTTCATGCGCATGAGCACGTACTTTACGGGCGCCTCGTTGTTGCATCATTGCTGCGAGCGCAGAAAAGATGCAACATGTCGGCATGGTCTCGACACCCGTTCCCGCGCGGCCGCAGCCGCAGTACGCCACGCACGACGTCACCAACCAACCGCCTCCCCTGACCCCGTACGACGCATCCGAGGACACCGCCCTGCTGGAAGGTCTGCGGCGCGAGGGCGCCGGATGGGCCGAGGAGGGCGTCCGGCGGCTGGGGCTGCGGGCCGGCAGCGCCGAGGCGCAGGAGTGGGCGGAACTGGCCAATGTCCACGAGCCGGTGCTGCGGACGCACGACCGGTACGGCAACCGGATCGACGAGGTCGACTTCCACCCCGCCTGGCACCACCTGATGCGGGCCGCGGTCGCCGAGGGACTGGCGGGGGCGCCGTGGGCGGACGCGCGGCCCGGCGCGCACGTCGCCCGGACCGCGGGCGGGCTGGTGTGGGGACACACCGACGCGGGACACGGCTGCCCGACGTCGATGACCTACGCGGCCGTCCCCGCGCTGCGCGCGCAGCCGGACCTGGCCAAGGTCTACGAACCCCTGCTGACCGGCCGCGAGTACGACCCCACGCTGAGGGTGCTGACCGAGAAGCCCGGACTGCTCGCGGGCATGGGGATGACCGAGAAGCAGGGCGGCTCCGACGTCCGTACGAACACGACCACGGCCTGGCCGACCGCCGAGCCCGGCGTCTACCAGTTGCGCGGGCACAAGTGGTTCACGTCGGCGCCGATGTGCGACGTGTTCCTCGTCCTGGCCCAGGCCCCGGAGGGGCTCTCCTGCTTCCTGGTGCCGCGGATCCTGCCCGACGGGACCCGCAACACCTTCCGCATCCAGCGCCTCAAGGACAAGCTGGGCAACCGCTCCAACGCCTCCTCCGAGCCCGAGTTCGACGGGACGGTCGCCTGGCTGGTCGGGCCCGAGGGCCGGGGCGTGAAGACGATCATCGAGATGGTCAACTGCACGCGTCTGGACTGCGTGATGATGTCGGCCACGCTGATGCGCAAGACGCTGGTCGAGGCGGGCCACCACACACGCCACCGCAGCGCCTTCGGGGCGCGGCTGGTCGACCAGCCGCTGATGCGCAACGTTCTGGCCGATCTCGCGCTGGAGTCGGAGGCCGCCACCACGCTCACGCTGCGGCTGGCCGGGGCGGCCGACCGGGCGGTCCGCGGGGACGCCGGGGAGACGGCCTTCCGGCGGATCGCCACGGCCGTGGGCAAGTACTGGGTGACCAAGCGGGGTCCGGCCTTCACCGCCGAGGCCCTGGAGTGCCTGGGCGGCAACGGCTACGTCGAGGAGTCGGGCATGCCCCGCCACTACCGCGAGGCCCCGCTGCTGTCGATCTGGGAGGGCTCGGGGAACGTCAACGCCCTGGACGTGCTGCGGGCGCTCCACCGGGAGCCCGCGACCGCGCAGGCCCTCTTCGACGAACTGGCCCTGGCGCGGGGCGCGGACGCCCGGCTGGATGCCGCCGTGGTCCGCCTGGAGGGGCTGCTGGCCACCGGCTCCGAGGCCGGCGCGCGCCGCCTGGTGGAGCTGATGGCGCTGGTCCTGCAGGCGTCCCTCCTGGTCCGGCACGCCCCGCCCGCAGTGGCCGACGCCTTCTGCGCGACCCGGCTGAGCGGCGACTGGGGACATGCCTTCGGCACGCTGCCCGAAGGCGCGGACCTGGACGCGATCCTGGAGCGGTCCCTGCCGGACGGCGGGCCGGTCCGGCCATAGGCGTGTTTTGCGCACAGTGACCTCCCGCTCTCTCACCGTTGTCAGTGGCGTGGTGCAGACTCACGGTCAGTTGGCGCTTCGCCTGGGGAGGACAACGTGTTCACGGGGATCGACGAGGTCGACTGGGCCTCGCTGAGGCACGCGTACGGAAGCGCGGAGGACGTGCCCGGACTGCTGAGGGGCCTGGCCTCCGCGGACCCGGCCGAGCGGGAGACCGCGCTCGACGGCATGTACGGAGCGGTGCACCACCAGGGAGACGTGTACGACTCGACGCTGGCCTGCCTGCCGTTCCTGCTCGCCCTGGTGGCGAGCGAGGCGGTGCCCGAGCGGGGCGGCATCGTGGAACTGCTGGTGAGCATCGGGCAGGAGGGGGAGGAGCGGGTCGGCGACGACACCCGCGCCATGGCCCGCGCGGCGGTCCGCGCGGGCGCCGAGGTCTTCGTACGGCTGACCCGGGATCCCGACCCCGAGGTGCGGCGGGCGGCGGCGGGCGCGCTGGTGAGGTTCCTCGACGCACCGGCGCGCGTACTGGACCTGGTGCGGGAGCGGCTCACCGTGGAGCGGGACGACCGGGTCCTGCTCGCCCTCGCCGAGGCCCTCGGGGTGTTCGCGCGCCGACACCCCGGGCAGGCGGCCGAGGCGGTGGAGCTGCTGGCGGCCCAGAGCGCGCCGCCGTTCGGGCCCGGACTGCGGCTGGCGGCGCTCGGACAACTCGCGGGCTGCGCCCCCGACCGGCTCCCCGAGGACCTGGTGCCCACCGTCGTACGGCTGCTCAGGGAGCGCTCGACGCTGCGGCCGTGCCGGGCCGGGGAACCGGACCGGCCGGAGACGGACACGCTCATCGGCCGGCTGCGGCGGCTGCGCCCCTCGGACGAGGAGGGCTCGCAGCTGATGCGGACCCTGCACAGCGCGCTCGACGGCCGGGTGGAGGAGCGGATCGCGCTGCTGGTGGGGCAGTTGAGCAGCCCGGAGGCGACCGACCGGTGCAACGCGGTGTGGATGTCCATGGGGCTGTTCCGCGAGTGGCGCGCCGACTACGGCGAACCGGTCGCGCTGATCGGCGCCCAACTGGGCGCGGAGGAGGACCGGTTGCGCGACGCGGCCCTGGCCGTCCTGGAAGGCCTCCTCGACCTGGCCGCCCCGGCCGCTGACCACCTCCACACGCTGGTCGCCTCCCGCCCGGAGCTGTGGGTCCGGCACTGGGAGCACGGGGCGCCTACCCTGGGCACCGGACTCAAGGCCCTGGCCCTGTGCGGGGATCCGCGGGCGACGCCCGTGCTGGCCGAGGTGCTGGCCGGACCGGTCGTACCGAACGAGCTGGGGCGCGTGGTCGTCCATCTGGGGCCCGCGGCCCGCCCCTTGGCACCGGCCCTGCGACAAAGGCTCGGCGAGGTCCCGCTCGACTCCCCCGACACCTACGACCGGGCGGCACCGCTGCTGTGGGCCCTGGGCGCCCTCCGGGACGTCGAGTCGGTACCGCAGGTGCTGCGCCTGCTGCTGGGCATGCCGGACGGGCTGCGGTCCCGGGAGACGGTGGTGGAGTCGGCGGTCCGCGCTCTGGGGGCGTTCGGGCCGGCGGCCGGTGAGGCGGCACCCGTGCTGCGGGGCCTGCTGGACTCCGGGGCGGCGGTCGCCGCCGCGGCGGCGCTGTGGGCGGTGGAGGAGGACGCGGCCGCGGTACTGCCGGTGCTGCTGGGGGAGTTGAGGGGCGAGCGGCGCGGACGGTCGGCGGCGGCCGACGCGCTGGGGCGGCTGGGTCCCGCGGGCCGTCCCGCACTGGCCGACCTGCGCCGGATGGCAGCGGCAGACGACCTGTGGCAGCGGACGTCGGCGGCGTGCGCCCTGTGGCGGATCGGCGGGGACGGGGAGACGGACATCGCCGCTCCCGTCCTGCGGGCGGCCTGGACGGCGAACCCGCACACCCGTCCCACCGTCGCCGAGTGCGTCGCCGCACTGGGCCCCGTCGCCGAGCCCCTCCACGATCTGCTGCGCGCCGAACTCGCCTCCCCACGGCGCCATCAGGCGTCCCTCGGCGGCTACGGCAGCCACGACATCGCCGACGACCTGCGACTGCTACGGCTGTGCCGGGAAGGGCTGAGCGCCGGTTAGGGAACTCCCGCACCGGGTGACCGCGCACGGCTCGGGCGGCGGCACGGCGTGCCGCCGCCCGGCCGGCCGGGCCGGGTCGGTGTCACCTCGTCTTGCGTCCCCACAGGGGTCCGAACCGGGCCCACTCGGTGTCCCACATGTCCAGGCGCCGGCGCTCCAGACGACCGCACAGGACCCGGCCGCAGACCAAGGGGACCGCCGCGGCGCTGAGACCGACCAGGACACCGATGAGGGAGGCCCGTACATGGGCCTGGGCAACGCCCGCGGGCCGGGTGACCAGGTGGCCCTGCCGGTCCGACCAGATCGGGACCGTGGTGCCGGCCGGGCTGCCCGGACCCACCCGGACCTGGCCGGTGTGCCGGCTGCCGTCCGGCGCGGTCCAGCTCACGTTCCCCCACACCTGGTCGCCGCTCGCCGTCTGGGAGTTGGCGGTGACCTTTCCCGGAGCCTTCGCGGTCAGCCGCGCGTCGACGCGGTGCCATTCGGCCCGCTCGCGGGCCAACCCGTTCTCCACGGACTGGGTGGCCGCCAGACCGGCCAGCACCCCGGTGATCACGGTGATCACCCAGGCGCCGAGCACGATCCAGGCCTCCACCGCGTCGGTGCGGCGCTTCAACGGGTTGCGTCGCCAGCGCCACAGCCACACCCTCGGACCACGGAACGCCATAGAAGGCAGCCTCCTCATGAGCACATGACCATCCCCGATCTCCCTCCCTTACGGGCCGAGATCCCCGGATGCTCAGGCGGGTACCCCGACTCGACGGTCGCACGGCCACCCGAATCGCGCGGGCCACTTCGCGAAAGAGTCCGAAAGGTCGCCGTTCCGAGCCGCCAGGGCCGCGCTGAGCTGCGGCGATGCCGTCTCCAGAGGTGACTGTCAGTGGCTGGGTGCAGACTGGCCGATGTCTGGGACAAAGACGTCGCGGAGGTGATCGGCATGACCGAGGTACTGCTGGCCGTGGGCACGCGCAAAGGCCTGTTCATCGGGCGTCGGCGGGGTGGCACATGGGAGTTCGACGAGAGTCCGTACTTCAACGCGCAGGCCGTGTACTCGGTCGCGATCGACACCCGGGGCGGGCGTCCCCGGCTGCTTGCGGGCGGTGACAGCGCCCACTGGGGCCCGTCCGTGTTCCACTCCGACGACCTGGGCCGCAGCTGGACCGAACCGGCCCGGCCGGCCGTCAAGTTCCCCAAGGACACGGGGGCGTCGCTGGAGCGTGTGTGGCAGCTGCACCCGGCGGCCGCGGAGGACGACGTGGTGTACGCGGGCACGGAGCCGGCCGCGCTGTACCGCTCGGAGGACCGCGGCGAGACCTTCGAACTCGTCCGCCCGCTGTGGGAGCACCCGACCCGTTCCAAGTGGGTGCCGGGCGGCGGCGGTGAGGGGCTGCACACCGTGCTCACCGACAAACGCGACCCACAGGCCGTGACGGTCGCCGTGTCGACGGCCGGAGTGTTCAGGACCACGGACGGCGGCGCGAGCTGGACGCCCTCCAACTCCGGTGTCTCCGCGGTGTTCCTGCCGGACCCCAACCCGGAGTTCGGCCAGTGCGTGCACAAGGTCGCCCGGGACGCGGCCGACCCGGACCGGCTGTACCTGCAGAACCACTGGGGTGTGTACCGGAGCGACGACGCGGGCGCGCACTGGACCGACATCGGCGAAGGCCTGCCGTCCACCTTCGGCTTCGCGGTGGCGGCCCACCCCCACCGCGGCGACACGGCCTACGTGTTTCCGATCAACGCCGACGCCGACCGGGTGCCGGCCGACCACCGCTGCCGGGTGTTCCGCACATCGGACGCCGGCAAGAGCTGGGAGCCGCTGTCGGCGGGCCTGCCCTCGGAGGACCACTACGGAACGGTGCTGCGGGACGCCCTGTGCACGGACGACGCCGACCCGGCGGGCGTGTACTTCGGCAACCGCAACGGCGAGGTGTTCGCGTCGGCCGACGACGGCGACAGCTGGCGGCAGTTGGCGTCGCACCTGCCGGACGTGCTGTGCGTGCGGGCCGCGGTGGTCTGATGAGTCGAGCGGGGGGATCGTACGGCCTTGGCCACCGGTTGATCTCCGCTGCCCGTACGGCAGTAGGGTGACGCCCGTGGCACCACGACCGTTGCATGAAATCGTCGAAGCGGGCTGGGCGAAGGCCCTGGAACCCGTCGCCGGACGGATCGCCGAGATGGGGGACTTCCTGCGTGCGGAGATCGCCGCGGGGCGCACCTACCTTCCGGCCGGAGCGAACGTCCTGCGCGCCTTCCAGCAGCCCTTCGACGAGGTACGCGTCCTGATCGTCGGGCAGGACCCGTATCCGACCCCGGGGCACGCGGTGGGACTGTCCTTCTCGGTGGCACCGGAGGTGCGGCCGCTGCCGGGCAGTCTCATCAACATCTTCCGGGAGCTCAACACCGACCTGGGGCTGCCCCAGCCGTCCAACGGCGATCTGACGCCGTGGACCCGGCAGGGCGTGCTGTTGCTCAACAGGGCGCTGACCACCTCCCCGCGCAAGCCCGGCGCGCACCGCGGCAAGGGCTGGGAGGAGGTCACCGAGCAGGCGATACGCGCCCTGGCCGCCCGCGGGAAACCGCTGGTGTCCATCCTGTGGGGCCGCGACGCCCGCAATCTGCGGCCCCTTCTCGGCAGCCTCCCCTCCGTCGAGTCCGCCCATCCCTCCCCCATGTCGGCCGACCGCGGCTTCTTCGGTTCCCGCCCCTTCAGCCGCGCCAACGACCTGCTGATCGGACAGGGCGGGCAGCCGGTGGACTGGCGTCTGCCGTGAGCGGCCCGGGCCCGGACGGACCGGAGCCGGACGCGGACCACTCCGGGCGGGGCGGGGGTGCCGTCGGCGTCCTCGCCGTCGACTCCGGGGGCTCCGGGCTGCGTGCCGCCGTCGCGAGCCTGCGGCGGACCACACTCGCCGAGGCGTCGTCGCCGCTGCCGGTGCGGACGGGGCCGCAGGGGATCGACCCCGGGCATCTGATGGAGCAACTGGTGCCCATGGTTCGGGCGTTGCTCGCCGAGAGCGGTGTGACCCGGCTGCGGGCGGCGGCAGTCGGGGCCGCCGGGCTCGCCACCCTGGGGGACGGGCTGAGAGCCGAGCTTCCGGGCGCGCTGAGCCGGGAGTTCGGGGTGCGTCGAGTCGCCCTGGCGGCCGACGCGGTCACCGCGTACGTCGGTGCGCTCGGTCCGCGCGCCGGTGCCGTCATCGCGGCCGGCACGGGGCTGATCGCCATCGGCACCGACCTGACCGGCTGGCGCCGTGCGGACGGCTGGGGCCATCTCCTCGGTGACTGCGGCGGCGGCGCCTGGATCGGGCGGGCCGGACTGGAGGCCGCGCTGCGCGCGTACGACGGGCGGGCCGGTGGGTCCGCGGCCCTGCGGACGCGCGCCGAGGGGCTGTTCGGGCCCCTGCCGGGGCTGCCGGGCCGGCTCTACCCCCGCCCGGACCGTCCCGCCGTCCTGGCCTCCTTCGCCCCGGAGGTCGCCGCCTGTGCCGAGGGTGATCCCGTGGCGGCGGACATCCTGCGCGCGGCCGCGCGGCACATGGCCGAGTCCGCCGCCGCGGTGTGCCCGGCCGGGGGCGAGCCCGTGGTCGCCTTCACGGGCGGTCTGTTCAAGATGGGCGAGCCCCTCCTCGTACCGCTGGAGGAGGAACTGGCCGAAAAGCTGCCGTGGGCGCGGCGGGAGATGGCCGCCGGCGATCCGCTCACCGGCGCTTCGCGCATCGCCGCCGATCTTGCGGCCGACGGCCTCACTCTGCCGGGTGACGCGGCGATGTTGTCCGTGGTGACCACATAAGCGACCAACCCCGGGCTTCTCCCCATGCTTGGTGATGCGCCCGGTTCGCACTCCGATCACTTCTGATCCGTACGTTACTCATCAGACAAAACCGGACGGATACCGCTCACCTGCACCCTCCCCGAACAGGGGAGCCCAGGAAGCCAGTAACATGCGTCGCCATGAGCTCCCCCACTGGACCCGCGTCCGGCCTGCCAGTACGAATGCCGCGACCTCGCCAGCCCGGGCGGCACCGCCGACCCGAGCCGCTGGCGGCTCCCGAGGGCGCGCCCGCGCTCGTCCTCGCGGTGCCGGGCACTCCCGCCGCTCCCACGCGCAGTCTCGCCGAGGAGGTCGTGAGCATCGCCCGCTCCGAGCTCCCCGGCCTCGACGCGCGGATCGGCTACCTGGACGGGGACGACGCGGAGTTCCCCACGCTCCAGTCCGTGCTCGCGCATGCCGCCGAGGAGCGCACGGCCCGCTATGAGCAGGCCAAGGCCGCCGGTCTCGACGTCAAGGAGCCGGACGGCCCCGTGGCCGTCGTCGTGCCGCTGCTGGCCGGCCCGGACAGCGCGCTGCTGCGTGTCATCCGCCAGGCCGTCATGGACAGCCGGGTCGCGGCCGACCTGACCGATGTGCTGGGCCCGCACCCGCTGCTCGCCGAGGCGCTGCACGTGCGGCTGTCGGAGGCCGGTCTGGCCCGCGCCGACCGGGCCCGCCTGTTCACCGTGGCGACCGCCGCGGACGGCATCATCCTGGCCTCGGTCGGCGGTGACGAGGCGGTGCAGGCGGCGGGGATCACCGGCATGCTGCTCGCCGCGCGCCTGGCCGTGCCGGTGATGGCGGCGGCCCTGGACCAGGAGGGCGCGATCGCGTCCGTGGCCGAGCAGCTGCGTTCCTCGGGCTCGCAGCAGCTGGCGCTGGCGCCGTACCTGATAGGGCCGGAGATCGACCCGGGTCTGATCGAGGAGGCGGCCAGGGAGGCGGGCTGCTCCGCCGCCGAGGCGCTCGGCCCCTACCCGGCGATCGGCAAGCTCGCGCTCGCCAAGTACACGACGGCGCTGGGCATCGCCCCGCAGCAGCCGCAGGGTGCGCCGGTCCGCTGACGCGACGCGCACGGCATCGCCGTAGGAAAGCCGCAGGGCCCGCTCCGGACGTCGGAAGCGGGCCCTGCGGCGTTGTGCCGTGCCGGGCTCAGGCGAAGACGACGCACGAGGCGGCGGGGACCTGGACCGAGCCCTCGTAGCGGGGCAGTCCCGTGGCCGGGTCGACGGCGAACCAGGTCACCTCGCCGGAGCGCTCGTTCGCGGCGTAGAGGAAGCCGTGGGACTCGGTGAGGGCCCGCGGCCAGTCGCCGCCGCACGGGACCGTGCCGACCAGACGCAGTTCGTCGCCCTCCACGACGAAGGTGGACAGGACATCCTCACCCCGGGTGGCCGTCCACACGAAACGGCCGTCGGGCGAGACGACGACCCCCGAGGGATAGGCGTCGCCCGCCGGGGCGCCAGGCAGCACCTGCACCTCGGTGAGCGGCTTGAGCGTGCCCGCGTCCGCGTCCCAGTGGCAGACGGTGACGGTCGGGGTGAGCTCGTTGACCACGTACGCGCGTGTGCCGTCCGGGTGGAAGGCGAGGTGGCGCGGGCCCGATCCGGGGCGCAGGGGGCACTCCCGGTGCAGGTCCAGAGTGCCGCCGTCGAGGGCGCACACGCGGACCGAGTCCGTGCCGAGGTCCACGCTGACGGCCCAGCGGCCACTGGGGTCGGGCTGCACCTGGTGGGCGTGCGGGCCCTGCTGGCGGCGGGCGTGGGGGCCCGATCCGGTGTGCTGGAGGACGCCGGAGACGGTGTCGGAGAGGGTGCCGTCCGGGCGAACGGGTACGGCGGAGACGCTGCCGGAGCCGTAGTTGGCGGTCAGGACGTGTCCGTCGAGGACACTCAGGTGGGTCGGCTCCTGGCCGCCGACCGGCACGGGAGCGCCGGCCCGTTCCAGCCGGTCCCCCCGGACCCGGTACGCGGCCACCGCTCCCTCGGCCGTCTCGCTGACCGCGTACAGGGTGCCCGCGTCGGGCGCCAGGGCCAGATAGGACGGGTCGGGCAGGCCGTCGACGCTGCCGAGCAGGTTCAGGCCGCCGCCCTCCGCCACGGCCGCCGTCACGATGCCGGGGCCTCCCGCCGCCGTGAACGACCCGATGAACGCCCGCCGTCGCCGCCCGCCGCCGTCTGTCACCGCAGTCCCCTCTCGGTTCTGTGCCGTCGGAGGCGACCGTAGCAGTCGATCAACCGAGGTCTAGACCAAAGGGGTGGAAAGTTGGGGAGTCACGCGCCCACCACGGGCGTCACGCGCCCACCAGGCGGGACCCCGAGGGCGTCCGAAGCGGTGTCGCGAGTTCCGCGAGGGCCCGCTCCAGCCCGTGCAGATGGGTCAGGGCGGGTTCGGCCACGGGGGGCTCGCCGACGAGGGCGGCGGGCTGCCCTCGGCCGTCGCCGGTCAGGGCCTCGACGGCGGCCTCGACCCGCCAGCAGGCGGCGGCGAGCCGCGCGTCGTGGGAGGCCTCCGGGTCGGCGGCGACCGTGACCAGGCCGCGGATCTCGCGGGCGCAGTCGTCGAGCAGGTCCAGCACCCGGCGGGCGCGCCGCTTGCGGCCCAGCATCGGATTGAGCGGGTGCACGAGGGGCGCCACGGACAGCCGTACGCGGCCCAGCAGCTGTTCCAGTTCGGCCACCTTCGGCGCCGGGTCGGCGTCGGGGACGCCCGCCAGCCGTGCGGCGGCCTCCGCGGTGCAGGTGTGCACGCAGCGCAGGGCGCGCTGGATCCAGGCGTCGGTGGTGGTGTGGGTGGTGACCGGGAGGACGAGGAGCACGGCCAGCGCGGCGCCCAGCGCGCCGACGGCGGTCTCGGCCAGACGCAGGGCGAGCAGGCCGGGGGTGAGCACGCCCAGCAGCCCGTAGAGGAGCTCGGCGAGGAGGGTCACGCAGAGCATCATCCAGGTGTACGAGACCGCGGCCGAGTAGAAGATCCCGAAGACGCAGGCGGCGAGGAGTACGGCGGTGGGGAGGGCCGCTCCGTCCACCGGGACGGCGATCAGGACGCCCAGGCCGATGCCGATCACGGTGCCCAGGACCCGGCGGAAGCCGCGGACCAGGGTCTCGCCGCGCGAGGTGGTGTTGACGAAGACCCACCAGGTGGCGCCGACGGCCCAGTACCAGCGCTGTCCGGACACCAGGTGGCCCACGAGGAGCGCGAAGCCCGCGCCGGCGGTGGCCTGGACGGCCTGGCGGGTGGTCACGCAGGCCAAGCCGGTGCCCGGCGGCGGGGCGGGGGCGGGGGCCGGGGGCAGCTGGGCCTCGTAGCACCACAGGCCGAAGCGGACGGCCGCGGCGGTGAGCACGGACAGGACGACGGCGACGTACAACTCGGGGAGCTGACCGGTCGTCGCGTGCAGGAACTGCGCCATGAAGAAGGTCATGAACGCGAACACGCCGAGGCTGTGTCCGCGCGGGCCGAAGCGGCGGGCGTACACGCCGGCGCCGACGACGGCCAGGAAGACGAGGTCGCGGGCCACCGGGTGGGTGTGCAGCTCGGCCGCGGCGGTCAGCACCGGCAGGCCGACGGCCGGCAGCAGGGCGGTGGTGACCGCCTGCCCGCGGACGGTGTCGTCGGTGACGGTGAACAGGGCCAGCAGCGCGGCCAGGCCGCCGGTGACCGTACCGGGGAGGGAGAGTCCGGCCAGAGCGCACAGGACCACGGCCGCCCCGATCCCGACGACGGCGCGCGCGGCGAACCTCAGCCGCAGCCGCCCCGGATCCGGAGCCACGAACACCCTCTTCAGCACGCTTACCCGCCCCCTTGGACACCGGCACGAAAAAGGCGCCGCGGGGTCCGCAGCGCCATCGACATCCTCATTGCAGCATCCTTCGTCCTGCTGGCTCAAGCGGCGCCGATTATGCTGGGCCATTGGTACAGCACCACGGGTCCGAGGGCGGCCACGGGCGGGCCAACGGACCATGCACGAGGAGAACCCGCACATGGCGGTCGACGAGCTCGACACCCGCATCCTGCGGCTGCTGCTGGAGCAGCCCCGTACGAGCGTGCGCGAGTACGCCCGCGTCCTGGGGGTCGCCCGCGGCACCCTGCAGGCCCGTCTCGACCGGCTGGAGCGGGACGGCGTGATCACGGGCACGGGCCCCACGCTCTCCCCCGCCGCGCTCGGCCACCCCGTCCTCGCGTTCGTGCACATCGAGGTCACCCAGGGACACCTCGACGACGTGGGCGACGCGCTGGCGGCCGTGCCGGAGATCGTGGAGGCCTTCTCCATCACGGGCGGCGGCGATCTGCTGACCCGGGTCGTGGCGCGCGACAACGCCCACCTTGAGGACGTGATCCAGAAGCTGATCAGCATGCCCGGCGTGGTCCGCACCCGCACCGAGGTGGCCCTGCGGGAACGGGTCCCGCAGCGGCTGCTGCCGCTGGTCGAGTCGATCGGCCGCGCGGCACGGAAATGACCTCGCACCCGAGGACCGCTCGGCCGGTGCGCCTGAGATCATGACCGGGCCGGTCGATGAGGTCCGTGTCCAGGAGGGCTCCCATGGGTGCTGCCGCCGTGCTCGTCGCCAACCGCGGGGAGATCGCCGTACGCGTCCTGCGCGCCGCGGCGGAAGCCGGGCTGCGTACGGTCGCGGTGTACGAGGAGGGCGACGCCGCGCACACGCGGCCGGCCGACGAGGCGGTGCCGTTGCCCGGTTACCTGGACGGTGCCGCGCTGCTCGCCGCCGCCCGCGCCACCGGGTGCGACTTCCTCCACCCCGGCTACGGCTTCCTGAGCGAGGACGCCGGGTTCGCGCGCCGCTGCGGGGAGGCCGGGATCGTCTTCGTCGGGCCCTCGCCCGAGGTCCTGGACGTCTTCGGGGACAAGCGACGGGCCCGGGAGCTCGCCGCCGGGTTGGGGGTTCCGGTGCTCGCCGGGGCCGACGGGCCCGACGGGGCGCGGGAGTTGCTGGCGGACGGGCCCGTGATGGTGAAGGCGGCCGGCGGGGGCGGCGGGCGCGGGATGCGGGTCGTGCGCCGGGCCGAGGAGCTTGAGGAGGCGTGGGAGAGGTGCCGTTCGGAGGCGGAACAGGGCTTCGGGCGGGGCGAGTTGTACGCGGAGCGGCTGCTGGAGGGCGCCCGGCACATCGAGGTGCAGATCGTCGGTGACGCGACCGGCGCCGTCACGCACCTGTGGGACCGGGACTGCAGCGCCCAGCGACGCCACCAGAAGCTGATCGAGATCGCGCCCGCTCCCGAACTCCGCGACGACGTAAGGGAGAACATCCTCGGCGCGGCCCTGCGGCTGGCCCGTGCCACCCGCTGCTCCAGCCTGGTGACCTTCGAGTTCCTGGTGCGCGACGAGGAGTTCTCCTTCATCGAGGCCAATCCCCGCCTCCAGGTGGAGCACACGGTCACCGAGGAGGTGACCGGTCTCGACCTGGTCGCCCTGCAGCTGCGGATCGCCGGCGGGGCGACGCTCGAGGAGCTGGGGCTCTCGGGGCCGCCGACCGCGCCGCGCGGGTTCGCCGTGCAGGCGCGCGTCGCCGCCGAGGAGGCCGGGCGGATCTCGCGTTTCGACCTGCCGGCCGGGCCGGGCATCCGGGTGGACACGGCCGTCCGGGCGGGGGCCGAGGTCGGCACGCGGTACGACCCCCTGCTGGCGAAGGTCGTCGCGCACGTTCCGTCCGGCGGGGTGGAGGCGGCCTGTGCGCGGGCGCGGCGGGCGCTGGGCGAGTTCGGGGTGGAGGGGGTGCGGACCGGGATTCCGCTGCTGCGGGAGGTGCTCGCGGAGCCGCGCTTCTGGGCGCACACGGGCATGGTGGCCGAGCTCGCGGAGACCTTCGCCGACCCGGAGACGCAGGCCGTGGACGGCGCGGTCCTCGCGCCGCTCGGCGGCACCGTCGTCTCCGTCGACGTCGCCCCGGGCGAACGGGTGCGCTCCGGACAGCAGCTGCTGGTGCTGGAGGCCATGAAGATGGAGCACGTGGTACGGGCGCCCGGCTCCGGCGCGGTACGGCTGCTGCACGCGCGCGTGGGCGAAACGGTCGGCGAGGGAGCCCTGTTGGCCACCCTCGACGAGATCACCGGCGCGCACGAGGGCACCGACACCGCCGAACGAGCCGACCCCGACGCGATCCGACCGGACCTCGCCGAGGTCGTCCACCGGCACTCCTTCGGCCTGGACGAGAACCGTCCCGAGGCGGTGGCCGGGCGGCACTCCCTCGGGCGCCGCACCGCCCGCGAGAACATCGCCGACCTGTGCGACCCGGGCACCTTCACCGAGTTCGGGGCGCTGGCGATCGCCGCCCAGCGGCGGCGCCGTTCCCTGGACGACCTGATCCGCTCGACGCCGGCCGACGGCATGGTGACCGGCACGGGGAGCGTCGACGGCCGGCCGTGCGTCGTGATGTCGTACGACTACACGGTCCTGGCCGGTACCCAGGGGCTGCAGAACCACCGCAAGACCGACCGGATGCTGGAGCTCGCCGAGCAACGGCGGCTGCCCGTGGTGCTGTTCGCGGAGGGCGGCGGGGGACGGCCCGGGGACACGGACACCACCGCCGTCGCCGGACTTGACGTGACCACCTTCGGGCGGATGGGGCGGCTGAGCGGGACGGTTCCGCTGGTCGGCGTCGTCTCGGGCCGGTGCTTCGCGGGCAACGCGGCGCTGCTGGGCTGCTGCGACGTCGTCATCGCCACGCCCGACGCGACCATAGGGATGGGCGGGCCCGCGATGATCGAGGGCGGCGGGCTCGGCGTGTACCGGCCGGAGGAGGTGGGCCCGCTGTCGGTGCAGGTGCCCAACGGAGTGGTGGACGTCGCGGTCGCCGACGAGGCGGAGGCCGTGCGGGTCGCGCGCCGGTATCTGTCGTACTTCCAAGGCGCGCGGGCGAGTTGGGAGGCGCCGGACCGGCGGCTGCTGCGCCACGTCGTGCCGGAGAACCGGCGGCGGGCGTACGACATGCGGACGGCGGTCGCGGGCCTCGCGGACAGGGACTCGGTGCTGGAGCTGCGGGCGGGGTTCGGGGTCGGGGTGCTGACCTGTCTGGTGCGGATCGAGGGGCGGCCGCTGGGGATGATCGCCAGCAATCCGGCGCATCTGGGCGGGGCGATCGACCGGGACGCGGCCGACAAGGCGGCGCGCTTCCTGCAGTTGTGCGACGCGTTCGGGCTGCCGGTGGTCTCGCTGTGCGACACCCCGGGGTTCATGGTCGGCCCGGACGCCGAACGCACCGCGACCGTACGGCACTTCGCCCGGCTGTTCGTGACGGGGGCCAATCTGCGGGTGCCGCTGGTGAGTCTGGTGCTGCGCAAGGCGTACGGACTCGGGGCGATGGCCATGATGGGCGGCTCCACCCGGGCGCCGCTGGCGACGGCGGCGTGGCCGAGCGGGGAGTTCGGCGGGATGGGCCTCGAAGGCGCGGTCCGCCTCGGCTACCGCAAGGAGCTGGCGGCGATCGCCGACCCGGCCGAGCGGGCCCGCGCCTTCGAGGAGCGCGTCGCCGAGCTGTACGAACGCGGGAAGGCGGTCAACGCGGCGGCCGCGCTGGAGGTCGACGCGGTCATCGACCCGGCCGGGTCGCGGGAGTGGATCCTGGCGGCGCTGGACAGGTGCCCCGTCCCGCAGCCCGGTCACCGTCCGTTCGTGGACACGTGGTGAGCGGGGCGCGGAGATGCGCCCCCGGGTGACCGGCGGTGCCCCGTCCCCCGCCCGGGGCACCGTCCGGTCGGCCGATGCGGTCAGGTGGGCCGGATGTTCTGGTTGAGGCGGAAGACGTTGTCCGGGTCGAGGTCGGCCTTGATACGGGCCAGCCGTTCGTAGTTGCCGCCGTAACTGGCGCGGACCCGGTCCTGGCCCTCGTCCATCATCATGTTCACGTAGGCGCCGCCCGCCGAGTACGGGTGCAGGGCGTCGGAGTAGTCGACCGCCCAGCGCTTGATCAGTTCGGCGTTGGCCGGATCGGGGTCGACGCCCGCGTAGACGGTGGACCACCGAGCGCTCCGGTAGCTCCACGGTGTCTCGTCGGGGCCGACGTCGTGAGCGGCGCCGTCGATCGGGTAGAGGTGCATCGTCGACTGGACGGTCGGCACCTCGGCACCGAACTTGGCGTGCAGTTGGACGGCCTCGTCCGGGATCTCCTCGACGAAGTCGGCGCGCCAGTACCACTGGTGGCCGGGCGGGTAGAGCCCGTCGAACATGCCCTGCAGGTCGGGGTGGGGCATCGGTCCGACGGCGTGCAGCATCGGCTCCGGCAGGGCGTCGAGCAGCGGTGCCATCTCGCGCGCGGCGGTCTCGGGGTCGCCGCCGGTGTGGCACCAGACGACGCCGGCGGTCTTGCGGAGCTGGATCTCCTCGGGGAACGGCGGGGCCGGTGGCACGGTGCCGTAGAGGAAGAAGGCGTTGAGGTCGCGGGGCGCGTTCGGGAGGAAGTCCCGGTAGGCGGTGAGGACGTCGGCGCTGATCTCGACGGGCCAGAAGGTGGGTCCGGCCACCACGGTGTCGATCTCGTGCAGCCGCAGCAAGAAGGAGGTGACGACGCCGAAGTTGCCGCCGCCTCCGCGCAGCGCCCAGAACAGGTCGCTGTTCTCGTCGGCGCTCGCGCGCACCTGCCGGCCGTCGGCCAGGACGACGTCGGCGGAGAGGATGTTGTCGATGGTCAGGCCGCACCTGCGGGTGAGGTGCCCCAGGCCGCCGCCGGTGGCGAGGCCGCCCACGCCGGTGGTGGAGACGATGCCGCTGGGGGTGGCGAGGCCGTGGGCGTGGGTGGCGCGGTCCACCTCGCCCCACACGCAGCCGCCGCCGACGCGGACCGTGCGGGCCTCGGGGTCGACGTGGATCTCCTTCATGGGGGACAGGTCGGCGACCACTCCCCCGTCGACGGTGCCCATCCCGGCACCGTGGTGGCCGCCGCCGCGGACCGCGAGGGGCAGGTCGTGGGCGCGGGCGAAGCCGATCACCCGGGCGACGGCGTCCGCGTCGGCGCAGCGCGCGACGAGGGCGGGGCGCCGGTCGATCATCGCGTTGTAGACGGCGCGGGCCTGCTCGTAGCCGGAGTCCTCGGGGCCGATGAGCTCCCCCGTGAAGTCCGCGAGTTCCTGTCGCGCCGCCTGGGCCTCTGTGGTGGTCATGCGATATCCCCCGTTTCTTCGTGAGTCGGGTCGATACGCACGTTCTACTCGGGTTGCGCGGGTGCGGGCATCGGTGGGCATCACCTACCTCGGCCGCCCGCGATACCTACGTTTCGCGCTCCGGCAGCAACCCGAGCTCCGTGGCGCGGACGGCGACGTGCCGACGGGTGGGTGCGTCCAGTTTGCCGAGGACGGCGCGGACGTGGTTGTCGACGGTACGGACGGACACGACGAGGCGCGCGGCGATCTCCGCGTTGGTCAGGCCCTGGGCGAGCAGCCGCATCACCTGGAGCTGGCGTTCGGTGAGCCGGCCGGGGTTGCCGCGGGTGGCGGCGAGCGGGCCGCGGGGGATGTGCCGCACCCCGAGGCGGCGCAGTTCGGCGCGGACTCGGCGGGCCAGCGGTTCGGCGCCCAGGACGTCGAGTTCGGCGAGGGCCTCGAGCTTGTCGGCGGGGTGCGGGCTCTCCGCGAAGGCGGCGGCGTGTTCGTAGGGGCAGCCGGCGGCCTTCCAGACGGCCGCGGCCTCCCGCCAGTGGCCGCGCGCCTGCAGGGCGTAGGGGTGGTCGGAGTCGTCCGTCGGCACCGGATGCCCGGCCTTGGTGAGCCAGTAGCCGAGTTCGGCGCCGTAGGGGATCCCGGACAGATGGCGGGCCTGGGCGTGGACCGGGGCCGCGGCCGCCACCACGGCGTCCGCGTCGCCGCGCAGCCAGGCCGCCTCCGCCTGCGCGGCCGCCACCGGGCCGGTGCGCTGGAGCTCCCTGGTCCGTACGGCGATCTCCCGGGCCTCGGCGAGGAGCTCGCCGGCCCCGGGCCTGCCGGACCGGACGCGCACCCGCGCCAGCACGGTCAGGGCGGGGCAGCGGGCCGGCGGGAAGTCGTGGATGCCGAACTCGGCGTGCCGTTCGGCGTCCTCCCAGTCGGCGGCGGCCAGGCGGCGCAGGGCCAGTTCGACGTGGAGGTAGGTGAGGAAGCCGAGGTGCTCGGCGCGGTCGGCCAGGTCGAGGGCCGGCGGCAGGAAGCGGTCGGCGTCGGCGTACTGCAGGTTGTCCAGGAGGTTCCAGATCAGGTTGGCGTAGGAGCGGCAGGCGTGCTCGACCTCGCCGGCGCCGAGGGCGACCTCCAGGCTCTCCTCCAGCTGCTTGCGCCCGTCGGGGTCGCCGCCCCGCCAGCGGGCCGTGCCGAGGTTGTTGAGGGCGTGCGAGAGGATCGCCGAGTCGTCGGCCTTGCGGGCCAGGACGATGGCGCGCTCGGCGTGTTCGACGGCCTCGGAGTAGCGGTCGGACAGCATGCGCAGCTGGGCGATGTTGCTGACGGCCAGGGCGAGCAGCCGGTCGTCGCCCGCGTGTTCCAGGACGGCGACGGCCTCGCGGGCGGCGGCCTGGGCCTGGTCGGCGTCACCGGCCCACCAGTGGATGCGGGAGAGCCAGCGCAGGTCGGAGCCGAGCGCGAGGATGTCGCCGAGCGACCGGCGCAGGGCGACCGCCTCGCGCTCGGCGGTGACGGCGGCGGCCGTGTCGGCGATGGTGTAGCTCTCCACGGCGTGACGTTCGAGCAGCTCGGCGAGTTCGGCCGGGCCGTAGCGGTGGCGCTGGCGCAGGACGAGCCTGAGCTGGGCCGCGGCCTCGCGGTGGGCGCCGGCGTCGGCGGCGTCCCGGGCGGCGTCCGGGCCGTAGCGGGCGATGGCGTCCAGGTCGCCGGCCCGCGCGGCGTGGTGGACGATGCGGGCGGCGTCGGCGCCGGGCAGGGCGGCGAGCGCAGCGAGGACGTGGCGGTCGAGTTCGATGCGCCGGGCGGCGGGCACGGAGTCGGCGACGGCCCGCCGGATCAGCTCGTGCCGGAAGGCGATCCGCTCGGGGGTGACGGTGAGCAGCCCGCGCTGTTCGGCCTCGGCGAGGACCGCCACGCCGTCGGTGAGCAGCGCGTCGACCAGTCGGCGTTCGACGGCCGAGGGAACGACGGCGAGCTGTTCCAGGGCGTCCACGGTGTCCGGCCGCAGCCCGCGCAGCCGGGCGAGCACGGCGTCGACGACCGTGGGCGGCACTCCCCCGGTGCCGCCGGCCGCCAGGACCTCGGTGACGAAGAAGGGGTTGCCGGAGGTCACCTGGTACACCTGCGCCGGGTCGAGCCGGCCGGCCGCGCTGAGCTCGCGTACCGCGTCGAGGGAGAGCCGGGCCAGCGGCAGGCGGTGCACGCGGGGGGCGCGGGAGACCTGGCCGAGGAGGTGACGCAGGGGGTGGCCGCGGTGCAGTTCGTCGTCGCGGTAGGTGAGGACGAGCAGGGCGGGCAGCCGGTCCATGCGCCGGACGAGGAAGCGCAGGGCGTCCAGGGATGCCTCGTCGGCCCAGTGCACGTCCTCGACGACGAGTACCGCAGGATGCGGAGTCACGGCGAGCTCGGCGTGCAGGGACTCGTAGACGCGGTGCCGATCGGCGCCCTCCGTGACGGCTCGGGCGAGGTCGGCGCCGACGCTGCCGACGAGGTCGCGGAAGGGTCCGAGGGGGCGCCGGGTGGTGAGGTCGTCACACTGGCCGACCAGCACCCGCGCCTGCCCGGGCAACCGCTCGGGCAGGGCTCCGACCAGGCTCGACTTGCCGATTCCCGCCTCGCCGAAGACAAGTGCCACCGCACCGGCGCCGTCCGCCGCCTGTTGTGCGGCCGAGGCCAGCAGCTCCAGCTCGGGCTCACGCTCGAGGATCCCCCGGTCCACTCACCGATTGTGTCACCGGGGCGGGGTGAAGTCTTCGCGGTCCGGTTCGGGGGCCGGGCAGGTACTGGACGGCCACCGTCCGAATCCCTGCGAAGTGCCCGCATCCCTGCGAAGTGCCCGTGCGAAACGCCGGGTCCACGGGGCTTAGGAGCGGCGGCGGGGCTTTCCTCGCTTCGGGGTCTTCGACGTGCCCGTCCTGGGGCTGCGGGCGGGCGTCTTCGCCGCCGCGGGCTTGCGGCGGGGCGCCGGCTTGTCCGCGGTCTTCTCCGCCGGCTGCGGCTTGCGGCCGCGGGAGCTGTTGACCGTACGGCCGCGGACGATGCCGATGAAGTCCTCCACCAGGTCGGTGGTGGCGTCCTCCGGCCAGGACAGGGCCACGCTCGACCGGGGCGCGTCGGTCACCGGGCGGTAGGTGAGGTCCTTGCGGTGGTGGAGGCGGGCCAGGGACTGGGGCACCACCAGGAGGCCGACGCCCGCCGCGACGAGCTCCACGGCGTCCTCGGTCGTCGCCGGGCGCTCGAAGGCGGGCTCGCCGGGCGGGGCGTCCCAGTCGAGGACGTCGTCGAGGGGGTGGAAGAGCACCTCGTCGGCCAGGTCGGCGAGGGTGATCTCCTCCGCGGCCGTGATCACGTGGTCCTTGGGTACGACGGCCACGGTCGTCTCGGTGTAGAGGGGGATGGCGCTGAAGTACGCACGGTCCACCGGGAGCCGCACCAGCCCCGCGTCGGCCTCGCCGGCCCGCAGTACGTCGGGGGCCTCGGCGGCCGCTACGGGCTGAAGGGTCAGCGGGATGTCGGGCAGGCGCTCGTTCCAGATCCGCACCCACTTGGCGGGCGTCGTCCCCGGGACGTACGCAAGCCGGAACGTCTGGGATGCTTCCGAGCCTGTCACCCCGCCAGGTTACCGGCCGTGGTCGGAGGCGTCGTACGCGCTCGATACCCTTGACCCCATGAAGTCGCACCAGACCGCCCAGACGATGAAGCCCGCCACCGCGGCGAAGAAGCTGGGTGTGTACCTCGAGGCCACCCCCGCAGAGTTCCGTGAGGGTGTCGTCTCGCGCGCCCAGCTCGACGAGCTCCAGGCGAATCCGCCCGAGTGGCTGCGCGAGCTGCGGGCCAACGGCCCGCACCCCCGTCCGGTGGTCGCGGCGAAGCTGGGCGTCTCCATCTCGGGTCTCGCGCGCGGCGGGGTCACCGAGGCCCTCACCACCGAGGAGATCGAGACCCTGAAGCAGGAGCAGCCCGAGTGGCTGGTCAAGGAGCGCGCGACGCAGGCGGAGGTCCGCAAGGAGGGCGCGCGGATCAAGAAGCGCAACGCCGAGCGGGCGGCGGGCGAGGATCAGGCTCCGCGTTCCTGACGCCACGTGGCCGGAGAGGCGTTCGGTGACTCTCCGTCACCACCTGCACGCCCTCCGTCCACCGAAAAGGGATCTGACGGTGCGTCACGACGAAGGTCACAAAAGCGTATCGGACATTCCGGCCGTCAACCTTCACACGAGGCGCACAAGTTGGCTAGCTTGGCCTCAGGCCGCTCGTGTCACTCCGGCGAACCCCGTCGGGAAGAGCGGCCTCCGCCGAATCCGGTGCGCCTTCGCGGCGGCCGGAACCGGGGACCCAACCGATTCATGGGGTGAATCGGCCCGACTGCGCTTCGGCGCAAGGGCCGTAGGGCATGCCTTCCGGAATTGACCGCCCGAACCCGACAGCTAACTCGGTAGGCGGAGTACGGAAGGAGTACGGCCCCCATGGCGCCGGAACGATCGTCGCGTGCCGGAGGCTTCGGCCTCCCCGGTATGCGCAACTCCGCCCTCGCGACGGCCGCCCTCACCTCGGTGGCCCTGTTCTCGCAGACGGCCGACGCCTCGCCCCAGCCGGGCGACGAAGCACCCAGCCGGGAGGACGTCCGGCAGCGTGTGAGCAGCCTGTACGACCGTGCCGAGGAGGACACCGGGCAGTTCAACCTGACCCGCGTGCAGAAGGCGCGCGGCACCGGCGAGCGTGGCGGTCAGCCGCGCGGGGGCTCGGACCCCGACCTGGACAACGTCTCCCGGCAGTGGTTCGACATGGCCCGGGCGTCCATCGGACCGACCGTCCCGGCGATCCTCCCGTCCGACCGCACCCCGGCCAGGCGTCCCGCCGCCACCCGGCCCCCCCGTCCGGTGGAAGCTCGCGCGGTGGAGGCTCGTGCGGCTCGTGAGCTGGAGGCCCCCGCCCGGGCCGTACCCGAGCTGCCCGCCGCCGGGCCCCGTCGCCCGATGGCCGAGCTGCCCGCCGCCCCCACGGCTGCGCTTCCCGCGGTGCCCCAGCCCCGCCAGGAAGCGGCCGCTGCACTCCCGGCCGCCCCGGCCCCCGCGGAGTCGCGGCAGACCTCGCTGCGCAGATCCAAGCAGGAGAACCAGCGCAAGGTCGCCGCGGCCAGCGACCTGCTGTACCGGCACGTCGCCCGGCAGACCTCCGCCCCGCGTCCCGCCGTCGCCCCGCAGCCGGACCGGAGCACCTGGCAGGCGGCCCCGGCCCCGCAGAGCGCGGCCCCCGCGGCGATCGAGGCCACACCGGCGCAGCCCAGCTGGGCGGCCCAGGTCCAGCAGGCGGCCGCGGCCCGCACGATGAACGACTCCGCACCGGCCCAGCCCGACTGGACGTCCCGACCCCAGCAGGCCGCCACCGCAGGCACGAGCATGGCGGCCACGCCGGCGCAGCCGGGCTGGGACACGGGCGCTCAGCAGCTCGTCGCCCAGTCGATGACGCCGTCCGCCCCCGCACAGCCCGGCTGGGACACCGGCGCCCAACAGCTCGTCGCGCAGACCATGGCCCCATCGGCCCCGGCACAACCCGGTTGGGACACCGGCGCACAACAGCTCGTCGCGCAGACGATGTCCCCCTCCGCACCGGCGCAGCCGAGCTGGGCGATACCCGCCCAGCAGACAGCCACCAACCGCGCGAGCACCACAGCCGCGCCGGCGCAGCCGGGCTGGGACACGGGCGCCCACCAGCTCGTCGCCCAGACCATGGCCCCGTCCGCCCCCGCACAACCCGGCTGGGACACCGGCGCACAGCAGCTTGTCGCCCAGACCATGGCCCCGTCCGCCCCCGCACAGCCCGGCTGGGACACCGGCGCACAGCAGCTCGTCGCCCAGACCATGGCCCCGTCCGCCCCCGCACAGCCCGGCTGGGACACCGGCGCCCAGCAGATCATCGCGGCGGCGGCGCCGCAGGCCGACTGGCGGGACCCCGTGGCGCAGGAGCAGGCCCGGCGGGCCGCCGACGTGGCTCGGCGGTTGCGGGAGCCGTCGGTTCTGGACACCGGCGTGCCGGTGGTCGAGGAGCGGCCGGCGCCGCAGCCGACCGTCCTGGAGACGGGCGTCCCGGCCGTCGAGACGTCCACCGGCACGAAGGCCGACCGGGCCGTGGAGTTCGCCCGCGCGCAGATCGGCAGGCCGTGCCTGTGGGGTGCCGTCGGCCCGGAGTCGTACGACAACGCGGGGCTGACCCAGGCCGCCTGGAAGGCCGCCGGGGTCGCGCTGCCGCGCAGTACGAGCGAGCAGTCGAGCGCCGGCACGGTGATCCCCCTCGCCGAGAGCCGCCCCGGTGACCTCATCTTCTTCCACGACAACTTCAGCCATGTGGGCCTCTACACGGGCAACGGTCTGATGATCCACGCCCCCGGCCCGGGCTCGGTCATCCGTGAGGAGTCGATCCACAACGCCGGGGAGGCGGCGATCCGCATCGCCGTGCGACCGGCCTGACGGTTCGTCACGCCATCGAATCTCCATAACCGAAGAACGTTTCCGGGCCCCGCGCTGCCAAGGCTGCGCGGGGCCCTTCGTCATGACATCCCGTTCCGGTGCACCGTCGACATGGGTGATCGTCGACGAAGTCGCCGTCCGGCCGCCGCCCTCGTCGCCGCGGGGCTCGCGTTCGCAACGACCGCCTGCGGCTCGGGTTGCCCCGCTGGTGAGCCGGGTGCGGGCCGCCGGTCCCCCGTTCCGGCGGCCCGCCCGGAATCCGGGGCCAGGTTGAACCGGCCGTCCCCCACGTGAACCGCCGGGTCTCCCCCGCCGCGGCCGCCGGAGCGACGATGTGCTGGAGTGTTTCCGGGAGCGTCACCGGCGCCCGTGTGCAGTCTCGGGCACCGTGGACGCCGTTCGGTATGGGTACAACTGCGTACGCGGAGTCGGAACGTGGCACAGGCGCTGGGCGGGGCCCATGAACGCATGCTGTCGGTGGCCGTGGCGGCCCTCAACGAGCCCGAGCCGGAGCGGCTGTGGCCGCTGCTGGCCGAGGCGCTGCCGGCCCTGTGCGGCGGCGAGACGCTGATCTACAAGCTGGACGAGTGGAACGCGTCCTCGGGCACGGTCGGCATGCCCGCCGCCGTCGCCGACGGGTTCGCCCGGCTCGGCGAGGAGTCCGTGAGCCTGCTGCGGGAGGGTTATCCCTTCGCACCCCTGTACACGGCGGGCCGGGACCGCACGCCGCTCACCGCCCGCCGGGCGGCCGGCCGCGCCTGGTCCACGAGCCCGACGGCGCGGCTGATCGGCGGCCTCATGGACGCGCACCACGTGCTGGCGATCCCGCTGCCGAAGGCGGCCGGCCCGGTCACCGGCTGCATGGTCTACCGCTCGGGCCGGGACTTCACCGACGACCACGTCCGGGTGGCGAGTGAGTTGCAGCCGCTGCTGGCCGCGGTCGATCGGCAGCGGCAACTGCTGGAGCGCCTGCGGCGGTCGGCCGGCCCCGCCCACCGGGCGGCCGACACGCGGCTGACGCCCCGCGAGACGAGCGTCCTGCTGCTGCTCACGGACGCGCTGACCGCGTCCGCGATAGGCCGCCGACTCGGCATCTCGGACCGTACGGTCCACAAGCACATCGAGAAGATCTACCGCAAACTGGGCACACGAGACCGCGTCAGCACGGTCCTGCGCGCCCAGCGACTCGGCCTGGTGCCCGCACCGTCCGCACGGCGGTAGGGATGCCGCCAGACCTCCGGAGTCCGTCATGAAGCCGAACCGTTCCATCCCCGCCGCGACGGTCATCCCCGTGCTGATCTACCCGGACGTGCGCGCGGCGGTCGACTGGCTGGGCGCGGCCTTCGGCTTCGCCGAGCGGGTGCGCATCGGCGAGGACCACCGGGCCCAACTCGCCTACGGGGACGGCGCGGTGATCGTCGGGGACGTCCGCAAGGACCGCCGGCCGCCGCGCCCCGGCGAGGTCACCCACTCGGTCACCGTCCGTGTGGCGGACGCCCGGGCCCACTGCCAGCGGGCCCGGGAGCACGGCGCGCGCATCCTCATGGAGCCGACCGACTTCGAGTACGGCGAGCGCCAGTACACGGCCGAGGACCCGGCCGGTCACCAGTGGACGTTCTCGCAGACGCTCGCGGACGTCGCTCCGGAGGAGTGGGGCGGCACGTCGGTCGGCTGACCCGCGCGCTCAGCCGGTCCGGCCGGTCGCGAGGCGGCGCGCCCGCTCCGCCTCCCGCCTGAGCGCCCAGGCGTCCGCCACCGCCCCCAGGTGCCCCAGCTTGTCGGGGTTGATCACCGAGCGGATCGTCCGGACCCGTCCGTCGAGGACGTCGAGAGCCATGACGCTGACGATCCTGCCGTCCCGGTCGCGGAAGAGCGCGCCGGGTCGGCCGTTGACCTGCCGCGGTTCCACCACGACGCCGACGCTGCCGATCTGCGGCGCGAACTCGGCGAGCACGCGGGCCACGTGCTCGGCGCCGATGACCGCGTTGGCCAGCTGCGGCGCCTTGCCGCCGCCGTCGCCCGCCATGTGCACGTCGGCGGCGAGGAGTTCGCGCAGCGCGTCGACGTCGCCCTCCCGGAAGGCGTCGAAGAACCGCCCGGCGAGTTCCTCGCGCTCCTTGCGGCCGGCCTCGAACCGAGGCAGGCCGGCGTCCATGTGCCGGCGGGCCCGTACGGCGAGCTGGCGGCAGGCCGCCTGCGAGCGGCCCACGGCCGAGGCGATGTCCGGGAAGCCGAACCCGAAGACCTCCCGCAGCACGAAGACCGCCCGCTCCAGCGGGGTCAGCCGTTCCAGCAGCAACAGGGCGGCCATGGACAGCGAGTCGGACAGTTCGGCGGAGCGCTCCGGGTCCTCGTAGGGGTCGGCGAGCAGCGGCTCGGGGAACCATGGGCCGGCGTACTCCTCCCGCCGTACCCGGGCCGAGCGCAGGACGTCGACGCAGATCCGGGTGACCACCGCCGAGAGGTAGGCCTTGGTGGAGGTGGGCCGGGTCGGGGCGGCCTGCCAGCGCAGCCAGGCCTCCTGGAGCGCGTCCTCGGCCTCGCTCACGCTGCCGAGCATGCGGTAGGCGATCGCGAACAGCAGCGGCCGCAGCTCCTCGAACTCCTCGGTGCGGGTCACGCCAGCTCCTCCTTGAAGCCCTGGCGCCAGGACGGGTGGCGCAGCTGCCAGCCCAGCTCCCGTTTGGCCTTGGCATTGGAGAAGCCGCGCCCCTGCGTCATCATGATCACCGCCTGGTCGCCGGCCAGCAGCCGGGCCAGCCATACGGGCACCCGGCGCGGCGGCTTGGCTCCGGCGCACTCGGCGAGGTGGGGCAGCCAGTCGTTGGCCGGGGCCGGTTCGTCGTCGACGATGTTGAACACGCCGGCCGCTTTCTGCTCCACGGCCAGCACGGTGGCGCTCGCGGCGTCGTCGAGGTGGATCCAGGAGCTGTACCCCGCGGCACTGCCGACCAGCGGGTACTGCCGCTTGCGCACCAGCACGACCTGGTCGTCGATGGCACCGGGCCCGTAGAAGGCGCCGTAGCGCAGCACCGCGCCGCCGTACGCGAGGACCGCCTCCTCGGCGTGCCGCATCGCCTCCATGCCCGCCTGCGCGGCGGTGCCCTCCAGGAGGTCGAGGGGGTCCTCCTCGGTCTTCACCCAGCCGCCTTGCCGGACGCCGTTCCAGCTGGCGTAGCCCTGCGCGACGAGGTGATGGACGCCGGTCGCCTGAGCCGCGGCCAGCAGGTGGTCCGTGCCCTCGGTGCGCAGCCGGTTGGTCTTGGCGAACCAGCGGTCCGGGTGCTTCAGATCCGGTTTGCCGGCGTGCGCCATGGAGATCGCGGTCATCTGGTGCACGATCACGTCCGGCCGCGCCTGTGCGACCGCCTCGCCGACCGAGGCCGCGTCCAGGCCGTCCATCACGACACCCTGCGCGCCCAGCCGCTGCAGCAGCCCCAGCTTGGCCGCGCCGGTCGTCGTAGCCGTCACCTGATGTCCTCTGGCCACGAGCTGCGGCACCAGCCGCCGCCCGAGCACCCCGGATCCGCCCGCCACGAACACCCGCACGATGATCACCTTCCCGGTCCCGAATCAGTTCTCACCGTCAGGACGAGACAGCCACCCGTGTCTGTGACATGGGAGGGCGGTCTCCGGGACCACGGGCCGCGCACGTGCGTCAGGACGGGGCGAGCACGCAGAACTCGTGGTCCTCCGGATCGGCCAGGCAGGTCCAGGGGACGTCGCCCTGGCCGAGGTCGAGGTCGGTGGCGCCGAGGGCCCGCAGCCGGGCCACCTCGGCCTCCTTGTCGTCACCGGGGCGGGGCAGCAGGTCGAGATGGACGCGGTCCGGCACGGTCTTCGCGCCCGGGGTGCGAAGGAACTCGAGGTACGGGCCGGTGCCCTCGGCGGAGCGCCAGACCGCGCGGTCGTCGGCCACCTCGTGCAGGGTCCAGTCCAAGGCCTCGCCCCAGAAGCGGGCCATGGCCCGGGGATCGGCGCAGTCGACCACGATGGCGGCGATCGGGCCGGTGTCCCGGTAGACGTCCCGGGGCTCCAGCACACAGAACTCGTTGCCCTCGACGTCGGCGAGGACCGTCCACGGCACGCTGCCCTGGCCCACGTCGACGGGCGTCGCACCCAGGGCTCGCACGCGCTCGACCAGCTCCGTCCGGTGGGCCTCGGAGGTGGTGGCGAGATCGAGGTGCACCCGGTTCTTCGTCGTCGTCCCGGGTTCGGGGACGGGAACGACGTCGATGCCCACGAAGGCCGGGTCCGGCCAGACCAGCCCGCCGGCGGGCCCGACGTAGGTGGTCACACCGGGGTGGTACGCGTTCCAGCCGAGCGCCTGCGCCCAGAACCGGCCGACGGCCACGGGGTCGAGGGCCTTGATGTTCACCTGAACCGGTCGTACTGCCATGCCGGTGATCCTATGCACCGGTCACGTGGACTCAGACCGCTCCGGGACCCATGCCGCCCTTGAGGCGTTCCAGGTCGGACGGGCGGACCTGGATGGCGAGAACGGCGACCAGGGCGGCGACGACGGTGAAGATCGCCGCCGTGACGAAGGCGGCGGAGATGCCGGCCGTGAGGACCTCGTCGGACCAGGGCGGCGGGAGTTTGCCGGTGTGCCGGAAGCGCAGGCGCTCGGCGGGGGTGGCCTGCGCCAGGAAGCGGGAGACCTGCTTGTGGGCCTCGTTGGTGCTGGCCGTGCCGAACATGGTGACCAGGATGGACAGGCCGAGCGAACCGCCCACCTGCTGGGTGGCGTTGAGCAGGCCGGACGCCGCACCGGTCTCCCGGACGGAGACGTCGGAGAGCGCCATGAGGGTGAGCGAGACGAACTCCATGCCCATGCCCAGACCGAAGACGCAGATCGGACCGAGGATGCTGCCGAGGTACGTCGAGTCGACGTCGGTCAGGGTCAGCCAGGCCAGACCGGCCGCCGCGAGCACGGCCCCCACCACCATGAACGGCTTGGGGCCGAACCTCGGCAGGAACCGCGAGGCGAGCGCCGCACCGACCGCGATCACCGCGCTGACCGGCAGGAAGGCGAGCCCGGCCTGCAACGGGCTGAAGCCCAGCACGTCCTGGACGAAGAGCGTCAGGAAGAAGAACATGCCGAAGATCGCGGCCGCGAGGCTCAGCATGATGCCGTAGGTGCCCGCGCGGTTGCGGTCGGCGAACATGTGCAGCGGGGTGATCGGCTGCTCGGAGCGCCGCTCGATCAGGACGAAGGCGACCAGGACGACCACTGCGGCTCCGAACGAGGCCAGCGTGAAGGGGTCCCGCCAGCCTTCCTGCGCGGCCCTGATGAATCCGTACACCAGCAGCACCATGCCCACCGTGGAGGTCAGTGCGCCGGCGACGTCGAAGTGACCCGGATGGCGTTCGGACTCCTTGATCCAGCGGGGTGCGGCGAGGGCGATCAGCACCCCGATGGGGACGTTGACAAAGAACACCCACCGCCAGTTGAGCCACTCGACGATCATTCCGCCCGCCAGCAGCCCGATCGCGCCGCCGCCGGAGGAGACCGCGGCGAAGACGCCGAAGGCGCGGTTGCGCTCCGGGCCCTCCCGGAAGGTGGTGCTGATCAGTGCGAGCGCGGTCGGGGAGGCGATGGCCCCGCCGACGCCCTGCAGGGCGCGTGCGGCGAGGAGTTCACCGGAGCTCTGGGCGAGGCCGCCGAGCAGGGAGGCGAGCGCGAACAGCAGCACCCCGAAGATGAACATGCGGCGCCTGCCGAGGATGTCGCCGGTGCGCCCGCCGAGCAGCAGCAGCCCGCCGAAGGTGAGCGTGTAGGCGTTGACCACCCAGGACAGGCTGGTGGTGGAGAAGCCCAGGGCGCTCTGGATGTGCGGCAGCGCGATGTTCACGATGGTGATGTCGAGCACCACCATCAGCTGGCAGGACGCGATGACCAGCAGCGCCATGCCGTTTCCGCCACCGCCCGGTTCCCGGGTGGTGGCCTGTGCTGCGGAGGTCGGCTGCGGGCTGCTGCTCATAGTGCGCTTGCTCTCGGTGAACGACGGCGTTCACTGTCCGACCGTACGCCCCCGCCGTACGCCTCACCACTCGGTTCGCGGGCCGGCCGTCAGTTGCGTGGTGTGCGGGTCATGGCGAACTCGTCGGCCTCGGGGAGGTCGAAGTCCCCGTGGTCGCTGCCGAGCCCCTGGGCGACCAGTGCCGCCGCGGCGCTGCCGAGCACGGCGGCCTCGCGGGGGGTGCGGCCCAGGCCGATCCCGCGCAGGAACCCGGCCGAGAACGCGTCGCCGCAGCCGGTGGTGTCGACGACGTCCACCTCGAAGGCGGGGACCGATTCGGCGCCGTCGGCAGTGACCAGGAGCGCGCCGTCGCCGCCGCGGGTGACGGCGACGAGCCCGGCCCCGGCGGACAGGAACTTCTTCGCGCCGGTCACCAGGTCCTCCTCCTCGCTGAAGCCGAGGACCTGGTCGTCGTTGGGGAGCAGGTAGTCGACGTACTGCAGGAGGGGTTCGATCTGGTCGTAGGTGCCCAGTTCGCCGGGGGCCAGGAGGTCGACGGAGGTGACCACGTCGTGTTCCCGCGCGAAGTGCAGGATGCGCGCCGCGACGTCGGCGCCGATCAGTTCGGGGCCGCCCAGGTGCAGATGGGTGGCTTCGGCGACGGCCTCCCAGGGGACGTCGTCGAGGCCGTAGGTGATGTTGGCGCCGAGCAGGTGGAGGGAGGGCCTGTCGCCGTTGGGGCGGATCGGCAGGACGCTGGCGGAGGTGGAGGTGTCGATACGGCGGACCAGCAACTCCGTGTCGATTCCCGCCTTGTTCAGCAGCTGGACGAGCATGTCGCCGGTCGGGTCGGTGCCGATCGCTCCGGTGGTGCGGACCTCGGCGCCGAGCTTGGCGAGGGTGAGCGCGGTGCCGGCGGCCGTACCGGCGGCGGTCATCCGGATGTCGTCGACGAGGGTGGCACCCTGGCCCTCGGGTATCTCCTCCACCGGCCGTACCAGCACGTCCAGCACGTGCACGCCCATCGTGACGACCTGCTGTGCCTTCATCGGGTTCCCTCCTGCGCGGGTGGTACGGGGTGGGTGGTGCCGTAGTCGCGGGCGATCGCGGCCTCGATGACCGCGAGTTGCCGCTGTTCGTCGAGGACGCGCGGGGTGCCGAGGGCGGCGGCGCGCTGGTAGACGCCGCACGCCCACTCCAGCAGCAGGGCGTGCTCGACGGCCTTGTCGAGGGTGGGCGCGTGGGTGAGCGCGCCGTGGTTGGCCATGAGGGCGGCGCTGCGGCCCTCCAGTGCGGCGAGGACCGACTCGGCGAGTTCCGGGGTGCCGAAGGTGGCGTACGGTGCGACGCGTACGGTGCCGCCGAGGGCGAGCAACTGGTAGTGAACGCAAGGCAGTTCGTCGAGGACGAGGGAGAGCGCGGTGGCCATGGGCGCGTGGGTGTGGACGACCGCTCCGGTGCCGTAGCGCCCGTAGACGCCGAGGTGCAGGTCCAGTTCGGAGGTCGGCCGGAGGGTGCCGGCCACGACCTTGCCGTCGAGGTCGACCACGGTGACCTGGTCCGGGGTGAGTTCGGCGAGCACGGCTCCGGTCGCGGTGATGGCGACCCGGTCCTCCACGCGCACGCTGACGTTCCCGGCGGTGCCGATGAGCAGCCCCTCGGCGCCCAGGCGGCGGCAGGCGTCCGCGACGGCGCTCCGCTCCGGCTGAAGTGCCGAGCTTGAGTCGGTCATGGGCGCGACCGTAGCCTAAACGTGAAACAAAGTCACGTTCAGGTTCGGAGGTTGTTCCGTGGGTGAGCCGACCACGCGTCCGGGCGGGGCCGCTCCCCTGCGGCGCACCCCTCAACAGGCGCGCAGCAGGGCCCGGTTGGCGCGAGTACTGGAGACCGCCGAGCAGATCCTGATCAGGGACGGGGTGGAGGCCCTGACGACGACCCGGGTGGCCGCGGCGGCGCGGGTCTCGGTCGGCTCGCTGTACCAGTACCTGCCCGATCGCGACGCGATCATCGACGCGCTCGCGGCCGGCTACTTCGCCAAGCTGGAGACCGCCATGGACGGTCTCGTCGAGGCCGCGGCGGCCGAGCCCTGGGAGGATCCGGTCGGCATGCTCGTCGACACCTTCGCCGGGATCTACCGCAGCGAACACGGTTTCAGGGCGCTGTGGTTCGGCAGCGGTCTGACCGAGCGGACCCGGGCCGCCGACCGCGACCACAAGCGCCGGATGGCCGACGGGATCCGCCGTGTCCTGCTGGCCCTCGGCCTCGCCCGGGACGACGAGGCCCTGGCTCGCGCCTGCCATTCCGCGGTCCTGGCGGCCGACGCCCTCGCCCAGGAGGCCTTCCGCCGCGAGCCGCTCGGGGACGCGGCGCTGCTGGAGGAGTCCAAGGTGATGCTGCGCGGCTACCTCGCCGCGGTCACGGCCCGCTACCGCGCGTAGGAGTCCCGCTCCGGGCGGCCCGAAAGATCACGTAAAGTCGGGCGGGACGGGAGTGGCGGCAAGGGGGTCGGGCCGGGTGGGGCTGGAGCCTGTGGAGTTCTCGGTTCTGGGGCCGGTCCGGGTGCTGCGGTCGGGGGCGGAGGCCGTCCTCGGCGGGCCGCAGGAACGGGCGCTGCTGGCACTGCTGCTGGTGCGGGCCGGACAGCCGGTGCCCGTGAGCGAGATCGTCGAGGTGCTGTGGGGCCCGCGGGCGCCGGACAGCGCCGTGAACGTGGTCCGCCGTCATGTCGGTTCGCTGCGTCGTCTCGTGGAGCCGGGTCTTCCCGCCCGGGCGGCCGGGCGCTGGCTGGCGCGGGACGCGGGCGGGTACCGATGGGCGGCCGACGCCGGCTCACTGGACCTGCTGCGCTTCCGTCGGCTGCGCGAGGAGGCCGGACGGGCCGCGCCCTCGCGGGCCGTCGGACTCCTCACGGCGGCCCTGGATCTGTGGCGGGGGCCGGTGGCGGACGGGCTTCCCGCGGAGGTCCGGGAACGGGCCGGCTTCGACGCGGTCGACCGTGAACGCCTGTCCGCGGTGCGGGAGGCCGCCGACGCCGCGCTCGACGCGGGCGTGCCGGACGCCGTACTGCCCCGGCTCCGTCGGGCCGCGGCCGCCCATCCGCTGGACGAGCCGCTGCTGGCCCGGCTGGTCCGCGTGCTGGCGGCCGCGGGACACCGGTCCGAGGCCGTCGACGTATACCGCGCGGTCTCCGCCCGGCTCGCCGACGAACTGGGCATGGACCCCGGCGCCGAACTGCGCGACGCCCACCGCGCCGTCCTCCTCGACGCCGTGTCCGTGCCGCCCGTGCCCGCCCAACTGCCGCACGACCTGCCCACGTTCACCGGCCGCGAGGCCGAACTGGGCGAGGTGCTCGGCCCCTTGGAGGACGACCTCTCCGGGACGCTGCTCATCACCGCCATCGACGGCATGGCCGGCATCGGCAAGACCACCCTCGCCGTGCACTGGGCGCACCGGATCGCCGGCCGGTTTCCCGACGGGCAGCTCTACGTCGACCTCCGGGGCTTCGATCCGTCCGGCACGGCGATGAGCGCGGGCGAGGCGGTGCGGCTGTTCCTGGACGCACTCGGCGTACCGCCCGAGCGGGTGCCGCACGGGACGCAGGCGCAGGCGGCCCTGTACCGCAGCACGCTGTCCGGGCGGCGGCTGCTGGTCCTGCTGGACAACGCCCGCGACACCGATCAGATACGGCCCCTGCTGCCGGGCACGCCCGGCTGTCTGGCCATCGTCACCAGCCGCCGCCGGCTGCCCTCGCTGGTCGCCGCGCACGGGGCGCGGACGCTGACCCTGCGCCCGCTGGACGCCGGCCGGGCCAGGGCTTTCCTGGCCCGCCGGCTGGGTGCCGCGCGGCTCGTGGGCGAGGACCGGGCCATAGACGAGATCACCGAGCTCTGCGCCGGTCTGCCGCTCGCCCTGGCGTGTGTCGCCGCCCGCGCCGCGGCCCACCCGCACTTCCCGCTGTCCGCCGTGGCGGCCGAGCTGCGGGCGGCGCACGGCAGCCTCGACGCGTTCAGCCGGACCGACACCGCGGCGAACGTCGGCGCGGTGTTCTCCTGGTCGCTGGCCGCCGTGTCGCCCGGCGCGGCCCGCCTGTACCGGCTGCTCGGCCTGCATCCCGGCCCGGACGTCTCCGCGCCGGCCGCGGCGGCTCTGGCGGGACTGCCGGTGCGGGAGGCGCGTCGGCTGCTGGCCGAGCTGGCGGGCGTACATCTCGCGAGCGAGCACGCTCCCGGCCGGTACTCCCTGCACGACCTGCTGCGCGCCCACGCCGCCGAACTGGTCGAGGCCGAGCGGCCGGAGGACGAGCGCGAGGCGGCCGTGGACCGGCTGTACGCGTACTTCCTGCACACCGCCCACGCCGCCGACCGCATCCTCGCCCCGCACGCCGACCCCCCGCCGCCGGGGCCGCCGCCGGCCGGGGTCGCCGCCGAACCTCTCGCCGACGACCGGGAGGCCCTGGCCTGGCTGACCGCCGAGTATCCCGTGCTGCTCGCCGTGCTCGACGGGGCCGCCCGCTCGGGTCGCGACCGTCTGGTGTGCCTGCTGGCCTGGTCCCTGGAGCCGTTCTTCGACCGGCGGGGCCACTGGCACGACGGGATGGCCGCCCAGCGCACCGCGCTCGCGTCGGCCGTACGGCTGTCCGATCCCGGGTGGGAGGCGCGCGGCCTGCTCGGGCTGGCCCGCGCCGAGGGGCGGCTCGGCCTGCACGACCACTCCCTGCCCCGGCTGCGCAGGGCTCTCGAGCTGTTCACCGCTCTGGGCGACGGCGCCGGACAGGCCCAGACCCACCGCAGCCTCGGCTGGGAATGCGATCAACAGGGCGATCTGCGGGGCGCCCTGAGACACAATCAGCTGGCACTGGAGCTGTTCCGCGCCCAGGACCGGCCCGCCGCGCAGGCCAGCGTGCTGAACTCGGTCGGCTGGTACCACGCGCTGCTCGGCCAGTACCGGCAGGCGCTGTCCCACTGCTTCGAGGCACTGACCCTGCTCCAGGACCTGGGCGACCGCTACGGCCAGGCGTCCACGTGGGACAGCATCGCCTACGCGCAGCACGGCCTTGGCCGCCATCCGCACGCCCTGCTCGGCTATCACAACGCCCTCACGCTGTACCGGGAGTTGGGGGTGCCCTACCTGGAGGCGAGCACCCTGGTCCGGATCGGCGACACCCACCTGGCGACGGGCGCCCCGGACGAGGCGGAGGAGGCCTGGCGCGAGGCCCTCGCGCTCTTCACCGGCCTCGGCCACCCGGACGCCGACGAGGTCCGCGAACGGCTGTCCGGCAACGCCGGCGCACGCGATCTCGCCTGAGGAGGGCCGACGGGACATGCATCGCGGAGCGTCGGGCGTCATGGGTCGCGGAGAGCCGACCGGGTTCGAGGTGCTCGGGCCGCTACGGGTGCTGCTGGGAGAGGCGGAGCCCGAGCTCGGCTTCCCCCAACAACGCGCGCTGCTGGCCCTGTTGCTGGTGCGGGCCGGCCGGCCGGTGCCGGCGGACGAGATCATCGCCGTGCTGTGGCCCGGCCGGCCGCCCGCCAGCGCGCCGAACGTGGTGCGCCGTTACGCGGGTTCGCTGCGCCGGCTGCTGGAACCGGGTCTGCCGCCCCGGGCCACGGGCCGCCGGATCGTGCGCGGCGCCGACGGCTATCTGCTGGCCGCCGACGAGGACGAGGTCGACCTGCTGAGGTTCCGCGGCCTGGCCCGGCGGGCCAAGCGGGCGGCCGCCACGGGACGACCGGAGGTCGCCCTGCGGCACTTCCTCGGCGCGCTGGGCGAGTGGCGGGGCCCGGTGGCCGCCGGGATTCCCCCGGCCGTCCGGGAGCACGCCGTGTTCACCGAGGTGGAGCGCGAACTGGTCCGTACGACGGTGATGGCCGCCGACACGGCACTGCTGTGCGGCCGCACCCGACAGGTGCTGCCGCACCTGCGGCGCGCACTCGGGCTCGATCCCCTGAACGAGTCCCTGCACGCCAGGCTCGTCCTGTCCCTGGCCGCCGCCGGCCGGCAGGCCGAGGCGCTGGCCGCCCACGAGTCGGTACGCCTGACGCTGGCCCGGGAGCTGGGCGTCACTCCCGGCGCCGAACTGTCCGCGGCGCACACGCGGGTGCTCCGCCAGGACATACGCCCGGCGGATGCGGCGCCCCGCCCCGAGAGCCCGAGTGGGCCGCTCGTGCGGCCCGCCCAACTCCCGCCCGATCTCACGTCGTTCACGGGACGACAGGCGGAACTTCGCGACCTGCGGGCGCTCATGGAGACCGACGGTGGAGCGGCTGCCGTCCTCCTCACGGGAACGGCGGGCGTCGGCAAGACCGCTCTCGCCGTCCGCTGGGGGCACGAGATCGCCGAACGGTACCCCGACGGTCAACTCCACGTGGATCTGCGGGGGTTCGATCCCTCCGCCGAGCCCCTGCCTCCGGCGGTGGCCCTGCGGGGCATGCTCCGCGCGCTGGGGGTGCCCCAACGGCGCCTGCCGAGCGGACTGGACGGTCTGGCCGGCCTGTACCGGAGCACGCTGTCGGGGCGGCGGGCGCTCGTCCTGCTCGACGACGCCTTCGACACCGAGCAGGTACGTCCGCTGCTCCCGGCCTCCCCCGGCTGCCTGACGCTGGTCACCACCCGGCGCGGGCTGTCCGGCCTGGTCACCGCGGGCGCCCGTCCGCTGCGGGTGGACGTGCCGTCCGCCGCCGACGCGCTCGAACTGCTGGCGGGACATGTCGGCCGGGACCGCCTGGCGGCCGAGCCCGCGGCGGCCGAGGAGATCGTCGGACTCTGCGGGCGGCTGCCGCTGGCCCTGGCCGCCGTGGCCGCCCGCGCCGCCGATCGCCCCGGCCTCCCGCTGACCGTCCTTGCCGCCGAACTCCGCCTGCCGCAAGGCGACTTCGACGCCCTCGCCGGAGTGCGCGCCGCTTTCGCCGCCTCCCGGCGGCACCTGTCGGCCGACGCGGCCCGGCTGCTGCGTCTGCTCGGCCGTCACCCCCGCCCGGCGGTCACCGCGGAGGCCGCCGGTGAGCTCGCCGGGGCGACCGTGCGTCGGGCCCGGGCACTGCTCGACGAACTCGCCGACGTCCATCTCGTCACCGAGACCGCCCCCGGCCGCTTCACCCGGAGCCCCCTGCTCCGCACGTTCGCCGTCGACCCGGCCGAGGCATGACCGCAGGCCGGAGAGCCGCCCTCACTTCTCTGTCACTTTTTTTGCACACGTCGTCCCTAGGCTCCGAGCAGTGAAAGGTTCTGTCCGGTCGTGTTCGGAGGCGGCGACAGTTGACATCTGACATCAACACGGTGTGCCGGATGCCCCTGGCTCTCGACATCCTCGTCACCGGCACCGGGCCCGCGCGGCTGCCCGCCGACCGCCACCCCGGGCCCCGGGCACTGCGTCTCGTCGCCGGGAGCCCCGGCGAGTACCTCTTCGTCGGCATCCGGGGCGGCACCGGCGCCCTGGAAGAGACCCGGACCGTCCGGCTCGACCCCGGCGACATCTGCTTCTACGACGTGGACCGCCCGCCGTCCCTGGACGTTCCGGCGGCCGCCCGGCTGAAGGTGTTCCGGGTGCCGCGCGAGACGCTCGGGCTGGACGACCGTGCGCTGCGGCGGATTCTGCCGGCGCCCGTCGGCCGGTCCTCGCGGCTGGGCCGGCTGGTGTCGCCGTTCCTGTCCGAACTCGCCGACACCGTCCTGTCCGCCCCGGCCGCGACCGGCGAGATGCTGGCCTGGAACGCCGTCAACCTGCTCGCCACGGTCGCGGCCGAGCAATCGGGCGAGGACGGTCCAGACGCACCGGGGGACGAGCGATCACCCCTGCTGTCCAGGCTGTTGCGGTTCGTCGACGAGCACCTGGCCGATCCGGACCTCTCTCCCGAGATGATCGCCGGCGCCCACCACATCTCGGTGCGCTACCTGCACAAGCTGTTCCAGCAGGAGCAGGGGACGACCGTGGGACGGTGGATCCAGCGCCGCCGTCTGGAGGAGTGCCGGCGTGACCTGCTGCACCGCGTCCGCGGCCGCCGGACCATCGCCGCGGTCGCCGGCCGCTGGGGTTTCCTCAGCGCCCCGCACTTCAGCCGCGTCTTCCGGGCCGCGTACGGCATGTCCCCGAGTCAGTGGCGGGACTCGGCGGGCGTCGGCTCCGGGTCGCAGGGCGGCCGTGCGCTTTCGTACGACGGCCGTGCGCTTTCGTAGGACGGCCGTGCGCTGAGGGACCAGCGGCCGTGCGCCCGCAGGCAACCCGGCCCGCTCCGGCGGTTCTAGCGTGCCGGTCGTAACACCGCGACACCTCAGGAGAGACGCATGTCCGAGACCGCCCCGGAGCCGGTGAAGCCGGTTCTGGAACCCGCCGCCCAGGCCTTCGTCGAGGCCACCGCCAACCCGCCGTACCTGTTCGACCTGCCGCCCGCCGAGGGCCGCAAGGCGGTCGACGAGGTGCAGTCCGGCGAGATCGCCAAGCCCGCCGTCGACGAGGAGTGGATCACCGTCTCCGGCGGCCCGACGGGCAGCGTCCGCGCCCGCGTCGTCAGGCCCGCCGGGACCTCCGGCACCCTTCCGGTGATCCTCTACATCCACGGCGCCGGCTGGGTGTTCGGCAACGCCCACACCCACGACCGCCTGGTCCGCGAACTCGCCGTCGGAGCGAACGCCGCGGTGGTCTTCCCCGAGTACGACCTCTCGCCCGAGGTGCGCTACCCCGTCGCCATCGAGCAGAACTACACCGTCGCGCAGTGGGTCGTCGAGCAGGGCGCGTCCAAGGACCTGGACGCAGGCCGCATCGCGGTGGCCGGTGACTCGGTCGGCGGCAACATGACCGCCGCGCTGACGCTGATGGCCAAGGAGCGCGGGGACGTCCCGCTGGTGCAGCAGGTGCTGTTCTACCCGGTGACCGACGCGAGCTTCGACACCGCCTCCTACCACCAGTTCGCCACCGGCTACTTCCTGCGCCGCGACGCAATGCAGTGGTTCTGGGACCAGTACACGACCGACGAGGCGGAACGGGCGCAGATCACCGCCTCCCCGCTGCGCGCCTCCACCGAGCAGCTGGCCGGACTGCCCCCGGCCCTGGTCATCACCGGCGAGGCCGACGTGCTGCGCGACGAGGGCGAGGCCTACGCCAACAAGCTGCGCGAGGCCGGCGTCCCCGTCACCGCCGTGCGCTACCAGGGCATCATCCACGACTTCGTCATGCTCAACGCCCTGCGCGAGACGCACGCCGCCGAAGCCGCCATCAACCAGGCCGTCGCCACCCTGAGCGCGGCCCTCCACACCAACTGACCCCGGAGACAGCGGACATGACCACCACCCCCACCGCCCTTCTCGTGCACGGCGCCTTCGCCGACGCCGGCAGCTGGGCCGGTGTCGTCGCGGAGCTGCAGAACCACGGCATCCCCGTGATCGCGCCGCCGAACCCGCTGCGCGGGCTGGCCTCCGACGCCGCGTACATCGCCTCCCTCGCCGCGCAGATCGACGGCCCCGTCGTCCTCGTCGGGCACTCCTACGGCGGCGCGGTCATCACCGTGGCCGGTACCGCCGAGAACGTCGTCGGCCTGGTCTACATCGCGGCCTACGTTCCCGAAGAGGGCGAGAGCCTCGGCGAGTTGCAGGGCCGCTTCCCGCTCTCGCCACTGGTGAGCAACCTCAAGGAGTGGACGTACCCGGTCGAGGGCGGGCAGACGGCCGTCGAGGTCACCATCCAGGCCGAGGCGTTCCCGGGCATCTTCGCCGCCGACGTGCCCGCCCCGGTGACCAAGGCCCTGGCGGTGTCCCAACGGCCGCTGACCACCTCGGTGTTCGACGAGACGGCGGCGGCCGCCGCGTGGCAGACCAAACCGTCGTGGGCGCTCGTCGCCGGGGCGGACGAGGCGATCAACCCGGAGGTGGAGCGCTTCGGCGCGAAGCGGGCGGGCGCGACGACCGTGGAGCTGGAGGGCGCCTCGCACGCCGTCGCCGTCTCCCGGCCCAAGGAGGTCGCCGACCTGATCCGCGACGCGGTCCGCGCGACGAGCTGACGCCCGCCGGGCGTCGAGGCCCCCGCGGCGGATCCGAAGCGGCCCGACCCGGGCTTGTCAGGGCTCGCGATACAGGGTGGTGAGGAGTTCGATCGCCGCGGGGGTGGCGGGGTGCGGGTCGTCGCGCCACCAGGCGAGGCGCACGGCGACGGGCTCGGCGTCGCGGACGGGCCGGTAGACCACGCCGGGCCGTGGGTACTGGTGGGCGGTCGACTCCGCCGTCATGCCGATGCGGCGGCCGCCGGCGATGACGTTGAGCCAGTCGTCGACGTCGTGGGTCTCCTCGGTGGCCGGGCGGGCGTCGGGCGGCCACAGGTCGGTGGTCGTGGTACCGGTGCGCCGGTCGACGAGGAGGGTGCGGTCGGCGAGGTCCGCGAGGCGCACCGAGCGGCGCCTGGCCAGCGGGTCGTCGGAGGACAGGGCGCACAGGCGGCGTTCCAGGCCGACGATGGCACTGTCGAAGCGGCGGTCCTCCCCCAGCGGCCTGCGCACCACCGCGAGGTCGCAGACGCCCTCCGCGAGACCGGCGGTGGCGGAGTTGACGCGGATCAGGTGCAGGTCGGTCTCCGTGTGGGCCCGGGCCCACTGCCGTTGGAAGGCGGGAGTGTGCCGGCCGAGTGCCGACCAGGCGTAGCCGACGCGCAGTTCGGCACGGTCCGAGGTCGCCGCGAGGACCAGGTCCGACACCTCTCCGAGGACCCGCCGGGCGTGCCGGAGCACGCGCTGCCCGGCCGCGGTCGGCGTGACCGTTCGGGAAGTCCGCCTCAACAGCCGTACGCCCAGGGCTCGTTCGAGCGAGGCCAGGGTCCGGGACACGGCCGCCTGGGAGACGCCGAGGGCGATGGCCGCGTCCGTGAAGGTGCCCTCGTCGACGATGGCCACGAGGCAGCGCAGCTGTCGTATCTCCACATCCATGACTCCAGCGTATAGATCGGCGGCCGGGCGCATTTTGCGCATGGTCGGCAGGGTCCGACGATCGCGGCATGCGTCTCGTCCGTACGCCCGCACCCGCACCCGTGCCCCCGGTCTCCGCGCCGGCTGCCCCGGCCGCGCGGCCCGCCCGGCCGCGGCCGGCCGGGGTGATCGCGATGGTCGGCAGTGGCCTGTCCAACCAGACCGGCGCCGCGATCGGTTCCCTCGCCTTTCCCGTGCTCGGGCCCGTCGGGGTCGTGGCGGTCCGCCAGTACGTCGCCGCGATCGTGCTGCTGGCGGTCGGCCGGCCACGGCTGCGGACGTTCACCTGGCGGCAGTGGTGGCCCGTGCTGTCACTGGCCGTGGTCCTCGGCACGATGAACCTGTCCCTGTACAGCGCCGTCGACCGTATCGGCCTCGGCCTCGCGGTGACCCTGGAGTTCCTCGGCCCTCTCGGCATCGCCCTGGCCGCCGCCCGGCGCCGGGCGGACGCCTGCTGCGCGGTGATCGCCGCCGCGGGTGTCGTCACGCTGATGCGGCCGCGGCCGTCCACGGACTACGTCGGCATGGGCCTGGGGATGCTGGCGGCCGCCTGCTGGGCCTCGTACATCCTCCTCAACCGCACCGTGGGCCGACGGCTGCCCGGCGCCCAGGGCTCGGCCGCCGCGGCCGGTGTCTCGGCCCTGCTGTTCCTGCCGGTCGGCGTGGCCGTAGTGCTCCGGCATCCGCCGACCGCCACCGCGCTGGCCTGCGCCACGGCGGCCGGCGTGCTGTCCTCGGCGGTGCCCTACCTCGCCGACCTTTTCACCCTGCGCAGGGTCCCCGCGCCCGCGTTCGGCCTGTTCATGAGCGTCAATCCGGTCCTCGCGGCGGCCGTCGGCCGGGTGGGGCTCGGCCAGCGCCTGGGCTTGGCCGAGTGGGCGGGCATCGGCGCGGTCGTCGCCGCCAACACCCTGAGCATCCTCGGCGCAGGGGGTTCCGGAGCCGGTGGGGTCAGGCGCCGGTGAGGACGACGAGTTGCCGGGTGGCGCGGGTCATCGCGACGTAGTGGTCGACCGCTCCTTCGATGCCGTCGCCGAAGTTCTGCGGGTCGACGAGGACGACCAGGTCGAATTCCAGGCCCTTCGACAGCTCCGGGGTCAGGGACCGGACGCGGGCCGTCGCCCGGAACCCTGGACTGCCGATGACACAGGCGATGCCTTCGGTGTGCGCGGCGAGCCAGGTGTCCAGGACCCGCTCCAGGTCGGCGAGGGAGCCGTGGACTACCGGGGCTGCGGTGCTGCGGATGGAGGTCGGCACGTTGGCGTCGGGAAGCACGGCCCGGATGACCGGCTCGGCCTCGGCCATCACCTCACGCGGAGTGCGGTAGTTGATGTTCAGCGACGCCAGTTCGATCCGGTCGAGCCCGATCCTCTCCAGCCGTTCCCGCCACGACTCGGCGAAGCCGTGCCGGGCCTGGGCACGGTCCCCGACGATGGTGAAGCTGCGCGAGGGACAGCGCAGCAGCAGCATCTGCCACTCCGCGTCGGTCAGCTCCTGGGCCTCGTCCACGACGATGTGCGCGAAGGGACCGGCGAGGAGATCCGGTTCGGCGGTGGGCAGTTCGGCCTCGTCGACCAGGCTGACCCGGGCGTCCGCGCCGCGCAGCATCCGCACCAGGCCCTCGCCGTCGTCGCCGTCGGCGCCGGAGTCCGCCACGGCGTGGATCAGGTTGTCGACGACGTGCTCCATGCGCTCGCGCTGGGCGGCCAGAATCGCCTCGCCGCGGCGCTTGCGGCGTGCCGTCTCCGGATCGCCGAGCCGTTGCCGCGCCGCGTCCAGGAAGGGCAGGTCGGACACCGTCCAGGCCTGCGGGGACTCCTTCCGCTGCAGGGCGCGGACCTCGTCGGGGCCGAGCCAGGGGGCGCAGCGGCGAAGGTAGGCGGGGACCGACCAGAGGTCTCCGACGAGGTCCGCCGCCTCGATCAGCGGCCAGGCGTGGTCGAACGCGGCGCGCAGCTCCCGGTTCTGGCGCAGCGAGCGGTGCAGCAGGTCGGGCGGGACCTCCTCGCCGTCGTGCTTGTCCGCCAGGATCGTCAGCAGTTCGCGCCAGACCTGCTCGCGGGCCTCGTTGTGCGGCGTGCCGGGCTCCGCCGCCTCGAACGCCTCCGCCCAGTCGTCGGGACTCAGCCAGACGTCGGACCAGTGGGTCACCACCGTCATTCCCCGGGTGGGGGGCTCCTCGTAGAAGCGGACGGCCGCCTCGACCGCCCCCACCAGTTCCGCGGACGCCTTGAGGCGGGCCACCTCCGCGTCCTTCTCCAGGGCCGCTGTCGCGCCCTCGGCGACGAGGTCCCGCAGGACGCAGGTCTGCACGCCCTCCTCGCCGAGGCTGGGCAGGACGTCGGAGACGTAGGCCAGGTAGGGCCGGTGCGGACCGACGAACAGGACGCGACCCCTGCGGTGGGCCAGGCGGGGGTCTGAGTACAGCAGGTAGGCGGAGCGGTGCAGGGCGACCACGGTCTTCCCGGTGCCGGGCCCGCCGTCCACGACGAGGGCGCCGCGGGAGCCCGCCCGGATGATGGCGTCCTGGTCGGCCTGGATGGTGCCGAGGACGTCCCGCATCCGGTCCGACCGGTTGGTGCCGAGGCTGGCGATGAAGGCCGACTGGTCGTCGAGCGCGGCGTGCCCGGCGAAGACGTCGGGGGTGAACACCTCGTCCCAGTAGTCGCTGATCCGGCCGTCGGTCCAGCGGTACCTGCGGCGGCTGGCCAGCCCCATCGGCCGGGCGTGGGTGGCGCCGAAGAACGGTTCGGCGGCGGGCGAGCGCCAGTCCACCAGCAGCCGGCGCCCGGTGCTGTCCGTGAGCCCGAGCCGTCCGACGTAGACGGGCTCGGTGTCGTCCGCGCCGACCATGCGGCCGAGGCACAGGTCGAGGCCGAAGCGGCTCAGGGCGCGCAGACGGGCGGTGAGACGGTGGATCTCGGCGTCCCGGTCCATCGCCTGCCGACCCAGGCCGCCCGGCGCCCGGCGCTCGGCGTCAAGGCGCTCGGACAGTTCGGCGATGGTCTCGTCGAGGCACGCGGCGATCGCCGCGAAGTGCCCCTCGTCGTCGGCGATCAACGCCGGGTCGGCTTTGGCGGCCAGGCGGTCGGACAGGGCGAACGCGCTGGCGGTCGCGGGGTTCACGGCAAGGGCTCCGATCTGGGGGGCGGTTTCGGCGTCCGGGGTGGGCGCGGGCGGGCGGTTCGGCGCCCGGGGTGGGCGCGGGCGGGCGGTTCGGCGCCCGAGGTGGTCGGGCGGGCTCGGCGATGAATGCGTGGCGGGCGGGCTCGGCATCCGAGGTGGACGGGCGGTCTCGGACGGGCGGGCTCGCCGCCCGGCCTGGACGGGCGGTTCGGGGTCCCACCTGGGCGGGCGGTCTCGGCGATGGGCGCGTGGCGGGCCGGGTCGACGGGTGTGCGGGACTCAGCGGGACGCCTGGGGCCCTGAGCCCTGGACGTCTTCGACGGGGTGTGCGGCTGTCGTGCGGTGTCCGGCTCAGCCGCCGATCACCACCACACACCCCACGTCGTCGCCCCGTTTCCGCAGGTCCTGGTCTCAGGCCGACGATTGTGCGGCACGAGGGGGGCCTTGCCGCAAGCCCCCCGCTGCGCTATAAGTTGAGAGTGGCAAGGAGTCGACGAGCTCCTTGCCTTCGTCGTTTCCGCGGGTCCTTCGAGGTCTGCGCCCAGTCCAGGACGGTACATCAGCCCGTCGCGCGTCGTTCCGGCCCCTCGCCCGCGATGAGGCGGGGCCAGGACTCCCCACGCGGTCCTGGCTCCGGCCATCGTCCGCCCCGTATGTCCGGCGCGCTGATCACAGGATGCGCGGACGCCCGCCGGTCTGTCGTTGGCACACGGTCCACAGCTACTTGGCGGACGGTCCACGGCGCAGTTCGCTCGGCGGGACGCCGTAGGCCGTGCGGAAGGCCCGGGTGAACTCCGCGGCCCTCGGGAAGCCCCAGCGGGCGGCGACGGCGTGGATCGGCAGGGCCCGCAGCGCCGGGTCGGTGAGCTCCCGGCGGGCGTTCGCCAGCCGCTGGTCGCGGATGTACGCGGCGACGGTGGTGCCCTCGGCCTGGAAGAGCCGGTACAGGTAGCTGCGCGAGATGTGGTGCGCCGCGGCGACGCGGGCGGGGGTCAGCTCGTGGTCGGCGAGGTGGCGGCGGATGAACGCCTTGATGCGCAGGGTCAGCGTCCGGGCGTGCGTCTCGGGCGGCATCCGGCGCTCGGCGTCGAGGGCGTGGGCGAAGACGGCGGTGATGAGGTCGGCGACGACGGCGCCGAGCCGCGGCGCGTCGGACGGCCCGTAGGGGCTGGTGTCCGAGACCAGCTGGACGAGGAACTGCGCAAGCAGCGCTCCGATGCCCTCGCGGCTGGAGATGCGGCTGCCGATGATCCGGTCCGCCCGGTCGCCGGGCAGCGCCACGAGGGCCCGCGGGATCTCGACGCCGATCATGCTGACCGGTTCGCTCCCGGTGTGGATCTCGTACGACCGTGAGGAGCTGTTGGCGTGGATGTCGTCGCTGCGGTAGGCGAGCTGCTCCCGGCCCCAACTGGCCGCGCCCTCGCCCCGTCTGAGGAGGGAGAGGTGGAAGACCTCGGGGTCGGAGCACCGTACGAGCTTCGGTGTACGGCGGAACACCAGCTGGTCGAAGGTCGCCGGCCACACGGTCACGTCGCCCAGGCTGATCACGCGCTGCGTTCCGCGGTAGTCCGCCGCACGGTCGCTGGCCAGATCCATGGGCGCGTGGGTGCGGCCGAGACGCTCGGTCCAGGCCTCGAAACGGTCGGCCGCCGGCAGGTCCAGAGTCCGCAGAACCGATTCGTCCAACACGGTTGTAGTCAACCACAGGCGTACTGGGCCGAAGAAAATGCGGCTGACAGTCCGGGGCCGGGGACGCTACGCTCGCCCGCGATGACGACTTCCTCCGTTCACAGATTGGGGGCCCCGTCCGCGCAAGGTGAGTGCTGATGGTCACTCACATCGCGAACGGCGATTCCCGCCTCTCCCTCTGGCTGCGCGTGCGCGAGTACGCCGTGCCGCCCTCCATGATCGAGACCGCGACCGCCCGGCGCCTCGCCGGGGACTGGGCGGGCGCCTGTGCCGCCGCACGGGTCGACGTCGACCTCGATCCGCGTTCCGTGACGCGTGACCACGGCCGTGAGCTGGCGACCCGGGTACGGGACGACCTGCGGCATCTGGCCCCCGATCTGCTGCGCTGGCACATGCCGCGGATCGCCCCCGACGGACTCCTTCGGCCAGGGCTGACCGTCGGTCTGGCCCGGTACACCGCCGCCGGCCGTGACGGCCCCTACACGGTGCATCTGGTCGCCCGGACCCCGCCCGCCTGGGCCGATGCCGGCCAGCGGATCGCTCTGGCGGTGTGGGACGGGTCCCGGGCCGGCACGGCCGCCTGCCCGCATCCGCACCCCCATCCGCGCTTCCGGATGGATCTGCACCGGCACCTGTGGGACGCGCGCAGGGCGGGTGAGCTAAGGGTCCGGTCGGGGGCCGACCGGCCGGCAGGCACGGGTGAGCGCGTGCTGCCGCGGTCGGCGCCGAACGGGCACCGGTGTGCCGTGGACCGCTGGGCGGCCGAGGCGCGGCTCGTGCTGCGGGCCGACGAGCGGGCCGCACCCGGTGTCGTGGTGCGGCTGGGCCGCCGCTACCGGCTGCTTCTGGACCCGCTCAGCGGCACCCTGGTGCAACTCCGCACGAGCGGCGACGGGTTGCCGGTACTGCCCGACGCCGCGACCTGGGTGCCGCCCGACCTCGAACTGCTGCGCGCGGGCGCGATCGACGCCGGTCGGCTGCACCCGCTGGTCACGGCCGCGCTGGCGCCCGCTCACGCCTCGGCCGGCCCCCTGCGGGCCCCCGAGCGTGCCGACCGGCCGCACCTCGTCGACTGCCGGGGAGAGGTCCACCGGATCGGTCTGGTCGACGGGGTGCTGACCGCGCTCGACCACCGACCGGACGAGATCCGGCGCGAGGAACTGCTGGCCGCCCTGACCGGCACCCCGCTGCCCTGTCTGCAGGCCATCGACCGGGCACACCGCCGGCCCGACTGCCTCGCCGGGGTCCGCGAACGCCTGGACCACGGCGACACCGCCGGCGCGCTGGCCGTCGTGGAAGGGCTGCTGGGGCCCGGGGCGGTACTGCGGGACGGGCCGTTGCGCGAGGAACTGGAGGCGGCCGCCCAACGGCGCATCGCCTACGGCCTGTTCCGGAACGGACTGGCCGGCCCGGCCCCAGGCCGCGTCCTCCCGGGCACACCACGCCCACCCTCCCGGCGCGGACGCCCTCGCCACGGCACCGTCCGCTGAACCGACGCCCCACCACAGCACCCTCCGCTGACCTGACGTCCCGCCACGGCAGCACCATCCCCCGAACCCGCGCCCGCCACCGCCCCTCTCCACCCACACAACCCCAAGGTGATCACTCATGCCCGTAAGCCCTTCGTCCGCCCTGCCCCGGATTCCCGCCGACGACCCCCAACTCGACGTCGCCGAAGCCCTGTTGGCCCTTCTGCGCGACGCCTCCACCGAACCCCGTCCCGACATCCAGCTGGAGGCGCTCACCCTGGCCGTGGCCGCCGATCTGCCCGTGCTGCTGTGGGGCGCGCCGGGCATCGGGAAGACCGCCGCGCTGACTCAGCTGGCCGCGGCTCTCGACCTTCCGCTGACCACGGTGATCGCCAGCGTGCACGAGCCGTCCGACTTCTCCGGGCTGCCCATCGTCGGCGACGACCCCGCCGAGCAGGGCGTCCCGATGGCCCCGCCGGACTGGGCGGTACGTCTGGTACGGGCCGGCCGCGGGCTGCTGTTCCTGGACGAACTGTCCACCGCGCCGCCGGCCGTCCAGGCCGCCCTGCTCCGGCTGGTGCTGGAGCGGCGCATCGGGGCCCTGCGACTGCCGCCCGGCGTGCGGATCGTGGCGGCCGCCAACCCGCGCTCCTCGGCGGCCGACGGCTGGGAGCTGAGCCCACCGCTGGCCAACCGGTTCGTGCATCTGCAGTGGACCCACGACCACGAGGTCGTCGTACGCGGCCTCGGTGGGACCTGGCCCCGGGCCACCCTGCCGCGGCTCGACCCGCACGGGCTGCCGGAGGCCGTGGACTTCGCGCGCCGGGCGGTCTGCGGGCTGCTGACCGCCCGTCCGGCCCTGGTGCACCGGCTGCCCAGCAGTGAGACCCGCCGGGGCGGGCCCTGGCCCTCGCCCCGGAGCTGGGAGATGACGCTGCGTCTGATCGCCTTCGCGACCGCGGCCGGCTCCTCCCGGGACGTGCTGTCCCTGCTGGTCAGGGGGACCGTCGGCGACGGCCCGGGACTGGAACTGCTGGCGAGCGTGGACCGGATGGACCTCCCGGACCCCGAGGATCTGCTCGCCGATCCGGCCGCCGCCGTCCTGCCCGAGCGGGGGGATCTGCGCCAGGCCGCCCTGGACGGTGTGGTGGCCGCGGTCCGCGCCCGCCCGGACAAGTCCCGCTGGGACGCGGCCTGGGAGCTGCTGGTGCGGGCGGTGCGGACCGGCGCCCCGGACCTGGTGGTCGTACCCGCGAGCACGCTGGCCTCGCTGCGCCGGGAGGACTGGGACGTACCGGCGTCCATCGAGGAACTGGCCGGGGTGGTGTCCCTCTCCCGGCGCGCGGACGAGGCGGCCGCCAGGGTGGCCCGATGAGCCCGGACGCGCCGGGGGTACTCGACGAGGCCAAGCTGTTCACCGCCCGTCTGCAGGCCGCCCGCGCCCGCCCCTACCTGGCCACGGCTCTGTTCGCCCTGCACACCGTCGCGTCCCGGACGGTGCCGACGATGGCCGTCGACCGGCACTGGCGCTGCTACGTCTCACCCGGGTTCGTGGACCGCACACCGGTCGAGGAGTTGGCCGGAGTCTGGGTGCACGAGGTGTCCCACCTGCTGCGCGAGCACCACCGGCGCAGCGACCGGGTCGCGAGGGAGCGCGGGCTGACCGGCCCGGCCGAGCGGCTGCGGATGAACATCGCCGCGGACTTCGAGATCAACGACGACGTGTACGGCGACGGGCTGCCGCGGCCCGAAGGCGTCGTCCACCCCTCGATCCTCCAACTGCCCACGGGGCAGCTGATGGAGGACTATCTGCGCCAGTTCCGGCTCGGGCCGCACATCCAGGGCCTGGCCTGGCTGGACTGCGGCAGCGGCGCCGACGGCCGGGAGCGGGAGTGGGACCTGGGCCCGGACGGCGCGCACGGGCTCAGCGAACAGGAGCGGGACGCGGTCCGCTTCCGGGTGGCGCAGGGCATCAAGGGCCGCCCCGGCAACGCACCGGAGCAGTGGCAGCGGTGGGCGGAGGAGGCGTTCCACCCGCCGCAGCCGTGGCGGGAGTTGCTGGGGGCGGCGGTGCGCTCGGCGGCGACCGCCCCGGGGGCGGGCGAGGACTACTCCTACGGCCGTCCGGCGCGGCGTTCGGCGGGACTGCCCGGCGTGGTGCTGCCCGCTCTGCGGCGCCGGCCGCCCCGCGTGTGCGTGGTCATCGACACCTCCGGCTCGGTCAGCGACGCCGAACTGGGCAGCGCGCTGCTGGAGGTCACCGCGATCTCCCGTGCCGTGGGCGGCCGTCGGGACATGGTCACCGTCGTGCCCTGCGACGCGGCGGCGCGGGTCGCGCACCCCCTGTGCCGCGCGGAGGGCATCCCGCTGCTCGGCGGCGGCGGTACCGATCTGCGCACCGGCTTCGCCAAGGCGCTGCGGACGCGTCCGGGCCCCGATGTCGTCGTGGTCCTGACCGACGGGCAGACACCCTGGCCCGAGGAGCGGCCCGCCTGCCGGACGGTGGTGGGCCTGTTCCCCCGCCCGGACGACTCCTGGGACGAGGACGATCCGGAGTACGTGCCGGACACCCCGCCGGAGTGGGCCCGCGTGGTCCACATCGGGCCCGGGTGAGCGCGGACGCCCATGGCGGGGTGCCGCCACGGGCGCCGCCACCTCAGCCGTCGCAGCAGCCGTCCCTTCGCATCAGCCGGCCCATTGCGAGCCAGTCGTCGTCGGCGGCCGCCGTCCGCCGGGCCGTGGGCTCGTACGCGGCGACCAACTCCTCGGTGGTGTACGGCACTCCGCCCCGGAGCACGGCGACCGTGCGCACGAGGGTGGCGAAGTCCGTGAACGGGTCGCCGTCGACGACGGTGAGGTCGGCGAGCCTGCCCTCCTCGACGGTGCCGAGTTCGTCGTCCAGGCCGAAGAGGCGGGCGGGCAGGACGGTGGCCGTGCGCAGGGCCTGGGCCGGGGACAGCCCGCCCCGGTGCAGGGCGCGCAGGCCGAGGTGCAGGGCGAGGCCGACGGGGACGAGCGGCTGGTCGGTGCCGAGGGCGACGAGTCCGCCGGCGGCCAGGATGCACCGGTAGATGTCGGTCTCGATGCGCAGGGTGGCCAGCTGGACCGCGGTGGGCGGGACAGCGGCCGACTGCTTGACGGCTGCCGTGTCCCACGGGGGCATGACCACGGTGACCCGCGGGTCGTCGGCGAGGGCGGGGTCGGCGCCGAGCAGGGGTGCGGCGCTGAAGGGGGTGGCGATCATCGAGAAGTCCACGCCCCGCTCGGTGTAGATCTCCACGACGTCCTCGTAGGCGCGGCCGGACGCGGTGACGGCGTGCCCGAACTCCGCGCGCTGGGTGGCTTGCAGATGGGTCGTCAGGTCCTGTCCGAGCTGGACGCCGGGCGAGAGCAGATGTCCTCCGGTGCGCACGCCGAGCTGTTCGTGGGCGAAGCGGGCCGCCTCCCGCATCACCCAACCCGGCGCCCGGACGTACGTCTTGACGAAGTCCCAGTCGAGCGCGGCGCCTCGCGCGAGCGAGCGGCGCAGTCCCTCGCGGGTGCGGTGGGCGCGGCCCATGCTGTAGGCGACGCGGGCTCCGTCGAGGAGTTCCCCGGTGGCCAGCAGGCGGGGCCCGGCGAGCTGTCCGGCGGCCACCGCCTCGCGGATGCGGGCCTGTTCGTAGGCGAATCCGCCCAGGGAGACGGCGGTGGTGATGCCGTAGGTGAGCTGGCCGACGGTCTGGCGGCCGCCGTAGGTGCTCTGCCAGGGGTGGGTGTGGGTGTCCCACAGGCCGGGCAGCACGGTGCGGTCGGAGGCGTCGACGCGGCGGAGGGCGGCCCGGCGTCCGGAGCGGTGCGGCTCGACCGCCGTGATCCGTCCGCCGCTCACCACGATGTCGACGTCGTCGCGGGTCGTCTCGCCGGTGCCGTCCCAGAGTCGTCCGGCGTGCACGACCAGGTCGGGCGGGGTGGGTCTGTGTGCGTCGAGGGGCACATGGACGGTGCGCGCCGGACCGCCGTCGACGCCGATGAGACGCAGCCGGTCCCCGGAGAGGTAGAGCAGGGTGGAGGAGTCCGCGGACCAGGAGGGGTGGTCGGCGGGTTCGTCGGTGAGGGTGCGCAGTTCGCCCCGTGGGGTGCCGTCGGGGTCGACGGGCAGCAGGCACAGCGCGGATTCGACGATCACCGCCAGCATGCGGCCGTCGGGCGACCAGACGGGCCCGGAGTCGTACCGGTCGGCGATCGAGGTGTGGGGTGCCACCGCGTGGAGGCGGGCGGCGCCGGAGGTGGCGTCGACGATCCGGACCAGGTTGTAGCCCTCCCGGAAGCGGGCGTTGAGCCGGTTGCGGTCGCACAGGGCGAGGTGGCGGCCGTCCGGCGACCAGCTGGGCCGGCCGGGCAGCCCGCCGCCCCCGAGTGGCGCGGCCAGGGCGCGCTCCTCGCCGGACGCCAGGTCGCGGACGAGCAGCTTGCCGGTCATGTCGAGGCAGGCGAGCCGCCGTCCGTCGGGCGACAGGGCCGGATGCACCCGCCCGCCGGTGGCCAGCGCGGTCTCCTCGCCGGTGGTGAGATCGTGCCGGTAGACACCCAGGAGTCCGTCCCGGTCGTCGGCGTAGACGAGCGAGTGCCCGTCGGGGGCCCAGGAGGGACCGAGCAGATAGCGGGTGGCGTCCGCCTTGTGCAGCCGCCGGGGCGGGCGACCGCCCGAACTGTCGGCCAGCCACAATGAGTTGAGGGCGGCGAAGGCGATCCGGCGGCCGTCGGGAGAGAGGGCGGGCAGGTGGATGCCGCGCACCGGCCGGGTGCGGGCCTGTCCGAGGTCGTACTCCTTGACCCGGTAGCTCGGCCGGCGCACGGGCAGCACGCCCTCGAACGGCACCGTCCGCGGTTGTCCGGGACTGTCCGGTCGTACGAGGGTGAAGGCGCCGTCGACGGTCAGGAGCAGTTCTCCCTCGCTCGTCCAGCGCGGGGGCACCGGGGCGATGTCGCCGGTGAGGGGGACCGCGCGGCCGTCGACGACCAGGGTGCAGGAGCCGTTCGGGGCGGCGGTGGTCCGCAGGAAGGCCAGTCGGCCGTCGGCGGCCAGGGCCGGCGTCATGACCTGCGCGGCCTCCGTCTCGGTGTACCGGACGGTGACGGGACCGGTGCCGTCGGCGGGCACAGCGGCGATGGTGCGGGCCTCGACGGTCAGGCCGAGGGAGGTGGTGACGGTCTTGGCGCGGACGAACAGGATGTGCGCGCCGTCCGGTGACCAGGTGGGGTCGAAGTCCTCCCACGGGGTGTCCTGCAGCGGGCCCTGCTGTCCGGGCAGACCCGTGACGCGGGTGATCCGGCCGGTGCGCAGGTCGAGGACGTGGATGCGGTACGGGCCGCCGTCGACGGGGTCGCCGCCGCGTTCGGAGGCGAAGGCGAGCCGGGTGCCGTCGGGCGACCATGCGGGGCCGCGGTCGTCCCAGGGGCCGTCGGTGCGCCGGCGCAGCTCGGAGCCGTCGGGGCGTACGGTCCACAAATGGAAGCCGCCGTCCCGGTAGGCGCACAGGGCGATGAGCCGGCCGTCCGGGGAGTGGGTCGGACGGCCCGGTTCCAGGTCGGCCGGGGTCAGGGGGCGGGCGGTGCCGCCGGCGCGGGGCAGTGACCACAGGGTGCCCTGCACCTCGGCGACCAGGTGGTCGCCGGCGGGGGCGAGGGTGGCCGCGCCGTTGGTGGCCTGGGTGAAGGTCAGGGAGGTGACGTCGGTGCGCTGTCGTGCCGCGACCGCCGGGGCCGCGCCCACGAGGGGCAACGCGCCTGCGGCGGCGAGGAGTTGACGGCGGGTCGGACGGAAGGTGGGGCTCCAGTCACGGTCCATGGGACCCCACACTGGTGCACCGCCCGCCCCGGATTCAACTGACGGCACGCGTAGGGGCACCAAAAGTGAAGGACCGATCTTGCTACAAAGGAGCGTGCGGTGACCTGTTCCGACCGGGATCCGCCGTTCGACAGCCACCGCACAGAAGGCCGAACATGATCGACATCGCCAAGGAATACCGTGTCGCGCTGCCGGCGTGGATCGACGAGGAGCTGGCCGACGTGCCGGCCGTCGTCCCTGGCCGTGAGGAGCGGATGCGGCTGGTGCACCGGCTGGCCGACCGCAACTGGCGTGCGGGCGACGGCGGTCCGTTCGCGGCGCTCGTCGCCGAGCGGGACACCGGCCGGATCATCTCGGTCGGCGTGAACGTCGTCCTCGCCTCCGGTGTGTCCAGCGCGCACGCCGAGGTCCTCGCGCTCGGTCTGGCCCAGCGGGCGACCGGCAGCTGGGACCTCGGCGGCGAGGGGCTCCCGGAGCACGAGCTGGTCGTCAACTGGCGTCCCTGCGTGCAGTGTTACGGAGCAACTCTGTGGTCCGGCGTGCGGGGTCTGGTGATCGCCGGTGCCGGACCGGAGCTGGAGGAGCTCACCACGTTCGACGAGGGACCGCTGCGCACGGACTGGGCCGAGCAGTTCGAGGAGCGGGGCATCGAGGTCGTGGGTGACGTGCTGCGCGAGGAGGCCCTGACGGTGTTCCGCGCCTACCGGGAAGCCGTCGACGCCGGGGACATCGTCGTCTACAACGCGCGCGGGGGCTCCAAGTAGGCGTGGGTCAACGGGCGTCGGTGCCGGGGAGGGTCAGGAACTCGGACAGTCCGGTCAGCAGCCGGTCGACGTCCTCGGTGTCGTTGTAGGGCGCGAGTCCGACGCGCAGGCCGCCGGTGTCGCCGAGGCCGAGCCAACGGGATGCCTCGATCGCGTAGAAGGAGCCCGAAGGGGCGTGGACCGCGCGTTCGGCGAGGAAGCGGTAGGCGTCGACGGTGCTGTGGCGCGCGAAGGTCAGCAGCAGGGTGGGAGTGCGGTCGGCGGCCCGGGAGTGGACGGTGACGCCCTCCAGCGACGACAGGCCCTTGTCGAGCCGGGCGCGCAGGACCTGCTCGTGTTCTTCGAGCGCCGTGAAGGCGGCGGTCAGGCGTTCGCGGCGGCTTCCCTCGGCACTGGTGTCGAGCCCGGCGAGGAAGTCGACGGCCGCGCGGGTCCCGGCCAGGAACTCGTAGGGCAGGGTGCCCAGTTCGAAGCGCTCCGGGACGGTGTCGGTGGAGGGCAGCAGCTTGTCCGGGTGCAGGGTCGCGAGCAACTCCGGCCGGGCGGCGAGCACTCCGAGGTGCGGGCCGAGGAACTTGTACGGCGAGCAGACATAGAAGTCCGCTCCGAGCCGCTCCAGGTCGACTAGCGCGTGGGCGGTGTGGTGGACGCCGTCGACGTAGGTCAGTGCGCCCGTCTCGCGCGCCAGCCGGGCAATGTCGGCCACGGCGGGGCGCGTTCCGATGAGGTTCGACGCGGCGGTGACGGCGACCAGCCGGGTGCGCTCGGACAGGACGGACCGGACGTGGTCGACGGTCAGCTCCCCGGTCGCGGGGTCGAAGTCCGCCCAGCGCACGGTGGCCCCGACCTGGGCGGCGGCCTGCACCCAGGGGCGGATGTTGGCGTCGTGGTCGAGCCGGGTGACGACCACCTCGTCGCCGGGCGCCCAGGTCCTGGCGAGGGTGCGGGAGAACTCGTACGTGAGCTGGGTGGCGCTGCGTCCGAAGACGATCCCGGACGCCTGTGCGCCGAGGAGGTCGGCCATGGCCTGCCGGGCACCGGTGACGATGGCGTCCGCGTTGCGCTCCCCCGCTGTCACCTGTCCCCGGTTCGACAGCGGGTTCGCCAGGGCGCCGGCGATGGCCCGGATGACGGGTTCGGGTGTCTGGGTGCCGCCGGGGCCGTCGAAGTGGGCGGCTCCCGCGGCCAGGGCCGGGAACCGGGAGCGCAGTGCGCTGATGTCGTAGGTCACGTGGTGCTCCTGTGGGTGCCGAGGGCCGTCTGTCCGACACCTCAGCCTGTCATGGGCATCCGGTCCTGATCACGACGGCGTCGGGGGTCCGCTCCGGCCGTCCGCCGGGCCGGAGCGGACGTCCCACCGCAGGTGCAGGGTGTCCGGCTTGCGGAAGACCAGGCCGTACGGCGAGGCGGGCCGCTCGGGGTCGAGGCGCAGGCCGGGGAGTCGTTCGAGCAGGCGCTGAAGGGCGATGCGGGTCTCCAGGCGGGCGAGGTGGGCGGCGAGGCAGTGGTGCGGGCCGTGGGCGAAGGCCAGTTGCAGGCGGGCGTTGTCGCGGCGGACGTCGAAACGGTCCGGGTCGGGGAAGACGGCCGGGTCGCGGTTGGCGCCGGCCAGGGAGACGGTGACGAGGTCGCCGCGGCGGACGGTGGCCGGCCCGAGCCGTGTGTCGCGGGTGGCGTAGCGGTCGACGACGGCCGCGCCGGGTTCCAGGCGCAGGGACTCCTCGATCGCACCGTCCAGCAGCCCGGGGTCGGTCCGCACGAGGGCGAGCTGGTCGGGGTGGCTCAGCAGGTGCAGCAGCGCGTTGGTGATCATCGCCTCGGTGGTCTCGATGCCGCCGAACATCAGCACCGCCGCGTTGGAGGCCACCTCGGCCGGTGCCAGCCGGTCGGCGGCGGAGACGAGCAGCGAGGACGTCCGCCGGTCCGCGACGGTGGCCTCCACGGCGTCCTTCAGGCGGGCGTACGCGGCGGCGCCGGCGGGTGCGGCCGCCACTCCGGCGGTGAGGTCCGAGACCGAGCGCACGATGGCCTCGTACCAGGAGAGCACCGTGTCCGTGGTGGTGCCGACCAGGCCGAGGGCCTCGGTGACGACGGCGACCGCGAGGGGGCCCGCGAAGGCGCGGCGCAGCTCGGCGGCGCCGGACGTTTCGACTTCGGTGATCAGGCGGTCGGTCTCCCGCTCGATGAAGGAGCCGAATCCCTCCCGGACCGCACGGGGCCGGAAGGGGGCGGCGAAGGGCTCGCGGTGGCGGGTGTGTTCGGCGCCGTCCAGGGACAGCATGCTCGGCCCGACCACCTGCGCGGTGGTGAATCGCGGGTCGTCGACCGTGAAGGCGGCCGCGTCACGCATCACGTCGAGCGCCAGGTCACGGCGGGTCACCAGCCAGCCGTTCAGCTCGGGCAGCCACGACACCGGTTCGTGCGCGCGAAGCAGCGCCAGGCGCGGGTGCGGATCGCGGGCGAGTTCGGCGAGCGTGGTCGAGGCGCCGAGGGGGAATCCGATCACACCCAAGGCTAAACACGGCACCGCGGTCCCGGCGCCGTCGGGTGCTACGGGCTGCCGGGCGCCGCGGTGGTCGTACGTCGTCGGTCGCTACGCGCGGCCGCGGCGGTGATCGGCGTCTTCGGACGCTACGCGCCGTCGGACGCTACGCGCTGTCGGCCGCCGCGGTGGTCGGTGCCCGGGTGCCGGTGCTGCCGAACCGGATGCCCTTGGCCTCCTTGCCGACGGCGCTGAGCACGATCACCGCGGTGAGGGCCGGCACCACGGTCCAGGTCATCGCCGCCGGATAGCCGTGCCGTTCGGCGACGGCTTCCTGGATGGGGAGGTTGAGGGCGGCGATCAGGTTGCCGAGCTGGTAGGTGACACCCGGATAGAAGCCGCGGATGGCGTCCGGGCTCATCTCGGTCAGATGTGCGGGGATGACGCCCCAGGCTCCCTGTACGCACACCTGCATCAGGAAGGAGGAGAGCATCAGCCAGCCCGTGGTGGTGGACAGCACGAAGAAGGGCACCACGACCAGACCCGCGGCGGCCGCGACCATGATCGTACGGCGGCGGCCCAGCCGCTCCGAATAGGCCCCGAGCAGGGATCCGCCGATCATCGCGCCGATGTTGTAGACCACGGCGATGGCGATCGCGGTGTCCGGTGACAGGCCCAGGCCCTTCTTGACGAAGGTCGGGTAGACGTCCTGGGTGCCGTGCGACATCCAGTTGAAGGCGGTCATCAGCGCCACCAGGTACACGAAGCGCCGCAGCACCGCCGGGTTCCTGAACACCTGGTGGGCGGGGGTGCGGTTGAGCGCCACGCTCTTCTCCCACACCTCGCTCTCCCCGACCCGCGTCCGCACCCACAGGGCGACGAGGGCGGGCACCAGGCTGAAGGCGAACAACCCGCGCCAGCCGAAGGCGGGTTCGATGCCGAGGAACGCGACAGCGGCGAGCAGGTACCCCAGCGAGTAGCCGCTCTGCAGCAGCCCCGACCAGAAACCGCGGCGCTCGGCGGGGATCTTCTCCATGGCCAGTGCCGCGCCGAGGCCCCACTCGCCGCCCATCCCGATGCCGTACAGCAGCCTCAGCACCAGCAGGACGGTGTAGTTGGGCGCGAAGGCGCAGGCGAAGCCGACGATCGAGTAGAAGACGACGTCGGCCATGAGCGGCACGCGCCGGCCCTTGCGGTCCGCCCACATGCCGAAGATCAGGGCACCGACCGGCCGCATCACCAGGGTGACGGTGGTGAGGAAGGCCATGTCGGTGAGCGAGACACCGAAGTCGTCGGCGATCTCGCTGTAGACGAGTACGACGAGGAAGTAGTCGAAGGCGTCCATCGCCCACCCCAAGTAGGCGGCGACGAAGGCGTTGCGCTGGTCCTTGGTGAGTCCCGATGCCTGTTCCCGTACGGTCTTCAGCATGCCAGCCCTCCCGTGGTTCCGCGGGTGAGGCTAGGTGGGGTCGGCGAGAGGGACAACGCGGTGCGCGGCAAAGATCACACAAAGGGGTGACGGGCGCCGTTCACGACTTCGCCGGCGCCCGATCCCGGATCTTGCCGCGCAGGGAGTCGGCCTCGGGCAGGCCGAGTTCGTCGAACAGGTCCAGGGCCTGCTGCCAGGCCTCCAGGGCGGGGCCGGGGGCGCCCGCCGTCTCGTGGGTGTCGCCGAGGTAGGTGAGGCCGATGGCCTCGCTGCGGCGGTCGCCCGTCTTGCGGAAGAGGGCGAGGGCGCGGTCGTAGCACTCCACGGCCTCGGCGTGGCGTCCGAGGTGGCGGTGGATGAAGCCGAGGCTGTCCCAGGTGTGCGCCTGGCCGCTGAGGTCGCCGGTGGCCTGGACGAGGGGCAGTGCCCTGCGGCAGTGGGCGAGGGCCTGGCGCAGCTCGCCGAGTTCGGCGAGGTACCAGCCGATGTCGTTGAGGGCGACCGCCTGTCCGCCGCGGTCGTGGGCCAGCCGGAAGTGTTCGAGTGAGCGGCGGGCGTGGTGCAGCGCCTCGTGCGGCGCTCCGTGCGCCCAGGCCATCTTGGCCAGGTTCTGGCAGGTGCGGGCCTGGCCGGGGTGGTTGTCCAGCCGGCGGAACAGGTCGAGGGCCCGGTTGAAGTGGTGGCGGGCTCCTTCGGGGTCGCGGAGCTGGAAGCGGGCGAGCCCGAGGCCGCGGTGGCCGGCCGCCTGTCCGGCCGGGTCGGCATGGTCGAGTGCCGTGCGCAGGGCGACGGTGTGGACGTCGGTGAGGGCCTGCCAGTTGCCCTGGCGTTCGAGGAACGTGGTCAGCATGGCAGCCAACTGCCAGGTGTGCGGGGCGAGTCCCGGGGTCGGACGTTCGACCGCCGAGATCAGGACGGGCTGTTCGGCGGTCAGCCATGCCAACGCCTCGTCGGCGTCGGCGGGTTGCCGGGCCTGCGCGCCGGGGGCTGCCGGGGGGAGGGTCATCGGGTGGCGGCGGCGGGTCAGCAGGGCGTCTGCCGCGTACGCCGTGTGCAGGTAGTGGTCGAGAACGCGGCGGGTCGCGGCATGCAGCGTGTGTGGGTCGTCGTGTTCGGCGGCCAGTTCGACGGCGTGGGCGCGCAGCAGGTCGTGGCAGGTGTAGCGGCCGGGCACATGTTCGCTCAGCAGGTGGGCCGCGGTCAGTTCCGCGACCGGCGCCCGCACCTGGCCGACGACCGCACCGGTGAGCGCGGCGAGGGAGGTCAGGTCGGCGTCGGGGCCGGGATGCAGGCCCAGGAAGCGGAACAGCCGGGCGGCCGGCGGGCTGAGGGTCCGGTAGGACCAGTGGAGGACGGTCCGTACCGCGGTGGCCGGGTCTCCGGTGTCCAGGGGGTCCAGGATCCGTTCGGCGGTGCGAAGTTCCTCCGCCAGGGCGGCCAGCGGCCGGGCGGGAGCGGCGGCGGCCCGGGCCGCGACGACCGCGAGGGCGAGCGGCAGTCCCGCGCAGCGCACGACGATCTCGTCGACGGCGGCCGCCTCGGCGGCCACTCGCGCGGCGCCCAGGCGGGCGGCGAGCAGTTCACGGCACTCCTCGGCGCCGAGCAGGTCCAGGGCGAGCAGTCGCGCCCCTTGCGCGGCGGCGAGTCCGGTCAGCGGGGCGCGGCTGGTGACCAGCGCCAGGCACCCCGGCGCGCCGGGCAGCAGCGGTCGGACCTGGTCGGCGTCCCGTGCGTTGTCGAGCACCACCAGTACCCGTCGGCCGGACAGCAGGCTGCGGTACAGGCCGACCTGGGCGTCGAGGGACTCCGGCACCCGGGAGGCGGGCACGCCCAGCGCGTCGAGGAATCCGCGCACGGCCCGGTCCGGGGTGAGGGGCGTGCCGCTCGGGTCGAAGCCGCGCAGGTTGACGTACAACTGCCCGTCGGGGAAGGCCGGACGCGCCTGCCACGCCCAGTGAACCGCCAGCGCGGTCTTGCCCACGCCGCCCATGCCCGACAGCGCGGAGACGACGACCGCCGCGGGGCGCCGTCCGGCAGGGGTCAGCAGCGCGTCCAGGCGGGCGAGTTCGTCGGTGCGTCCGGTGAAGCCCGCCGTCGTCGCGGGGAGTTGGGCGGGTACGACGTAGGGGGCGCTGCCCGCGGGATCCCGCGGTGTGGCGACCGTCGAGGCGGGTCGGGGCACCGGCCGGGCGGGCGGGGCTGCCGCGGGATCACCCGCCGCCGGGTGTTCCCTCGGACGTCCGAGGGGGCGCTCCCCGAGGATCTCCCGGTGCAACTCCCGCAGCCGGCGCCCGGGTTCCGTGCCGAGCTCCTCGACCAGACGCCGCCTGGTCTGGGCGTAGCAGCGCAACGCCTCGCCGCTGTCACCGGCGGCGTGCAGGGAGCGCATGAGGGCCTCCGCCAGGGGCTCGGTCAGCGGGTATTCGCCCAGGAGGTCGGTCAACTGGCCCAGGACGGAGGACGGATCGCCACTGCGGGTCTCGAGGTCCGCCAGTCGTACGGCGGCGTCCACGCGCCGGCGTCGCCAGGTCTCGCGCATCCGGGCGGGCCAGGTGCCGGGCAGACCGGCGAAGGGCTCGCCGCGCCACAGTTCGAGTGCCTCGCGCAGCCGCGCGGCGCGGGTGCGGTCGGGCAGCGCCTCGTCGCGGGCCAGGGCCGCGAGGCGGTGGAAGCGGTGCAGGTCGACCCGGTCGGGGTCGAGGTCGAGTTGATAGCCGCCGGCCCTGCGCAGCACCGGTAATCGTCCCTCACCGTCGTCGTCCAGGCGCTCGGCCAGGCGCCGGATGCGGGCGACGTGCGCGTACAGGGCGCGGCGCGCTCCGTCCGGTGGCTCGGTGCCCCATATCCGGTCGATGAGCACGTCGACCGGTACGGGCCTGCCCGCGTCCACGGCCAACGCGGCGAGGACGGCCCGGCGTTGGGGCGGCCCCAGGTCCACCGGCGCCTCACGCACCAGCACTTCCACGGGTCCCGACAGACACAGGCGCAGCACCGCACCCACCCCCCGTTCACATCGCATCCACATTCCCCTCATATCCGTACGCAGGGCGACAAGCTTTCGGCAAAATCTCGGCCCATCCCCTCACCCCACGCTCGTTGAGCGACGCCGCTCCGGACGACGGCGCGGCGCACGCGTGACCACGCACCACACCGTCATCACACGGGGCTCACACGTGAACACGGGGGTAGACACGTGCATCGATCGACTACGGCGACGGAGACCGCCGCGGCGCGGCCACGGACCGGGCCACCGGCCCCGGCGCCCTCGCCCGGCCTGGCCGGACCGCTGTCCGCGACGGCCGGACGCGGCGTGCTGGAAGGCGCCTTCGCCCTGCTCGACGCCCTGCACCACCGGGAGGACGCGGGCGTGACCACTCTGGCCTCGGCGTGCGGTCTGCCCAAGACGACCGCGTACCGGCTGCTCGACCAACTCGTGGAGCTGGGGGCCGTCGAACGCAGTGCGGGCCGCTATCGCATCGGGCCCGGCATGTTCCGTCTGGGCCAGGGCTGGCAGCCGTACCCGGGTCTGCGCGCGGCCGCGCAGCGGCCACTGCGGCGGCTGGCGGCCGCCACCGGCACGACCGCCACCCTCGCCGTGCTGTACGAAGGGCAGACGTTGATCCTGGACCGGACGGGCACCGACCTCTCCGGGCCGGTGCCCGACGACCGGCGGATCTGGCCCTGGTACACGGCGACCGGCAAGGTCCTCGCCGCCTGGGCGGGGCCGGGCCCGCAGATCGGACCGCTGCCCCGGTCCTGGCCGGACGAAGCCGTCCGCATCCGGGAGTCCGGCGTCGCCTACGACCGAGAGGAGGTGCTGGCGGGCGTGTGCTGCGCCGCCGTACCGGTGTTCGCAGCCGGTCGGGTACCGGTGGCGGCACTGGGCGTCCTGACCGGGCCGGGCCAACGTCTGGAACGCCTCGCCGAGACGGCCCGCCGGGCGGCGTCGGCCATCACAACGGCCCTCCGACGGCAACAGCGACCGGCGCCGGCGGCCCTCGGCCCGCACCGCTGACCGCGTGTCCGCGCACGGGCGCCGCGCCGCGCCCCGACCCGCCCGTTCCGCTCAGCGGCACAGCGGGCGACAGGCCCGCCCCCGCCCAGCAGGCTGTGCACGTCACACCGAGAAGCGAGAGCCGAGAACCGTGCACCAAGCACCGTGCACCAAGCACCGTGCACCGAAAGCCCGGAACCGCACGGGGCGACCGCGATCCGAACCACGACCTACGGGGGGCCACCATGGAGTCGTCACCGACACGCGCGGTGCGCGGTCAGGGGCGTTCGCGCGACCGCCGTGCCGACCCGCTGACCCGGATCAGGGCCGAGTTCGACGGCGTGCACGGCGTGTGGCGCTCGGCCGGCGGCGAGGTGTGCGTGGCCGATCCCGAGGCGGTCCGGGCGGTGATGGGCAACCGGCACGGCACGGTGGCGGAGACGTCCGACTTCTACCACAACCGGCACGGCGTCTTCGGTCCGCGTTCCGCGCAGATCGCCATCGGGCGGGCGGCACGCGACCTGATACGACGTCACCTCGACCTGCGAAGCGCCGAGTTGCCCCGCCTGGTCGCCGAACGGCTCGCACCGCACAGCGAATGGCCGGACGCCGGCAACCTGCTCGTCCTGTCGCACCTGCGCGACGTGCTGGTGCACCGGGACGCACCGGCCCGATTGCACACGACGGTGGAGGCCATCGTCGCCCGCGCGGTACTGGCGGGCGCGCGGGAGCGCCACTCGGTTCCGTCCCGGCTGCTGTTCCGCCGCCGTGCGCTGCGAGCCCTGCGGGAGGAGGTACGCGCCCGGCGGGACCGGCCCGACGGTCCCGCCGCACCACGCGACCTCATGGACGTGGTGGTCGACGGGGGCGGAGCGGCGGCCGATCCGCGGGATCTCGTGGAGGTCTACCTGTCGTTCCTGTTCGCCGTGGTCGGGTCGGTCGGGTTCGCGCTGGGCTGGTCGGTCCACCTGATGGGCACGCATCCGGACCGCGTCTCGGCGGACCCGAGCTGGACGGTGCGCGAGGCACTGCGGCTGTGGCCGGTGGCGTGGCTGTTCGCGCGTACGCCGAGCCGGGCGCAGGAGTTGGGCGGGACGCGGGTGACGCCCCGGGACCGGCTCGTGGTGTGCAGCTTCCTGGTGCACCGGCATCCCGGGCACTGGGACCGGCCCGACGAGTTCGTCCCGCAGCGCTGGGCCACGGGGGTGCCCGACGCCGCGTACCTGCCGTTCGGGCACGGTCCGCACACCTGTGCCGGCGCGACCGTCACCGTGCGGCTGCTGGAGGACCTCGTGGGTCTGCTCTCCCGTGACTGGCGTGTGTCGGTCACCCCTCATGACGGCGCCGGACCCCAGGTGGGTGCGGCGCTGGCTCCGCCGCGGTTCACCGCGACGCTGAGCCGTCCCGACGGCTGCCCGGGAAGGAGGTGAACCCGCATGCGCGCGCTGTACTTCAAGACCAAGTCGGTCCTCAACGTCCGCAAGGTCTACTCGCACTTCTGGTACCTGTACCACCACATCTGACCGGCCCTGCGCGGGGAGGCGCCCCACGGTCGGCTCCCCGCGCCCCACGAGGGGAACGCTCACGATGACCACCCCGCAGCACCCCGAGGACTTCCTGCACTCCATAAGGCGGCGCAGCGCGCGGGAGAACGGGATCTTCCAGTTCGACGACCAGCGGCTCGGCGTGTTCGAACCGGAGGCGGCGCGCCGGGTCAGCGCCACGAACTGGCACCGGTACGTCATGCACGACCGCCTGGTCGACCTGCTGCGCCGGCGACGCAGCCCCGAGATCCTGTGGAGCCGGGTCCGCTCCGCCTGGATGACCCGCCTGCACGCCCTCGCCACGGCCGAGCACCAAGGTCTGCTGGTGGAGCGCATGGAACGGATCATGGACGAGCGGCTCGGGGAGGACGTCGACCTGACCATGCTGATGCAGGACGTGACGCTGCGCTCGCTGCTGCCCGTCGCGCTCGACGGCCTCACCTCCGCCGAGGAGGCTCTGGTCCGCCGGGACCTGGAGATGAAGCTTTCGCGGCTGGTCTCGCCCGAGCCGGGCGGCCCCTGGCACCACCTGCGTCACATCGTGGTCCAGATCCGCGCGGGCCTGGTGGTGCGGCGGGTCCTGCGGCAGCGCGCCGACGGACGGCGCCGACGTGAGCCGGACCTCGCCGACCCCTTCGTGGACCTGCTGCCGGAACTCGGCATGGACCGCGCGCTGGACGTCGTGACCACCGTCCTGACCGCGATCGGCGGCCCGCCCGGCACCGCCGCGGCGAGCCTGCTGTACGAGTTCGTACGGCATCCCGAGTGGCAGCGCCGGCTCGCGGACGAACTGTGTGCCGTCGATCCGGTGGAGTTCCGTACGGCGCCCACCCGGGTGGCCCCGGTGACCCACCGGTTCGTGAAGGAGGTGCTGCGGTTGTGGAGCCCGCCATTGCTGCTGGTGCGGCGCTCCACGTACGCGTTCGACCTGGGCGGCGCCCGGCTGGAGCCGGGGCAGTGGTACCTGCTGAGCCCGCACCTCATCCACCGCGACGAACGGGTCTGGAAGCAGCCCGACGTCTTCGACCCGGACCGCTTCCTCCCGGGCGCCCCGCACGGACCGGCGGACCGCACGAGTTACGTGCCGTTCGGCTGGGCGCCGAAGAAGTGCGTCGGCGCCAACGTCGGCACGTTCCAATTGATGGTCCTGTGTCACCTGCTGTGCACGCGCTACCGCCTGACGGTCCGCAGGCCGGACGGGATCACGATGGCGCTGCGCTTCGCACCGGTGCCGGAGAACTTCCGCGGCCGGCTGACCCTCCGGTGACGGCGCCGCCGGGTGCGGCCGGTCCGTCAGGAGCCCGCCAGGAAGGTGAGGCGCACCTTCCGGTCGGCGTTGTCCCTGTTGGTGTCCACCAGGCACACCGACTGCCAGGTCCCCAGCTCCAGTCCGCCGTCCACCACGGGCAGCGTCGCATGGGGAGGTACGAAGGCCGGCAGGACGTGGTCGCGTCCGTGGCCGGGGCTGCCGTGGCGGTGCTGCCAGCGGTCGTCGGCCGGGAGGATGGTGTGCAGGGCGGCGAGGAGGTCGTCGTCGCTGCCGGCGCCGGTCTCGATGATCGCGATGCCGGCGGTGGCATGGGGCACGAAGAGGTTCAGCAGGCCGTCGCGCCCGCGGGCCACCTCGCGCAGGAAGGCCTCGCAGTCTCGGGTCAGGTCGGCCACCCTCTCCGTGGAGCCGGTGGTGATGTTCAGGACTCGGGTGGTGAAGGCATCTGACATGCCCCCCATCCTCACCCATGTGCCGTTCCGCGCGCCCGGGACCGATCGGGGGAAGATCCTCGACCTCCCCCGGGTTGGTAGAAACGTGAACAACACGCGCGAGGTCGAGGTCGTCGTCACGGGTGCCGGCCAGGCCGGTCTGTCCAGCGCCTACCATCTGCGCCGCACCGGTTTCGAACCGGAGCGGGACTTCGTCGTCCTCGACCACTCCCCCGGGCCGGGCGGAGCCTGGCAGTTCCGCTGGCCGTCGCTGACGTACGGCAAGGTCCACGGGATGCACTCGCTGCCCGGCATGGAGCTGACGGACGCCGATCCCGCGCGCCCGTCCGCCGAGGTGATCACCGAGTACTTCGCGGCCTACGAGCGCCGCTTCGACCTGCGCGTGCACCGGCCCGTCGACGTGCGGGCCGTGCGCGAGGGCGAGGGCGGGCGGCTGCTCGTCGAGACCTCGGACGGCAGCTGGTCCACGCGGGCGCTGATCAACGCCACCGGCACCTGGGACCGGCCGTTCTGGCCGCGCTATCCGGGCCAGGAGACCTTCCGGGGACGGCAGTTGCACACCGCGCAGTACCCCGGGCCCGAGTGGTTCGCGGGCAGGCGGGTGGTCGTGGTGGGCGGCGGGGCCTCGGGCACCCAGCACCTGCTGGAGATCGCCGGCCACGCGGCCGCCACCACCTGGGTGACCCGGCGTCCGCCCGTCTTCCGGGAGGGCCCCTTCACCGAGGAGGTGGGCCGTGCGGCGGTCGCGCTGGTGGAGGAGCGAGTGCGTCAGGGGCTGCCGCCGCGGAGCGTGGTCTCGGTGACCGGGCTGCCGCTCAACGACGCGATCCGGCAGGGCATCGCGGACGGGGTCCTCGACCGCCGGCCCATGTTCGACCGGGTCACGCCCGACGGCGTGGCGTGGGCCGACGGACGGCACGTCGAGGCGGACGTCATTCTGTGGGCCACCGGGTTCCGGGCGGCCATCGACCACCTGGCGCCGCTGCGGCTGCGCGAGCCCGGCGGCGGTATCCGCGTCGACGGCACGCGCGCGGTGGCCGACCCGCGCGTCCATCTCGTCGGCTACGGCCCGTCGGCCAGCACCATCGGCGCCAACCGGGCCGGCCGTGCGGCCGTACGGGACATCAGGCGGCTGCTGGCGAACGAGCCGGTGGCCGCCTGACGCTCCGCCGGTTCACCTGGCCGGGCTCGCGCTCTTCCGAAGGGCGTTGAACTCGGCCACGTTGCGCTGGTGTTGGGCGAAGTCGGCGGTGAAACGGGTGTCGCCGGGCTTGACCGTCACGAAGTACAGCCAGTCCCCCGGCGCCGGGTTGATCGCGGCGCGCATCGCTTCCTCGCCCGGGTTGTCGATGGGCGTGGGCGGCAGGCCCATGCGCTGGTAGGAGTTGTACGGGCTGTCGATCCGGGTGTCGTTGGTGTGCGTCCTGAGCGTGGAGCGGTTGAGCGCGTAGTTGATGGTGGAGTCCATCTGCAGCGGCATCCCGCGCTCGAGCCGGTTGAAGATGACCCGGGCCACCTTGGCCATGTCCGCCTTGGAGGCGGCCTCGGCCTGCACGATGCTGGCGATGGTGACCGCCTGGTAGACGTTCATCGCGTTGCGCTGAGCACCGGCCGCGACCGGGGCGCCGTTGAACTTCTTGTCGGCGGTGTCGACCATGAACGACAGCAGGGTCTCGGGCGTCGCCTTCTTGCCGCTCAGCTGCAGCGGGTACGTCGCCGGGAAGAGGTAGCCCTCCGGGTTGCCCTCGGCATCGCTCGGGAGCTTCAGCTTGGCCTTGGCCAGCGAGTTCCTGGTGCTGCCGGGAGGCAGGGCGAGTGCCTTGTCCACGGCGTCGTAGACCTGCCCCGCACGCCAGCCCTCCGGGATCACCAGGGACGAGGGCTTGACGTCCTTCTCGCTCTCCAGGCTCAGCAGCGGCACCGCCACGGCGGTGCCGGCCACGACGGCTCCGGTCGCGATGAGGGCGAGCCGGCCCCTGCGCGTCAGTCGAATCGTTCTCCGTGGCGGAGTGTTCAGGTACATGCGGGCACGTTAACCCGCATATCGTCACAATCCCGGCATATTTTCAGCTTGTCGGTTCCAGTTGGGCATCCCGGCGTACCAGCGCCGCGTACCGGCCGTCGCGGTCCAGCAGTTGCTCGTGTGTGCCCCGCTCGGCCACCCGCCCGGAGTCGAGGACCACGATCTGGTCGGCGGCGCGGACGGTGGACAGGCGGTGGGCGATGGTCAGCGTGGTGCGGTTGGCGGACAGGGCGTCGATCGCCTCCTGGACGGCCGCCTCGGTGCGCGTGTCCAGGGCGCTGGTCGCCTCGTCGAGGATGAGCACCGGCGGATCGCGCAGGATGGTGCGGGCGATGGCCAGGCGCTGCTTCTCGCCGCCGGAGAAGCGGTGGCCGCGCTCGCCGACGACCGTGTCGTAGCCGTCGGGCAGGGCCGCGATGTGGTCGTGGATCTGGGCCGCCTTCGCCGCCGCGTGCAGCTCGTCGTCGGTGGCGTCGGGCTTGGCGAAGCGGAGGTTGTCCGCGACGGAGGCGTGGAAGAGGTACGTCTCCTGGGAGACGACGCCGACCGCGCGGGCCAGGGTGTCGAAGTCGAGGTCGCGCACGTCCACACCGTCCAGGGTGACCCGGCCTCCGGTGACGTCGTACAGCCGCGGGACGAGATAGCCGAGCGTCGACTTGCCGGCGCCGGTCGGACCGACGACCGCGAGGCTGCTGCCGGCCGGGACGGCGATGTCGATGCCGTCGAGGATGGGGGCGCCCTGGTCGTCGTAGCGGAACTCGACATCCTCGAAGCGGACCTCGCCCTTGATCCGGTCGAGGTGGACCGGCTCGTCCCGCTCGGTGATGTCGATGGGCAGGTCCAGGTACTCGAAGATGCGCTGGAAGAGCGCGAGCGAGCTCTGGATCTGCACGCCGGTCGACAACAGGCTCACGGACGGCCGGAACAGGCCCTGCTGGAGGGAGACGAAGGCGACGATCGTGCCGATGGAGATGTCGGGGCCGCCCGCCTGGAGCGCGATGCCCGCGGTCCAGTAGATGACGGCCGGCATGGCGGCCATGACGATCGTGATGACGGCCATGCGCCAGCGCCCGGCCATGTTCGACCGCACTTCGAGGTCGACCAGGCCCTCGGACTCCTCGGCGAAGGACTGCGTCAGCGAGTCGGAGCGGCCCATGGTGCGGCCGAGCAGGATGCCGCTGACGGAGAGCGACTCGGTGACCGTGGCGGCCATCGCGGCCATCTGCTTCTGGCGCTGCGTGGTGATCTTCTTGCGTTCGTTGCCGACGCGGCGGCTGATCCAGACGAAGACCGGGAGCAGCAGCAAGGAGACGAGGGTCAGGCGCCAGTCGAGGGCGACCATCGCGACGATCGTGGCGACCACGCTGGTCACGTTGGAGACCAGGGAGGTGGCGGTCGAGGTGACGGTGGCCTGCATGCCACCGATGTCGTTGGCGATGCGGGACTGCACCTCGCCGGTGCGCGTGCGCGTGAAGAAGGCCAGCGACATGCGCTGCAGGCGGCCGTAGACCGAGGTGCGCAGATCGTGCATGACGCGCTGGCCGACGGTCGTGGAGATCAGCGTCTGCAGCACGCCGAAGACGCTGGTGAGCACGGCGCTGGCGATCATGCCGAGCGCGAGCAGGCTGAGCAGGCCCGTGCGGCCCTGCGGGATGGCGACGTCGAGGGTCGCTTTCAGCAGGAAGGGCGTGGCCACGGAGACGAGGGACGCGGCGCCGACCAGGAGGCCGACGATCGCCAGGCGTCCCCGGTAGGGACGGAAGAGGTTCAGGATGCGGCGCACCTGCCGGGGTTGCTCCTTGGCGTCGGCCGGCGGTGTCCAGCGGGGTTCTCGATCGGGATGCATGGGCTCCTGCGTGAGGTGAGGGAACGGTGAGGACGAAGACTTGCGGAGCTTAGCTCATTGTTACCTATGCTCACAATGAACTTCTTCCTGATATTGTTCCCGGCATGACCACCCCCGATCCCGACGGCCTGCTCGCCGAGCAGCTGCTGCGCTTCACCCGCCGGGTCCACCGCATCCAGAAGTGGCACGTCGAGCAGTGCGGCCTGGGGGTCACCCCGGCCCAGTCCCGGCTGCTGCGCACCCTGGCGCACTACAGCACACCACCGCGCATGGCCGATCTCGCCGAGCGCCTGGAGGTGGTCCCGCGGGCGGTGACCTCGCTGGTCGACGGCCTCGAGGCGAGCGGCAAGGTACGCCGGGTGCCGGACCCGACGAATCGCCGGGTGATCCGGATCGAGGTCACGGACGACGGCCGCAAGGCGCTGCGCGAGCTGCGGAGCGCGCGGAGGTCGGCCGCGCAGGAGATCCTCGCGCCGCTGACCAAGGAGCAGCGCGAGGTGCTGGGCGGGTTGCTGGACACGCTGGTGGACGGGGCGCCGGAGGGCGGACGGCACTGCGGATAGCGTCCGCCGGGTGCGGCACGTCGGCGGGCGCGGGTGCGTGGGGCTGGTCGCGCAGTTCCCCGCGCCACTGAGGTGGGACCACTGCATGTCCCTTGAGGGGCGCGGGGAACTGCGCGACCGGCCACCGACCACCCGCGCCCGCCGCGAAACAGGAACCCCTTGGCTACTGGGCCACGGCCACCGGCACCGCCTCCTCGCCGGCGACGGCCTCGCCGTCCAGCACCTTCCTCGCCCGCTCCAGATCCAGCGCCCCCTCCCACCGCGCCACCGCGAACACCGCGACACAGTTGCCGAGCAGGTTCGTCACCACCCGCATCGAGTCCATGATCCGGTCCACGCCCAGCAGCAGCGCCACCGCGCCGGCCGGGATCGCGCCCAGCGAACTCGCCGTGGCGGACAGGGCGAGGAAGGCCGAACCGGGGATGCCGGCCATGCCCTTGCTGGTGAGCATCAGCACCACGACCACGGTGATCTGCTGGCCGGGGCTCAGGTCCACGCCGACGGCCTGGGCGATGAACAGGGTGCCGATGGAGAGGTAGAGCGAGGCGCCGTCGAGGTTGAAGGAGTAGCCGGTGGGAAGCACCAGGCCCACGGCATCGTCGCGGGCGCCGGCCCGCCGCAGCTTCTGCATCACGCGCGGCAGCACGGACTCGGTGGACGCGGTGCCGAGCGCCAGCAGCATCTCCTCGCGGATGTAGCGCAGGAACTTCCACAGGCTCAGCCCGGTGACCACGCGCAGGGCGACGGCGAGCAGGACGACGAACAGCGCGGCGGCGGCGTAGCAGAGAACGATCAGCTTGGCGTACGTCTCGATCACACCGAGCCCGTACTGGCCGATCAGGACGGCCATCGCGCCGAACACGGCGATCGGGGCGAGCCGCATGACGAAACCGACGACGGCGAAGACGACCTCCTGCGCCTGCTCGATCGCGGGAAGTACCTGCGGGACCCTGGCATGGCCGAGGTGCAGCAGCGCGGCGCCGACCAGACAGGCCAGGACGAGCACCTGGAGCAGGGAGTTCTCGGCGAAGGCGCCGACGAAACTGGTCGGGAGCGCGTTCAGGACGAACTCGGTCGTCGACGGCAGCGATCCGCCGCCGGTCTTCTCGTCGACCGCCTTGGCGCTGAGCGTGGACGGGTCGACGTGCATGCCCGAGCCGGGCTGGACGACATTGGCGGCGAGGAGCCCGATGATCAGGGCGAGCGTGCTGGCGACCTCGAACCAGACGAGCGCCTTCAGCCCGATCCGGCCGAACGCCTTCAGGTCACCGGCCTTCGCGATGCCGACGACGACCACGCAGAACACCAGCGGCGAGATGATCGTCTTGATGAGCCGGGTGAAACCGTCGCCGAGCGGCTGCAGATCCGCGGCGAAGCCGGGCCACAGCCGCCCGACGACGATTCCGAGTACGAGCGCGCAGAGGACCTGCGCGAACAACGAGGTACGCAGCGTGCGTGCGAGGCGTCGCGGGGTGGAGGGGACGGACGACGGCACGGGCACTCCTTGAGGGGGGACGGCGGTCACGCAGAAGTCCCGGGGGGAGAGCGGTTACTTCTGCGATACGGAAAGCGGCTTCCGTGCCGATCACTCTGGAGGTGCCGTTGATCACGCAAGCGAACTGCGTGTTTCAGCCCCGTAAATCACACCGCATGTGGCGCACCGCACACACCCGCCTCAGCAGTCGTTCCGATCCTCGGTGAGCACCCCCTGGACGGCGGTGAGGGTGCGGTCGTAGCAGCCGCCGGAGCCGTACAGCCGGTAGCGCTCGCTCGTCGTGCCGACCGCGTGGCGCTGGTCGCGCGGCACGTTCAGCGTCCAGGCGGCGTCGCCGGAGACGGTGTCGTCGAGGCGCGACCGGACGGTCCGCCGTCCGCCGGACGACGAGAGGACCGCGGCCCGGTCGCCGAGCGACAGCACGGTACGCAGCCGGTCGTCCGCGCCGATCGTGATCGAGCCGTCCATGGTGTACGTCCGGTGCGTGGCCGTCGTCCGGGCCGGCCCGCGGCCGTCGACGGTGACCGACTCGTCGTCCGTCCACGTGGCGTCGAGGGCGTCCGTGTTCTCCCCGTCGGTCCACACGTGCTTCGAAGTGTTCGCGAGCGAGCGGCTGACGGTCGTCGTCACCCGGCCGTGGGAGGTGTCCACGTACCCGGCCACGGTCAGCCGGTGAGCGGCGTCGGTGTCCACCCGCTCCGGTGAACCGGCCGTGTAGGTGGAGGAGTTGGCGAGGTCACCGGCCTTGTGCACGGTGAGCTTCCCGGTCACCTGGGCGCTCTTCGCGTCCTGCCACACGAGCACGTCCACCGGCGCGCTCCAGCCGCTCTGCCCCTCGGGCACGCCGACGACCGAGACGTCGACGCGGTGCGGCCGGCCGTCGTTCAGGAGCCCGGCGAAGGGGGTGAGGTCGTACTCGATCGGCTTGACGTCGAAGGCCCGCGGGCCCGGAACGACGTACCAGAGGAAGGGGTTCGACCAGCCGCCGGTCCACACGTGCGGGAACGGCGCGGCGATTCCGGCCAGTTGCCCGTCGACCTTGATCTGCACCTCACGGTAGGGTCCGCCGTCGGCCTGGCAGGAGTACGGCGCCTTGTCCGGCACCGCCAGGTACCAGAACTCCTCGCAGCCGCCGCCCGATCCGGTGGCGTACACCTCGGCGAGAATGCGTTCGCTGTTGCGCGGCGTGGTCAGGGTGTTGCCCTCGCCGAGGGTGAGAACGCGGTCGGGGGCGGCGGCCGGCTTCCCGGCGTAGAAGGTCAGCGTCACCTTGACGTCGATGACGCCTGTGTAGGTGTCGTCGACGACGTTCCCGATGAGCATCTCGACGTCCTGCTTGCCGCGGAAGGTGTCGCTGTAGCGCGTGACGTCCTTCTCGACGGACCACGCGATGCCGTCGGGCGACGGCTCCGGCGTGGAGGTGCGCAGGATCTCGACCCCGCCGACGTGCAGATAGCCGAGCCGGTCGTACTGCCGGCCCTTGACCTTGCCGTCGAGCCGCAGCACGACCTTGCTCCAGCGGTCGCCGCAGCCCTTCGGCGGGGTGTACGTGCCCCGGTAGGGGGTGAAGTCCCGGAACTGCGCCTCGGCGAGGGTGACTTGGCAGGACTTGCCGGACGGCTTCTCGATCGGCGGTGCCGCGGTCACCGGGTCGTGCCAGTCGGTGCCGAACTCGGCGGGGACGTCGGCGGACTGCGCCGGGGCGGCCCCGAGGAGGGTGCTCGCCAGGAGGGTCGCTCCGGCAAGCATGGACATGACGATCCGTCTCTTCATGGCCGGTGTTCTACGGCGAGTCGGCACCGTGTGGCAATGACGCCTCCGGCGCGGGGGCTAGCTTTCCAGGCCGGCCCTGTCCCCCATCACCACCACCGGATGGCGGTCGGGGTCCAGCGTGCGCAGCAGGTACTCCATCGCCGGCCTGGACAGGCTGACGCAGGCCGAGGTGCCGCTGCCGTGGTCCATGTGCAGCCAGATGCCGCCGCCCTTGGACTGGCCCTCGGGCCGGGCCGGGTCGTTGGGCGGAGCGCCCTTGACGCGATTGTAGTCGATGGCGATGACGTAGTCGAAGTCGTGCCAGTGCGACTCGGCCCACCAGCGCGGGGCCGCGAAGGACGCGTCCCGCGTGTACGGCAGCCGGGCACCGGGATCCGGCAGGACACCGCCCGCGTCGGTGAGGGTGAACACGCCGACGGGGCTGCGCCGATCGCCCTCGTGATGGTCGGCCGTCCAGCCCTTCTTGCCGTTGTGCGCCGGCCAACTGCGCGTCTCCTCCCAGGCCGAGCCGCGCTTCGTGTACAGGACGACCTTCGAGTCGGGCGAGTCCCTGCCCTCTCCGTAGACGGCGACGACCTGGCCGGTGTCGGCGGGAATGCGCCGCCCCAGCCGCTCGCCGACCCCCGGGATGCCGCGGTGCGCGGGGATGTCGGCCGCCTTCCCGGCGGCCCCCGTCCGTCCGGTTCGTGGTGGGGTCCCGCCGTGCCGGGCGCCGCCGCATGCCGCCAGTGCGGCGAGAAGTGTTCCCGTGGCCGCCAACGCGATCGCCGCGCGCGGCACACCGTTCATTCGCATCGCCCCATTTTGTACGGCGGCGGGGAAAACCGTTTGCCATTGACCACGCTGCGAGGCGAACCTGTCACGGTTTGCTGCCGCCGAACGCGGTTTCCACCCACCCCTGCCACGAGCCACTGGGACGACAGTCGTCATGCAGATCCAAGACCTTCCGTATCCCGATCCGGGCGTGCCGGACGCGCGCTCGGGTCCCCGGTTCCTGTGGTGGCTGGGCCGCAACCAACTGGGCGGCCAGTTCAAGGCCCTGGCCTGGGGGCTGCTGCACTTCGTGGCCGTCTCCGCGCTGCCGTTCTGCGTGGGCCTCGCCGTGCAGGCCGTGGTCGACCGCTCCGGCCGCCGACTGGCGCTGACCGGCGGGCTGTTGCTGCTCGCCGGCGTGTGCGTCGCGGTGGGCGACACCTTCCTGCACCGCGCCGCCGTCACCAACTGGATCACGGCCGCCGCCCGCGTCCAGCAACTGCTCGCACGCAAGGCCGCCGTACTCGGCTCGGCCCTGACCCGGCGGGTCGCGGCCGGCGAGGTCGTGGCCGTGTCCACCGGCGACGTCGAGAAGATCGGCTGGTTCGTCGAGGCCGTCTCCCGGTTCACCGCGGCGGCCACGACCGTCGTCCTGGTCTGCGTCGCCCTGCTGGTCTACCAGCCCGCGCTCGGCGTGCTGGTCGCCGCCGGTCTGCCGCTGCTGGCGGTGGCGGTGCTGCCGCTGCTGCCCCGCGCCACCCGGCGGGCCGACGTCCAGCGCGAGAAGGCCGGACGGGCCACCGAACTGGCCTCGGACACCGTCGCCGGCCTGCGCGTGCTGCGCGGCATCGGCGGCGAGGAACTCTTCCTCGACCGCTACCGCCGCGCCTCCCAGGAGGTCCGCCACGCCGCCGTGCGCAGCGCCCGCATGTGGTCCCTGATCTCCGCGATCCAGGTCCTGCTGCCGGGTCTGCTGCTGATCGCCGTGGTCTGGTACGGCGTCCACCTGGCCCGGCAGGGCCGCATCACCATCGGTGAACTGGTCACCGTCTACAGCTCGGTGATGGTCCTGACCTACCCACTGCGCCACTTCGAGGAGATCGCGATGGCGTACTCCTTCTCGCGGCCGTCGGCCAAGCGGGCGGCCCGAGTGCTGTCGCTCGAACGGGCCACGGACACGGGGGGCGCGCGGCAGGGCGACGCACCGGCCGGCGACCTGTACGACCCCGCGACCGGTCTGCTGGCCCCGGCCGGCCGGCTCACCGCGGTGGTGTGCGGCGACCCGGACGCGGCGGGACTGCTCGCCGAACGGCTGGGCGGACACCCCGCCGAGCCGGGCACGTCGGTGCTGCTGGGCGGGGTGCCCCTCGACGAACTGCCCCTGGACACCGCCCGCGCGACCGTGCTGGTCCAGGACAAGGACCCGGTACTGCTGTCCGGCTCGCTGCGCGAACTGCTGGACGTGCCCGCCTCCGGTGCCGTCGGCGCGCGGGACGCGTTGGCGGCCGCCCAGTGCGCGGACGTCCTGGAGGCCCTGGCGCAGGGGTCGTTGAACGCCGAGGACCCGATGGACATCCGGATCACCGAACGCGGACGGTCCCTGTCCGGCGGGCAGCGCCAGCGGCTCGCCCTGGCCCGTTCGCTGGTCACCGACCCCGAGGTGCTGGTCCTGGACGAGCCGACCTCGGCCGTGGACTCGCACACCGAGGCGCGGATCGCGGAGGGACTGCGCGCTGTGCGGCAGGGGCGCACGACGGTGGTCTTCACCTCCTCGCCGCTGCTGCTGGACCGCGCGGAACGGGTCGTGCTCGTGCACGAGGGCGAGGTGACGGCGATCGGCGTGCACCGGGAACTGGTACACACCAAACCCCGGTACCGGGCCGTCGTGACCCGCGAGACCGACGAAGAGGCCGCCCTGAACGGCGCGCTCGAGGAACTGAACGCACTGGAAGAGATCGAGGAGACAGCATGATCGGCGTGGCGCCACCGGCCTACGATCCGGCGGCCCCGACCACGGCGAACACCCTGCCCGTCGGCGCCCCGGCGACCGTACGCGCCTACGTGGCCGAGCTGTTCCGCCGGCACCGCCGTGCCTTCCTGGTCCTGATCGCCGTCAACACGGCGTCCGTCCTCGCCTCGCTGGCGGGCCCGTGGCTGCTCGGCGACCTCGTGGAGCGGGTGTCGGACGGTGCGCGGGAACTCCATCTCCCCCTCACCGTCTCGCTGTTCGTGCTCGCGCTCGCCGTGCAGGCCGTCTTCGTGCGGCAGGTGCGGCTGCGCGGCGCGATGCTCGGTGAGCGGATGCTGGCCGACCTGCGCGAGGACTTCCTGGTGCGGTCCGTCGGACTGCCGCCGGGCGTCCTGGAACGGGCCGGCACGGGCGACCTGCTCTCCCGCATCACCACCGACATCGACCGGCTCGCCAACGCGATGCGCGAGGCCGTGCCGCAGCTGGCGATCGGCGTGGTGTGGGCGGTGCTGCTGCTCGGCGGCCTCGTCGTCACGGTGCCGCCGCTGGCGCCCGCCGTACTGGTGGCCGTGCCGCTGCTGGTGATCGGCTGCCGCTGGTACTACAAGCGGGCGCCCCACGGCTACCGCTCCGAGGCCGCGGGCTACGCCGCGGTGGCCGCCGCCCTCGCCGAGACGGTCGACGCCGGCCGCACGGTCGAGGCCCATCGCCTGGGCGCCCGCCGGGTCGAGCTGTCGGACCGCCGGGTGCGCGAGTGGACCGCCTGGGAGCGCTACACCCTGTGGCTGCGGTCGGTGCTCTTCCCGGTCATCAACCTCACCCATGTGACGGTCCTCGCCTCGGTGCTGATGATCGGCGGCTGGTTCGTCCTGCGGGGCTGGATCGGCGTGGGCCAGCTGACCACGGGCGCGCTGATCGCGCAGATGCTCGTCGACCCGGTGAACCTCATCCTGCGCTGGTACGACGAACTCCAGGTCGCCCAGGTCTCGCTGGCCCGCCTCGTCGGGGTCCGGGACATCGAACCCGACGCCGGGGAGGACGCGCTCTCCCCGGACGGCCGTGACCTCCACGCCGACCGGGTGCACTTCGGCTACCGCGAGGGCGTGGACGTACTGCGCCAGGTGTCCCTGGACGTCGCTCCCGGCACCCGGCTGGCACTGGTCGGCCCCTCGGGCGCCGGCAAGTCCACCCTGGGCCGGCTGCTCGCCGGGATCTACGCCCCGCGGACCGGACAGGTCGCCCTCGGCGGCGCGGAACTGTCCCGGATGCCCGCCGAACGCGTCCGCTCCCATGTGGCCCTCGTCAACCAGGAGCACCACGTCTTCGTGGGCTCCCTGCGCGACAACCTCCTGCTCGCCCGGACCGACGCCGACGACGCCGAGCTGTGGGCCGCCCTGGGAGCGGTCGACGCGGACGCCTGGGCGAGGGCGCTGGACGACGGTCTGGAAACCGAGGTCGGCTCCGGGGGCCTGGCGCTCACCCCGGCCCAGGCCCAGCAGATCGCGCTGGCCCGCCTGGTGCTCGCGGACCCGCACACGCTGGTCCTGGACGAGGCGACGTCCCTGCTGGACCCGCGTGCGGCCCGGCATCTGGAGCGCTCCCTCGCCCGCGTCCTCGACGGGCGCACGGTGGTCGCCATCGCCCACCGTCTGCACACCGCGCACGACGCGGACGTGATCGCCGTCGTCGAGAACGGCCGCATCAGCGAGCTCGGCAGCCACGACGAGCTGGTCGCCGCTCAGGGGGCCTACGCGGCGCTGTGGCGGTCCTGGCACGGGTGAGGCCGGAGCGGGAGGCCGCCGGACGGGGGTTGGCGGGGCGGGGACCCCGGGTGGTGGGGCCGCGTGGGCGCGGCAGGTGCCGCGCGGGCCCGTCGGCCGTGGTCCCCGGCCTGCTCGGGCCGTGGCGTTGCGCGGTGCCGATCGACAGTGGAAGTCTGGATACCGGCACCGGCTCGGGGAGTGTCCCGAGGACCCTGCGGTCCGCACGGGCACGGCCTGTGCTCCGCGCACCGGCGGCCCGACGCCGGGCCAGCCCGGAACGCGCCCGTCCCCAGCACCTGGAGGTACCCCGTGAACAGCGCCGAGGGATGGGGGGACGACGTCTACCAGCCCGACGGATCCGACCAGCGGGAGGACACCGGGCTGCTCGACTCCGAGGACACCCTGGAGTACGACGGTGTCGAGGACCCCCTCGACCGCGGCTGGTCCCCGCCGGACCGGCCCTGGGCGGTGGAGCGCGCCGACGTGACGGCGGCGGAGCGGCACCACGGGGAGACGCTGGAGGAGCGTCTCGCCGAGGAGCTCCCGGACCTCGTCGCGCCCGACGGAGACGGACTCGGCGACTGCGACGGCACCGACGGGGAGCTGCTGGACAACGAGGTCGGCGCCGTGCGCTCCGGCCGCCTCGTGGCCCCCGACGAAGGTGCGCACGAGGACGAGGAGAGCGCCCTGATCGCCACCGACGTGGGCATCGACGGCGCGGCGGCGTCCGCCGAGGAGGCCGCGATGCACATCGTCGACGAGGACTCGCTCTACGGCTGACCTGTCCGCCGCCCCCACCGCGCACGAGGAGCACGTATGCAGCAGGACAAGCACCCCGACTACCACCCGGTCGTCTTCCGGGACCGAGCCGCGGGCTACGCCTTCCTGACCCGGTCCACCGCCACCAGCGAACAGACCATCGACTGGGACGACGGCGAGACCTACCCGGTCGTGGACGTCGAGATCTCCTCGGAGAGCCACCCCTTCTACACCGGCAAGGCGCGGACCGTGGACTCGGAGGGCCGCATCGCCCAGTTCGAGCGGCGCTACGGCGGCGGGTCGGGCCAGGGCGGCGAAGGCTGAGGCCCGCGGCTCCGCCCGCCCCACCGGCCCCTCACGGTGAGGGGCCGTCTGCCTCAGATGAAGTTCAGGGCGGCCGCGCAGCCCACCCCGCCCAGCAGCATGAACGCCGGCATCAGCACCTTCAGCTCGACCCAGCTGCCCGCCCGGAACCGCATGATCTTCGGCGGGCCGACCGGGTACCAGCGCTTGCGGCCGACCGGGATCGGCCACAGGATCGGGCAGCCGGAGACCGTCAGCGCGTCCCCGATGTCGTGCACGATCGCACCCAGCACGATCGGCAGCCCCAACCACAGGTACGCCTGGCCCGGCTCGGTGAACAGCCAGTGGGAGCCGTTGCCCGGCTTGTCCAGGACCCCGGCGAGGATCCAGGCGCTGGTCGCGGCCAGCAGCCAGACCAGCACGTCGCTGCTGGAGCCGCGCGCCGCCCGCCACAGCAGCCCCTCGATGGCCAGCACCATGTGGACGAAGAGGATGGCCAGCACCGCCCAGCGACCGCCGCTGATGGCCGCGGCCGACGAACCCGCACCGATCAGCACCGCCCACAGCCAGGTGTGGGTGAGCGTGCGGTGGCCGCCGGAGCGGCGCGGGTCGCCCTGCTTCCTTGTCGACTTGTAGACGGCGTAGGACAGCTTGTCGACGATCTCGCACAGCCCGCGGGACAGGGGCCCGAAGGACCTGGAGATGGTGGCCGCCTTGTGGTCCAGGTCGGGGGCGAGGGCCGCTCCGGCGCAGATCAGGGCACCGACAAGGAGGACCGGCCAGGGCATCGAGTGCCCGGTCGCGGCGGCCGCCGCACCGACGCCGAGCCAGGCCGCGGCCCCCGACAGTGAGTGTGCTGGTCCCATCATGGCCGTTCCCCGCCCCATTCCTAATGTGCCGCTGTCCAGTTGACCGGGTGCGCTGACGCTCCGTCGGCGTCACAGCGTACTGCTCGTGATCTTCGCAGCAGCATCCGATTCCCCGATGCGGGAGGACGCCAGGCAAGATGGGTCCGTGACACTCATCGATCAGCTGCCGCCCACCGCCGACCCCGACGCTCTCTACGAAGCCTTCGAGTCGTGGGCCCAGGAGCGCGGCCTGACGCTCTACCCCCACCAGGAGGAGGCGCTGATCGAGGTGGTCTCCGGCGCGAACGTGATCGTGTCGACGCCCACCGGCTCCGGCAAGAGCATGATCGCGGCGGGCGCCCACTTCGCGGCCCTGGCCCGCGACGAGGTCACCTTCTACACGGCGCCGATCAAGGCGCTGGTCTCGGAGAAGTTCTTCGAACTGTGCAAACTCTTCGGCACCGAGAACGTCGGCATGCTGACCGGCGACGCCTCCGTCAACGCCGACGCCCCCGTCATCTGCTGCACCGCGGAGGTGCTGGCGTCGATCGCGCTGCGCGACGGCAAGGGCGCCGACGTCGGCCAGGTCGTCATGGACGAGTTCCACTTCTACGCCGAAGGCGACCGCGGCTGGGCCTGGCAGATCCCGATCCTGGAGCTGCCGCAGGCGCAGTTCATCCTGATGTCGGCGACGCTGGGCGACGTCTCCTTCTTCGAGAAGGACCTCACGCGCCGCACCGGCCGCCCCACCTCCGTGGTCCGCTCGGCGACCCGCCCGGTCCCCCTCTCCTACGAGTACCGGCTCACCCCGCTCACCGAGACCCTCACCGACCTGCTGGAGACCAGGCAGGCACCGGTCTACATCGTGCACTTCACCCAGGCGCAGGCGGTGGAGCGGGCCCAGGCGCTGATGAGCATCAACATGTGCTCGAAGGAGGAGAAGGAGCAGATCGCCGAGCTCATCGGCAACTTCCGCTTCACCACCAAGTTCGGCCGCAACCTCTCCCGCTACGTCCGGCACGGCATCGGCGTCCACCACGCCGGCATGCTGCCCAAGTACCGGCGCCTGGTGGAGAAGCTCGCCCAGGCCGGTCTGCTGAAGGTCATCTGCGGCACGGACACGCTGGGCGTCGGCGTCAACGTCCCCATCCGCACGGTGCTGTTCACGGCCCTGACCAAGTACGACGGCAGCCGCGTGCGCACCCTGCGCGCACGCGAGTTCCACCAGATCGCCGGCCGCGCCGGGCGGGCGGGCTTCGACACGGCGGGCTTCGTCGTCGCGCAGGCACCCGAGCACGTCATCGAGAACGAGAAGGCCCTCGCGAAGGCCGGTGACGACCCCAAGAAGCGGCGGAAGGTCGTCCGCAAGAAGGCGCCGGAGGGCTTCGTCGGGTGGACGGAGAACACCTTCGAGAAGCTCATCGCCTCCGAGCCTGAGCCGCTGACCTCGCGTTTCCGGGTGACCCACACGATGCTGCTGTCGGTCATCGCCCGCCCGGGCAACGCCTTCGAAGCCATGCGGCACCTGCTGGAGGACAACCACGAGCCGCGCAAGCAGCAGCTGCGGCACATCCGGCGGGCGATCGCCATCTACCGCTCGCTGCTGGACGGCGGCATCGTCGAGAAGCTCGAGAAACCGGACCCCACCGGCCGCATCGTCCGCCTCACCGTCGACCTGCAGCAGGACTTCGCGCTCAACCAGCCGCTGTCCACGTTCGCGCTCGCCGCGTTCGAGCTCCTCGACCCGGACTCCCCGTCCTACGCCCTGGACATGGTGTCCGTCGTCGAGTCGACGCTGGACGACCCCCGGCAGATCCTCGTAGCCCAGCTGAACAAGGCCAAGGGCGAGGCCGTGGCGGCGATGAAGGCGGACGGCGTCGAGTACGAGGAGCGCATGGAGCGCCTCCAGGACATCTCCTACCCCAAGCCGCTGGAGGAGCTCCTCTTCCACGCCTACAACACGTACCGCAAGAGCCACCCGTGGGTGGGCGACCACCCCCTGTCGCCGAAGTCCGTCATCCGCGACATGTACGAACGGGCCATGTCCTTCACGGAGCTGGTGTCCTTCTACGAGCTGGCCCGCACCGAGGGCATCGTGCTGCGCTACCTGGCCAGCGCCTACAAGGCCCTCGACCACAACATCCCGGACGACCTGAAGTCCGAGGACCTGCAGGACCTGATCGAGTGGCTCGGCGAGATGGTCCGCCAGGTCGACTCCAGCCTGCTGGACGAGTGGGAGCAGCTGGCCAACCCGGAGGAGATGACCGCCGAGGAGGCCCAGGAGAAGGCCGACGAGGTCAAGCCGGTCACCGCCAACGCGCGCGCCTTCCGGGTCCTGGTCCGCAACGCCCTCTTCCGCCGGGTCGAACTCGCCGCACTCGACCAGGTCGAGGAACTGGGCGAGCTGGACGGCGAGAACGGATGGGACGCCGAGGCGTGGGGCGAGGCGATGGACAAGTACTGGGACGAGTACGACGACCTCGGTACCGGTCCGGACGCCCGCGGCCCCAAGCTGCTGGTGATCGAGGAGGTGCCCAAGGAGGGCGTCTGGCGCGTCCGGCAGATCTTCGACGACCCGAACGACGACCACGACTGGGGCATCAGCGCCGAGGTCGACCTCGCGGCCTCCGACGCGGAGGGCCGTGCGATCGTCCGCGTCACCGATGTCGGTCAGCTGTGAGCCAAGGAGCCACCCCCGCATGACGAACCCGGCCGAGAGCCTCGTCGACCTGCTCGACCTGGAGCAGATCGAGGTCAACATCTTCCGTGGCCTGAGCCCGAACGAGTCCCTGCAGCGGGTCTTCGGGGGCCAGGTCGCGGGCCAGGCGCTCGTCGCCGCCGCCCGCACCACCGACGGCGAGCGCCCCGTGCACTCGCTGCACGCGTACTTCCTGCGTCCGGGCCGGCCGGGTGTGCCGATCGTGTACCAGGTCGAACGGGTGCGGGACGGCAGGTCGTTCACCACGCGCCGGGTCACCGCCGTGCAGCAGGGCCGCACGATCTTCAATCTCACCGCCTCCTTTCACAAACCTGAGGAAGGGCCCTTCGAGCACCAGCTGCCGCCGGCCCGCAAGGTCCCGGACCCGGAGTCCCTGCCGACGGTCACCCAGGAGATCCGTGAGCATCACGGCGCGCTGCCCGAGCAGTTGGAGCGGATGGCCCGCCGTCAGCCCTTCGACATCCGTTATGTGGACCGGTTGCGCTGGACGCCCGAGGAGGTCGAGGACGCCGAGCCGCGCAGCGCCGTATGGATGCGCGCGGTCGGGCCGCTCGGCGACGACCCGGTCGTGCACACCTGCGCACTGACCTACGCCAGCGACATGACCCTCCTGGACGCCGTCCGCATCCCGGTCCAGCCCCTGTGGGGGCCGCGCAGCTTCGACATCGCCTCGCTGGACCACGCCATGTGGTTCCACCGGCCGTTCCGCGCCGACGAGTGGTTCCTGTACGACCAGGAGTCGCCGGTCGCGGTCGGCGGCAGGGGCCTGGCCCGTGGACGGATCTACGACGTGGAGGGCCGGCTGCTGGTGTCCGTGGTCCAGGAGGGTTTGTTCCGCCGGCTGTAGTTCACGCGTTCCTGCGGCACAGCCGGCCGAGCAGGCCGCGGGGCCGTCGCTTCTCCGCGGCCCGGCTGGTGCTGGTGCGGCACGGCGGGTGGGGCGGGCGGCCGCTGTGGTCGGGCCGGCCTGTGGGCAGGAGCGTGTGGGGACGCGGGGCGGGGTGCGGGCTGGGCGGCCCGGGCCTCGCTGACCGCCTGTTCCAGGTCGGCGCGGTACCAGGCGATCTCGTCGGGGTCGCCGGCCCGCAGGATCCGCTCGGCCACCTGCGCGGTGGGCGATTCGGGGGCGCCGTACGTCATGGGCTTGGGCAGGAAGCGGTTCAGGTGAGCGCGCTCGTAGGGGTCCGGCACGATCTCCGCGAGCTGGGCCGGATCGAGCAGCGAGGCGACGGCGGCCGCCTGTGCCCACGGATGGCCGGCGCTCTGCCGCCGCAGGAAGCCCAGGTGCCGTACCCGCCAGTTGCGTGCCCGGACGTCCAGGCCCTCCTTCAGCTGCTCGCGCAGCCCCGGCGGTGTGCGCCCGCTCAGCAGGGACGCGTTGTCCTCGTCCGCCGCGAACTGCTCGAGTTCCTCGGCGAGATAGAGCCAGACCACGGCTCGATAGCGGTTGAGATAGAACTTGACCGGCACGACGACACCGAGCCGGGCCAGCCGCGTGAACCGGCTCAGAGGCACGTCGAGCAGGCCGGCGCCCTCCTTGGTGCCCACGGTCTCGACGCGTTTGCGCAGGGTCTCGGGAAAGCCCTCCCCGGCACGCAGCCGGTCGACCTCGTCGCGTGGGACGCGCCGTCCGCCACCGCCTTCGTCGGGGACGGTCCGGATGTGTCCGAGATGAACGGCGAGGTCGAACTCGCCTCGTTTCAGGCCCAGTTCCCGAGCCGCGCGGCTGGGCGTGCAGGTCGTGCGGGCAGGTGGCGTGACGATGTTGCCTGACATGGCTGGTCTCCCCCGTGGAGTCGGTGGTCCGGGCCGTCCGCGCGGCCTCGGAAAAAAACCGTAGCCGTTTCGGCGGATCTTGTGGCGGCCTGTGGATAACTCCACGGGAGAGGAAAAACCTGCAGGTCAGAAGTCTTTTGGCGAGGTCGGGTCGGGCTGGCGGGCCTCGATGTCGAGGTGCTCGCCGACCCGGTTGACGAGCAGGGTCATCTCGTAGGCGATCTGCCCGATGTCGGCCTCCGCCGCGCTGAGCACGCACAGACAGCTGCCGGAGCCGGCCGCGGTGACGAACAGCACGGCGTCGTCGAACTCCACCATCGTCTGACGCACTCCGCCCGCGCCGAAGTGGCGTCCCGAGCCCTTGGCCAGGCTGTGCAGTCCGGACGAGACGGCGGCGAGATGCTCGGCGTCCTCCCGCCGGAGGCCCGTACTGGCGCCGGTGACCAGTCCGTCGTTGGACAGGATCAGGGCGTGCCGCACCTGCTCCACCCGCTCGGTCAGATCGTCCAGCAGCCAGCCGAGTGTCTGGTTCTGCACCATGGTCGAAAGCTCCCCGTGTCACGACTCCCCCTGGCCGGAGGATCTGCCCGTCAGCCTTCCCCACACCAGGCCCACGAGCAAGGAGGATGGGTGCATGGCACAGAAGATGACCGATGAGGAATGGCGGGCATTCGTCTCGTACGGCACCCGCACCGCGAAACTCTCGACCGTCCGGGCCGACGGGAGCCCGCACGTGACGCCGATCTGGTTCGTACTGGACGGGGACGACGTCGTGTTCAACACCGCGAAGACCAGCGTGAAGGGCCGGAATCTGGCCCGCGACGGGCGTGCCGCGCTGTGCGTGGACGACGACCGGCCGCCGTACGACTACGTCGTGCTGCAGGGCCGGGCCCGGATCTCGGAGGACCCGGAGGAACTGCGCTTCTGGGCCACCCGCATCGGGGCCCGGTACATGGGTGAGGAGCGGGCGGAGGAGTTCGGGGCCCGCAACGGCGTACCCGGCGAACTCCTCGTGCGGATGGCGGTCGACAAGGTGCTGGCGGAGAAGGCCGTCTCCGGCTGACCGTCCACCGGGGGCGCGGGGCCTCAGCCGACCGAGTCGAGCAGCCGGGCGGTGTGCATCCGCCCGGCGTACTCGACGAGCCGGATCAGCACCTCCTTCCCCGAGTCCCGGTCCCGGGCGTCGCAGAGCACCACCGGCGTGCCCCGGTCCAGGTCGAGGGCGCGTGAGACCTCCTGGGCCGAGTACTCGCGGGCGCCCGTGAAGCAGTTGACGGCCACCACGAAGGGAATGTGCCGGTGCTCGAAGTAGTCGACCGCGGGGAAGCAGTCGTCGAGCCTGCGGGTGTCGGCGAGGACCACGGCGCCCAGCGCCCCTTGCGCCAACTCGTCCCACAGGAACCAGAAGCGGTCCTGACCCGGTGTGCCGAAGAGGTAGAGGGACAGGCCGGAGCGGATGGTGATGCGGCCGAAGTCCATGGCGACGGTCGTCGTGACCTTCTGGTCCACACCGCCGGTGTCGTCCACCGACTGACCGGCCTCGCTGAGCAGTTCCTCGGTGCGCAGCGGCTTGATCTCGCTGACCGCGCCCACCAGGGTGGTCTTGCCCACGCCGAACCCGCCGGCGACCAGTATCTTCAGCGCGAGCGCGGCCGTGTCGCCGCCCTGGGCGTCGGAGTGCTCGGACTGCTCGGGGTGCTCGGAGATCATCGATCACTTCTCTCGGGTGTACGGAAACGGTGGGCGTCCCTGCGCGTCTTCACGAGCGCCTCGCCCTTCGAGGCTGTGGGCCGGGGTGGTTGTCGGCGTTCGTCTACAGCGCCCGCAGACCTTCGATCACTTCGCGCAGAATCCGTTCGTCGGGAAGCTGGGCGGGCGGTACGGGTCGGCTGACGGTGACGCGGCCGAACTCCAGCAGGTCACCGAGGAGTACCCGGACCACGCCCACGGGCAGGTCGGCGCCCGCGGCGAGTTCGGCCACCGACTGCGTCTCCGTGCGGCACAGGGCGATCAGGGTCCGGTGTTCCGGGCCGAGCGCGGCGTCGTCCGCCACGCCCGGTGCGCCGGGGTCAAGGGTGACCAGGGCGATCAGGTCGAAGCGGACGCCGGTCGGCCCCGGCCGGGTCCGCCCGCCCGTCATGGCGTACGGCCGCACGAGCGGCCCGGCCTCGCCGTCGTACCACTGACTCCCCGGCTGCCCCGGGACGCCGGTCGTGTCGGTGTTCATGTGCGAGGACCGCCCTCGCGTCTCATCGGGCGGCGGGCGGCCGCGAGGCGGCGCGCGGCGCCGTGTACAGGTGCTCGCCGACGCGTTTGACCAGGCGCGCCATCTCGTAGGCGACCAGGCCGATGTCGGCGGTGACCGCGGTCAGCACGGCCAGGCAGGAGCCGTCGCCCGCGGCGGCCACGAACAGGAAGGCGTCGTCCATCTCCACCATGGTCTGGCGCACGCCGCCGGCCCCGAAGTGCCGGCCCGCGCCCTTGGCCAGGCTGTGGAAGCCGGAGGCGACGGCGGCGAGGTGTTCGGCGTCCTCACGGCGCAGATCGGTGGACGCGCCTACGGCGAGTCCGTCGTTGGACAGCACCACGGCGTGCCGCACCTCGGCCACGCGCAGCACCAAGTCGTCCAGCAGCCAGTCGAGTTCACCACCCCGCTGGGCGGCCCTCGTGCTCGGATCCTGGATCATGCGCGATCTCCTTCGCTGCTGTCGCTGCCCGCTGTGTGATCCGGGCCGCCACCGCGGCCCGGTTGCCTGCCACCGCCGCGCGCCCAGCCGTCGCGGTAGGCCGCCATGCGTTCCCGTACGACCTCCGGGGTGCGCTGTTCGTCTGCGCGGGGGCCGGAGGGCCGCTGAGCCGGTTCCTCGGCGCGATGCCCGCGCAGTTGGGGGGCGAGGCTCGCCTGGCGCACCCGGCGGGGCAGGTCGTCCGATGCTTCGACGTCGTCCTCGGGACGGTGCAGGCGCAAGGTGGTCACTCCCGGGGGTGGAGGATCGGACGCCGGTTCCGGCGCCGGCGCTGCCGGTGCCGACAGCGCCGGCCGGTCGGCGAGGGCGTGGACGGACTCCATGGGCGGGGCCGCGCCGGGCACGCGCGCGTAGTCGCGTTCCATCGGCCGCTGCGGGTCGGCTGCCTTGGCGGGGGAACGTTCCGCCGCTTCGGCGTGCAGGAGGGTGGTCGGCAGGAGGACGACCGCGGTGGTGCCGCCGTAGGGGGAGGTGCTCAGTTGCACCTTGACGCCGTGGCGGGCCGCGAGCCTGCTGACCACGAAGAGGCCGAGCCGGTCGCTGTCGAAGAGGTCGAGCGCCTCGGACTGGGCGATGCGCCGGTTGGCCTCGGCGAGGGTCTCCTTGCCCATGCCCAGGCCGCGGTCCTCGACCTCCAGGGCGTAGCCGTTGCCGACGGGTTCTCCCGTGATGCGCACACGCGTGTGCGGAGGCGAGAACTGGGCGGCGTTCTCGACGAGTTCGGCCAGCAGGTGGGTGAGGTCGGCGACGGCCGCGCCCACCACGGACGCCTCGGGAAGCTGTCGTACCTCCACGCGCGCGTAGTCCTCGACCTCGGACACGGCCGCGCGCACCACGTTGGTCAGCGACACCGGCATGCGCCAGGCGCGGCCGGGCGCAGCCCCGGAGAGGATGATCAGGCTTTCGGCGTGCCGCCGCATCCGGGTGGTGAGGTGGTCGAGGCGGAAGAGGTCGCTCAGTTCGTTCGGGTCGTCGGAGCGGCGTTCCATGCTGTCGAGCAGGGTCAGCTGGCGGTGGACGAGGACCTGGCTGCGGCGGGCGAGGTTGACGAAGACGCCCGAGATGCCGCTGGCGAGTTCGGCGCGCTCGACGGCGGCCCGCAGGGCGGCGCGGTGCACGATGCCGAGGGCCTCGGCGACCTGTCCGGCCTCGTCCTCGGCCGGAGGCCCGTGCGGGGCCTCGGAGCGGATGTCGATCTCCTCGCCGGCGCGCAGCTTCCGCATCGCCTCGGGGAGGCTGCGCCGGGCGATCTCCAGGGCGCTGTTGCGCAGGCTCACCAGCTCGACGACGAGGCCGCGGCCGATGCGCACGGAGATGACGAGCGAGGCGGCCACAGCGGCGAGGCCCAGGAGGACGGCGGCGCCGGCCGGGGTGAGCAGGCCCCGGGTGAACGGATCGGCCCGGCCGGCGACTTCGCGTCCGGCGTCGGCCTCGATGGCGCGCATGCCTGCCTGCACGCGTGCGTGCGCGCTGTTCCAGGTGTCCTGCGACGCCGTGGCCCTCAGCGGGCCCGGGGTGCCGGCCAGGACGCGGTCCTCGGCGTTGCCCACGGCCCCGTAGGCGCTGCTGCGGGCGAGGTCGTGCCAGGTGTCGCGCTCGGTGCCGTTCAGGTCGGCGACGGCGATCGCCGTCAGGGTCCGGCGGGTGTCCACCGCGCCCGTGAACAGTCTCAGGCCCTCGCCGCCGAGACCGTCGACGCGGTCCGCACCGGCCAGTACCGCGTCCTCCTGGGCCAGGGCCTCACCCGCGCGGGAGAACTCGAGCAGCACGCGCGCGTCGGTGCCGAGATCGGCGTCCCGGACGCCGCCGAGCGCGCCTTCCACTCCGAACGCGGTGGCGATGGTCCCCGTGTAACCCCCGTACGCCCGGGTCCAGTCGGTGCCGTGGTCCAGTACGGCGGTGCGCAGGGAGGTCAGCTGTCCGGCGCCGCTGACGAATGTCTTGAGGCGTCGGGCCACGCCCGGGGGGAGCTCGGATGCGTCGGCGACAGTGCTGTCGTCGCCGAGCCGCAGCCTGGCCACGGCCCGGTCGGTGCGGTAGGCCAGGCGCCGGTACTCGTCCCTGTGCCGGGGCGACGGGTCGGCGGCGCAGCGCACCGCGGCGGTGCGTTCGGCCTGCAGGGCGGCGACGGCCTCGGCGACGGGCGTGCGGATCTCCTCGTGGACGCGTTGCAACTGCCGCAGCCCGGACACGTCCTGGGCGGTGGTGACGGTGGCGTAGGCCCACAGGGCCAGCAGCGAGACGACCGGCACCATCAGCAGGCAGACGATCCTGGCCCGGATGGTGCGCGGGCGTATTCGCCGCCGCGTCGCGCGCGTGGCCTGCTCCCGCGGCGCCGTGCCGCCGTGCTCCTGCTCGCGCTCGTCGGCCGGCGGACCGGCGTGGGCGCGCCGCCCGCGCGGGAGAGACCCGGGGGGCGTCTCGGCGCCGGGGGTGGACGTCCTACGGGGTGTGCGCATGGACTCCTCGCTCGGGACTGGTTCGGGATGCGTGCCGTCGGGCGGACCCGTGCCTAGGGGACGGCGCTCTCGACCGGCCGCTGGGCGGAGACGGATGCCTCGCGCTCCCCGGTCGTCGGCGACAGCGCGACGAAGGCGGAGGTCAGGAACAGGTAGGAGCCCAGGCCGACGGCGAGGGGGAAGATGAACTGCATCGCCGTGGCCCCGGGCAGGGCCCGGCCGGAGGGCACGACGTGGACCCGCACGGCGAACATCGCGGTGTAGTGCATGCTGGTGACCGCGGCGGCCATGATCAGCGAGGCGACGGTGACGGCGGCCGGCGACTTGATGTTGAGCCCCGCCCACAGGGCCGCCGTGGCCGCGACCACGGCGATCAGCACGGAGAGCGCGACGAGGGCGGGATCGTAGCCGACGTGGCCGTGCAGCCGTACCGCCGCCATGCCCAGGTAGTGCATGCTCGCCACGCCGATGCCGGTGGCGAGTCCGCCCAGGAGGAGGGCCCGGGTGCGGTCCTTGCTGTAGCCGACGGCGAAGACCCCGCCGCAGACGACGAGCATGGCGACGAGCAGGCTCACGATGGTCAGCGGCACGTCGTAGCGGATGTCGGTGCCGCTGACGCCGAAGCCGAGCATGGCGACGAAGTGCATGGTCCAGATGCCGGTGCCGATGGCGGAGGCGGCGGTGAGGAGCCAGTTGCGGCGCGAGCGTCCGGTGGCGCCGAGGGCGCGGACCGTGCAGCGCAGCCCGAGGGCGGCGCCTATACAGGCCATCACGTACGACAGTACGGGGGTCAGCCAGCCGAAGGTGGCGTGGTCCAGGTGTCCCATGGCCCCGGGACGCTAGTGGGAGCACAGGCGCACGAAGGGGGCGCATTTCGAAAGGTGTTGCAATCTGACGCAGGGGTGCGCCTGAAAGACCGCGTCACGCCCGAACATGCGCACCGGGGCGTCATCCGTGTCGGTGAGGGATCATGCGGAACATGAGCGACGACCACACACACGTGCAGGAGTTCTTCGGCGCCCGCGCCGCCGACTGGGACAGCCGGTTCCCCGACGACGGCCCCGCCTACGCCTCCGCGGTCGCCGACCTCGGGCTGCGCGAGGGAGACCGGGTGCTCGACGCGGGCTGCGGCACCGGGCGGGCCCTGACGCCCCTGCGTGGCGCCGTGGGGGCCACGGGAGTGGTCGTCGGGGCCGATCTGACCCCGGCCATGCTCCAGGCGGCCGTACGGGCGGGCAGGGACCGTGACGGGCAGCTGCTGCTGGCCGACGTGGCCGCGCTGCCGCTGCGGTCGCGGTCGCTGGACGCGGTGTTCGCCGCCGGACTGATCGCGCACCTGCCCCGGCCGGCAGACGATCTGCGGGAGTTGGCCAGGGTCGTGCGTCCCGGCGGAGTGCTCGCCCTCTTCCACCCCATCGGCCGGGCGGCGCTCGCCGCGCGCCAGGGCCGCCGGATCACTCCGGACGACCTGCGCGCGGAGTCCAACCTCCGGCCGCTGCTGGCCGGTTCGGGGTGGCGGATGACGTCGTACGTCGACGAGGACGCCCGGTTCCTCGCGCTGGCCGTGCGGGAGGGGTAGACCGGCTCACTCGCCGGCCGACACGTCCAGGTGCCGCACGGGGCAGCCCCGCACGCCCGGGACCGGCCAGGTGCCCAGCCGCTCCAGGCTGTAGCCGTCCGGGTAGCCCTTGACCTCCCAGTTCTGCCGCGCGTGGTGCGGTGTCCGTCGGGGCGGCATCAGGCGGACGAAGCGTCCACGCGCGCGTACCCCACGGCGCACCAGCGCGCGCGTGGCGGGGCTCGGCGGCGAGTAGCGGAAGGCCCGCAGGAGACGGTCGTCGAGCAGGGCGAGAGTGGAGGCACGCAGGACGGGGGACAGCGGGCGCGGATACCAGGAGGCCATCAGGTCGAGCGTGGCGTCGGAGACCCGCCGCGCGCCCGCGTCCCACGCGAAGTTGGCCTCCTCGTAGGCGTCGAGAAGCGCTTCGAACTCCTCGTAGGACCCGGGGATGTCCTGGATGCCCATGTGGCGGCCGAGGGTACGGTAGTGCTCGGCCGTGGCCACGATCTCGTGCCGGGAGAGCCTGCGCCAGCCGTAGGCGTCGATCCACCGCTTGGGCATCACCACGAACGTGCACAGGACGTAGCGCATGTCGTCGTTGCCGATGTCGTAACTGCGGTGCATCCGGTTGATCCGGCGGACCGCCGTGCGGCCCTCCGCGCTGTGGAAGCCGTGCTCCACGACGGCGTCGAGGAGCAGCGTGGTGTCGTCGTATCGCTTCTGCGCGCGCCCGGTCAGCTCCGCGGTCTCGGCGAGCAGCCGGCCGATGGAGGGCACCGCGTACGTCCGGTACAGGGCCAGCTCGAGCGCGCGGGTGTAGTCCCACGGAAACTCGTAGGCCGAGCTGAGACGGTAGATCTCGGATGCGTCCCGGTACGGGTCCATCCGCCGGATCTCCTCGAGCCGCGCGAAGCGCTTCACCGCGTCCTCCCCCTTCTGCCGCCGGGACTCCAACTCTACGTTGAGTAGCAGGAGATGGACGATGTGTCAGGGCAACGAAACAGGGGGAAGTGATCAGCATGTGGGGCAGGCTGCGCAAGTCCGGTGCCAGATTCCTCACCGCCGCGCGGGCGGGGATGAGCGAGGGCCGGGACAAACGTACACACAATCTTTTCGAAGCCGCTGCCGCGTATGTCTCGGCGTGCGCCGAGGACGACCAGGAGCGGATCGACGAGGCGGCGGGCTGGGTGTCCCCGGAGGCGCTGTCCTTCGGGGTCAACGAGCTGGCCTGCCGTGCGGTGATCGCGCTGGCGCGCGAGCGTGACGAGTCCCCGCGGGCCGTGGCCCGCACCCTGCTCGGGCTTCCGGCGGCCTGACGCGCGGACCGGCCGAAGGTCGATTCGCCCCGTCCACCCGGAAAACTGCAGCTCCGGGTGTGCTTGCGAGTCGTGACAAGCGCCTTCCGCGCGCATTAGGGTGCGCGCCGTTGGACGAACGATGGGGAGGCTGGGATGGCCGGGACGGACGAGGGCGCCGTCGCCGCCGCGGACGACGCGCTCTATGTGCTCACGGCGGTGCTGCTGACGCCGGCGAAGTTTCCGAGCGTGCTGGGCGACGACTATCCGGAGGCCTGCGCGGCGCTCGGCCTCGCGCCGCTCGCCGACGGATACGGCCTGGTGATCGGCCAGGACGGGGACGGCGCGCGGTGGACCGTCGTGGTCGACGACGTGTCGCTGGTCGCCGTCGCCATCGCGTCGTGGGACTGCGGCATGGAGTACGACCTGTCGCCCGACGAGCGTTCGGTCGTGGCCGCTCTGCCGGGCTGGCCCCTCGCGGTCGCAGTCGCGGCGCCCGGCGTGCCCGAGCCGCACGACCCCGATCCCGAGATCGCGGAGCGTCCTCCGCTGGCACCGCCGGACACGACCATCTGGGGTCCGGCCCAGCGGCGGCTGGGCGCCGACGAGATAGCGCTCCAGTGGGCCCTGTGGCGGGAGCAGATCGACGACGGCGCCTTCGCGAACCCGGACGGTGCCTCGGCGGCCGGTGACGACTCGCAGGACGCCGAGGAGGCCGGTCAGGCCGACTCGGACAAGGCCGGTGAGCCGGGTGCCGACAGTCGGCAGGTGAAGCCCAAGGGGCACAACGGGATTCGGCGTGTGCTCGCCGAGGCGCGCGCGTACGTCGAGTCGCCGCCGCCGCTCGGCCGCGTCCGCTCCTCGTTCGCCCCGGGCGACGCGCGCACCCTGCGCGCCGACGGTCCCGGCTGGTCGCTGGTGGCCCGGACCGACGACATCGCGTTCGTGCTGCTCGACGCGGAACCCGGCGAGGTGCTGCCGGTGGGCCGGGGGCCGGAGCTGCCGGGGCTGCTGGAGGCCCTGGACAAGATGGCCGTGCGCCCGAGCTGAGCCGGCGACCTCGCGCCGCCTGTGCTCCTCCCCCATATGGCGGCCTCTTTCCATGGGGTCCCGACCCATGGATGCTCTGAACGCCGGACCGCACCATGAGGCAGCTCTCGACGCCCGTCTCCCTCGGGCGCCGTTCGTTCAGCGCTGCCTCAGGAGGCCGTCATGCGTCCCATCCGCGGTGTTCCGCTCGCTGCCGCCACGTTGCTGGCGGCAGCCCTCGCCTGGCCGACTCACGCGTCGGCCGCGGCAGTGGGCGGGGGGCACTGCGCCGGGCAGGAGCGGGTGCGCGTACCGGGCGCGGCCCTGCAGCGCGGCGCGTGTCTGCCCGACCTGACCACGACCGGGCTGGCCGGGACGCAGTACACCGACTCGGCCGATCAGGCTGGGCTCACGGCCGCCGGCACGCGCACTCCGTCAGGGGTGCCCGGGCTGCAGATCGACGGGTACTTCCCGGACTCCTCCCACTTCAACGCCACCCACGGCTGGGCGCACGACGCCCAGTTCGTGATCCGGCTGCCGGACCACTGGAACGGCGGCCTGGTGGTCACCGGCGCACCCGGCACGCGCCGGCAGTACGCGACGGACAAGGCGATCTCCGACCAGGTGCTGGCCGAGGGCTACGCCTACGCGGCGACCGACAAGGGCAACAGCGGCGCGGACTTCTACCGGGACGGAACCCGCCCAGGTGACGCGATCGCCGAATGGAACGCGCGCACCACGCAGCTCACCCGGGCGGCCAAGCGCGCGGTGGCACAGCGGTACGGGCACGCCCCGCGGCGCACGTACATGACGGGAATCTCCAACGGCGGCTATCTGACCCGGTGGCAGCTGGAGAACCATCCGGAGCTGTACGACGGCGGCGTGGACTGGGAGGGCGCGCTGTGGACCCCGGACGGGCCCAACCTGCTCACCTCGCTGCCCACCGCGGTGGCCCGGACGCTGGGCTCGGCACGGGACGAGGACATGTACTCGGTCGGTTTCGCGCGCGGCTCCGAGTTCCTGTGGCCGTATCACGAGAAGGCCTACTGGGGAGTCACGCAGAAGATCTACCGTGCCGAGTTCGACCCCGGTTACGACTCCGGCTGCCCCGGCCCGTCCGCCGGAAGCACCGCGGACCAGATCCTGGCGCCCTGCGCCTCCGACGCCACGTACGACTACGCGGCTCGCCCCGCCGCCGTGCACCGGGCGGTGGCCCGTGTGTCGCTGACCGGCCGGATCGGCAGGCCGCTGATCACGCTGCACGGCGACCTCGACGCCCTGCTGCCGAAGGCGGCCGACTCGGACGTGTACGCGCGCATGGTCGGCGCGAGCGGGCGTGGCCCGCTGCACCGCTACTACACGATCCAGGGCGGCACGCACGTCGACGGCCTGTACGACACCTATCCGGACCGGCTGCGGCCCATCCTGCCCTGCTACCGGTCGGCGTTCGACGCGCTGGTCTCCTGGGTGGAGAGGGGCACGCGACCGCCCGCCGACCACACCGTCGCACGGCCCTCGGGCGGCGATGTGGTCGACTCGTGCGCGCTTGCCGATCCGGGTGCCTCGTCGCGGTAGCGCCTCAGCGGCCCAGCTCCTTGCGGTTGATGCGGCGCAGCCTGCGCCGCTGTGAGGGGTCCAGCGTGAGGTATGCGGCCGTCGGGATTCCGATGACTATCAGGACCACCGCCCAGAAGGGCAGCCAGATCCACAGGAAGAGCCCGAGCGCCACACCTCCTATGGCGATCTTCGCGTTCCTCGACATGTGCGTCGCCTCCTTCGCGGCCACTGCCGCTCTCTGTCCTGAAAACGGGCCCGGGCTCCCCACGGTTCCGGGCCGCGACCCTGAGACGACCCTGAGTCGTGACCCCGACTCGTCCCTGAGAGCCCTTTATGACCGTGCCGGCCGTAGGGGCTCCCCCACTTCGTGCAGATGCAGCAGGGCCTGCCGGTAGGAGTCGACGAGCCCGGTCTCCGCGTAGGGGATACCCAACTCCTCGCAGTGCGCGCGCACCAGGGGCTGGGCGAGTCGGAGATGGGGGCGGGGCATGCTGGGGAAGAGGTGATGCTCGATCTGGTAGTTGAGGCCGCCGAGAAACCAGTCGGTCAGCACTCCGCCGCGGATGTTGCGCGAGGTGAGGACCTGCCGACGCAGATGTCCCCACCGCTCGCCGGCCGGGTCCGGCATCTCCATGCCCTTGTGGTTCGGGGCGAAGGCCAGTCCCAGGTGCAGGCCGAACAGCGCGTGGTGCAGGGCGGCGAACGCGAGCGCCTTGCCCGGCGACAGGGAGGTGAGCAGCAGCGTCGCGTACGCGGCGACGTGCGTCACCAGCAGGCTGCCTTCGACCACACGCTCCCGGAGGGGCTGTCGGCGCAGGTCCTTGAAGCCGTGGATCTTCAGGGCGACGCCTTCGAGGAGGGTGAGCGGGAAGAAGAGCCAGGCCTGGTTGCGGGTGAGCCACCGGCGGAAGCCCGACCGGTGTGCCGCCTGTGCGGGGGTGAAGACCAGGACGTCGGCGACGACGTCCGGGTCCTTGTCGATGTGGTTGGGGTTGGCGTGGTGGCGGTTGTGCTTGTCGTTCCACCAGGCGTAGCTCATCCCCAGGAGCAGGTTGCCGTGGATCAGGCCGATGATCCGGGCGCGGGTCCTGTCGACGGTGATCTGGGAGTGTCCGGCGTCGTGGCCTATGAACGCGGTGCGTGCGCAGAAGACCGCCAGGGGCGGGGCCAGGAGGAGGGACCACCAGGAGTCGCCGACGAGGACGACTCCGGTGACGACGCACGCGAGGGCGAGTGCGTTGACGGCGATGCCCAGTGCGTACCAGGTGTGGCGCCGCTCCAGGAGGCCCTGGCCCTTGACCGTGCGCAGCAGAGGCGCGAACTCGCTTGCGGAGGGCGGGGCGGCGCGCGCGGTGGGGATCATCGGTTCGGCGACGGCTGTGACGGGCTCGGGCATGTCCGGTCTCCGGCTCTTCGGGCAACGGGCTGACCTGAGGAAACGTACGGACCGGCGACGCTCGGCGACCATGGCGCCATCACCCGTGTACGGCCGGGTGCCAGCCCGTGGCGCGCAGGGGGGTTGGCAGCACCCCTGGGGGTGAGGAATTCCTGCGGGCGGCGACAGCGGCGGATCTTCTGCCGGATTGCTGTACCCTCGACCCTCCCGACCTCGGTAGTCAAATTTGAGGAGTGCGGTATCGCCGTGCAGAGGATCCCTCTGGCCACACCGTCCGAGATCCACGAACTGGCCCGCTGCCGCGCTGTCTTCCTGCCCGGCGACCCGGCGCGCGACGGCACGGTCGCCTTCTGGCGGCCCGACGGCGCCACGCCTCCCTGCGTGAAGGCCGGAACGGCCCGGGAGGTGGGCGTCGTCCTGCCCGGCGAAGACGGTCTCGAACGGGTCGACGTGCCCGCTGCCGTGCTGCCGGTGCGGGCGGCACTACCGATCCTCACGCGCGCGGGTGCGGACGCGAACGGGCCCCGGGCGACGGTGTTCTGGGGCGCCGCTGCCGTGCTCGCCCTGCATCTGGTGGCACGTGGACTGCTGCTGCCCGGCCTGTCGCCCGGCGACCACGACGCCTGGCGCGTCGGTCCGCTGTCCCCGGAGGATGCCGAGCGCGTGCGCCGACTGGCCGCCGCGATGCCGCCGGAGGCGCACGCCACGCCCTTGAACGGCACCGAACCCTGGCGTCTGCCGGACCCGGAACGGTTGCTGAGCGCCTTCCTCGACGCGGTCGCCGACACCTTGCCGCGCTCCCCCGCGGCACCCCTGGTGACGGGCGTGCCCGCCTACGCGGCGCGCGAAGCGCGGCGCATGCCGGAACTGCGGGACTGGGCCACCGATGTCGCCTCGGGTCACGACGCCGGGGTACGGCTGTCGTTGCGGATCGAGGTGACCGGCCTCGCGGTCCCGGCCCCGGACGACGCGGCGGTGACCTTCCGGGCGGTGCCCCAGGTGCACGGAGTGAACGATCCGGAGCTCGTGGCGGATGCCGCCGACATGTGGGACGCCGCCGCGGACACCGCCAAGGGCTTCGGCCCGCGCGCGCGTGTGGACACCCTCTTGGCGTTGCGGCGGGCGGCCCGGGCCTGGCCGCCCCTCGCGCCGCTGCTGGCGGCGAGCGTGCCGGACGCGGTCGAGCTCGCCGACGAGGAGATCACCGAGCTCCTCTCCGAGGGCGCCCGGGCGCTCACCGCGGCCGGAGTCGACGTGCACTGGCCGAAGGAGGCGGCCCGCGGGCTGACCGTCGGCGCGGTGATCGGTCCGCCGGAGGAAGAGGCCACGGCCCACCGGGACGAGTCGGACGCGCCGCCGTCGCTGTCCGCCGACGCGCTGCTCGCCTTCGACTGGCGTTTCGCGATGGGCGACCGACGGCTGACCCGGGAGGAGTTGGACCTGCTCGCCGAGGCCAAGCGCCCCGTCGTGCGGCTGCACGACCAGTGGGTCCTGGTCGACCCCGGGGAGGTCCAACGGGCCCGAGCGCGGCAGGCTCGGCGGATCGCGCCCGTCGACGCCCTCGGCGCCGCCCTGACGGGCTCCACCGAGGTCGACGGCCATCTGGTCGCCGTACACCCCACAGGCTGGCTGGAAGCCCTGCGCGAGCGGCTTGCGGATCCCGAGGCGCACGAGCCCGTCGGGCAGCCCGCCGCGCTCGCGGCCACGCTGCGGGACTACCAGTTGCGGGGCCTGAGTTGGCTGGCGCGGACGACATCCCTGGGCCTTGGCTGCTGTCTCGCGGACGACATGGGGCTCGGCAAGACGATCACGCTGATCGCCCTGCATCTGCACCGGCAGGGCGAGACGTCGACGGCCGGTCCCACCCTCGTGGTGTGTCCGACGTCGCTGATGGGCAACTGGCAGCGGGAGATCGAGCGGTTCGCACCCGGCACGCGCGTGCGTCGTTTCCACGGACCCGGCCGAGGCCTGGAGGGCGTGGACGACGGCGAGTTCGTGCTGACCACGTACGGCACGCTGCGCCTGGACGCCCACCGGCTCGGGGAGGTGCCCTGGGACATGGTGGTGGCGGACGAGGCACAGCACGTGAAGAACCCGTACTCGGCGACGGCGCGACAACTGCGTTCCATCGGCGCACGCGCACGTGTGGCGCTCACCGGCACCCCGGTGGAGAACAACCTGTCGGAGCTGTGGGCGATTCTCGACTGGACGACCCCGGGGCTGCTGGGCCGGCTCGGCACCTTCCGCAGCCGGTATGCACGGGCAGTCGAAAACGGCGGGGACCCGGCCGCCGCCGAGCGGCTCTCGCGGCTGGTACGGCCGTTCCTGCTGCGGCGGCGCAAGTCGGACCCGGGAATCGCGCCCGAGCTGCCGCCGAAGACCGAGACGGACCGCGCCGTGTCCCTCACCGAGGAACAAGCCGCGCTCTACGAGGCGGTGGTGCGCGAGACTCTGGCGGAGATCTCCGGCGCCGACAGCATGGCGAGGCGCGGACTGATCGTGAAGCTGCTGACGGGGCTGAAGCAGATCTGCAACCATCCGGCGCAGTTCCTCAAGGAGGAGCTGCCGAAGACCGACGGGCGCTCCGGGAAGCTGGAACTGCTGGACGAACTGCTCGACACGATCCTCTCCGAGGGGGCGAGCGTTCTGGTCTTCACCCAGTACGTGCGCATGGCACGCCTGTTGGAGCGGCATCTGACGGGACGCGGAGTGCCGTCTCAGCTCTTGCACGGCGGCACGCCCGTCGCCGGCCGGGAGACGATGGTGCGGCGGTTCCAGGACGGCGAAGTGCCCGTCTTCCTGCTGTCGTTGAAGGCCGCGGGCACCGGCCTGAACCTCACGCGCGCCGAGCACGTCGTGCACTACGACCGCTGGTGGAACCCGGCCGTCGAGGCCCAGGCCACCGACCGGGCGTACCGGATCGGCCAGAACCGGCACGTCCAGGTGCACCGGCTGATCGCGGAGGGAACCGTCGAGGACCGCATCGCCGAGATGCTGGCCCGCAAGCAGAAGCTCGCGGAGGCGGTACTGGGCTCCGGCGAGGGCGCCCTGACCGAGCTGACCGATGCCGAGCTGGCCGATCTGGTCGAGCTGCGAGGGGGTACACGATGAGCCGGTACGACGCGGACACCGAGCGCACGTTCGCGCCGCTGCCGCCCGCGCCCGGGCGGGCGTTCGCGCACACGTGGTGGGGCCGGGCCTGGCTGAAGGCGCTGGAGGACGCGGCACTGGACTCGGCTCAGCTCAAGGCCGGGCGCAGGCTCGCCCGCGCGGGAGCCGTGGGCGCGGTGTCCGTCCGGCCGGGGCGCATCACGGCCGTGGTGCAGGACCGCGACCGCAGCGCACGCCGGGCCGACGTGCTGCTGCCGGAACTCGACGGCGAGCAGTGGAACCGCCTGCTGGACATGACGGTCGAGCGGGCCGGACATGTGGCGGCCCTCCTGGATCGCGACATGCCTCCGCACCTGGTGGAGGACGCGGCGGCAGCCGGTGTGGAACTGCTGCCGGCCATGGGCGACCTGGAGGCGCAGTGCGACTGCGGCGCCTGGGACCACTGCGGGCACACCGCGGCCCTGTGCTACCAGGTGGCACGGCTGCTGGACCAGGACCCCCTGGTCCTGCTGCTGATGCGGGGACGGGGTGAACGGGCGCTGCTGGCCGACCTCCAGGCCCGCAGTGCCTCACCCGCCGCGGGGGCATCCTCAGACGCGGGCATGGAAGCCGTGGACACATCCGCGGACGCGGGTGTGGACGCCGCGGAGGCGTATGCGGTCGGCGGCATCCTGCCGTCGCTGCCCGCCCTGCCGGACCTGCCGGCGGAGCCCGGGACACCGCCGGCGCTCGACACCGAGACCCCGCCTGCCGCGGGCGTCGATCCGGACGCGCTGCGGTACCTGGCCGCCCGGACGGCCGCGGAAGCGCACCGGCTGCTCGCCGAGGCTCTGCACGCCGGACCGGACCAGGCCGGTTCCGCCGAGGAGTTGACGATCGCGGAGGACGCGGTGCGGCTGGCTCTGGGCGGGCCCCTGGAGGCCGTGGCGGACCGGCTGGCCGAGGGCTCGGGACGGGACCGCGAGGGGCTGGCGCGGGCCGCGCGCGCGTGGGAACTCGGAGGTGCGGCAGCGCTCGCCGTACTGGAGGAGGAATGGACCGTCTCGGGCGAAACGCTCACTCGCGCGCGTGCCGCCCTTGAGGGGGCGTGGGAGGACGAGGAACGGCCGTCGTTGCGGTCGGCCGGCAACAGGTGGACGGTCGTGGGTGCGCCGGTCCAGTTGCGGCTGGGGCGGGATGGGCGTTGGTGGCCGTATCGCGAGGAGCGCGGGTGCTGGGTACCCGCCGGTGGGGCGTCCCGGGACCCGGCGACAGCGCTGGCCTCACTGGAGGCGGCTGCCGTGGACGGCGACGGCTGATGGACGGTGCCTTCCGGTCCCGGGTCCTGGCGCACGGCAACCTGCCAGGAACCGCCCCGCACGAGGTCGCGTGCGCGACCGGACCGGACGGTCGCGGCGTGCGACCGGACCGGACGTCATGGCAGTTCAAGGCCGCCCAAAGACGGAATCAGCGACTCGATGCCGCTCGGAATCTCGCTCGGCAGTCGGCTGGGCAGCTTCGACGGCAGTTCGCTGGGCAGCTTCGTCGGGAGGCCGAGGGACGGGGACGGCGAGCCGCCGGTACCGGTGCTGCTGCGGGGCGGCGACTTCTTGTCGGATGAGCCGTCGTGCCGGGACGTCGCCATGAGCACGATGACGGCGACGGCCGCGATCGCGGCGAGCGCCACCAGGACGACGAAGAGCGGGCTTCGCCGCTTTCCGGGCCCCGGCGGCCGGTCCGGGCCCTCCGGCGGTGGGGGGCCCGGCGGCCGGTCGTCGTAGGAGGGCGGTCCGAAGCCGCCGCCCGGAGGCGGCGTGTCACCCGGCGGTCCGGGCGGGCGAGGCGGTACCGGCGGCATGGCCATACCGTCCAGAGTCGCCTCGGACCGGACAACGCGCGAGCCCCGCACGGAACTTGATACGGCCCCATTCCGTGGACCCTACGATTCCGGCGCTTTCCGTGCGGAACCCGTTCACAAACGCACGCGTTCCGGCAGCGCACGCACGCGTGTGCGCCGTTCGGCGGGCACGCGCGCGTGCGCAAGGACGTGCACGCGCGTGAGTGCTCAGCCGCGCGCCCCCAGCAGGTGGTCCATCGCCAGCTGGTCGAGCCGCTCGAAGGCCATCCCGCGCGCGGCGATCACCTCGGGGTCGAAGTCCTCGAAGGCGCTGCGGTCGGCCAGCAGCGCCTCCAGGCCGTCCTCCGCGGTCCGCTGGGCGAGCTGGTCCAGCCGCGAGGCGTGCAGGGCCTCCTGCACCTCGGGGTCGGCGCGGAAGGCGGCGGCGCGCTCCTTGAGGATCAGGTAGTTGCGCATGCAGCCCGCCGCCGACGCCCACACGCCGTCGAGGTCCTCGGTCCGCGGCGGCTTGAAGTCGAAGTGGCGCGGGCCGTCGTAGCCGGCGCTCTCCAGGAGGTCGACCAGCCAGAACGCGGCACGCAGGTCGCCGGCGCCGAAGCGCAGGTCCTGGTCGTACTTGATGCCGGACTGGCCGTTGAGGTCGATGTGGAACAGCTTGCCCGCCCACAGGGCCTGCGCGATGCCGTGCGGGAAGTTCAGCCCGGCCATCTGCTCGTGGCCGACCTCCGGGTTGACGCCGTACATCTCGGGGCGCTCCAGGCGCTCGATGAAGGCGAGGGCGTGGCCGACCGTGGGGAGCAGGATGTCGCCGCGCGGCTCGTTCGGCTTGGGCTCGATGGCGAACTTCAGGTCGTAGCCCTGGGAGGTGACGTACTCGCCGAGGAGGTCGAAGGCCTCCTTCATGCGGTCCAGGGCGACCCTGACGTCCTTGGCGGCGCCGGACTCGGCGCCCTCGCGTCCGCCCCAGGCGACGTAGGTCTTCGCGCCCAGCTCGACCGCGAGGTCGATGTTGCGGATGGTCTTGCGCAGGGCGTAGCGGCGCACCTCGCGGTCGTTCGCGGTGAACGCGCCGTCCTTGAAGACCGGGTGCGTGAAGAGGTTGGTGGTGGCCATCGGCACGGTCATGCCGGTCGTGTCGAGGGCCTGGCGGAAGCGCTTGATGTGCGACTCGCGCTCGCTGTCGGAGGATCCGAAGGGGATCAGGTCGTCGTCGTGGAAAGTGACGCCGTAGGCGCCGAGCTCGCTCAGGCGCTGCACCGTCTCGACCGGGTCGAGGGCACGCCGCGTGGCGTCGCCGAACGGGTCCCTTCCCTGCCAGCCGACGGTCCACAGGCCGAAGGTGAACCTGTCCTCGGGGGTGGGCTGGTAGCTCATGCCGCGGCTCCTTGCTTCGCAGACTGTCGTGCGGACTATGGCGAACTATTTCGTCATGGCCGTTTACAAATTAGTATGCGGACGCAGCCCTGGGAAGAGTCCAGGGGGTCTGTCACGAAACATCCCGCTGAGCCGCGGGAGAGGGAGAGCCCGATGTCAGCAGCCGAGGGACCGCTCGTCGTCGGCGTGGACACGTCCACCCAGTCCACCAAGGCGCTCGTCGTCGACGCGGCCACCGGTCAGGTCGTCGCGAGCGGACAGGCGCCGCACACGGTCTCCTCCGGGGCCGGCCGCGAGAGCGACCCGCGCCAGTGGTGGGACGCCCTGTGCGAGGCCCTGCGCCAGTGCGGCGACGCGGCGCACGAGGCGGCCGCCATTTCGATCGGCGGTCAGCAGCACGGCCTGGTCACGCTGGACGAGCGGGGCGAACCGGTGCGCCCGGCCCTGCTGTGGAACGACGTGCGCTCGGCGCCGCAGGCCCGCCGCCTGATCGAGGAGCTGGGCGGCCCGAAGGCCTGGGCGGAGCGAACCGGCAGCGTCCCCGGGCCGTCCTTCACGGTCACCAAGTGGGCGTGGCTGGCCGAGAACGAGCCGGAGGCGGTCCGCGCCACCCGGGCGGTGCGCCTACCCCACGACTACCTCACCGAGCGCCTGACGGGACAGGGCACCACCGACCGCGGCGACGCCTCGGGCACGGGCTGGTGGGCATCCGGGACGGAGGCCTACGACGAGGAGACCCTCGCGCACGTGGGCCTGGACCCCGCCATGCTGCCCCGCGTGGTGCGGCCGGGCGAGGTGGCGGGCACCGTGCGCGACAGCCATGACCTGCCGTTCTCCAAGGGCACCCTGGTCGCGCCGGGGACGGGCGACAACGCGGCCGCCGCGCTGGGCCTCGGCCTGCGGCCCGGCGCCCCCGTACTCAGCCTCGGCACCTCTGGCACCGTGTACGCCGTCTCCAGGCGCCGCCCGGCCGACCCCACCGGCACCGTCGCGGGCTTCGCCGACGCCCACGGCGACTGGCTGCCGCTGGCCTGCACCCTGAACTGCACCCTCGCCGTCGACCGCGTCGCCGCCCTGCTGGGCCTCGACCGCGAGGCCGTGGAACCCACCGGTGTCACCCTGCTGCCCTACCTGGACGGCGAGCGCACCCCGAACCTGCCCGGAGCGTCGGGGCTGCTGCACGGCCTGCGCCACGACACGACCGCCGGTCAGCTCCTGCAGGCCGCCTACGACGGCGCCGTGCACTCCCTGCTCGGCGCGCTCGACCTCGTCCTCGACGCGGACGCGGACCGCTCCGTGCCGCTGCTGCTGATCGGCGGCGGCGCCCGCGGCCGGGCCTGGCAGGAGACCGTACGACGGCTGTCGGGCCGGGCGGTGCAGGTGCCCGAGGCCAGGGAACTGGTCGCGCTCGGCGCGGCGGCGCAGGCGGCGGGGTTGCTGACCGGCGAGGATCCGGCCGCGGTCGCCCGGCGCTGGAACACGGCCGCCGGGCCGGTGCTGGATGCCGTGGAGCGGGACGACGAGACGCTGGAAAGGATCGCCGGGGTACTCTCCGACGCGGCCCCGCTGCTGGAGCGGAGCACCGAGAACCGCTGAGGACGGGGGCATGACCGCACCGCTGCACGAGGCACACCCGGCCGGGCCCGGGCGAGCGCTGCCGGACACCCAGCAGGGCATGCGCCGCCGCAACCTGGCCCGGGTGATGCACACCGTCAGCGCCGAGGGCCCGCTCTCCCGTGCCGCTGTCGCCTCCCGCATCGGACTGACCCGGGCGGCGGTGTCGAGCCTCGTCGACGAGCTCATACGCTCCGGCCTGCTCGACGAGCTGGGCCCCGAGCGGCCCGGCCGGGTGGGCCGCCCCGGCTCGGCACTCGCCGTCAGCGGACACGGCCCTGCCGGGATCGGCGCCGAGGTCGGCGTCGACCACCTCGCGGTGTGCGCGGTCGATCTGCGCGGACAGGTGCGGGCGAAGGCCGTCCGGCACGGCGCGAACCGCGGCCGCTCCCCCGAGCCGGTGATCGGGGAACTCACCGAACTGGTGCACCGCGTCGTCGCCGAGGCGCACGGCGAGGGACTGTGGCCCGCGGGGCTCGCGGTCGCCGTGCCGGGCCTGGTGGCCCGCGACGCCCGCACCGTCGTCCGCGCCCCCAACCTGGACTGGCACGACACCGACCTCGGCGCACTGCTGCCGACCGACTGGCCCCTGACCGTCGGCAACGAGGCCAACTTCGGCGCCCTCGCCGAACTCTGGCTCGGCGAGGGCACACCGCGCGACTTCCTGCACGTGTCCGCGGAGATCGGTATCGGCGCCGCGGTCGTCGTGGCCGGCGGGCTGCTGCGCGGGACCCGTGGGTTCGCGGGCGAGCTCGGACACGTGCCCGTGCGTCCGGAAGGGCCGTCCTGCCCCTGCGGCGGCCGGGGATGTCTGGAGCAGTACGCCGGTGAGGAGGCGGTGCTGCGGGCGGCGGGACTGGAACCGGGCGAGGACCGCGTCGGCCTGCTGGCGAACCGGGCCGCCGACGGTGACGCCGACGTGCGGCGGGCCCTGCACGACGCCGGTGAGGCGCTCGGCATAGCGCTCACGGGCGCGGTCAACCTGCTGGATCCCGAGGCCGTGGTGCTGGGCGGCGCGCTGGCCGGGCTCGCGCCGTGGCTGCTGCCGTCGCTGGAGGCCGAGTTGGCCCGGCGCACCGCCGGCCCCGCCTGCCCGGTGACGGTGTCGGGTCTCGGTTCCGAGGGACCGCTCCTGGGCGCCGCGCACTCGGTGGTACGGGCGGTCCTCGACGATCCGGCGGCGGTCGCGGAGCGAGGCTGACCCCGGTCGCGCTGCCTGGCCGGCGTGCCCGGGCGCCCCCTCCCGGGCGGCCCGATCCACGCCCCCTTCACCCGTCCGAGTGGCGGAGTTATCCACATCCGCGCCGTCGTCCACCGAAGCACGCCGTGCCCTTCTGCCCGTCCGGCGATCGCCGTACCGTGAGTCACGCAAGGCGCAGCCGTCGGCCTCAAGGGGCTCGGACAACTCGCCGTGGATTGAGGGGGATTCGCATGTCGGGGGAAGCAGGGGCAAGGCTCCGGCGCGACGCGATCGGGCTGCGCGAGGTGCTGATGCGGCGTCATCCCGGGCGAATAGCCGACACCTCCCGCGCCCACCTCGCCGAACCCGCCCCCACCGATCCCGCGCAGAACGGAGCGACACACCGATGAGCGACCCCCGGATCCTGACCGTCCGGCCCGAACCGGGCGAGTACGCCTGGACGTTCGGCGGTGCACCGCCCGTGGCACGCATCGCGCCGGGCACGGTTCTCGACCTGTACACGGAGGACTGCTTCGCCGGGCGGGTGCGGTCCGAGAAGGACCTGGTGTCCGAGGTGTGCGAGTTCCCGTTCCTCAATCCGCAGACCGGCCCGTTCCACGTCGAGGGCGCGGAGCCGGGCGACACCGTCGCCGTGCACTTCGTGTCGATCGAACCGGCGCGCGACTGGGCCGCGTCGACGACGGTCCCCCTGTTCGGCGCGCTCACCTCCACGCACGCCACGGCCACGCTGCAGCCGCCGCTGCCGGAGACCGTGTGGATCTGGCAGCTCGACCTCACCCGGCGCACCGTGCTGTTCCGGGCGCACGACAGTGACATCGAGGCCGAGCTGCCCCTCGACCCCATGCACGGCACGGTGGGCGTCGCGCCGGCCAACCTGGAGGTCCGCTCCGCGCTGGTGCCCGACGCGCACGGCGGCAACATGGACACGCCCGAGATGCGGGCCGGCGTCACCTGCTATCTCGGGGTCAACGTGGAAGGAGCGCTGCTCAGCCTCGGCGACGGGCACGCCCGGCAGGGCGAGGGCGAGACCTGCGGGGTCGCCGTCGAGTGCGCCATGAACACCGTGGTGATCGTCGAGCTGCTCAAGGGAGTGGCCACGCCCTGGCCGCGCATCGAGTCGGACACGCACATCATCTCGACGGGCTCGGCCCGTCCGCTCGAGGACGCCTTCCGGATCTCGCAGCTCGACCTGGTGCAGTGGCTGGTGCGCGACTACGGGTTCGGTGAGCTGGACGCGTACCAGTTCGCGACGCAGGCGGTGGAATCGCCGTTGGCCAACGTGTGCGACACCAACTACACGTGCGTGGCGAAGATCCGCAAGCAGTGGCTGCCCGAGCGCGAGACTTACCGCGGGATGCACGCCCGGCTTCGGGAGACCGCCGCCCCGCTGCCGCACTGAGCAGGCCCACCTCGTCCCCCCACACGAAAGGCACGGCTCGATGGAGCGAGCAAGACCCGGCACCTCAAGAAGACGGTTCCTCAAAGGGGCCGCGCTGGCCGCCGTTCCGTACGTCCTGCTGCCCGACGCTCGGGCAGATGCCAAGGTCCAGGCCGTCGACTACCCGTCCGCGGAATGGCAGCCCGCTACGTCCGCCAACTACACGGCGTCCAACCGGCCCACGTCCTATCCGCTCGACTACGTGGTCATCCACGTCACCCAGGAGACCTACGCGGACACCCTCGCCATCTTCCAGAACTCCAAGAAGGCGGTGTCCGCGCACTATCTGGTGCGCTCGGCCGACGGGCACGTGGCGCAGTGCGTCCGGGAGAAGGACGTCGCCTGGCACGCCGGGAACTGGGACTACAACACGCGCAGCATCGGCATCGAACACGAGGGCTGGGTGGACCAGCCCGCCTACTTCACCGACGCCCTGTACGAGCAGTCGGCCAAGCTGACGGCGGCGGTCTGCACCAAGTACGGCATCCCGAAGGACCGGGCGCACATCATCGGCCACTACGAGGTGCCGGGGACGGACCACACCGATCCCGGGCCCAACTGGGACTGGACGCGGTTTATAAGGATGGTCAACTTCGCCTGAGCAAGGGGGGTCGGCGCCCGGGCCGGTACCTGGTGGTGCCGTGGCCGGTGCCCCGTCCGGTTGGCTCGACGCGAGGAAACCGGCGCCTCGTCCGGGTGATCGTGGTCGAAACGGTTGTCGGGGCGCGTACCCGGAGTGACGATGTCCTCAGCCGCATCGCTTTTCCGGGGAGGCCGAGTTGACCGATCCGTGGGTGGCCCTGGAGCCGGGGGCCGACCTCGCCGAACGCACACGGATGCTGCGCCGCGCGCACGAGACGTTCACCGAGGCGGGCACGGTGACCCGCCCGGTGCGTTCGGTGGTCGCCGAGTCGTGGCGGCGTTCGGCGCGGGCCGGAGTGGGGCCCGACGGACTGGCGGATGTGGACCTGATGGACGACGACCTCGGCGCCTACCGGGCCGAGCATCCGCTGGCGCGGGTGATGCCGCTGTTCCGGGAGCTGATGGGGACGTTCGCCGCCGACGGCGAGCACCTGCTGGCGGTGTGCGACGCGCACGGCAGGCTGCTGTGGGTCGAGGGGCATCCGACGACCAGGCGGCATGCGGGACGGATGAACTTCGTACCGGGTGCCCGGTGGGCGGAGACCGCGATGGGGACGAACGCGCCGGGGACCGCGGTCGCCGTGGACCGGCCGGTGCAGGTGTTCGCGGCCGAGCACTTCATCCGGCGGGTGCAGCCCTGGACCTGCGCGGCGGCCCCGGTGCACGATCCGCGGACCGGGCGGGTGCTCGGCGCCGTGGACATCACCGGTGGGGACGGGCTGGCGCATCCGCACAGCCTGGGTTTCGTGCAGGCGGTGGCGCGGGCCGCCGAGTCGCAGCTGGCGCTGCTCGTGCCGGAGCGGCCCGGCACCGACACGCCCGAACTGACCGTGCTGGGCCGCGACGAGGCCCAGCTGCGCATCGACGGACGCCGGATCCGGCTCAGCCGCCGGCACAGCGAGATCCTCGTCCTGCTGGCGCGGCGCCCGGAGGGACTGACCGGCGACGAGCTGCTGTGCGCGCTGTACGAGGACGAGTCGGTGACGCCGGTGACGTTGCGTGCCGAACTGGCCCGGCTGCGCAGGGTGCTGGGCCCGGGGCTGCTGGCCTCGCGACCCTACCGGCTGACGGTGCCGGTGGAGTGCGACGTCGCCGTGGTCGAGCGGCGGCTGGAGACAGGGGCGGTCACGGCGGCCGCGAGGGCGTACGCGGGACCACTGCTGCCCGGCTCGTACGCCCCGGCGGTGGTGCGGCTCAGGCACCGCCTGGCCGACGGACTGCGCACGGCGTTGATCGCCCGCCGTGACCCGGACCTCCTCGCGGACTGGGCGCACGCGCCCTGGGGCGAGGACGACCTCGACGTGTGGCGGGCGCTCGCCGCGGTCCGCCCGACGCCGGCGGTACGGTCGCGCCTCACGGCACTGGAGACGGAACTGGCGGCACCGACGGCCCGCCCGCGCTGACCCGCCGACAGGCGCCCCCGCCCCGCCTGGCCGCCCGGCAACGTGGTTGCAACGTCCCCGTCCCTAGCCTCCGCAGGAAAGCTGCCCAACGGCGGGCAGCGCTTCTGAAGGAGCACCAGCATGACCCGTTACGCGGCGCCCGGCACCGAGGGCGCGATCGTCTCCTACCAGGCGCGCTACGACCACTTCATCGGGGGCGAGTACGTGCCGCCGGCCCGGGGGCAGTACTTCGAGAACTCGTCCCCGGTGAACGGGCAGCCGTTCACCGAGATCGCGCGCGGCACCGCGGAGGACGTGGAACGGGCGCTCGACGCGGCGCACGCGGCGGCTCCGGCCTGGGGCCGTACGTCGATGACCCAGCGCTCCGACGTCCTGCTGAAGATCGCCGACCGTATGGAGGCCAACCTCGAGAAGCTGGCGGTCGCCGAGAGCTGGGAGAACGGCAAGCCGATCCGGGAGACGCTGGCCGCCGACATCCCGCTCGCGATCGACCACTTCCGTTACTTCGCGGGCGCGATCCGGGCGCAGGAGGGCTCGCTCGGCGAGGTCGACGAGGACACCGTGGCGTACCACTTCCACGAGCCGCTCGGGGTGGTCGCGCAGATCATCCCGTGGAACTTCCCGATCCTGATGGCGACCTGGAAGCTGGCACCTGCGCTGGCCGCGGGCAACGCGGTCGTGCTGAAGCCGGCCGAGCAGACCCCGGCGTCCATCCACTACTGGCTGAGCCTGGTCGCCGACCTGATCCCGCCGGGTGTGATCAACATCGTCAACGGCTTCGGCGTCGAGGCGGGCAAGCCGCTGGCGTCCAGCCCGCGGGTGGCGAAAGTGGCGTTCACCGGGGAGACCACGACCGGCCGGCTGATCATGCAGTACGCGTCGGAGAACATCACCCCGGTCACCCTCGAACTCGGCGGCAAGTCCCCGAACATCTTCTTCGAGGACGTCACGGCGGCCGACGACGTCTTCCGGGACAAGGCGCTCGAGGGCTTCACGATGTTCGCGCTCAACCAGGGCGAGGTGTGCACCTGCCCGTCCCGTGCGCTGGTGCAGCGCGGCCACTACGCCGAGTTCATGGAGGCGGCGGTCGCCCGGACCGAGCAGATCAAGACGGGCCACCCGCTGGACACGGACACGATGATCGGCGCGCAGGCCTCCAACGACCAGCTGGAGAAGATCCTCTCCTACCTGGACATCGGCCGCCAGGAGGGCGCGAAGATCCTCACCGGTGGCGAACGCATCGAGTACGACGGCGAGTTGAAGGGCGGCTACTACGTCCAGCCGACGATCTTCGAGGGCGACAACCGGATGCGGATCTTCCAGGAGGAGATCTTCGGGCCGGTCGTCTCCGTGACGTCGTTCGACGACTTCGACGACGCCATCAAGATCGCCAACGACACGCTGTACGGGCTCGGTGCGGGTGTGTGGACCCGTGACATCAACACGGCGTACCGGGCGGGCCGCGCGATCCAGGCGGGCCGCGTCTGGACGAACTGCTACCACGCCTACCCGGCGCACGCGGCGTTCGGCGGCTACAAGGGTTCGGGCATCGGGCGCGAGACGCACAAGATGATGCTGGAGCACTACCAGCAGACCAAGAACCTTCTGGTGTCGTACTCCCCGAAGAAGCTGGGCTTCTTCTAGAGACGCCGGGGAGGCGCCTGACCTGCCTGATTGCCGATGGCCGATCGCCGATCGCCGGCCAGCGTCAGGCGCCTTCCGGTTCTGCTCCCCCAGACCGGCCCGCCCTAGCTCGACGACCGCGCCAGCCTCGCCGCGACGGCGTCGAGGACCCACTCCAGGCCGGTCGCGAAGGACGTTTCGGCGTCCACGTCCGTGCCGTCGTGGACCGCCCTGCTCAGCGCCGGGAACCGCCCCGTGGCAAGCATCTTCGTCACGTGAGGACCGGAGGCGCGCTGCCATTCGCGCTTCGACAGGCCCGTGGCCCGCTCGGCGCGCACGCTCGCGATCTCGCGCCTGATCGCGCCGGTGAAGTAGGCGCTGACGGTCTCGACGGCGCGCATGACCGTGTCGATGTCGGCGAGACCGTCGAGGGCGGCCAGCGTGGCCTCGGTCACGGCGAGGCCGTTCGGGCCCAGGGTCGGGCGGCCGCCGAGCAGGTCGGCCAGCCATTCGTGCCGGAGTGCGGTCTGCCTGGTGCGGTGGGCGAGCGTGCTCAGTGCCTCCCGCCAGTCATCGGGCGGTTCCTCGGGGAGAATCTCGCCCTGGACCTCGTCCACCATGAGGTCGAACAGCTCTTGCTTGGTGGAGATGTAGCCGTAGAGCCGCATCGGGCCGGCATTGAGCCGGGCGGCGACCTTGCGCAGCGACACCGCCTCCAGCCCGCCCTCGTCGGCCAGCGCGATGGCGGCGGCGACGATCCGCTCCCGATCGAGCGGTGCCGGGCGAGCCGGCGGCTCGGGCCGGTCCCAGACAGTCATGATCACACCGTTCTGTTGCTTGCGGTGCATCGTAAGCGAGAAATACAGTGTATCGGCATGAGACATCGTATCGCCGTGGTCGGAAGCGGCCCCGCCGGACTCACCTTCGCCCGCGTACTGCACCGCCACGGGCACCCCGCCACCGTCTTCGAGCGCGACCCCTCCCCCGACGGCCGTCCTCCGGGCGGCACGCTGGACCTGCACGAGGGGCTGGGTCAGCTCGCGATGGACAAGGCGGGACTGCTGGCGGAGTTCCAGGCGCTGTCCCGCCCCGAGGGGCAGGCCATGCGCATCCTCGACACGGACGGCACCGTCCTGCGCGACTGGCGACCGCGCCCGGACGAGCGGGCCAATCCCGAGATCGACCGCGGGCAACTCCGTGACCTGCTGCTCGGCCCGCTCGAAGTCCAGTGGGGGCGGGGCGTGGCGCAGGTGACGCCGGGGACCGGGAGCGGCGCGCTGGTCCATTTCGCGGACGGGCGGCAGGAGGCGTTCGACCTCGTCGTCGGCGCGGACGGCGCCTGGTCCCGGGTCCGTCCCGCCGTGTCACCGGTGACGCCGCACTACACCGGCGTCACGTCGGTGGAGACCTCCCTGGACGAGGTCGACTCCCGCCACCCCGACCTCGCCCGGCTGATCGGCGACGGCTCCGTGGCCGTGTACGGCATGAACCGAAAGCTCGTCGCCCAGCGCAACAGCGGCGGCCACGTGAAGGTGTACGCCCAGTTCCGCGCGCCGCTGGACTGGCACGGGGACCTGGACCTGGCCGACGCCGAGGCGGTGCGAGCGAGCCTGCTGGCGCTGTTCGACGGCTGGGCCGCCCCCGTTCTCGAACTCCTGCGCCGCGGCGCCGCTTTCGCCCACCGCCCCTTGTACGTCCTGCCCGTCTCCCACACCTGGGCCCACACCTCGGGGGTGACGCTCCTGGGCGATGCCGCGCATCTCATGCCCCCGCTGGGGGCGGGTGCGAACCTCGCCATGCTGGAGGGCGCCGAACTCGCCGAGGCCATCGCCACGGGCTCCCAGGACCTGGACGAGACCGTCCGCGCCTTCGAGGAACGGATGTGGGCCCGGGCCGAGCGGTGGGCGAGGATCACGACGGCCGGCCTGGAACGCCTGGTGAGCGCGGACCCCGCCGAAGCCCTCGCCCTCTTCGAAGAGGTCCAGCCATCCTGACCACCCCGCGCGTGGGACGTGCGGGTCTTCGTGGGAGAGAGCGGCGACAGCGACGGGTAGAACCCTCCTCAGTCCTCGGCCGTCCGCTGAGTCCAGGTCCAGGCGTACTGCAGCCAGTCCGCCATCGTGACGGCCCCGAGTCCCGCGCAGATCAGCCGGGTGGCGCGGGGGACGACGGTGTATCCGCACACCAGCACGCCGGCTGCCCAGACGGAGGCGCAGAACGGGCAGGTCACCAGGTCGCCGACGGCGCGGTGCACGCCGTGCCCGCGCGGTTCGTCCATGACCTCGGGGCCCTCGCCCTCGCCGCTGCGGCGGGCGAACGGTGCCCGGACGAAGCTGGTGATCTCGTCCTTGGTCAGCAGCCTGGACGCCTTGTAGGTCGCCGCGCCCAGGAGAGCGACGTCCCAGGGCGGAACCTCGCGGGGCGGCCGGATCCCGCGCCGCCGTACGAAGGCGGCGAAGCCGGTGACGCCGGCCGTGAAGGCGGCGGCGAGGGTGGCGTAACCCGCGAGAGGGGTGCCTCCGTCGTCGTACTGCGAGGCCTGCCCTGTCATGGAACCTCCCTGGACCGCCCGTGCTCCCTGCGTCGGGCGCGCCCCGGGTTCCCACCGCGGTGCAGGTCACACGCGGGCTCGGGACACGGGCTCACCGTCGCCCCTCCCCCGCGCGCCACCCACCGCAGGTTCAGCCGATCTCGACCAGCAGGTCGCCGCCCTCCACCTGCTGGATCCGGTTGATCGCCAGCCGGTTCACCCGTCCCGCGCGGGACGCGGTGATCGCGGCCTCCATCTTCATCGCCTCGATCGTGGCCACGGTCGCCCCCGCGTCCACCTCGTCGCCCTCGGCGACCGCGAGGGTGACCACACCGGCGAACGGGGCCGCCACATGGCCGGGGTTGGACCGGTCGGCCTTCTCGGTGACCGGGACGTCCGAGGCGGCGGCCTTGTCGCGCACCTGGATCGGCCGAAGCTGGCCGTTCAGGGTGGACATCACGGTGCGCATGCCGCGCTCGTCGGCCTCGCCGACGGCCTCCAGCTCGATGAGCAGCCGGACGCCGGGTTCGAGGTCGACGGCGTACTCCTTGCCCGGGCGCAGACCGTAGAAGAAGTCCTTGCTGTCCAGGACGCTGGTGTCGCCGTAGGCCTGGCGGTGGGTGTCGAACTCGCGCGTCGGGCCGGGGAACAGCAGCCGGTTGAGGGTGGCGCGGGGCTCCTTGGCCAGGCCCTCGCGGTCCTCCGGTGTCAGCTCCTGCACCGGCTTGGCCTCGGCGCGGCCCTCGAGCGCCTTGCTGCGGAAGGGCTCCGGCCAGCCGCCGGGCGGGGTGCCCAGCTCGCCGCGCAGGAAGCCGATCACCGAGTCGGGGATGTCGAACCTGTTCGGCGTCGCCTCGAAGTCCTCCGGGGTGACGTCGGCGCCGACGAGGTGCAGGGCGAGGTCACCGACCACCTTGGACGACGGGGTGACCTTGACCAGCCGGCCGAGCATGCGGTCGGCGGCCGCGTACATCGACTCGATCTCCTCGAAGCGGTCGCCGAGGCCGAGCGCGACGGCCTGGGTGCGCAGGTTGGAGAGCTGGCCGCCGGGGATCTCGTGGTGGTAGACGCGCCCGGTCGGGGAGGCGAGGCCCGCCTCGAAGGGGGCGTAGATCTTGCGGACGCTCTCCCAGTACGGCTCCAGGTCGCCGACGGCCTGGAGGTCGAGGCCGGTGGGCCGCTCGGAGTGGTCGGTGGCGGCGACGATCGCGGACAGGGACGGCTGGGAGGTCGTACCGGCCATCGAGGCGACCGCGCCGTCCACCGCGTCGGCGCCCGCCTGGATCGCGGCGAGGTAGGTGGCGAGCTGGCCGCCCGCCGTGTCGTGGGTGTGCAGGTGGACCGGCAGGTCGAACTCGCGGCGCAGCGCGGAGACGAGCTTCGCGGCGGCGGGGGCGCGCAGCAGACCGGCCATGTCCTTGATCGCGAGGATGTGCGCGCCGGCCGCGACGATCTGCTCGGCCAGCCGCAGGTAGTAGTCCAGCGTGTACAGGCGCTCGTTCGGGTCGGACAGGTCGGAGGTGTAGCAGAGGGCGACCTCGGCGACCGCGGTGCCCGTGTCGCGTACGGCGTCGATGGCGGGGCGCATCTGGCCGACGTCGTTGAGGGCGTCGAAGATGCGGAAGATGTCGATGCCGGTGGCGGCGGCCTCGTGCACGAAGGCGTCGGTGACCTCCGTCGGGTACGGGGTGTAGCCGACGGTGTTGCGGCCGCGCAGCAGCATCTGCAGGCAGAGGTTGGGGACGGCCTCGCGCAGGGCGGCCAGCCGTTCCCAGGGGTCCTCGGCGAGGAAGCGCAGGGCGACGTCGTACGTCGCTCCGCCCCAGCACTCCAGGGAGAGCAGCTCGGGCAGTGTGCGGGCGACCACCGGTGCCACGGCCAGCAGGTCCTTCGTGCGCACGCGGGTGGCGAGCAGCGACTGGTGGGCGTCGCGGAAGGTGGTGTCGGTGATGCCGATCGTCGGCGACTCGCGCAGGGCGCGGGCGAAGCCCTCGGGGCCGAGTGCGACGAGCTTCTGGCGGGAGCCGGCCGGGGGCTCACCGGCCGGCAGAGCGGGCAGCTTGGTGACGGGGTCGATCAGCTCGGGCCGCTCGCCGTGCGGCTTGTTGACCGTGATGTCGGCGAGGTAGGTGAGCAGCTTGGTGCCGCGGTCGGCCGAGGAGCGCGCGGTCAGCAGGTGCGGGCGCTCCTCGATGAACGACGTCGTCACCCGCCCGGCCTGGAAGTCCGGGTCGTCCAACACGGCTTGCAGGAAGGGGATGTTGGTGGCCACACCGCGGATGCGGAACTCGGCGACCGCGCGCCGGGCCCGGCCGATGGCGGCCTTGAAGTCCCGCCCCCGGCAGGTGAGTTTGACCAGCATCGAGTCGAAGTGCGCGCTGATCTCCGTACCGGCGTGGGTGGTTCCGCCGTCGAGGCGGATTCCGGAGCCGCCGGGCGAGCGGTAGGCGCTGATGCGGCCGATGTCCGGGCGGAAGCCGTTGGCGGGGTCCTCGGTGGTGATACGGCACTGCAGGGCCGCGCCGTGCAGCTTGACCGTGTCCTGGGAGAGGCCGAGGTCGGCGAGGGTCTGGCCGGAGGCGATGCGCAGCTGGGCCTGGACGAGGTCGACGTCGGTGACCTCCTCGGTGACCGTGTGCTCGACCTGGATGCGCGGGTTCATCTCGATGAAGACGTGGTTGCCGTCGCGGTCGAGGAGGAACTCGACGGTGCCGGCGTTGCGGTAGCCGATCTCGCGTGCGAAGCGGACCGCGTCGGCACAGATCCGGTCGCGCAGCTCCGGGTCGAGGTTGGGCGCGGGCGCCATCTCGATGACCTTCTGGTGGCGGCGCTGGAGGGAGCAGTCGCGTTCGAAGAGGTGGATGACGTTGCCCTCGCCGTCGGCGAGGATCTGCACCTCGATGTGGCGGGGGTCGACGACGGCCTTCTCCAGGAAGACGGTCGGGTCGCCGAACGCCGAGGCGGCCTCGCGGGACGCGGCCTCGATGGACTCGCGGAGCTGGGCCGGGTCCTCGACGCGGCGCATGCCGCGCCCGCCGCCGCCCGCGACCGCCTTCACGAAGACCGGGAAGCCGATCTCCTCGGCGGCGCGGACGAGTTCGTCGACGTCGTTGGAGGGCTCGGAGGAGCCGAGCACGGGCACGCCGGCCGCGCGGGCGGCGGCCACGGCTCGGGCCTTGTTGCCGGTGAGCTCCAGCGTCTGCGCGTTCGGCCCGACGAAGGTGATGCCCGCCTCCTCGCAGGCTTTGGCCAGCTCGGGGTTCTCCGACAGGAAGCCGTAGCCCGGGTAGACGGCGTCCGCGCCGGCCCTGCGCGCGGCGCGGACGATCTCCTCGACCGACAGGTAGGCCCGCACGGGGTGGCCGGGCTGGCCGATCTCGTAGGCCTCGTCGGCCTTGAGCCGGTGCAACGAGTTGCGGTCCTCGTGCGGGAAGACGGCGACCGTCCGCGCGCCCAGCTCATAGCCGGCGCGGAACGCCCTGATCGCGATCTCACCACGGTTGGCGACCAGCACCTTGCGGAACATCACCGCTCCCTTCAGCCTGCCGACGAACGTCCCCCATGGTGTCGGTGCCATGCGCCCGTGGCCATGTGACCCGGGCCACTCAGGGGGTGATTTTCGTGGCCGCCTTGTTGATCGCCTCGCGGATGCGGGCGTAGGTGCCGCAGCGGCAGACGTTCTCGATGCCGTCGATGTCGTCGTCGGTGGGGTGGGGTGTCTTCTTCAGCAGGGCGACGACGGCCATGATCTGCCCGGGCTGGCAGAAGCCGCACTGGGAGACGTCGCAGTCGAGCCAGGCCTGCTGCACGGGGTGCAGGGTGTCGCCGTCGGCCAGGCCCTCGATGGTGGTGACCTTCCGGTCCGCGCAGTCCTTGACCTTGACGACGCAGGGCTGGATCTCCTCGCCGTCGAGGTGGCTGGTGCAGGCCCGGCAGACGCCGACGCCGCAGCCGTACTTGGGGCCGGTGACGTGCAGCAGGTCGCGCAGCACCCACAGCAGCGGCATGTCGGGCGGGGCCTCGACGGTGACCTTCTCGCCGTTGAGGACGAAGGAGTAGGACGGCATCGGCACCTTCTCGAAGGGGTTCAGAAGTTCAGCGGGAAGCGGCGGGGTCTGGTGCCGGTCGCCCGGGCGTAGGCGTTGGCGACGGCTCCGGAGGCGGCGGGTACGCCGAGTTCGCCCGCGCCGCCGGGCTCGGCCGTGGACGGCATGATGTGTGCCTCGAAGTGCAGCGGGGCGTGCCGTTGGCGGGCCCAGTGGAAGTCGGCGAAGCTGCCCTCGCGCACGGCGCCCCGGTCGATGTGCAGCCCGGCGCTGAGCACCGTGGAGATCCCGTCGACGGCGGTTCCCATGAGCTGGGCCTGGAGGCCGCGCGGGTTGACTGCGGTGCCGACGTCGGCGGCCATCACCACCTTGACGACCCGTGGTTTCCTCGGGTCGGTGGCGTCGATCTCGGCGAGGCAGGCCACGCAGGACCCGTACTCCTCGTGGACGGCGACGCCCTGTCCGTGTCCGGCGGGCAGCGGCGCGTTCCAGCTCCCCGCTTGGGCGACCTTGTCGAGTACGGCCCTGACGGCCTTGCTCCGCAGGGTCGTACGGCGGAACGCGACCGGGTCGACGCCCAGGCTGTCGGCGATCTCGTCGACGAGGATCTCCTCCGCGGTGCGCATCGTCCCGGAGTCCACCGAGCGCCAGGCGCCGACCGGCATCGCGAGTTCGACGCCGCCCGAATCCCCGGACAGGCGGCCGAAGTTGTACAGCCCGGAGTCGCTGGGGGCGGGGCGGGCCGCCGGCCGGACGAAGAGCGCCTGCTCGGCGCCGCCCTTCCGCCCGTACGACTCGTTCACCGAGGCCATGGCGTGGGCGAAGGCGATGACCCGGCCGTCCTTGTGGCTGGCGCGGACGCGGTGATGGGTGGCCGGGCGCATCCGGCCGTGGCGGGTGTCGTCGTTGCGGCTCCACATGAGCTTGACCGGCCGGCCGGCCGCCTTGGAGATCAGGGCGGCCTCGACGGCGGCCTCATGGGTCAGCCGCCGTCCGAAGGAGCCGCCGCCGCGCATGACGTGGACCGTGACCGCGGAGGCCGGCAGGCCGACCGCGGAGGCGATGTCGTCGCGGGCCCCCATGGGGCCCTGGGCGGAGAACCACATCTCGGCCCGGTGCGCGCGCACGTCCGCGATCGCGGTGAGCACCTCCATCGGGGCGTGGCTGACGAAGGCGAACTCGAACTCGCCCTCGACCTGCTTCGACCCGCGCGGCGGCGAACCGAGCGCGGGGACGGCGGCCTTGAGCTTGGAGCGGATGCCCGCGTCGGACAGGGAGCCCAGCGGACCGGGCGCCCACTTGATCTTCAGGGCGTCGCGGGCCTGGAAGGCGTGGTGGAAGGTCTCGGCCACGACGGCGATCCCGCCGGGAACCCGTGCGACCGAGTGGACGCCCGGCATGGCGCGGGCGGCCCGGTCGTCGACCGAGACCGGCCTGCCCCCGAGCGTCGGCGGTCTGGCCACGACCGTCGGCTTCGCCCCGGCCACGTGCAGGTCGCCGGCGTAGGTGGCCCTGCCGGTGACGATGTCGCGGCCGTCGACGCGGTTGGTGGGCCTGCCGATCAGCCGGTGCCGGGAGGCCGGCTTGGGCCGGTCGGACACGGAGGTGCGGCGCACGCGGGCGGCGCTCGCACTGAGCGAGCCGAAGGTGGCGGTGCGGCCGTCCGGGGCGATGACCTGGGTGTCCTTGGTGCGCAGGCTCCAGGCGGGGACGCGCCAACGCCGGGCGGCCGCGGTCACCAGGCGCGCGCGTGCCGTGGCCGCCAGCCGGCGGGCCGGGTCGTACAGCGAGCGGACGGAGTCCGAGCCGCCCGTGTTCTGGTTGCCCTTGGTCCGGGCGTCGGCAAGGGGGATGTGGACGTCGGCGAGGCGGGCGTCCAGCTCCTCGGCGATCATCATGGCGACGGCGGTCGTGATGCCCTGGCCGACCTCGACCCGGGGCAGCCGTACGACCACCTTGTTCTCCCGGGTGACTTCCAGGACCAGCATCTCCTCGTCGGTGCCCGTCACCACCGTGTCGGCCGGCGGGCGGGCGGGCTCGGACCCCTGGGCCGTGGACGTGTCGCAGCCTAGCGGGGCGGCCACGGTGAGGGTGGCCGTGGACAGGGAGTACACCATGAACCGGCGGCGGGAAACCGTGCGCGGTCCGGCGGCGGAGGCCTCGATGCCGTCCAACAGACACACCTCGATCGTGTCGGCCACTACGTCAACCGATAGGAGGGGTTGGCCGCCCTGTGGGTTCCCTCTGCGCCACCGGCGACTCGGCGGCGACTCCTGACCCACGGAATACTGGCCGATCATGAAGACCGTCGAATCCCTTGTCCGGCAGCGCACCGACCACGATCTCGATGCCTGTGTGGCGGCCCTCGGCGCGGTGCACCGGCACAGCGGCTATCCGGTCAACTGGCCCGCGGATCCCGCGCGCTGGCTCACCCCGAGCTCGATGGAGGCCGCCTGGGTGGCCGAACTCGACGGCCGTGTCGTCGGGCACGTGGAGCTGTCGCGGCCCGACGGCGGGGACGTGGCTCCCGGCCTGTGGAGCGCCCGCGCCGGGGTCGGCGTGGAGGACACCGCCGTCGTGGGCCGCCTGTTCGTGTCGCCCACCGCGCACGGACACGGACTCGGCGGCGCCCTGATGGCCCGGGCCGTCGCAGAGGCCCGGGCGCGCGGGCTGCATCCGGTGCTCGACGTCGTCGTCTCCAACACGGCGGCGACGGCCCTGTACGAGCGGCTCGGCTGGGAGCTGCTGGCCGTGGTGGAACAGCGCTGGGCGCCTGACCAGTCGGTGTCCCTGGGGTGTTGGGCCGCTCCCTAGCCACCGCGGTCGCGCAACCCTCAGCCACCGCGGTCGCGCAACCCTCTCGCAACCTTGTCCGTGGTGCCCTGAACGGCATGGACGAGGAGATCCCGCGCGTCGAACTCACCCCGATCGCTGCCGACCTGCTGCGAGCCCTGCGTGCCACGCACGGCCCGCTGATGTTCCATCAGTCCGGCGGCTGCTGCGACGGCAGCGCGCCCATGTGCTACCCGGAGGGCGAGTTCCGCACCGGTGACTCCGACGTGCTGCTGGCGGAGCTGGAGGTGGAGGGGGTCCCGGAGCCGGTGACGTTCTGGATGTCGCGCAGCCAGTACGAGGCCTGGAGCCACACGCGGCTGATCGTGGACGTCGTGACCGGTCGCGGCAGCGGTTTCTCGCTGGAGGCACCCGAGGGGGTGCGTTTTCTCACCCGTTCTCGCGTAGTCGACGCGTAGTCGCTGCGCGGACCACCGCGGTCTGCTGCACTTCCCCTGAGAGTTTGGAGAGTTGACGAGACCTCAGGGGGCAGAGTGACGCGTCGTCAGAAGCGTTCCACGGCACACAGATCCGCACTCTCGTTCGTCACGGTACTGGGCACGCTGGCCGGTGCCGCCCTGGTGGGGGCGGCACCGGCCGGTGCCGTACCCACGGCCGCCGCGATCGCGCGCGGTGTCACCTACCGGCAGTTCGACATCCAGGGAAGCAAGGGGCCGGCCCACGCTCACCTGCTCACGGTCGACCTGCGCGATCCGCACGTACGACTCGGCCTGCTGTATCCGGGGGCGGTCGCCGCCCGGGCCCCGGTCTCCCGGCTGGCCGACGCGCAGGGCGCCGTCGCGGGCGTCAACGGCGACTTCTTCAACATCTCGGAGACCCAGCACCCGGGCGTCGAGGCCACCGGTGCCACCGACGGGCCGGCGATCGCCGCCGAGCACGTCCTGAAGGCGGCGGTGCCCGACGGGCAGCGCTTCGGCCCGGCGCTGCCGCCCGGCACCAGCACCCAGGACGTGTTCGGTGTGGGCGTCGACCGCAGGGCCCGGCTGGACGGCCTGGCCCTCGAAGGCACCATCCGCACTCCGGCCGGACACCTGCCGCTGGGCGGCCTCAACCAGTTCGCGCTGCCCGAGAACTCGATCGGCGCGTTCACCTCGGACTGGGGCGCGGTCTCCCGGATCCGCGCGACCTGCGGCACGGACACCGACCGGGGCGCCGCGTGCAGCACGGACACCTACGAGGTCACCGTCCGGCACGGCCGGGTCGTGGCGGTGGCCGACACCCCGGGCCGGGGCACCGTGGCCGCGGGCACCACGGTACTCGTCGGCCGGGAGGAGGGCGCCCGGCAGCTGCGGAAGTTCACCGTGGGCGAGCCGGTGAAGGTGACGCACCGCCTGGTCGCGGCCCACTCCAAGGTCCCCTACCGCTTCGCTCTCGGCGGCTATCCGGTCCTCAGGCGCGGTCAGCCGCTGCCCGGACTGGACGGCACCACCTCGGCCGTACGCACGGCCGTCGGCATCGCGGGCGGCGGCAGACGGCTGCTGCTGTTCGCGCTGGACGGCGCCACCGACTACCGCAAGGGTCTGACGATCGCCGAAGTGGCTTCAGAAATGCGGGAGTTGGGGGCCGCAGACGCGTTCAGCCTGGACGGCGGCGGCTCCACCACCCTGGTCGCGCGCGCTCCGGGCGCGAGCGCCGTGACCGTGCGCAACCATCCCTCCGGCGACGCCGAACGCCCGGTGCCGAACGGCATCGGCGTGTTCACGACGCCCTGACCGCGGCCGCCGGACTCAGGGGCGCAGGCTGCCGACGATGTCGGCGGTCGCCGTGATGCCGCTGTGGATGGTGGGCGCCATGCTCGTGCCGGCGAGGAAGAACCCCAGCAGCAGGCAGACCAGGGCATGGGAGACCTTCAGGCCGCCGTTGCGCAGGAAGATCACCGCCAGGATCAGGAGCAGCAGCACCACAGAGATGGAAATCGCCATCGTCAACCTCCTCCGCCACGCCCGTTTCGCGGCGTTCGGCCGCAAGTGTGGCGTAGCGGAGGGCCGGTCGGCACGGCTGACCTGTCCGCCGAACGTGTGGTTCTACGCCGTCCTGTGGGCGTCGAGGAAGGCTTCGAGGCCGGCGAGGTCGTCGGTGTTGAAGTAGTCGACGCCCGCGTCCAGCAGTTCGGTCCACAGCGCGTCCCGGGCGGGTCCGGCCAGGTCCGGGGTGTTCCAGAAGCGGACCTTCTGCCCGGCCCCGTGCGCCTGGGCGAGAAGGGCGCGCAGCTTCTGCCGCTCGGCGTCGGGGAAGGCGCCCTCGCCGAGCCAGGTGAAGTTGAGCTGCCAGTTGTCGCTGATCAGCGGGATGAAGGAGGCGGGCGCGGAGGTGCCGAGGTCGGTGAGCCGGCCGTCGTAGAAGGCGCGGCGGACGCTCTGCGCCTCCATGGGCGTGCGGGCCGCGCGGTCTCCGGAGATGACGTTGGTGACCGCGCCGGGGTACATCCGGCCGTGGGCGTAGGTCGTGAACAGGTGCCTGTAGCGGCGGAGGTGGCGGTCGAGTTCGAGGTAGGTGGAGGAACCCTCGGTCTTGATGTCGATCAGCAGTTGCAGCGGCTTGCGGTAACCGCGGTACACGGAGCCGTGGTTGGCCTTGACGAGGGCGGCCAGCGGGTCGAGGTAGAGCGATTCCAGGGTGCGGGTCGGGTCGAGGTCGCTCTCGGTGTGGCCGATCAGGAGCTGGTCGCCGACGAGGAAGATGTCGGCCTCGACGCTGCCGAAGCGGTGGTCCAGGGCGTCGAAGAGGGGGCGGGGGTGCTCGTAGTCGTTGTGGGCGTGGGCGCGCCACAACGGGGCCTTGCGGTGCCCGCGTTCGGCGGCGAACGCGCTGCCCGCGGGCGGGGCGAGGACGGCTGCGAGTGTGGCACCCAAGGCGGTGAGGGCTCTGCGGCGGGTGACGAGGGCCATGTTCTGCCTCCCTGTGGGGCGGGTCGGAACCACAGGGAGTATGGGGCCGTCGAGGCCCCAAAGTATCTGTACGTGCCAGGAGTTGGCCGGACCGCCGTCGTCCGTTCACTCCTTCCGACGAAGCGCACGAAGAAGCCCGCCCCAGGTGGGGCGGGCTTCACCGGAGGATGCTCAGGGGGTCGGCAGGTCGACGAGTTCGGCCACCGCGGACCGGTGCGCACCGGCCGTGCCGTACGCGATCGAGTCGGCCTTGGCGCGCTTCAGATACAGATGGATCGGATGCTCCCAGGTCATGCCGATGCCGGCGTGCAGTTGCAGCGCCTCCTCGGCGGCGTGCACGGCGACGGGCGCCGCGTAGGCCTGGGCGACGGCGACGGCCAGGTCGACGTCCTCGCCGGTCGCCAGCGCGTCGGCCGCGTTGCGGGCGGCGGCGCGGAGGCTGACGACCTCCAGCCACAGCTGGGCGAGCCGGTGCTTGAGCGCCTGGAACCCGCCGACGGGCCGGTTGAACTGCTTGCGCTCCTTGAGGTAGCGCACCGCCTCGGTCAACGCCCACTCGGCGAGGCCGAGTTGTTCGGAGGCGAGCAGTCCGGCGCCGGCGCGCAGGGCCCGTCGCACGGCGGGCTCGGCATCGCCGAGGCGGCGGCCGGGAGCGCCGGCGAGGACGACGGCGGCCAGCGGCCGGGTGAGGTCGAGGGAGACCTGCGGGGTGACGGTGGCGTCGGACGCCGCCACCGCGTACAGCCCGCCGTCCTCGGCCGGCACGAGCAGGATGTCGGCCGCCGCCGCGTCCGCGATGCCGCTCAGCTCCCCGTGCAGGGTGCCGTTCTCCAGCCGTGCGGCGGGGATGGCGGTGCCCGGGGCCCGGTGCAGTCCGACCGCGAGGGCCGCGACGGTCCGCCCGGAGGCCAGCCGGCCGAGCAACTCCTCGTCGCCGCACTCCAGCAGGGCCTCGGTGGCGACGACCGCGCTGGTGAGGTACGGCACGGGGGCGACGGCCCGGCCCAGTTCCTCCAGGACGACCGCCACTTCGCGGTGGCCGGCGCCCTGCCCGCCCAGTGCCTCGGGCACCAGCAGGCCCGCGAGGCCCATGCCGTCGGCGAGGGCCTTCCAGGCGGCGGGGTCGTGCGGGGTGTCGGACTCGGTGCGCGCGATGACGCCGGGCGCGTCGCAGTGGTCGGCGAGCAGGTCCCGTACGGCGGACCGGAGGGCCTCTTCCTCCTCCGAGTACAGCAGGTCGGTCATCGGGCCAGGTCCTTCCAGGCGACGTCCTTGTCGGTGCGCGGCTCGGCGGGCAGGCCCAGGACGCGCTCGGCGACGATGTTCAGCAGGACCTCGCTGGTCCCGCCCTCGATGCTGTTGCCCTTGGAGCGGAGGTAGCGGTAGCCGGCGTCGCGGCCGGTGAAGTCCACCAGCTCGGGCCGCCGCATGGTCCAGTCGTCGTACAACAGGCCCTCCTCGCCGCGGAGTTCCACCTCCAGGCCGCTGATCTCCTGGTTGAGGCGGGCGAAGGCGAGCTTCATGCCGGCGCCCTCCGGGCCGGGCTGGCCGGCCACGAGCTGCTGGCGCAGGCGCTCGGCGGTGAGGCGGGCGACCTCGGACTCGACCCACAGCTTCAGCAGCCGCTGGTGCAGGTCGTGGGTGCGCAGTTCGGGCCGCTCGCGCCAGGTCTTTGCGGCCGGGGCGATCATGCCGCCCTCGCGGGGCAGCCGCATGCCGCCGATGGCGACGCGCTCGTTGTTGAGCGTGGTCTGCGCGACCCGCCAGCCGTCGCCGACCTCGCCGAGGCGGCGGGAGTCGGGGATGCGGACGCCGGTGAGGAAGACCTCGTTGAACTCGGCCTCTCCGGTGATCTGCCGCAGTGGGCGGACCTCGACGCCGGGGTCGGTCATGTCGCACAGGAAGTAGGTGATGCCCGCGTGCTTGGGCACGTCCGGGTCGGTGCGGGCGATGAGGATGGCCCAGCGGGCGAGGTGGGCGCTGGAGGTCCACACCTTCTGCCCGTTGACGACCCAGTCCTCGCCTTCCCGTACGGCGCGGGTGCCGAGCGCGGCCAGGTCGGAGCCGGCACCGGGCTCGCTGAAGAGCTGGCACCAGACCTCCTCGCCGGTCCACAGGGGCCGCAGATAGCGCTGCTTCTGCTCCTCGGTGCCGTACTTGAGGATGGTCGGCGCGGCCATGCCCAGGCCGATGCCGATCCGGCGGGGGTCGTTGTCGGGGGCGCCGGCGGCCTCCAGCTCGGCATCCACGACGACCTGGAGGGAGCGGGGCGCGCCGAGGCCGCCGAGGCCCTGCGGGTAGTGCACCCAGGCCAGTCCCGCGTCGAAGCGGGCGCGCAGGAAGTCCAGCCGGTCGGTCGTGGCCGGCGGATGTGCCGCCAGCAACTCGGCGGTGCGGCGCCGGAGTTCGGCTGCGTCGACGGTCATGCGGCGGCTCCGTTCGCGAGGGACGGGACGACGACGACCCGGCCGGTGGTGACGCCGTCGGCGACGCGCTGCACGGCGGCGGCCGCCTCGCCGAGCGGTACGCGCTCGCTCACCAGCGGCTTGATGGCGCCCCGGGCGGCCAGTTCGGTGAGCTGCTCGTGGCAGTGCAGGACCAGCTTGGGGTTCTTGGTGTTGTACAGACCCCAGTGCAGGCCCAGGATCGAGTAGTTCTTCACCAGGGCGTGGTTGAGCCCCGGGCTGGGGATGGCGCCGCTGGCGAACCCGACGACCACGATCCGGCCCTCGAAGGCGACGACCTTGGTGGACTGGGTGTAGGCCTCGCCGCCCACCGGGTCGTAGATCACGTCGGCGCCCCGGCCGCCGGTCGCCTCCTTGACCGCGGCGACGACGTCCTCGCTCTTGCGGTCGACGACCACGTCACAGCCCAACTCGCGGGCCACGGCGGCCTTTTCGGCACCGCCGACGACACCGATGACCGTCGCCCCGGCGGCCTTGCCGAGCTGCACGGCCGCACTGCCGACCCCTCCCGCGGCAGCGTGGACGAGCAGCGTCTCGCCGGCCTCCAGGTGGGCGCGGCGGTGCAGGCCGAACCAGCCGGTCTGGTAGCCGATGTGCAGCGCGGCGGCCTCGGCGTCGTCCAGCGAGTCCGGCGCGGGCAGCAGGGCGGCGGCGTCCGCGACGGCGTACTCGGCGAAACCGCCGTACGGCAGAGCGGGGTTGGCCAGCACTCGGCGGCCGTCCTCCGTCTCGCCGCAGATCTCCACGCCCGGCGTGAACGGCAGCGGCGGGCGCACCTGGTAGTGGCCGCGGGCCATCAGCACGTCCGGGAAGTTGATGTTGGCGGCCCGCACCTTCAGCAGCACCTGGCCGTCGCCGGGAGTGGGCGCCGGGACGTCCTGGAGCCGCATCACCTCACTCGGCTCGCCGAGCTCGTGCACTTGCCATGCCTGCATGCGGTGCCTCCACGGGACAGCGTCGTCGGACCGGGGTCTTGACCGGGATCCATCGCATACTAAGCGGTCGCTTGCCGTGGAGGGAACAGGACTGCCGGGAACGTCACACCGCGGCTACCGCACCCGAGGCCGGGCGCCGCACGATCGCTACCGCACCCGGGGCCAGGCGCCGCCCGATCTCTACCGCACCCGGGGCCAGGCGCCGCACGATCGCTACCGCACCTGAGGCCGGGCGCCGCACGATCGCTACCGCACCCGGGGCCGGGTGCCGTCCGATCGTTCCCGCACCTTGGCGACGGCCGCCGCCATCTGCTGCCGCACCTCTCCGGACAGCCGGGCTCCGTCGACGGCCCCCACCAGGTCCTGGGCGAGCTGGTGAAGCTTGGTGTTGCTGTTCTGGGAGGCGGTGACGAGTACGGTCCAGGCGGCGTCGGCGCTCAGACCGAAGGTCGCCATCAGGATGCCGCGGGCCACGTCGATGGCCGGCCGGGTCCGCATGGCCCGGCGCAGCTGCGCGACCTCCGTGCGCAGCTCCTGGTCGACGTTCGCGCGCCGCACCGGGGCCTCCGCGACGGGCTCGTCGCGCCGTCCGCCGGGACCGGAGGGCGCGAACAGCTCGCGGGTGCCGGTCAGTTCGAACAGCCGGGTCACCGCCGGGCTGCAGGCCCGTACACCGACGGTCTTGCCCTGGGCGAGGGCCTGTCGCCGCAGGTCGAGAAGGATGTTCAGGCCGCCGCAGTCGCAGAAGCCGAGCGCGGTCAGATCCAGGTCGAGGCCGGTGGCCGAGCGGTCGAGGACGTCACCCAGCGCCGTCCGCAGCCCGGTGCCGCCGAGGTCGAGTTCGCCGTGCACGGTGACGAGCATGCGGTCGCCGTCGGCGACGGACTCGATCGTGGCCAGACACGGCGTCCCCGTTCGCGGGCCGTCGTCGGGCACCTTGCCTGGGGGCTCCTGGGCGGTGAGGGGCTGCGCCGAGTCCGCGGATTCCGGCATGGCCCTTCTCCCTCGTGTACGTGTCTGCATGGCACCCTCAGATTCCCTCGACTGCCCCAAGCACGTCAACTAATACACGAAATCGAGTTCGGGTTTTTGAATACGTGAATGCTCGCTCGGTAGAGTGGAGGCATGGATGGAGTGCCCGAGCCACACACCGGATGGACGTTTCTGACGAATCACGCACGCGTGCTGGCCGCGATCGCCGACAACCAGAGCGCCAGGATCCGTGACATCGCCGCTCACTGCCGGCTGACCGAACGCGCCGTTCAGAAGATCATTTCGGATCTGGAACGGGACGGCTACCTCTCCCATGTCCGGGAGGGGCGCACCAACACCTACCGCATCGAGCCGAGCATGGTCCTGCGCCACCCGGCCGAGGCCGGTCTGACCGTGGCGTCCCTGCTGTCCGTGCTGGCGCGGGCCGAGGCCGACCGCACCGCGCCCGACAACCGGCCGCACGCCCCGGCCTGACCCGCCGGCGCGGCCGCGCCCTCCGGGCGGATCACGCCCGCTTCGGCCGCGCCCGCACGTGCATCCGCTCCCCCTGCGGTCCGAACAGGCTCAGGAACTCCACCGGGCCCTCCCCGGTCGAGCCGAACCAGTGCGGCACCCGGGTGTCGAACTCAGCCGCCTCCCCGGCCGTGAGCACCACGTCGTGTTCGCCGAGCACCACTCGCAGCCGCCCGGACAGCACGTACAGCCACTCGTAGCCCTCGTGGGTGCGCGGCTCGGGTTCCTCCGTACCGCGGGGCACCAGCACCTTGAAGGCCTGCAGCCCGCCGGGCTGCCGGGTGAGCGGCCAGAAGGTGCGGCCGTGTCGGACGACCGGCTTGCCCTGGACGCGCGGATCCTCCGTCCGCGGCTCGCCCACCAGTTCGTCGAGCGGCACCTGGTGCGCCCGCGCGATCGGAAGCAACAGCTCCAGACTGGGTCTGCGCAGCCCCGACTCCAGCCGGGACAGCGTGCTCACCGAGATGCCCGTCGCCGCCGACAGGCCGGCGAGCGTAGCGCCCCGCTCCTTGCGGATGCGGCGCAGCCGGGGACCGACCTCCGCGAGCACACCGTCCGTGTCGTCCGTCATGACGCCATTGCAGTTTCGGCAAACATATTTGTCAATCCCGCACCGGTGCGGCGACCGTCGGGCGTGGAGGTGGTCACCCATGACCGAGCAGTACGAAGTGATCGTCGTCGGCGGCGGTGCGGCGGGGCTCTCCGCCGCGCTGGTGCTGGGCCGGGCCCGGCGTCACACCCTGGTCGTCGACGCGGGCGAGCCCCGCAACGCGCCCGCCGCCCACATGCACGGCTATCTGACCCGGGACGGCATGCCGCCGGCCGAGTTCCTGGCGACCGGCCGGGAGGAGATCGCCCGGTACGGCGTCGAACTGGTCCGCGACCGGGCGGTGGACGTCGCCCCCGGCTTCACCGTCTCGCTCGCGAGCGGTCGGACCGTACGCGCCCGGCGCCTCGTCGTGGCCACCGGCCTGAAGGACGAGCCGCCGACGGTCCCCGGGGTCGCCGAGCGGTTCGGCCGCGATGTGCTGCACTGCCCGTACTGCCACGGCTGGGAGGTGCGCGACCGGGCCTTCGGCGTGCTCGCCACCACCGCGATGAGCGTGCACCAGGCGCTGATGGTGTCCCAGTGGTCGAAGGACGTGCCCCTCTTCCTGCACACCGTCGACGAGCGGGAGCTGACGGACGAGGACCTGCGCAGGCTGGCCAGGGCCGGCGTGAAGGTGGTGCCGGGCGGGGTCGCGGAGCTGGTCGTCGAGGACGACCGGCTGACCGGCGTCCGGCTGGCGGACGGGGCGACGCACGCGCGCGAGGTCGTCTTCGTCGCGCCCCGCGCGGTACCGCGGACGGATCTGCTGGAGCGACTCGGCGCCGAACTGCGCGAGACGCCGTTCGGCGCGTATCCCGTGGTCGACGAGACGGGGCGGACGACCGTGCCCGGCGTCTGGGCGGCCGGCAACGCGATGGGCTTCGCCGAGCAGGTCGTCAACGCGGCGGCGGGCGGCTACCGCGCGGGCGCGACCATCAACGGGGAGCTGCTGATGACCGACCTGGACGCGACGCCGTAGACGCCGGCGTCGGACAGGTGTGCGGCTCGGCCGCACGGGCGCGGTCGGCACCCGGACCCGCTCGTCCAGGTGTATCCCGGGCGAGCGCGTTGCACCATGGCAGCATGCTGCTTGCCCGGCTGGCCCATGTGTCCCAGGAGGTCGCCGCCACCTCGGCGCGGTCCCGGAAGATCGCCCTGCTCGCCGAACTCTTCGGGGACGCCGAGGCGGACGACGTACCGATCGTGATCCCGTATCTGGCGGGGCGGCTGCCCCAGGGGCGGCTCGGCGTCGGCTGGAAGGTGCTGAGTCGGCCGGTCGCCCCCGCCGCCGAGCCCACCCTGACCGTGCGCGAGGTGGACGCCCTCCTCACCGGCCTCGGCAAGGTCTCGGGCCCCGGCTCGCAGGCCGAACGGGGCCGGCTGGTCGGCGAGTTGATGGGAGCCGCCACCAAGGAGGAGCAGCGCTTCCTGTTCGGCCTGCTCACCGGCGAGGTCCGGCAGGGCGCCCTGGACGCCGTCGCCGTGGAGGGCCTCGCGCAGGCCACCGGGGCGCCGCCGGCGGACGTCCGCCGGGCGGTGATGCTGGCGGGCTCCCTGCAGACCGTCGCACAGGCCCTGCTCACCGAGGGCACCGCGGCCCTGGACCGCTTCCGCCTCACCGTCGGCCGCCCGGTCCTGCCCATGCTGGCGCACACCGCGTCCTCGGTGACCGAGGCGATCGACAAGCTCGGCGCCTGCGCCGTCGAGGAGAAGCTGGACGGCATCCGGGTCCAGGTCCACCGCGACGGCGACGCCGTACGGGTCTACACCCGCACCCTCGACGACATCACCGACCGCCTCCCCGAGGTGACCGGCGCCGCGCTGCGGCTGCGGGGCCGGCGGTTCGTGCTGGACGGCGAGGTCATCTCCTTCGGCGAGGACGGCCGGCCCCGCTCCTTCCAGGAGACGGCCGGCCGCGTCGGCTCGCGGGTGGACGTGCACACGGCCGCCAAGTCGATCCCCGTCTCCCCCGTCTTCTTCGACGCCCTGTCCGTCGGCGACCGCGACCTGCTCGATCTGCCGTTCTCGGAACGGCACGCCGAACTCGCCACGCTGGTACCGGAGCCGATGCGGGTGCGGCGCGCGCTGGTGACCGGACCCGAGGACGCCGGCATGGCCGAGGCCTTCATGGCCGCGACCCTCGCGCGCGGCCACGAAGGAGTGGTGGTCAAGGCCCTCGACGCCGTCTACAGCGCGGGCCGGCGCGGCGCGTCCTGGCTGAAGGTCAAGCCGGTGCACACCCTCGACCTGGTCGTCCTGGCCGCCGAATGGGGCCACGGCCGGCGCACCGGCAAGCTCTCCAACCTCCACCTCGGCGCCCGCACCGCGGACGGCGGTTTCGCGATGCTCGGCAAGACCTTCAAGGGCATGACCGACGCGATGCTGGAGTGGCAGACCGAGCGGCTGCAGGAACTGGCGGTCGACAGCAGCGGCTATGTGGTGACCGTACGCCCCGAACTCGTCGTCGAGATCGCCTACGACGGCCTGCAGCGCTCCACCCGCTACCCGGCCGGCGTCACCCTCCGCTTCGCCCGTGTGCTGCGCTACCGCGAGGACAAGCGCCCCGAGGACGCCGACACCGTCGAGACGCTGCTCGCCGCCCACCCGGAGGTGGGGGTGTGACCGGCAAGCGCAGCGCGGGCCTGCTGTTGTACCGGCACACCGAAGACGGCCTGGAGGTGTTGCTGGGCCATATGGGTGGGCCGTTCTTCGCCAAGCGTGACGCCGGGGCGTGGACCGTCCCCAAGGGCGAGTACGAGCCCGACGAACCCGCCTGGGAGGCGGCCCGCCGGGAGTTCCGCGAGGAACTGGGGCTCGAGCCGCCCGACGGGGAGGCCGTGGCGCTGGGCGAGGTGCGCCAGACCAACGGCAAGACCGTCACGGCCTGGGCGATCGAGGCCGACCTGGACCCGGCGGCCGTCACTCCCGGCACGTTCGTCATGGAGTGGCCGCCGAGGTCGGGCCGGACCCAGGAGTTCCCCGAGCTGGACCGCGTGGCGTGGTTCGGCCTCGACCGGGGCCGCGAGGTGATCGTCAAGGCGCAGTCCGCGTTTCTCGACCGGCTCGCGGAGCACTCGGCCTGACGGGTTCCGCGGAGCCCTGAGAGACGCACACGCGTTGCGGTCGCCCGCGCCCCGCGGGAAGGTCGTAACACCAAGCCGCAGGGAGGTCGGCCATGCCCATCGCGACGGTGAACCCGGCGAACGGCGAGACGCTCAAGACATACGAGGCCATGGGCGAGGAGGAGCTCGAGCGCCGGCTCCAGCTCGCGGAGGCGACGTTCCGCACGTACCGGACGACGTCGTTCGCCGAGCGCGCCCGCCTGCTGAACCGGGCCGCCGAACTGCTCGACGGGATGCAGCAGGACATCGGCCGGGTGATGACCACCGAGATGGGCAAGCCGGTCAAGCAGGCCCGCGCGGAGGCCGCCAAGTGCGCCAAGGCGATGCGCTGGTACGCCGAGCACGCCGAGGAACTCCTCGCCGACGAGGAGCCGTCCGACTTCGACGTCAAGGACTCGGGCGCGTCGCGCGTCCGGGTGCACTACCGGCCGCTGGGCCCGGTGCTCGCCGTGATGCCGTGGAACTTCCCGCTGTGGCAGGTGGTCCGGTTCGCGGCGCCCGCGCTGATGGCGGGGAACGTGGGCCTGCTCAAGCACGCCTCCAACGTCCCCCAGACGGCCCTGTTCCTGGAGGACCTCTTCCACCGGGCGGGCTTCCCGGAGGGCTGCTTCCAGACGCTGCTCGTCGGCTCCGGCGCGGTGGACGACATCCTGCGCGACGACCGGGTCAAGGCGGCCACGCTGACGGGCAGCGAGCCGGCCGGGCGGGCGGTCGCCTCCACCTCCGGAGAGATGATCAAGAAGACGGTGCTGGAGCTGGGCGGCAGCGACCCGTACGTCGTCATGCCCTCCGCCGACATCGACCGGGCGGCCCAGGTCGCGGTCACCGCGCGGGTGCAGAACAACGGGCAGTCGTGCATCGCCGCGAAGCGGTTCATCGTGCACACGGACGTCTACGACCGGTTCGCCGAGCGGTTCGTCGAGGGCATGAAGGCGCTCAGGGTCGGCGACCCGATGGAGGAGGACACGGAGGTCGGGCCGCTCTCCAGCGAGCAGGGACGGACCGATCTGGAGGAGCTGGTCGACGACGCGCGGCGCAGCGGCGCCGAGGTGCTGTGCGGCGGGCAGCGGCCGGACGGACCCGGCTGGTACTACCCGCCGACCGTGCTCGCCGGGATCACCCGGGAGATGCGGATCCACCGCGAGGAGGCGTTCGGGCCGGTCGCCACGCTGTACCGGGCGGCGGACCTGGACGAGGCCGTGCTCATCGCCAACGACTCGCCGTTCGGGCTCAGTTCGAACGTGTGGACCCGGGACGAGGCGGAGGTGGACCGGTTCGTACGGGACCTGGAGGCCGGCGGCGTGTTCTTCAACGGGATGACCGCCTCCCATCCGGCGTTCCCGTTCGGCGGGGTCAAGCGGTCCGGGTACGGGCGTGAGCTGGCCGGGCACGGAATCCGAGAGTTCTGCAACATCACGACGGTTTGGCACGGGGCGTGAGTGTTGCGCGGCTAACATCCCGGTTGTGAACCGCGAAGTGACTCTGCCTCTGATCGTCGACGACCGCGGGACCCTGCAGGTGGCCGCCGCCGACGTGAGCAAGTTGTTGCGGACCGTGGGCGGTCGGTGGCTGCACCTCGTGGAGGCCGGTGAGGAGGGTCTCGACGAGGACACGGTGGCCGCGTTGACCATCGAGCTGGCCAAGCTCGCCGACCGGATCGACGTGGCGTGCATCGCCCACAGCAGCGGGGGTGCGCCGTAGGGGTTCAGGGCAGCGAGGGCAGAGTGGACAGGGTGCTCCAGAACATCGCCTCGTAGCTCTGCAGCAGGCGGCCGTAGGCGTGTGCGCGGTCCTCGCTCAGGGTTCCGGCGTCCAGGCCCGCCTGCACCGCCGCCTCCGCCGTCCGGTCCAGTTCGGGCGCCGGCCGGGCGAAGAAGTCGAAGAACGCGCAGGCCTCGTCCTTGAAGCCGTAGTGGACCCGCAGGGCCCTGGCGATCTGCGCGCAGTAGCCTCCCCACGCCGAGAAGTTGGCGGTGATCGCCAGGACCGTGTCGGCCGGGGAGGCGTTGAGGGCGAGCCAGGCGACGTAGGCCGGGTAGGCCTGGCAGCCGGGCAGGGGGGCGTAGGCGCGCGAGCGGGCCTCGTCGATGCCGCAGGCCGACGCGAACGGCCGCAGCCGCTCCTGCGCCAGCGACTCCCCCTCCGCGAGCATCTCGAAGAACGCCGCCGCCTCCGGCTCCTCGGCCGCGCGCCGCGCCAGAAGCAGGAACGCCGCCCGGTCCGCGGGGATCACCCACTGCTGTTCCAGGGCCAGGGTGGCGAGCGCGTCGCGCGGGGCCTCGCCGCGGGCGATCAGTGGGACGAGGGGATTGGCGTGGGGGTCCGGGGCCAGCTGTGCGGTGGTGTTCTCCAGCAGTTCCGCGGCCGTCGGCGCCATCGCGTCCTCCGTCGGTGGGGTGGGGGGCTCCTGCTCCGACCTTCGCACGGATCCCCGACCCGGAGCGGCCCGCCGCGAGGTCGTCGCCCTGTCGGGTGCTCACGAGTGCGCGGAGGCGCACCGGGGGCGGGGATCGGGTTCACTCCCGGACGCCGATGGCCTCGACCGGACAGATCCGCAGCAGCAGTCGGGTCGGCACCATCACGCCCACGGTGGCCAGGGCCGCCAGGGCGCCGGCGATCACCGTGTACCCGAGCGCGGGCACGGCGGGCCACGGCGCCCCGCCCAGCGCCAGCGCGACCAGGAGGAGCGGGAAGACGGACAGGAGCGTGCCGGTCCCCACGCCGGCCAGGACGACGACGGCGCTCTCCCTGCGCATCATGCCGGCGACCTGACGGCGGGCGGTGCCGGACAGCCGGAGCAGCGCGAACTCGCGGCGGCGGGCGGCCGTCGTCATCGCGAGGGAGTTGACCACGGTGATCGCGGTGTAGGCGATGATCACGCCGACGACGAGGTAGTTGACCCAGGCGTTGGCGCGCTGTTCGGCCAGCTGGTCGTCGGCGGTGAGGCCGCTTCGTACCGTCGTGCCGGGGTAGGCCGCGGCGAGGTCGGTCAGGGCGCGGGTCAGGCCGTGCGCCCGGGGTGCGGCGCGGACGAGGACCGACGTGTCGGCCTTCTGGGTGGTGTGGGCGAGCAGGAGGTCGTGGTCGAGGGTGATGTCCGCGAAGCCGAGACCCCGGCCGTAGACGGCGATCACCCGGCCCCGGAACGGTGTGCCGTCACCGAGGTGGAGCCGTGCGGTGTCTCCCACGCCGAGGTCGAGCCAGGAGGCAGCGGTGGTGCTGATCGCCACCGTGTCGCGCGAGAGGGAGGTCGGGTCGCCCTCGCGGGTGCGCAGGTCGAGGGTGGCGGTGAGGGCGCGGGGGTCCACGCCCTGCGCGCTCAGCGACACGGCTTCCTGCGCGCCCATGAGTTCGCCCGCGGCCACGACCTTGGACTTCACCAGGCCGGTGGCGGCGGCGACCTGCCCCAGTTCCCGTGCTTTCGCCGCGAGGTCGGGCGACACCCCGGCCGGCGCGGTGAGCACGTGGTCGGCGAGAAGGCCGGAGTGGATCTGCTCGGAGGACTCCCGCAGGGCGGTGGTCTGGGTGAAGACGACGGTCGACGCGAAGGACACGGCCAGGATCAGCGGGGTGATCGCGCCCGCCAGTCGTCCGGCGTTGGCCCGGGAGTTGGCCGCCGCGAGATGGCCGGTGACGCCGGTCCGCTCCAGCAGCGGGGCCAGCAGGCGTACGGCCGCGCCGGCGATCAGTGGGCCCAGGACGGCGCCGGCGATCACCAGGAGGAGCACGAGGGAGTTGGCGAGGCCGACCAGGGTGAGGAAGTCGGCATGCTGCACCAGGCCGGTGACGAAGACCCCGGCCGAGAGCGCCAGCAGGACCCCGCCGGTGATCCGGCGCCCGCGGCTGAGGCCGGCGGGCTCCACGGCCGCCTCGCCGAGGGCCTCGGTCGGCCGGATACGGCCGGCGCGCAGGGCGGCGACGAGGACGGCGACCAGCGCGGTCAGCACGGTCACCAGGACGGCGGCCAGGAACGGCAGCGGGCTGAGGGCGAGCGCGAAGTCGGGCGGCACGATGCCGTGTCCGGCGAACCGGTCGCGCAGCCAGTGCACCAGCAGCAGTCCGAGCGGGCAGCCCAGCAGCCCCGCGACGAGCCCGGTGACGGCCGCCTCCGCGGCCAGCATGCGCCTCAGCTGGCCGGGCGTGGTGCCGATGGCCCGCAGCAGGGCGATCTCGCGGCGGCGGTGGCGGACGGACAGCGCGCTGGTGGCGTACAGGACGAAGACGGCGATGAGGAGGACGTTCCCGCCGACGGCGCCGGCCAGGACCGTGAGGTCGGAGCCGCTGACGGCGACGTCGAGGAACTCGGCCCGGCCGCGCCCGTCCCCGGTGTGCACGGTGAGCCCGTCGTCGCCGAGCGCGGACCGCAGGGCGTCGGCGAGCCGGCCCGGTGAGGTGCCCGGGGCGGCCCGGACGCCGAAGGCGTAGGCGGTGGAACCGAGTTGGCGCAGGCCCGGGCCGGTGAGGAACAGCACCGACTGGCGGGGCGCCCGGCCGTCGTCGAGGGCGACGAGTCCGGTCACGGTGTAGGCGTGGGGCTCGGAGGCGGTCATCAGCCGGACGGTGTCGCCGGGGCGGACGCCGGCCCGGCCGGCGAGTTCGGCGTCCAGGACGGCCTCCCGCGCGGTGCGGGGCGCGTGGCCCCGGGTGAGCCGGAAGGCGCCGAGTCCCAGGCCCGACCAGTTGTGCGCCTGGGGTGCGCTGCCGTGCCGGCCGGGCACGGGCCGCCCCGCGGCCGTGGCCAGGCGTACGGTCGCGCCGTCGTCCTCGGTCACCGCGCGGACCCCGGGCACCTTCCCGATCCGCTCCGCCAGGGATGCCCGCAGCGGTACGCGCTCGGGCAGCGGCTGGGACTGCTGCGTCGTCGAACCGTCCACGTCCTTCAGGGTCAGTTCGAGGTCCTGGCGGCCGGTGACGAGGACGTCGGCCGCCGCGTACCGCTCGGGCGGGGAGCCCGCCCGGATGCCGGACTCCAGGAGGATGCCGCAGGCGCTGAGCACGGCGGCGCCCAGCAGCAGGGCGAGGAAGGTGCCGGCGAACCCGGCGGCACGGGACTTCAGGGTCTGCAGGGCGAGAGCGAGCATCACGCGGCCCTCCGCAGGCCGGTCATGACCTCGGCGACCCGGTCGGCGCTGGGGGTGACCATGCCGTCGACGACGCGTCCGGCGCCGAGGAAGAGGACCTGGTCGGTGTGGGCGGCGGCGACCGGGTCGTGGGTGACCATCACCACCGTCTGGTGCAGATCGGTGACGGCCTGGCGCAGCAGGAGCAGGATGTCGCGGGCGGTCTCCGGGTCGAGGGCGCCGGTGGGCTCGTCGGCGAAGATCACCTCGGGCCGGGTGACCAGGGCGCGGGCGATCGCGACGCGCTGCTGCTGGCCGCCGGAGAGCTGCGCGGGGTAGCGGGTCAGCCGTCCGCCGAGGTCGACGGCGCCGACGATGTGGCGCAGCCAGTCCGGTTCGGGCTGTCGCCCGGCCAGGCGCAGGGGCAGCAGGATGTTCTGTTCGACGGTCAGTGACGGCAGCAGGTTGAAGGCCTGGAAGACGAACCCGACCCGGGTCCGCCGCAGTTCGGTCAGCCTCCGCTCCCTGAGCGCCGACAGGTCCTGGTCGCCGAGGCGTACCTCGCCCGCCGTGGGCCGGTCCAGGCCGGCCGCGCAGTGCAGGAAGGTGCTCTTGCCGGACCCCGAGGGGCCCATCACCGCCGTGAAGGTGCCGGGTTCGATGCCCGCGCTGACCTTGTCGAGGGCGAGGACGGCGTCCGGGCCCTCCCCGTACCGCTTGGTCACGTCCGTGAGTTGGACCGCGTACCGGCTTGCGAGCACCGTGACTCCCCTAGCGACTGTCCGTCAGTGGTGTCTCAAGTGCATCGTGGGCGGCGGGACCTGGCCTCGGCCGAGCAGCCGAACCGGGGTCTCGGCCGGGTGGGCGAGGCGGGTGGGCGTCTCCTCCTCGCGGAGGAGACTCGACGGAGGAGAGGCGGTCCCGGCTTTCAACCTCAGGTGAGATCACGGGGGTTCGCGGTCCGTCTACGGTAAGGGGCATGAACCGGATGGAGTCGCTGGCGGGGCGCCCCTGGCCGCGGGCCGTCACCGACACGGCTCTCGCCCTGCTGCTGACCGTCGGCTGTCTGGCGCTGCCCCTGGCGATGCCGCACGACGGCCCCGATCTGCGCGCGGCGGACGCCCTGTGGGTCGTCCTCGTCCTGCTCACCACGCTGCCCCTGGCGGTGCATCGGCTGTGGCCGCTGCCCGCTCTGCTGGTGATGTCGGCGACCGCGGGGGTGCTGCAGGCCCGGCACTACGTTCCGGACCTGTCCGGGCCCGACGGCACGTCCATCGGGCCCACCTACCTCGCCGTCGCCACGGCCGTCTTCCTCACCGCCGCCCGCACCACACCGCGGGTCGCGGCCCTGGTCGGCTGGGTGCTCATCCCGGCGGCCGCCGTGACGGAGGCGGTGCTCGCCCCGTCGGGGCACCGCGTGGCCGCGCTGCTGACCGAGGCGGTGCTGCTGATCGCCGCGTGGGCGCTGGGGCGGTTGGCCAGGGCGCGGGCCGCGATCCGGGACCAGGCGCTGGAGCGGGCCGCCGCGCTCGAACGGGAGCAGGCCGCCGACGCGCGGGCGGCGGTCATGGCGGAGCGGGCCAGGATCGCGCGCGAGCTGCACGACATCGTGGCGCACAACGTGAGCCTCATGGTGGTGCAGACGATCGCCGCCGACCGCGTCCAGGACCGCGACCGGGACAAGGCGCACGAACTGCACGGCGCCATCGAGGAGACCGGGCGGGCCACCGTCACGGAGCTGCGCCACCTCCTCGACGTCCTGCGCACCGACGAGGAGGGGCCGGGCGACCCGAGCCGGGAACCGCCGCAGCCGACCGTCGAGGCGCTGCCCGCTCTGGTGGACTCGGTGCGCGCGGCCGGACTGCGGGTCGACTTCAGCACCAGCGGTGAGCCGGTCGAACTGCCCGCCGGTTCACACCTGGCGGTGTACCGGATCGCGCAGGAGGCGCTCACCAACACGCTCAAGCACGCCGGCCGCACCAGGACCGCGCTCGACCTGGCCTGGGAGCCGGAGCGGGAGCGGCTCACCGTGCGGCTGTGCGACGACGGCCCGGCGTCCGACGGCGAGCCGGTGCGGCCGCCCGTCGCGGCGCACGGCAGCGGGCACGGTCTGGTCGGCATGCGCGAGCGGGTCGGCGCGGTGGGCGGCTCCCTGCACACCGGCTCCCGGCCCGGCGGCGGCTGGTGCGTGCACGCCGTCATCCCGCTCCCGGTCCCCGAACCCCGGCACGAAGGGCACAGCGCATGAAGGTCATCCGGGTCCTGCTGGTCGACGACCAGCCCATGATCCGCACGGGATTCCGGCTCATCCTGGAGGCGGAGCCCGACATCACGGTCGTGGGCGAGGCGTCGGACGGCACGGAGGCCGTCGAGCTGACCGGGGCCCTGTGCCCCGACGTCGTCCTGATGGACATCCGCATGCCGCGCACGGACGGCGTGGAGGCCACGCGGCGCATCGTGGAGGCGGGTTCGGCCAGCAGGATCGTCATCCTGACGACCTTCGACCTGGACGCGCACGTCGTGGACGCCCTGCGCGCGGGGGCCAGCGGGTTCCTGGTCAAGGACGGCCCCGCCGACTCGCTGGTGGGCGCGATCCGCACGGTCGCCGGCGGTGACGCCGTGCTCTCGCCCCGCGTCACGCACCGGCTGCTGGACCGCTTCGCGCACCTGGGCGCGCCGGCCGAGGCGCCCGTGCCGGCCCGGCTCGACGCCCTCACCGGCCGTGAACTCGACGTGCTGCGGGCGCTCAGCCGCGGTCTGTCGAACGCGGAGATCGCGCTCGAACTCGGTGTGGGCGAGACGACGGTGAAGACGCACATCGCCCACATCCTGGAGAAGTACGGCCTGCGCGACCGGGTCCAGGCCGTGATCCTGGCCTACGACAGCGGCCTGGTCGTCCCGCGCACGGGCCGCTGAGCCCGCGCTGAGCGGACCCGGTGAAGTCGCTGCGGTCCGGCAGCGCCCCGAAGGGGCGCGGGGAACTGCGCGACCGGCCACGACGGCGCCGCGGACGACCGACCGCACATCGCGGCACTTCAGCGGAGGCTCAGCGGATCGGCATGCCCGACAGGGTGCGGGCGATCACCAGGCGCTGGATCTCGCTCGTGCCCTCGAAGATGGTGTAGATCGCGGCGTCCCGGTGCATCCGCTCCACCGGGTACTCCCGCGTGTAGCCGTTGCCGCCGAGGATCTGGATCGCCTGCGCCGTGACCTTCTTCGCCGTCTCGCTCGCGAACAGCTTGGACATCGAGCCCTCGGCCGCGGTGAACGGCCTGCCGTTGATCGCCATCCACGAGGCCCGCCAGACCAGCAGCCGCGCGGCGTCGACGGACGTGCGCATGTCGGCGAGCTGGAAGGCGACGCCCTGGTTGTCGATGATCGGCCGCCCGAACTGCTCGCGGGTCTTGGCGTAGTCGAGGGCGACCTCGTAGGCGGCGCGGGCGGTGCCGACCGCCATCGCGCCGACGGCCGGGCGGGAGGCCTCGAAGGTGGCCATGGCGGCGTTCTTCACGCGCTCGCCGCCCTGCTTGGCCCGCTCGCGGGCCCGGGCCAGGCGCTCGTCGAGCTTCTCCTTGCCGCCCAGCAGGCAGGAGCCGGGGACTCGGACGTTCTCCAGGACGACCTCGGCGGTGTGCGAGGCGCGGATGCCGTGCTTCTTGAACTTCTGGCCCTGCGACAGCCCGGGGGTGTTCGGCGGGATGATGAAGGAGGCGTGGCCCTTGGAGCCGAGCTCGGGGTCGACGACCGCGACGACGACGTGGACGTTGGCGATGCCGCCGTTGGTCGCCCAGGTCTTCGTGCCGTTGATCACCCACTCGTCCTTGGCCTCGTCGTAGACGGCACGCGTGCGCATGGAGGCCACGTCGGAGCCGGCGTCGGGCTCGGAGGAGCAGAAGGCGGCGACCTTGACGTCGTTGGCGTCGCCGTACATCTGGGGGATCCAGGTGCCGATCTGTTCCTCGGTTCCGTTGGCAAGAACGCCCACGGCGGCCAGACCCGTGCCTACGATCGACAGGGCGATGCCCGCGTCGCCCCAGAACAGCTCCTCCATGGCCATCGGGATGCCGAGCCCGGTGGGGTCGAAGTACTGCTGGGCGTAGAAGTCGAGGGAGTAGATGCCAACCTTCGCGGCCTCCTGGATGACCGGCCAGGGAGTCTCCTCACGCTCGTCCCATTCGGCGGCCGCGGGGCGGATGACGTCGGCGGCGAATCCGTGCAGCCAGTCCCGGACCTCCTTCTGTTCGTCGTTGAGCTCCATGGTGAACTCGGCCATGTCCCCTCCAGCGGCGACGTGCAAATGTGTTACTAGCGGTAACCCGAGTCTGTTACCCACGGGTAGGAAAAGTCAACTCCGACGACGTCTCGGCAGCCTGTTCGATGCAGTGGGCATGTTGGGTGTTAGTTTGCGCAGGCGTTACCGATTCAGCACGGGTGGGGAGAGCTCATGGACACCACGCAGCGGACCGAGCAGCAGCGGTCCGCCGACCGCCGTCGGCGCGAGTTGCTGGAGGCCGCGGACAGGGTGGTGCTACGGGATGGCCCACAGGCCTCGATGAACGCCATCGCGGCGGAGGCGGGCATCACGAAGCCGATCCTCTACCGCCATTTCGGCGACAAGGGCGGCCTGTACGCCGCGCTGGCCAAACGGCACACGGACGCGTTGCTGAACTCCCTGCGCGCCGCGCTGGACGCGCCCGCGGACCGCCGCGAGCGCGTCGAGGCCACGTTGGACACCTACCTCGCGGCGATCGAGGCGCGGCCCCAGGTGTACCGGTTCCTGATGCACCCGGCCGAGGGCGGTTCGGGGGGCGAGCAGAGCTTCGACGTCGGCAAGCACTCGGCGCCGCTGCTGCGCAGGATGGGCGAGGAGCTGGCCCAGGTCATCGAGGACCGGCTGGACCTGGGCCCGGAGAGCCAGCGGCTGGCCCGGGTGTGGGGGCACGGGATAGTCGGGATGATGCACGCGGCCGGCGACTGGTGGCTGGGCGAACGGCCCTGCTCGCGGGCGGAGTTGGTGCGCAGCCTGGCCGACCTGCTGTGGGGGCGGCTGGCCGCGGCCGGCGACCGGATCGGCGGCCCCGGCTTCTGAGCGCCCCCCTCCCGCGGAGTTCCGTCAGGAAGGACCGCGGCCCGGCCGGTGCCACGAGGCCTTCGCCACCTGGCGCAGCAGCTTCCGTCTGCGCCATCCCGTGAGGCGATCGGCGTAGACCCGGCCCTCGAGATGGTCGCACTCGTGCTGCAGACACCGTGCGAAGAATCCCGTCCCGTGCACGGTGACCGGCTCCCCGGTCACCGTGAACCCCTCCACCACCGCGTGGTCGTGGCGCTCGGTCCCCGCCTCCAGGCCCGGCAGCGACAGGCAGCCCTCCGGGCCGCGGACCACCACTCCGTCGGCCTCCACCAGACGCGGGTTGACCACATGGCCGAGGTGGCGGACGTCCTCGTCGTCCGGGCAGTCGTAGACGAAGACCCGCCACGGCTCCCCCACCTGGTTGGCCGCCAGGCCCACGCCCTGGGCCGCGTACATCGTGGCGAACAAGTCCTCCACGAGTGCCGCCAGTTCGGGGCCGAAGTCGGAGACTTCCGCGCAGGGGGCGTGCAGTGCCGCTTCCCCGTGCAGGGTGAGGGGCCGGACTCGCCCGCGGGCGCCCGGAATGGAGCCGTTTCGCATGGCCGCAAGCGTACGGTCGCGCGCGTCTTGGCCATGCCGTGGTTCGGGACTGCGAGTGGATCTCGATAGGCTGAGGTCCACACCACGTTGCCGTCAGGCTTGAGGCGCGGCGCGTACGCAAGGAGGATCGAGAACTGATGTCAGGCAACTCGGACCCGCTCACGCCGCGGGCCAAGCTGGCCGTGACCGCGGGCAAGGCGGTCGCAGCGGCGTCGCGAGCCGCGGGGCGCGGCAGCGGTTCGGTGATCGGCGGCCGGGTGGCGCTCAAACTCGATCCCGACCTTCTCGCCCGGCTCGCCCAGAACCTGGACGTGGTCCTGGTGTCCGCGACCAACGGCAAGACGACCACGACCCGGCTCATCGCCGAGGCGCTGCGGGCCGCCGGGCCGGTCGTCTCCAACGCCCTCGGCGCCAACATGCCCGCCGGTATCACCTCCGCGCTCGCCGGCAGCTCCGACGCGCGCTACGGCGTCATCGAGGTCGACGAGAAGTACCTGGCGGGCGTGGCCCGGGACACCGCCCCGAAGTGCATCGCCCTGCTCAACCTCTCCCGCGACCAGCTCGACCGCGCCGCCGAGACCCGCATGCTGGCGGAGAACTGGCGTGAGGGGCTCGCCGGTTCGAAGGCCGTCGTCGTCGCCAACTGCGACGACCCGCTGGTCGTGTGGGCGGCCTCCTCCTCCCCCAACGTGGTCTGGGTCGCCGCCGGGCAGATGTGGAAGGACGACGCCTGGTCCTGCCCGTCCTGCGGTGGCGTGATGCAGCGGCCCGGCGACGACTGGTTCTGCGGCGAGTGCGGCTTCCGGCGGCCCACGCCGAGCTGGGCGCTCTCCGGTGACCACGTGCTCGACCCGCACGGCTCGGCCTGGCCGATCCACCTGCAGCTGCCGGGCCGCGCCAACAAGGCCAACGCCGCCTCCTCGGCCGCCGTCGCGGCCGTCTTCGGGGTGCCTCCGCAGGTCGCCCTGGAGCGCATGTGGCAGGTGCAGGCCGTCGCGGGCCGTTATGACGTGGTGCAGTTCCAGGGGCGTGACCTGCGGCTGCTGCTGGCGAAGAACCCGGCGGGCTGGCTCGAAACGTTCAGCCTGATCGATCCGCCGCCGACCCCGGTGATCCTCTCGGTGAACGCGCGCAGCGCCGACGGCACCGACACCTCCTGGCTCTGGGACGTCGACTACACCCGTCTGTCCGGTCACCCGATCTGCGTGATCGGCGACCGCAAGCTGGACCTGGCGGTGCGTCTGGAGGTCGCCAACCAGAACTTCCAGGTGTGCGACAACCTCGACCAGGCGGTCCAGATGAGCCCGCCGGGCCGGATCGAGGTCATCGCCAACTACACCGCCTTCCAGGACCTGCGCCGCCGCGTCGGCAACTGAGACATCAGGGGACTTTTGTGAGCGACAACCAACTGCGGATCGTCTGGATCTACCCCGACCTGCTCAGCACCTACGGCGACCAGGGCAACGTCCTCGTCGTGGAGCGCCGGGCGCGGCAGCGCGGCCTGGACGTGGCCCGGCTCGACGTGCGCAGCGACCAGCCGATCCCGACGTCGGGTGACATCTACCTCATCGGCGGCGGCGAGGACCGGCCCCAGCGGCTGGCGGCCGAGCGGCTGCGCCGGGACGGCGGCCTGCACCGGGCCGTGGGCAACGGCGCGATCGTCTTCTCCGTCTGCGCCGGCTACCAGATCCTGGGCCACGAGTTCATCAACGACCTCGGCCAGCGCGAGCCGGGCCTGGGACTGCTGGACGTCGTCTCGGTCCGCGGCGAGGGCCAGCGGTGCGTCGGCGACGTGCTCGCCGACATCGACCCGCGCCTGGGCCTGCCCCCGCTGACCGGCTTCGAGAACCACCAGGGCGTCACCCACCTCGGCCCGACGGCCCGCCCCCTCGCCCAGGTCAAGCTCGGCAACGGCAACGGCACGGGAGACGGCACGGAGGGCGCGTACAACGACACGGTCTTCGGTACCTACATGCACGGGCCGGTGCTGGCCCGCAACCCGCTGATCGCCGACCTGCTGCTGAAGCTGGCGCTCGACGTGAACGCGCTGCCCCCGACCGACGACCGGTGGTACGAGGCGCTGCGCAACGAGCGCATCGCATCGGCTCAGCAGCCCGCCTGACACCTCCTGTCCCACCCCTCGTAACCAGCCCGTCTGACGCCGAGTACGCACAGGTGAGCGGGGTCGTCCAGCAGTCGGACGCACGGTGCGGCCCCGCCCCCTCCTGCCGCTAGGGTGGCGGGGTTCGAGCCGGACAGCGTGGTCCGGTGCCGACCACGTTGAGAAGGTTCTCTCGGGCTATGCGCATTGGTGTCCTCACGTCCGGCGGCGACTGCCCCGGCCTGAACGCCGTCATCCGGTCCGTCGTCCACCGTGCCGTCGTCGACCACGGTGACGAGGTCATCGGCTTCCGGGACGGCTGGAAGGGCCTCCTGGAGTGCGACTACCTCAAGCTCGACCTCGACGCGGTGGGCGGCATCCTGGCCCGCGGCGGCACCATCCTCGGCTCCTCCCGGGTCCAGCCCTCGCACCTGCGCGACGGCGTGGCACGGGCCAGGGAGCACGTCCAGGAACTCGGTCTGGACGCGATCATCCCGATCGGCGGCGAGGGCACGCTGAAGGCGGCCCGGCTGATGTACGACAACGGTCTGCCGATCGTCGGGGTCCCCAAGACGATCGACAACGACATCGCCGTCACGGACGTCACCTTCGGCTTCGACACGGCCGTGGGCGTGGCGACCGAGGCACTGGACCGGCTGAAGACCACCGCCGAGTCCCATCAGCGGGTGCTGGTGGTGGAGGTCATGGGCCGGCACACCGGCTGGATCGCGCTGCACTCCGGCATGGCGGCCGGCGCGCACGCCATCGTCGTCCCCGAGCGGCCCTTCGACATCGAGGAACTGGCCGCCCGGGTGGGCGCCCGCTTCGACCAGGGCAAGCGGTTCGCCATCGTGGTCGCCGCGGAGGGCGCCAAGCCGAGGGCCGGGACCATGGACTTCGACGAGGGCGGCAAGGACATCTACGGGCACGAGCGGTTCGCCGGCATCGCCCGTCAGCTGTCGATCGAGCTGGAGGAGCGCCTGGGCAAGGAGGCCCGCCCGGTGATCCTCGGCCATGTGCAGCGCGGCGGCACGCCGACGGCCTACGACCGGGTGCTGGCCACGCGGTTCGGCTGGCACGCGGTGGAGGCCGTGCACCGCGGCGAGTTCGGCAACATGACCGCGCTGCGCGGCACCGACATCGTGATGGTCTCGCTCGCGGAGGCCGTCGAGACGCTCAAGACGGTGCCGACCGAGCGCTACGACGAAGCGGAGTGCGTCCTCTAGGCATGGAGCGGGAACTCGCGATCGCCACGGAACTCGCCGAGTGGGCCGCGGACCGCATCCGCCGGCCGCGCGCCACGGACGAGGTACGCGAGAAGGCCTCCCCGGCCGACATCGTGACGGACACGGACGAGGCGGTGGAGGCCCACGTCCGTGCCGTGCTGCGCCGGGAGTTCCCGCAGTACGGCATCGAGGGCGAGGAGTACGGCGTCCACGAGGGCACGCCCGGCGCCCCGCACTGGGTGATCGACCCGGTGGACGGTACGACGAACTACGCGCACGGCATCGGCTGGTGCTCGTTCTCCCTCGGCCTGGCCACGGCACAGGGCGAGCCGCTGCTGGGCGTGGTGGCCGACCCGTGGCGCGGTGAGATCTTCTCGGCGGTCAAGGGCGGCGGCGCCCGCCTCGACGGCCGGCCGGTCCACGCGGCCGCCCACGACACCCTGACCGGCCACGCGTTCCTGACGGAATGGGCGGCCCACGCCCACTGGCCCGGCATGGACGACCTGATGCGGGAGCTCGCGGCCCGCCACTGCACGGTGCGGATCATGGGGTCGACGGCCCTGTCGCTGGTGCAGGTCGCAGCCGGCCGGGCCGTCGCGGCGGCCATCGGCGAGTTCCACCCCGTGGACGCCCTGCCACCGCTGCTGATCGCGACGGAGGCGGGCGCGGTGGCGGTGCCGGAGCTTCCGGCGTACGACACACCGCTGCTGCTCGTCGCCCCGCGGGCGGCGTCCGAGGCGACGGCCCTGTGGGAGAAGTCGGTGCTGCGCCGAGGCGAGTGAGGGGCGGCCCCCGGTCGCGGGGGCGTCCGCGGGCAGTTCTAGTCTGTGTGCGGACACATTTGCACAACCCCCACGAATCAGGAGCCGGCCGATGGATCACAGCGGGCACGGCATGACCATGGACCTGCCGCCGTTCACGCTGGGACGGGGTCTGGAATGGTCCGCGGACCCGTTCTTCCTCGTCGCCTGCGTGCTGGGGCTGGCGCTGTACGGCTGGGGTGTCGTGCGGCTGCGGCGGCGCGGGGACGCGTGGTCGGTGGGCCGGACGGTCTCGTTCGTCACCGGCGTGCTGACCATCGGGCTGGTGATGTGCACCGCCCTCAACGACTACGGCATGGTCATGTTCAGCGTGCACATGGTCCAGCACATGATCATCAGCATGCTGTCGCCGATCCTGATCCTGCTCGGCGCCCCCGTCACCCTCGCCCTGCGCGCACTGCCGACCGCGGGCAAGGGCCGCAAGGGCCCGCGCGAACTGCTGCTGATGCTGCTGCACAGCCGCTACATGCGGATCATCACGCACCCGGCGTTCACCATTCCGATGTTCATCGCGAGCCTGTACGCGCTGTACTTCACCCCGCTGTTCGACTTCCTGATGGGGTCGAAGACGGGACACGTCGCGATGATGGTGCACTTCCTCGCCGTCGGTGTCGTCTTCTTCTGGCCGATCATCGGTGTGGACCCGGGCCCGCAGCGGCCGGGCCATCTGATGCGGATGCTGGAGCTGTTCGCGGGCATGCCGTTCCACGCGTTCTTCGGCATCGCCCTGATGATGGCGTCGACGCCGATGGTCGAGACGTTCAAGAACCCCCCGGCCTCCCTGGGCATCGACGCCCTGTCCGACCAGACCGCGGCCGGCGGCATCGCCTGGGCGTTCAGCGAGGTCCCGTCCGTACTGGTGCTCCTCGCCCTGCTGTTCCAGTGGTACAGCTCCGAACAGCGGCAGGCCAAGCGCAAGGACCGGGCCGCCGACCGGGACGGCGACAAGGAACTCGAGGCCTACAACGCCTATTTGGCCTCATTGAACGCGCGCGGACACTGAAAGGCTTCGCCATTCGGCGGCTTTCAGTAGCATGAGGCGTCAGGGGGAAACCGCCGGGGGGAGCGGTGATGACGTTTCGCGCATTTATGCAAAGGGCCGGGAAATCGGCGATTCGCAGGATCGCCGTGCTGCTCGTCCTCGTAATCGCGGTCGGCGGATGTGATCGCAGCCCGCCGCTGACCCTGGTCCGGGCGGTCGCGGCGGGCGTTCCCGCCCTCTCGCCGTTCTTCGACGAACACCGCGGCCTGGGCCACGACCAGGCGATACGCCCGTCGATCGGGCGCGGCAGCCTGCAACAGGGGGACACTCCCGGCCTGTACGGGGGCACGCGTGAGACGAGTGTCTGTGACGTCGCAAAACTCAAGGCCTTTCTCACGGATCCCGCCAATCACCGGAAGGCACGGGCGTGGGCGGCCGCGCTGGACATCACCACCGACCGCATTCCGGGATATCTGGACGGACTCACTCCCGTTCTCCTGCGTCACGACACTCTCGTGCGGAATCACGACTACAAAAAGGGAAAGGCGACTCCGTTCGACTCCCTGTTGCAGGCCGGAATCGCCGTTCTCGTCGACGAACAGGGACTTCCGGCCGTGAAGTGTTCGTGCGGAAATCCCCTGCGGCCCTTCGCGGGTGACACGAACCGCGTTTCGGTCAAGTTCGGGAACGGCAGCCGGAAGTGGGAGGGATACGAGCGCTCTTCCGTGGTGGCGGTGCGGCCGGCGCCCCGGAAGCTGGAACGGCTCGCCCTGGTCGACGTGACCGACCCCGCCCGCGGCATCGCCCGGCCGGTGGGCACGACGGGCGGCCACGACGAGTCCTTCGACGCGGGCAGGCGCCGTGCGGTGCCCGACCTGAGGGGGGCGACGTTCGCCGAGGCGAGCCGGATGCTGACCGGGCAGGGGCTGGCCGTCGGCTACGCCGGGAAGGCGCGGCCCGCGGACGACGCGCAGGTCACGGTCTCCGATCCGCCGGCCGGGACGCGGCTGCGGTTCGGGCAGTACGTGACCCTGAGCACGACCGACGGGACCTCGTCGGGGCCGTCGGGGGCGCCGACCGCTCCCCCGGCGACCTCGCCGTCCCCGCGGTCCTCGCCGCCGTCCAGGACCCCCAAGGCCCCGCCGTCGTCGTCGGCGCCTTCGTCCTTCTCCCCTTCGTCCTCGCCGCCGTCGTCCGCGCCGAAGACCGGCTCGACCAGGACGGGCGCTCCGGCGACGAGCAGCGCACCACCACCGCCGCCGCCGCCCAGCAGCGCCCCGGTCACCACCAGCGCGCCACCCCCACCCGGCACCCCGATCACCACCAGCGCGCCGCCCCCGTCGAGCGCGCCCGTCACCACCAGCGCCCCCGCCGCGAGCGAGCCCGTTTCCTCCGGGCCCGCGTCGAGCGCGATCACTTAGTGCCCCAGCACAACCCGGGAGTCACCGGATGCATTCAGGATCACCGACGTCGGGAGTGGGCCGGGTCATCGCCGGCCGTTATCTGCTGCTGAACCGCCTCGGCAGCGGCGGCATGGGCCATGTGTGGCTCGCCCACGACCAGAGACTCGCGTGCGAGGTGGCGCTGAAGGAGATCGTGTTCCGCGACCTCGATCCGGCGGGCGAGGAGCGGGAGGCCAGGGTCGCGCGGGCGCGCGCGGAGGCCCGGTACGCGGCGGGGCTGCGCGGTCACCCGCACGTGGTCACGGTGCACGACGTGCTGGAGCACGAGGGGCTGCCGTGGATCGTCATGGAGTACGTGGCGGGCGCCACCGATCTGCGCGACCTGGTCGAGCGGCGCGGCCCGCTCGCGCCCGCGGAGTGCGCCCGCATCGGCCTCGCCGTCCTCGACGCGCTGAACTCGGGACACGAGACGGGTGTGATGCACCGGGACGTGAAGCCGGCCAACATCCTGCTGGCCCCGGACCGCACCGGGGCGCCGTACGGCCGCGTCCTGCTCACCGACTACGGCATCTCGGTGCGGCCGGACGCCGGGGAGACCCGGTACACGCTGGCGTCGGTGCTGGTGGGGACGTCCGGCTATCTGGCGCCGGAGCGGGCCAAGGGCGGTCCGCCGACCCCGGCCGCCGACCTGTTCTCGCTGGGCTGCACCCTGTACTACGCCGTCGAGGGCCACGGCCCCTTCGACCGGGAGTCGAACCTGGCCGAGGTCACCGCGGTGGTGATGGAGGAGCCGCGTCCGCCGGCGCGGGCCGGCGCGCTGGGCCCCGTACTGCGGAGTCTGCTGGAGAAGGATCCCGGGCGGCGGCCGTCGGCATCGCGGGCGGAGGCGGCGCTCTCGGAGATCGTGACGCCGCGGGCCGAACCGTACGCCCGGACCAGGACCGATCTCGGCTCGCAGCCGCCGTGGGCGGGCGTGGTCCCCGCGCCGCCGCCGGCCCCGGCACCGGACGGCTTCGGGCCGGTGGTCGCGCCCCCGTCCGCTCCCCGGCACCGCCGGGAGGTTCCCCGCGTGCTGCGTGCCGTCCTCGCCGCCTCGCTCGGCCTGCTGCTGGCGCTGGGCGGCGTCTGGTACGCCATGGCCCGCCAGGGCGGCGGAGGCGGCACGGGGAAGGCGCCGCCGTACGGCTCGGCGGTCGGGCTGGCCCGGCCGCTGAAGGACGGTGACTGCGTGCTCGCGGACTGGCCCGGACCCGACCGCTTCACCGGCACGCCCCGGCTGACGCTCGACCCCTCCTGCGGCGCCCAGGCGCCGGACGGGCAGGTGATGGCGTTCGCGGCGGCGGCCTCGGCGGACGAGGCCCGCAAGGAGGGGCCGGCGCGGTGCGAGGAGCGGACCCAGGAGATCCGGGAGCGGCTGGCGGACGTCCGTAGCCTCGCGGTCGTGCCGACCGGGGCCGGTTTCGAGGCGGCGGGGCGGCGGACGGCCTGTCTGGTGCTGGGCGCGCACGGGCCCGTGTACGGGCCACTGGGCGCCCACCGCAGCCTGGGCTCGTCCTTCACCGACACGGCGAACATGCAGCGCCGGGACTGTCTGCGGGCCCCTTCCGAGCGGGACGCCGGCCTGGTCTCCTGCTCCGGCCCGCACGACGAGCAGGTGCTCGGTTTCACCCGGCTGGGCAGGGACGTCACGCTCACCGAGGCCCGTACGCGGTCGGACGCGGCCTGCGCGAAGGACGTGCCGCCGCGCGACTACGGCTTCGACCCGTCGGTCTACACGTCGGGGTCCTGGACCAGCCAGGGAGCCTGGAAGTCGGGCACGCATTTCGTCGTGTGCACCGTCAGGAAGCAGAACGGGGGCACCATGGAGGGGGACGAATCCTGAGGAGGGTGTCGCGATGCCCGGTTCCACGGACGGTTCTACCAAGGCGATGGGGGTGCTCACCGTCGGCGGTCTCGTCGTGGTGACCGCCTACACGGTGGCGCTCGGCAGCAACGGCTGGCTGTGGTTCGGCTGGGTCGTGCTGGGGCTGCTCACGCTGGGGATGATCGCCACCCGCAGCAGCGTGTGAGGCTCACTCCCCGGCGAGGTCACCGGAGAACCCCCCGAGGTCCTGGGTGATCCGACCCGCGGAGTGCACGCCCGGCTGGTACTTGGGCAGCCGGGCGGTGACCTTCATGCCCGCGCCCACGGCGGTCTCGATGACGAGCCCGTAGTCGTCGCCGTAGACCTGCCGGAGCCGGTCGTCGACGTTGGACAGGCCGATGCCCCCGGAGGGACTGACCTCGCCGGCGAGTATGCGGCGCAGCACGACCGGGTCCATGCCGACGCCGTCGTCCTCGATGACGACCAGCGCCTCGGCGCCGGCGTCCTGCGCGGTGATGGAGATACGGCACTTGCCCCCGGCGGAGACGGCCCCGCCCTCCAGTCCGTGCTTGACGGCGTTCTCGACGAGCGGCTGAAGGCACAGGAAGGGCAGGGTGACCGGCAGCACCTCGGGGGCGATCTGCAGGGTGACGGAGAGCCGGTCGCCGAAGCGGGCCCGGACGAGCGCCAAGTAGTGGTCGATGGCGTGGAGTTCGTCGGCGAGGGTGGTGAAGTCGCCGTGCCGGCGGAACGAGTAGCGGGTGAAGTCGGCGAACTCCAGGAGCAGTTCGCGGGCGCGTTCGGGGTCGGTGCGGACGAACGAGGCGATCACCGCGAGCGAGTTGAAGATGAAGTGCGGGGAGATCTGGGCGCGCAGCGCCTTGATCTCGGCCTCGATCAGGCGGGTGCGGGACTGGTCGAGGTCGGCGAGTTCGAGCTGGACGCTGACCCAGCGGGCCACTTCCCCGGCCGCGCGGACCAGTACGGCGGACTCCCGCGGCGCGCAGGCCACCAGTGCACCGTGCACCCGGTCGTCGACGGTGAGCGGGGCGACCACCGCCCAGCGCACCGGGCAGTCGGGGTGGCCGCAGTGCAGGCGGAAGGCCTCGCCGCGCCCGGTCTCCAGCGGGCCGGCGAGCCGTTCCATGATCTGCGTGCGGTGATGGCCGCCCACGCCGTCCCAGACCAGGACGTCCTTCTGGTCGGTCAGGCACAGCGCGTCGGTGCCCAGCAGCGAGCGCAGCCTGCGGGCGGACTTGCGGGCGGTCTCCTCCGTCAGGCCCGCGCGCAGCGGGGGTGCGGCGAGGGAGGCGGTGTGCAGGGTCTGGAAGGTGGCGTGCTCGACGGGGGTGCCGAGGCCGCCGAGGCTCTCGGGGCGGGCCGTGCGCCGGCCCAACCAGAACCCGGCCGCCAGCAGCGGGAGCGCGGCCACGCACAGGCCGGCCAGGAAGCCGCTCATGCCTTCACCTCCGCCCGCAGTTCCTCCGGCAGGTGGAACCGCGCCAGGATCGCCTCCGTGCCCGTCGGTACCCGCGAGGGCGTCGCCAGGGAGACCAGCACCATGGTGAGAAAGCCCAGCGGCACCGACCAGAGCGCCGGCCAGGCCAGCAGGGCGTGCAGCGGGCCCGCGCCGGGGAGGCCCGCCATCGTCGCGGCCACCGCCACGAACGCCGAGCCGCCCCCGACGAGCATGCCGGCCGCCGCGCCGGGCGGGGTCAGCCGCCGCCACCAGATGCCGAGCACGAGCAGCGGGCAGAACGAGGACGCGGACACGGCGAAGGCCAGGCCCACCGCGTCGGCCACCGGCAGCCCGCCGACCAGCAGACTGGCTGCGAGGGGCACCGCCATGGCCAGCACGGTACCGAGCCTGAAGTGCCGTACGCCGCGCGTCGGCAGGACGTCCTGGGTGAGGACGCCGGCGACGGCCATGGTCAGTCCGGACGCCGTCGACAGGAACGCGGCGAAGGCCCCGCCCGCGACCAGCGCGCCGAGCAGGTCGCCGCCGACGCCGCCGATCATGCGGTCCGGGAGGAGCAGGACGGCGGCGTCCGCGTTGCCGCTGAGGGCGAGTTCGGGGGTGTAGAGGCGGCCGAGGGCGCCGTAGAGGGGCGGCAGCAGGTAGAAGGCGCCGATCAGGCCGAGGACGGCGACCGTGGTGCGGCGGGCGGCGACGCCGTGCGGGCTGGTGTAGAAGCGGACGACGACGTGCGGCAGGCCCATGGTGCCGAGGAAGGTGGCGAGGATCAGGCCGTACGTGGCGTACAGCGGGCGTTCCTCGCGGCCCGAGGCGAGGGAGGTGGACATGCCGCCGTTGGTGCCGGGGTCGGCGGACGGGACGGCGGTGCCCTTGGCGAAGCTGAGGCGGGTGCCCTGGGCGATGTGATGGGTGCCGGCCGCGAGCCGCACTCGGCTGCCGTCGTGCGGGGAGCCGTCGACCGTGCCGGTCACGGTGACGGTCAGGGGCCGTTCGAGCCTGAGGTCGAGGCTGTCGGCGACGCGTACGGAGCGCTGTTCGCGGAAGGTCGGCGGTTCGGCGAAGGCGTGGTGGGGCGCTCCGTCGCTCTGCCAGGCCAGGGCCAGGAAGAGGGCGGGGACGAGCAGGGCGGTGAGCTTGAGCCAGTACTGGAAGGCCTGCACGAAGGTGATGCTGCGCATGCCGCCGGCCGCGACGGTGGCCACCACGACGACGGCGACGATGACCCCGCCGAGCCCGTCGGGAGCGCCGGTGAGGACGGTGAGGGTCAGCCCCGCGCCCTGGAGCTGAGGCAGCAGGTAGAGCCAGCCGACGCCGACGACGAAGGCCCCGGCCAGCCGTCGTACGCCGTAGGAGGCGAGCCGGGCCTCGGCGAAGTCGGGGAGCGTGTAGGCGCCGGAGCGGCGCAGCGGGGCGGCGACGAACAGCAGCAGCACCAGGTAGCCGGCGGTGTAGCCGACCGGGTACCAGAGCATGTCCGGGCCCTGGATCAGGACCAGTCCCGCGATGCCCAGGAAGGAGGCGGCGGAGAGGTACTCGCCGCTGATGGCGGCGGCGTTGAGGCGGGGGCCGACGGTGCGGGAGGCGACGTAGAAGTCGGAGGTGGTGCGCGAGACGCGCAGGCCGAAGGCGCCGACCAGGACGGTCGCCACGACCACCAGAGCCACCGCCGGGACGGCGTAACCGGAGTTCACCGGTCCTCGACGAGCCGTACGAAGTCCCGCTCGTTGCGCTCGGCGCGGCGGACGTACCACAGGGCGAGCAGCACGAGGGGGGCGTAGAGGCAGAAGCCGAGGATGCCCCACTGCAGGCGGTGCGCGTCGGGCATGGCGGCGAAGACCAGCGGCAGCGGGCCGATCAGCAGGCCGAGGACGGCGAACACGGCGAGGGCGGCGCGCAGTTGGGTGCGCATGAGGGAGCGGACGTAGGTGTGGCCGAGGGTGGTCTGCTCGTCGATCTCGGTGCGCGGCCGGTAGTAGCCGGAGGCGCGCCGGGTGCGGCGGGGCGGGCCGGTGACGACGACGCGGCGTTCGCCGGGGTCCTGGTGGGGCACGTGCTACGGCCTCCTCATCAGCAGGTCCCGCAGCTCGCGCGCGTGCCGGCGGCTGACCTGCAGTTCCTCGCCACCGACGAGCACGCTCACGGTGCCCGCGTCCAGGCGGAGCTCGCCTATGTGGCGCAGGGCCACCAGGTGGCGGCGGTGGATGCGGACGAACCCGCGGGCCCGCCAGCGGTCCTCCAGGGTGGACAGCGGGATGCGGACGAGGTGGCTGCCCTTGTCGGTGTGCAGGCGGGCGTAGTCGCCCTGGGCCTCGACGTGGGTGATGTCGTCGACGGCGACAAAGCGGGTGACGCCGCCGAGTTCGACGGGGATGTGGTCGGGGTCGGGCTCGTGGACGGGTATGCGGGGGGTGTTGCCGGTGAGTTCGGCGGCGCGGCGGATCGCCTCGGCCAGGCGTTCCTTGCGGACCGGCTTGAGCACGTAGTCGACGGCCTTGAGGTCGAAGGCCTGGACGGCGAAGTCCTCGTGGGCGGTGACGAACACGACGAGCGGCGGCTGGGCGAACCCGGTCAGCAGCCGGGCCAGGTCCAGACCGTCGAGGCCGGGCATCTGGATGTCGAGGAAGACGACGTCGATGGCCTCGGGGCCGCCGGGGCCGGACTGCAGCGCCCGGTTGATGCGGCGCAGCGCCTCGGTCGCGTCGCCGGCGCCCTCGGCGCTGCCGATGCGGGGGTCGGCGTTCAGCAGGTAGAGCAGTTCCTCCAGCGAGGGGCGTTCGTCGTCGACGGCGAGGGCGCGCAGCATGAACCCGGAGTGTAGGAGGAATCCGCACGGGTGGACATGCGCCGGGGTGTGGACGTTCGCGCTGGATACAGTGCCGACATGAACAGCAGGCCCGCACCGTTCGACGAGCTCGACCGGAAGATCGTCACCGCCCTGATGGCGAACGCGCGCACCAGCTTCGCCGAGATCGGCTCGGCGATCGGGCTGTCGGCGACGGCGGTGAAGCGGCGGGTGGACCGGCTGCGCGAGACCGGTGTGATCACCGGGTTCACGGCGACGGTCCGGCCGTCGGCGCTGGGCTGGCGCACGGAGGCGTACGTGGAGGTGTACTGCGAGGGGGCGGCGCCGCCGCGGCGGCTGGCGGAGGTGGTGCGCAACCATCCGGAGATCACAGCGGCGATGACGGTGACGGGCGGGGCGGACGCGCTGCTGCACGTGCGGGCGCGGGACGTGGAGCACTTCGAGGAGGTGCTGGAGCGCATCCGCGTGGAGCCGTTCATCCGGAAGACGATCAGCGTGATGGTGCTGTCCCATCTGCTCCCGGAAAGCCCGGAAGCGGGCGCGACCCAGCCCGCGCCCGAATAAACATCCGGCCACGCAGCAGCCCTGCTTCGAACCGGCCAAAGACGCAGCATTCCTGCGCGGACACGCAATTGTCGTCGCTTGTCGCCCGTCTCGGTCACTTCCTACCTTGGTGTCAACCCTCAGTCGACACCCCAGGAAGCGGAGGAACCCCTCTGTGTCCGACTCCCGTGTGCCGCGCCGGCGGCGGTACCTCGTCTGCGAACCCAGACACTTCGCCGTGCAGTACGCGATCAATCCCTGGATGCAACCCGATGTCCGCGTCGACGTGGACCTGGCCCACCAGCAGTGGCAGGCGCTGATCGGCGCCTACCGGGCCCACGGCCACGACGTCGACACCGTCGAGCCGGCCCCCGGGCTGCCGGACATGGTCTTCGCCGCGAACTCGGCGGTGGTCGTGGACGGCCGGGTCTTCGGCTCCCTCTTCCACGCGCCCGAGCGACGCCCGGAGTCCACGCACTACGACACCTGGTTCAAGACGGCCGGCTTCGACGTGCACCGCCCCGGGTCCGTCTGCGAGGGCGAGGGCGACCTGGTGTGGACGGGCCGGTACATGCTGGCCGGCCACGGCTTCCGCACCACCCGTGAGGCGCACCGCGAGGTGCAGGAGTTCTTCGGCCACCCGGTGATCAGCCTGACGCTGGTGGACCCGCGGTTCTATCATCTGGACACCGCACTGTTCGTCCTGGACGACGACAATGTCTCCTACTACCCGGAGGCGTTCTCGCCGGGCAGCCGGGAGGTGCTGGCGCGGCTGTTCCCGAACGCGGTGCTCGCCACCCTCGACGACGCGCTGGCCTTCGGCCTCAACTCCGTCTCCGACGGCCGTCACGTCTTCATCGCGCCCCAGGCAGAGGCGCTCACCACCGCCCTCGCCGACCGCGGTTATGTCCCCGTGCCCGTCGACCTGTCCGAGTTCCGCAAGGCAGGCGGCGGCATCAAGTGCTGCACCCAGGAGATCCGTTCATGACCGCTGCTGTCCACATCCGTTCGTCCGCCGAGCTGATCCGCGCCGAGGAGCCCGTCCTGGCGCACAACTACCACCCGCTGCCCGTGGTCGTCGCGCGCGCCGAGGGCACCTGGGTGGAGGACGTGGAGGGCCGCCGCTACCTGGACATGCTGGCCGGCTACTCGGCCCTGAACTTCGGGCACCGCCACCCCGCGCTGATCGAGGCCGCCCACCGCCAGCTGGACCGTCTGACCCTGACCTCGCGCGCCTTCCACAACGACCGGCTGGCCGAGTTCGCCGAGCGGCTGGCGGCGCTGACCGGCATGGACATGGTGCTGCCGATGAACACCGGCGCCGAGGCCGTCGAGTCCGGCATCAAGGTCGCCCGCAAGTGGGCCTACGAGGTCAAGGGCGTGCCCGCCGACCGGGCGACGATCGTCGTCGCCGCGGAGAACTTCCACGGCCGTACGACGACGATCGTCGGGTTCTCCACGGACGAGACCGCCCGCGCCGGCTTCGGCCCCTTCACACCGGGCTTCAAGATCGTGCCGTACAACGACCTGGCCGCGCTGGAGGCGGCGGTCGACGACACGACGGCCGCGGTGCTGATCGAGCCCATCCAGGGCGAGGCGGGCGTCATCATCCCGGACGAGGGTTATCTGACCGGCGTACGGGAGCTGACCCGGCGCAAGGGCTGCCTCTTCGTCGCCGACGAGATCCAGTCGGGTCTCGGCCGCACCGGCCGCACCCTGGCCGTCGAGCACGAGTCGGTCGTCCCCGACCTCGTGCTGCTGGGCAAGGCGCTGGGCGGCGGCATCGTGCCGGTCTCCGCGGTGGTCGGCCGCCGGGACGTCGTCGGTGTGCTGCAGCCGGGCCAGCACGGGTCGACGTTCGGTGGGAACCCGTTGGCCGCGGCCATCGGCACCGCCGTGATCGACCTGCTGGAGACGGGCGAGTTCCAGCGCCGCGCCACCGAGCTGGGCGTGGTCCTGCGCGGCGGGCTGTCGGGGCTGCTGGGCAGGGGGGTCGTCGGCTTCCGCGCGCGGGGACTGTGGGCGGGCGTCGACATCGACCCGGCCATCGGCACCGGCCGCGAGGTCAGCGCCCGGCTCATGCGCAAGGGTGTCCTGGTCAAGGACACGCACGGCTCGACGATCCGGCTGGCGCCGCCGCTGACGATCACCGGCGAGGAGCTGGAGGGCGCGCTGGGCACACTGGCGGAGGTGCTGACCGAGCGCTCCTGACCTGCGTGTGGCGGTGGGGACGGCCGGTCCCGGGCGCCTCTTGGAGGTCCGGGCCCGCGCCGTCCGCACGGCCGGTTTCGTGCGAAGGGTGAAGACTGGGTCAAGAGGTGGTAGACCACTCTCAGCGACAGAGAGGTCGGCCGTGGGCACTCAAGAGGAGCAGGACGCTGCCGGGCAGCGGTTCGACGTGGCCGATGCCGCGCCCCTGCTGCTCGACGCCCAGGGCGTGGTGCGCAGCTGGACCCGGGACGCCCAGCGGCTGCTGGCGTACACACCCACCGAGGTGGTGGGCAGTCCGGTGGCCGGCCTGCTGGTCCCCGACGACGCCGCCCGGGTGCCGGAACTGGTCGAGCGGTGCCGCCGGGAGGGCGGCTGGGCGGGGCTGCTGACCGCCCGGCGCAAGGGCGGGCGGGCGGTGCGGGTGATGGCGCGGATCACCCCGGCGATGGAGCCCGGCGGCGCGCCACGCTGGCTGGTGCTGCTCTCCGACGTGACGGCGGGGGCCCGCGGCTGGGACATGAGCCGCACGGTGCTGGAGCAGATGGTGACCGGCTCCCCCGTCGGGATAGCGATCGTGGACGCCGATCTGCGGTGCGTCTGGTCGAACGCGGCCCTGGAGCAGTTCGGCGGGGGCTCGGCCGTCCGGCGGCTGGGGCGACGGCTGGCGGAGATCCAGCCGGGCATCGACTCCGAGAGCATCGAGACCCAGATGCGCCACGTGCTGGAGACCGGACGGCCGGTCGTCGGGTACGAGCACGTGGGCCAGGTGCGCTCGGCGCCGCACCGGGAGACCGCGCACATGATGTCGTTCACCCGTCTCGAGGACGAGCGCGGTCACCCGATGGGTGTCTACTACACCGTCGTCGACATCACCGAAAAGCATCGCGCTCGTCGGCGCCTCGCCCTGCTCGATCGGGCCGGCGAGCAGATCGGCCGCACCCTGGACATCACCCGGACCGCGCAGGAGCTGGCCGACGTGGCCGTGCAGGGGTTCGCCGACTACGTGTGCGTGGACCTGCTGGAGTCGGTGCTGCGCGGCGCGGAACCCGCGGCGGGGCCGCCCGTCGACACCGACCGGGTGCCGCTGCGCCGGGCCGGCCACCAGTCGGTGAACGCCGGGGTGCCGGAGGCCGTCGTGGAGATCGGCGAGGTGGCCACGTATCTCGCGGGCTCGCCGCCGATCCGCAGCCTGACCACGGGCCGGTCCTGGCGCGAGGAGCGGCTGGACCCGCTCGCCAAGGAGTGGGCGACCGACATACCGGGCGGGCGGGAGGCGACCTTCCTGGAGCTGGGCCTGCACAGCGTGATGATCGTTCCGGTGCGCGCGCGGGGCGTCACTCTCGGCGTCACCAGCTTCTTCCGGCGCGGGCGGCAGGATCCCTTCGACGCGGACGACCTGGCCCTGGCCGAGGACCTGGTGTCCCGGGCGGCCGTCTGCGTGGACAACGCCCGCCGCTACACCCGGGAACGGAACGCGGCCCTGGCGCTGCAGCGCAGCCTGCTGCCGCACCGGCTGCCGGAACAGGACGCGGTGGAGGTCGCCGCCTGCTACCGGCCGGCCGACGAACTGACCGGCCTCGGCGGCGACTGGTACGACCTCATCCCGCTGTCCGGCGCCCGCGTCGCCCTGGTCGTCGGCGAGGTGCCCGGTCACGGCATCGACGCCGCCGCGGCCATGGGACGGCTGCGCACCGCCGTACGCACCCTCGCCGCTCTCGACCTGCCGCCGGCCGAGGTCCTCGCGCACCTCGACGACCAGGTGGCCCGGACGGCCCGGGAGGAGGGCGTCGACCCGGACGCACCCGACGGCGTCGGCATCCAGGTCGCCGGGTCCGGCTGTCTCTACGTCGTCTACGACCCCGCCGACGGACAGTGCACGATGGCGGCCGCCGGGCATCCCGCGCCCGCCGTCGTGCTGCCCGACGGCTCCGTCCGCTTCGTCGACCTGCCGCAGGGGTCGACGCTCGGTTCGGGCGGGCCGCCCTTCGAGGCGGTCGAGCTCGTGCTCGCCGAGGGCAGCACGCTCGCCCTGCACACCGACGGACTGCTCGCCCGTGAGGGCGTGGAGTGGTCCCTCGACGGCGACCGCGACCGGCTTCGCCGGGCTCTGGAGCAGGCCGCGCCCTCGCTGGATCTGCGCTGCCGCACGGTGGTGGACGCGCTGATGCCGGCCCGGCCGCACGACGACGTGGCGCTGCTGATGGCCCGCACCCGGCTGCTGGGCGCCGACCAGGTCGCCGACTGGGACCTGCCCGCCGATCCGGCGGTCGTCGCCGACGCCCGCAAGGAGGCCGCACGGCAGCTGACCGAGTGGGGCCTGGAGGACCTGGCGTTCACCACGGAACTGGTGGTGAGCGAGCTGGTCACCAACGCCATCCGGTACGCGCAGGGCCCCATCCGGCTGCGGCTGATCAGGGAGCGTGCACTGGTCTGCGAGGTCTGCGACGGCGGTGCCACCGCGCCTCATCTGCGTCATCCCCGGACCACCGACGAGGGAGGCCGCGGCCTGCTGCTGGTCTCCCAGTTCACCGACCGCTGGGGGACCCGCTTCGTGCCCGAGGGCAAGGTCATCTGGGCCGAGCAGTCGCTGACCGGCCCCCCGGCCTGACCGGCGCAATCCCGACTTATATCGCTTGACGTGTGAAAATAGTGCAGACCCGGCGGTAAGGCGGAAGCCATGAACGATGCGGCTATCGACTATGCGGGGGTGTTCCAGTGCCTGCCGGGGATGGTGGCCCTGCTGACGCCCGACCTGGTGTACGCGGACGTCAACGAGGAGTTTCTGCGGGGGGCCGGGCGCCGGCGCGACCAGGTGGTCGGTCGCTACCTCTTCGACGTCTTCCCGGACAATCCCAATGACGGCGCCGCGTCCGGCATGCGCAACCTGGCGGCCTCCCTTCAGCGGGTGCTGGACACCGGCGCACGCGACGCGATGGCCCTGCAGCGCTACGACGTGGAGGACCCCGAACGCCCCGGGGAGTGGCAGGAGCGCTACTGGAGCCCGGTCAACGCGCCGGTACTCGACGAGGACGGCAAGGTGGTGCTGCTGGTGCACCGCGTGGAGGAGGTCACCGAGCTGATCAAGGCCCGCGGGGGCCCGACCGGCAGCCGGGCACGGGTCCTGGAGGCCGAGCTCTACACCCGCGCCCGCGAACTGCAGGAGCTCAACGAGCGGCTGCGCCAGTCCCACGCCCGGGAGCGCGAGGTCGCCATCGCCCTCCAGGAGGCGATGCTGCCCGCCTCCCGGCAGGTCGGCGACCGACGGGCCGCCGTGCGCTACCGGCCGGCGATCGGCGCGCTGAACGTGTGCGGGGACTGGTACGACATCGTCGACCTGGTCGGCGGCAACCGCATCGGCGTGTCGGTCGGCGACGTGGTGGGCCACGGGCTGGCCGCCGCCGGGGTCATGGGCCAGCTGCGGAGCGCGCTGAGCGCCGCATCACGCGTCGCGGCGGGCCCGGCCGAGGCGCTGAACGTCCTGGGCCGGTACGCGCACGTCGTCGACGGCGCCGAGTCGGCCACCGCCGTCACCACGTTCATCGACTTCGACGAGCACACCATCACCTACAGCAGCGCCGGCCACCTCCCGCCCGTCCTGGTGCACACCGACGGCCGGGTGGAGTTCCTCGACCAGGCCACCGACCCGCCGCTCGACGCCCACCCCGATCCGATGCCCAGACCCCAGGCGTCCACGACCTACTCCGCGGGCGCCACCCTCGCCCTCTACACCGACGGTCTGGTCGAGCGCCGCCGCGAGGACATCGGCACCGGCCTGGACCGCCTCGCCGAGGCTCTCGCCCGCCACCGCGCCCTGCCGGCCGAGTCCCTGGCGGACGCGGTCCTGCTGGAGCTGCTGCCGCCGGGGGGCGCGACCGACGACACGGCGCTGGTGATCGTACGGCTGTGAGGCGCGGCGCCGGTCAGCCGGCGGGCTTCTCCCACACCGAGACGTGCCTCGGGCTGTCGCCGGTGAAGGCGGTGCGCGCCCAGTCCTCCCAGCGGTCGCGCAGCCGCAGTCCGGCCAGCCTGGCCATCAGGTCCAGCTCGGCCGGCCAGGCGTAGCGGAACGGGATGGACCAGTGCTCGGCGCGTCCGTCGACGACGGTGACGTAGTTGGAGCTCATGGCCTGGGTGGCGAGGTCGTAGGTGTCGAAGGCCCACTTGGTCTCGCCGATGTGGAACGGCACGGCGTTCTGCCCGGGCGGCAGCTTGCGCAGTTCGGGCACCATCACCTCGACGACGAAGCAGGCGCCGGGCCCGAGGTGCCGGGCGACGTTGCGGAAGCACTCCACCTGGGCGTCCTGCGTGGTCAGGTTCATGATCGTGTTGAAGACCAGGTAGGCGACGGAGAACTCGCCCTCCACCCGGGTGGTGGCGAAGTCCCCGATCGTCACCCCGATGTCCGCGCCGCCCTCCTTGGCGCGCAGCCGGTCCACCATGGCGCGGGACAGGTCGATGCCGTGCACCGGCACGCCGCGGCGGGCCAGCGGCAGCGCGATCCGGCCGGTGCCGATGCCGAGTTCGAGCGCCCTGCCGTCGCCGGCGAGCCCGGCCAGCACGTCGACCACCGGGCCGACGGCCTCGGGGCGGAACATGTCGGCAGCCGAGTCGTCGTAGCCGGCAGCGATCTCTTCTCCGAAGTAGCCGTCCTCATCGAGCATTTGGGGACCGTATCGCCGTCGGCCCGGTCGGCGCGCGGAGTTTTTTCCCGGGAAGATCGCGCCAAACAGGTGCGATCGACTTGCCTCGTGTCGATCAGTGACAGGAGGCTGGTCGGGCAGGCGTTCCCCGCGCATGCGACACGGCGTCCGCCGTGTTCCGGCGAACTGCGCCTGCACATACACTGGCAGCCCCACGACACGCCGGTTGACCTGCTGGAACGCGGCGGCCGAGGCGATCCGCCGGAGTGAGGAGCGTCCCCTTTGTTCTACTACGTGCTCAAATACGTGTTGCTGGGACCCCTGCTGAGACTGTTCTTCCGGCCTCGCATCGAGGGCCTCGAACACGTCCCGGACGAAGGACCCGCCATCATCGCGGGCAACCACCTGTCCTTCTCCGACCACTTCCTGATGCCGGCCATGCTCAAACGCCGCATCACCTTCCTGGCGAAGAAGGAGTACTTCACCGGTCCCGGCGTCAAGGGCCGTCTGACCGCGGCCTTCTTCCGCAGCGCCGGGCAGATCCCGGTCGACCGCACCGGGAAGGAGGCAGGCCAGGCCGCCATCCGTGAGGGGCTGGGCGTACTGCGCAAGAACGAACTGCTCGGCATCTACCCCGAGGGCACCCGCTCGCACGACGGCCGCCTGTACAAGGGCAAGGTCGGCGTGGCGGTGATGGCGCTCAAGGCGCAGGTTCCGGTCATCCCCTGCGCGATGATCGGCACCTTCGAGGCGCAGCCGCCCGGGAAGGTGATCCCCAATTTGCACCCGGTCGTCATCCGCTTCGGCAAGCCGCTCGACTTCTCCCGCTATGCCGGCATGGAGAACGAGAAGGCGATCCTGCGCGCCGTCACCGACGAGATCATGTACGCGATCCTGTCGCTCTCGGAGCAGGAGTACGTCGACGAGTACGCGGCCGTCGCGAAGGCGCAGCAGGCGGAGGCGAAGGGCGCCAAGGAACGCAAGTTCCCGCGGGCGCCGCTGAGTTGACCTCGGGGACATGAAGAGAGGGGCGGCCGGAGGAGTTCCGGCCGCCCCTTGCTTCGTACTGCCGGCGCCTACGGCTTGGGCGTGGCGTGCGGGGTGCAGGTCACGTCGGCGGTGTCCAGCTGCCCGGTGAGCAGGTAGGTGTCCACCCGCTGGTTGATGCACGGGTTGAGCAGGCCGGTCACACCGTGCGAGCCCGCGTCCTTCTCGGTGATCAGGCGGGAGCCCTTGAAGCGGTGGTGCAGCTCGACGGCGCCGTCGTAGGGGGTGGCGGCGTCATTCGTGGACTGCACGATCATGACCGGCGGCAGGCCCTTGTGGGTCTTGACGTTCACGGGCGTCTGCTGCTTGACCGGCCAGGTGGCGCACGGCAGGTTCATCCACGCGTTGGCCCAGGTCATGAACGGGTAGTTCTTGTTGAGCTCGGTGTTGTCCTTGTCCCACTTCTTCCAGCTGGTGGGCCACTTGGCGTCGGTGCACTCGACGGCCGTGTAGACGGCGTTGCCGTTCTCCGCGGATATGTTGCCCGCGGTGTCGGACATGTCGGGGGCGGCGGCGTCGACCAGCGCCTGGGTGTCACCGGCGACGACTTTGCTGAAGACCGTCGCGATCGGCACCCACGAGGAGTCGTAGTACGGGGCGCTCTGGAAGAAGGAGATCAGCTCGGCCGGGCCGACGACCCCGCCGATGGGGCTCTTCTTGGCGGTGGCGCGCAGCTGGAGCCACTTGGCCTGGACGGCGTCGCGGGTGGTGCCGAGGTGGAAGGCGGCGTCGTTGGCGGCGACCCAGTCCTCCCAGTCCTTCCAGCGGCCCTCGAAGGCGACGTCCTGGTCCAGGTTGGCCTGGTACCAGATCTTCTCGCGGGAGGGGTTGACGACGCTGTCGACGATCATGCGGCGCAGGTGGCCCGGGAACATCGTGCCGTAGACGGCGCCGATGTAGGTGCCGTAGGAGACGCCCAGGTAGTTGAGCTTCTTCTCGCCGAGCGCGGCACGGATGACGTCCAGGTCGCGCACGGTGTTGGGCGTGGTCATCTGCCGGAGCATCGCGGTGCCGCTGCGCTCGGCGCAGCCCTCGGCGTACTCGCGGGCCAGCTTGCGCTGGGCCGTCTTGTCGGCCTCGCTGTCCGGCACCGGGTCCATCTTGGGCGCCTTGACGAACTCCTGCGGGTCGATGCAGGAGATGGGCGCCGAGTGGCCGACACCGCGCGGGTCGAAGCCCACGAAGTCGTAGGCCTTGGCCGCGTTGGCCCAGATCGGGTTCTTGTTGGTGACGCGGGTCGGGAAGCGCATGCCGGACCCGCCGGGGCCGCCCGGGTTGTAGACGAGGGCGCCCTGGCGCTCCTCCTTGGTCCCCGTGTTGCCGATGCGGTCGACGGCGAGCTTGAGCTGCTTGCCGTACGGGTGCGCGTAGTCGAGCGGGACGCTGACCCAGCCGCACTGGATGGGCTTGGCGAAGCCCCAGTCGGCCGGGCAGTCCTGCCAGTCGATGCCGGCCTTCGCGGCCCGCTCGGCGGCGATGGCCGCGCCCCGGGCCTCGCTGTCCCGCCCGTGCCCCGCGCTCGCGCTGGCGGTGGGCGCCGCGACGGCTCCGGCCATCAGCGTCGCCGTCACGAGCACTCCGGCCGAACCGAGCGCCGTGGTACGCCTCTTGGCTCTGTTGCCCCTCAAGTGGGACCTCCCCCTCCATCTGTTCGATTGACAGAGGGATCCTTGCGGCTGTGTGCTGCCTGAGAACAGGGGCTGTTGACCTTCTTTACCATTCCGATAAACGGTGAGTGCGGTCCCGCTCAGCGGAACGTCACACGTTCAGGGCGGCCATCGCCTCGTCCAGCACGCGGCGCAGGCGCAGCGCGTCCTCGGCCACCGCGCTCAGGAGCACGGCGGGCCCGGCCAGCGGCGCGAGCACCGCGCCCTCCCCCAGCACCCGGGCCGGCACCGGCTCTTTGTCGAACTCCGGTCGTACGACGACCAGTTGACCCACCGCCCGGTATCCGCCCAGTACGGCGGGCCCGTCCCAGCCACCGGGCGCTCCCGGCCCGCACCCGAGCTCCTGATCGAGCACGGTACGACCGGCGACCCGAACGGTGAGACGGCTGCCGAGCCGCCCGGGTTGCTCCCCCACCCGTCCGAGCACCTGCTCCTCGCGCAGGACGAGCCGCGCCCCGGCGCCGACGTCCACCCGGGTGGCGACCCGCAGATCACTTCCGCCGGCGGAGATCAACTGCTCGGGCAGCCAGACCAGTTCGCCGCCGTCGGCCACGTCCAGCCGGACGTCGTACCGCGCCTCCCCCTTCACCTGCCCGGGCAGTGCGATGGTGGCGGCGGCGGACCCGACCCGCAGCCGGGCCCCGTCCTCCACGCCGCACTCGACCCGGAAACGGTCTCCGCCGAGCGGTCCGCTCATCGCCCCGACGAGCATCACCCGGGCCTCGGGACCGCTCCCCCGGGTCCGCCGCAGGGCGAGTGGCCCCTCCCCCTCCAGCACGGGCAGCGAGGTGCCGCCCCGTCCGTCCGCGGTCGCCCGGATGCGTGCGGTGGCCCGCACCCCGCCCATGGTCACGCCGTCCAGGCGGCGAGCCGAGCCAGCACCCACGCGGCCACGTCCCGCACGCCGCTCTCGCTCCTGAGCGACTGGAAAACGACGGGCAGTTCGGCGCGCTGCGCCTTCGCGTCGGCGGCCATGCGTCCGAGGTCCGAGCCCACATAGGGCGCAAGGTCCGTCTTGTTGACGACGAGCAGGTCGGCGGTGGTCACGCCCGGCCCGCCCTTGCGCGGGATGTCGTCGCCGCCGGCCACGTCGATGACGAAGATCTGCGCGTCCACGAGCCCCTTGGAGAAGGTCGCGGTGAGGTTGTCGCCGCCGGACTCGACCAGGATCAGGTCCAACGGCCCGACCTCGTCCTCCAGCTCCTCGACGGCCTCCAGGTTCGCGGAGATGTCGTCCCGGATGGCGGTATGCGGACAAGCCCCCGTCTCCACGGCGGTGATCCGCTCGGGCGGCAGCACGGCCTCCCGCAACAGGAAGTCGGCGTCCTCCCGGGTGTAGATGTCGTTGGTCACGACGGCGAGGGACAACTCCTCGCGCAGCGCCCGGCACAGGGCGGCGACGGTCGCGGTCTTCCCGGAGCCGACGGGACCGCCGAGCCCGATCCGCAGGGCCCGCCGCGATCCGTCGGGACGACGGGCGTCGGCGCTGACGGCGGAGGGGCCGTCGTGGGAGTGGTCGAGATGCATGGGTGACTCCTACGGTCCTTCAGGGTCGGGCAGGTCGGGGGACTACGAGGCGAACAGCCGCACGGGCCAGGCGGCGTGGAGCTCCGCGCCGATCTCCAGCAGCGGCGCAGACCCCGCGGGCAACGCGTCGACCCCCTCGTCGAGCACCCGCCGGGCCGCCTCGACCGCCCGGTCCGCCACCCGGTCGACCTCCGGGGCCAGCCGGGCCAGCACCCCTGTGGCGTCGAACGGATCGAGGCTCAGCAGCCGCACCGTGGCGCTCGCCGGCCCGCTCACGCTCTCGTACGCCGCGCAGTGGGCGGCGTCGACGGGTTCGAGACCGGCCGCCCGGGCCACCAGCCCCAGCACCACCGGCTGATGGGCGCCCTTGGGGAACTGCGTCGCCATGGCGTCGAGTTCGTCCGACGGCCAGGTGGCCCGGGCGGCCCTCGTCAGCTGCCGGCCGAGCCGGCGCGCCGCGACGCGGAGCGCGGGGGACGGTGTTCGGGCATCGGCGGCCGCGTCCAACTCCCCCGCGTCCGCGCCGAGTACGGCGGCCGCGGCCAGCGAGGCCGCGACCAGGCCGGCCGTGTGCAGCCGGCCCCGGCAGAAACCCTCCAGGCTCGCGGCTCCGGTGATCCGGCCGGCCTTGACCGCGGCTTCGGCCCCGCCGGAGTGCGCGTGCCCTCCGGCGGGAAACCGGCCGTCGGCCAGCACGAGCAGCGCCGTCCTGGACATCAGAAGAGGAAGTAACGCTGGGCCATGGGCAGTTCGGCCGCGGGCGTGGCCTCGACCAGCTCCCCGTCGATGCGCACCGCGAAGCTGTCGGGATCGACCTCCACGCGTGGCCGCGCGTCGTTCTCCCGCATGTCGGCCTTGGTGACCCCGCGCGTCGACTCGATGGCCACGAACCGCTTCCCGAGCTGCAACCGCTCCGGCAGCCCGTCCTCGACGGCGAGGGGGGCCACGAAGTTGAACGAGTTCGCCGCGGGCGCCCGCCCGATCGCCCCGTACATCGGCCGGGGCAGGATCGGCTGCGGCGTCGGGATGGAGGCGTTCGCGTCGCCCATCTGCGCGTAGGCGATCTGGCCGCCCTTGATCACCAGGTGCGGTTTGACGCCGAAGAAGGCCGGCTCCCACAGCACCAGGTCGGCGAGCTTCCCGGTCTCCACCGAGCCGATCTCGCGGGCCAGTCCCTGCGCGAGCGCGGGGTTGATCGTGTACTTGGCGACATAGCGCCGTACCCGGTGGTTGTCGGCCCGTCCGTCGCCGGGCAGCGCCCCGCGCCGGCGCTTCATCACGTGTGCCGTCTGCCAGGTCCGCAGGACGACCTCGCCGACCCGGCCCATGGCCTGGGAGTCGGAGGAGATGATCGAGATGGCGCCCAGGTCGTGCAGGATGTCCTCCGCCCCGATCGTCGAGGGGCGGATGCGCGACTCGGCGAACGCGAGGTCCTCCGGCACCGCCGGGTTGAGGTGGTGGCAGACCATCAGCATGTCGAGGTGTTCCTCGGCGGTGTTGACGGTGAAGGGCCGCGTCGGGTTCGTCGAGCTCGGCAGCACGTGCGGCTCCGAGACGACGGTCATGATGTCGGGCGCGTGCCCCCCGCCCGCGCCCTCGGTGTGGTACGCGTGGATGCCGCGGCCGTTGATGGCGGCGAGCGTGTCGCCGACGAACCCGGCCTCGTTCAGGGTGTCGGTGTGGATGGCGACCTGGATGCCCGTCCGGTCGGCCACCGTCAGCGAGGCGTCGATGACGGCCGGCGTCGAGCCCCAGTCCTCGTGCAGCTTCAGTCCCAGGGCGCCGCCTCGGATCTGCGAGAGCATCGCCTCGTGCGAGACGGTGTTGCCCTTGCCGAGGAAGCCGATGTTGAGCGGGTACTGCTCCATCGCCTCCAGCATGCGCGCCAGGTGCCAGGGGCCGGGCGTGACCGTCGTGGCCTTGGAGCCCTCGGCCGGCCCCGTGCCGCCGCCCACGAGCGTCGTGACACCCGCGGACAGAGCCTCGTCGGCGATCTGCGGGCAGATGAAGTGCACGTGCGCGTCGACCGCGCCCGCAGTCAGGATGCGCCCGTTGCCGGCGATGACCTCGGTCTCGGGGCCGATCACCAGGTCCGGGTGGACCCCGTCCATGGTGTCGGGGTTGCCCGCCTTGCCGATCCCGGTGATCCGGCCGTCCCGGATGCCGACGTCGGCCTTGACGATGCCCCAGTGGTCGACGATCACCGCGCCCGTGATGACCGTGTCCGGGGTGCCCTCCGCGCGTGTGGCACGTGACTGGCCCATCGACTCGCGGATGACCTTGCCGCCGCCGAACACGGCCTCCTCACCGGCGAGCCCGGGCCCGCCGGAACGGTCCTCCTCGATCTCGACGATCAGATCGGTGTCGGCGAGCCGGATGCGGTCGCCGGCGGTCGGGCCGAACAGGTCGGCGTACGCGGCGCGGGAGATCTCAGGCATCGAGGGCACCTCCGGTCTCCCCGCGCAGGCCGGGCACGACACGGGCGCCGGCGAGGGGGACGAGTTCGACGTCGACGGGGATGCCGGGCTCGAAGCGCACGGCCGTACCGGCGGCGATGTTGAGCCGCTTGCCGCGGGCGGCGGCGCGGTCGAAGTCCAGGCCGGGGTTGGCCTCGGCGAAGTGGTAGTGGGAGCCGACCTGGACCGGCCGGTCGGCGGCGTTGAGGACGGTCAGGCGGGTGACCTCGCGGCCCGCGTTGTAGACGATCGGGTCCTCGGCGAAGAGGATCTCTCCGGGAATCATGGCGGCCTCCCCGTCAGACGATCGGGTCGTGGACGGTGACGAGCTTGGTGCCGTCGGGGAAGGTGGCCTCGACCTGGACGTCGTGGATCATCTCGGGCACGCCTTCCATGACGTCGTCCCGGGTGAGCAGCTTGCGTCCGGAGGCCATGAGCTCGGCGACGCCGCGGCCGTCCCGGGCGCCCTCGAGGATGTGCGACGTGATGAGGGCGACCGCCTCGGGATGGTTGAGCTTCAGTCCCCGGGCCCGGCGCTTCTCCGCCACGTCGGCCGCCACATGGATGAGCAGCCTCTCTTGCTCGTGCGGGGTCAGTTGCACGTCCCACCTCACAGTCTCGCTCCGGACCGTGCGGGCCCGGTTGCCGCGGCCACGGGGCAAAGTGCCTGGTGGCGTGGATGGGCAGGCTAGTTGCGCCGGGTTTCAGGCAAGTTAACCGAGCTGTGACCCCGCTTCGCCGGTCGACGCCCGTAGACCGACCCGCGGCTTCTCACGCGAGCCGCTCCCCGAGGCCCCGCGCCTCGTGGGGGCCGTATACGGGCGGCGGCTCTAGGAGGCGCCGGCTCCCCGATGGTGCGCCGCGATGCCGAAGCGCTGCTGTTCGCGGGGAGCGGAGGCGACGTCGCGCACGCCCGACACCGAGCTGATCACCTGCTCCTCGTCGGGCTCCTGGAGCTGTTCGAGGCGTTCCAGGTCGGCGGCGGAGACAAGGGCGACGAGGGGCTTGCCGTGCCGTGTCACGACGACGCGCTCACCGCCGTACACCACCCGGTTGATCAGATCGGCGAGCTCAGCCCTGGCTTGCGTCACCGGAATCTCGTAGGCCATAGCCCCATCATAACGTCACGTACGTCCTGTACATTTCTTACAGACAGCTGCGTGAGAGATCGCTCTGCCGCGAGAAGGGGCATGCCATGACCCGACCGTCCGCCCGCTACGTCCTGCCCGAGTTCACCGAGCGCACGAGCTTCGGGCTCAAGACGATGGATCCGTACTCGAAGCTGCTGGAGGAACGGATCGTCTTCCTCGGGACGCAGATCGACGACACCTCCGCCAACGACGTGATGGCGCAGTTCATGCACCTCGAGTACCAGGACCCGGACCGGGACATCTCGCTGTACATCAACTCCCCGGGCGGCTCGTTCACCGCCATGTCGGCGATCTACGACACGATCCAGTACGTCGGCTGCGACGTGGAGACGATCTGCCTGGGGCAGGCGGGCTCCTCGGCGGCGGTGCTGCTGGCGGCCGGCACGCCGGGCAAGCGGTCCGCGCTGCCGGGCGCGCGCATGGTCATCCGTCAGCCCGCGCTGTACGAACCGGTGCAGGGTCAGGCCAGCGACCTGGCCATCCAGGCCGACGAGCTGTCACGGCTGCGCACCCGCCTGGAGGAGATGCTGGTACGGCACACGGGGCGGTCCCGGGAGCAGGTGACCGAGGACATCGAGCGCGACAAGATCCTCGACGCCCAGGAGGCGGTGGAGTACGGGCTGGTGGACCGGATCGTCCCCAGCCGCAGGTCCCCCCTCGCGCCGCCCGCGGGGAGGTGAGCGGCCGGTGCTGCCACCCGAACTCCCGCCGCTGCCCGCCCTCACGCGCGCCGAGGGCGAGTTGATCGACCGTTACCTCGACGTGGTCGACCTGCTCGGCCGCATCAACCCGGCGCACCACGGAGACACGTACCGCGGCCTCCGCGCCGCTCAGGCGCTGGTGACCAAGGCGGCCGAACTGCGCGACGCCCTGGTGCTGATGCACCAGCGGGGCGAGACCGAACTGCACGCCCCCACGCTGGGTCGGGCCATGCGGGTGCTGGACGGCGAGCGGCGTACGGCACGGGTCACCGTGCCGCCGCAGTCCGACAGTTGACGCGACCGTCCGGACCGGGCTTGAAACGGACCAAACGGCGTACCCCCTTTTGGAGTAGACGCGGCTGCTGTTTCGGGACCGTTCCGGTTGCGCAACACGCGTACCCAAAGGGCGGAATGGGACGTTCCGCCCCTGGTCCGGGGCTCCTCGATACCGCGACGGCTGTTCGAAAAACAGGGTGTCCACCCGAACGGGTGAGTGGTGAGTAACGCCACAAATCCCCGATTCCATTGGGATTTTCGGACATCAGTGAGCCAAGATCCCTGTCTGACGACAAGCCCCCGCCACAGCGGCGGGGCGATCCGGGCGGACGCCGAGTCCTGCCGCCGCCCGGATGACCGGTCGACAGGAGTGGATCGGCAGGAGTGGAGGACCCAAGCACGACGGGTCGCCGGCACGGTCACGCCATGACCGGACCGAGCAGCCCTTGGGGTGAAGCCGCAGCAGCGGCCGGGCAACTTCGCCAGCCCGAATCCGACAGGTCATCCTTCACAGGCGGCTGACGAAGGGTTGCGCATGACTGCGCTCAATCGTGTCCCGTCGCTGATGGTCCGGGCCGGCACGGCCTCGGCCCTCACTCTCGCCGCAGTGGGCGGCTCCGTCGTGCTCCCGGGCGTCGCCACCGACGCCGCGGCCGCGACGACGGCGACGAAGGCGCTTCAGGTAGCGGCGTCCAAAAAGGGATCCCCGTACAAGTGGGGCGCCACCGGACCGCGCCGCTTCGACTGCTCGGGGCTCACGCTGTACTCGTTCAAGAAGGCGGGCAAGAAACTGCCTCGTACGGCGGCCCAGCAGTACAACAAGTCCCACCACATCTCCGCGAGCCACCGCAAGGCCGGAGACCTGGTGTTCTTCCACTCGGGCTCGAACGTCTACCACGTGGGCATCTACGCCGGGAAGGGGAAGATCTGGCACGCCCCGAAGACCGGGGACGTCGTGAAGCTCCAGAAGATCTGGACCAGGAGCGTCTGGTACGGCCGGATCAGCTGACTCTCCCGTGGGGGTGGCGGCACCCTGACCTGCCGTCACCCCCACGGGGCTCGACACTTCTTCGCACCCAGGCGTATCGCGCCTGGGCGTCTTGGTTCACGGCTCCTGCTGCCCCGCCGTGACCGGCTGGGCCGGAACGGTCCACGGCAGTTCGATGGAGACCGTCTTGCCGCCCTCTCTCGTGGGCCGCACCCGCAGCTTGCCGCCGCACTCGGCCGCCAGCCAACGGATGATCACCATGCCCCGGCCGTTGTCCTGCTGGACCGCGGCCGGCAGCCGCTTGGGGAAGCGCGGATGGCTGTCGGTGACACCGATCCGCAGTTGCTCGTCACGGTCGAGCCGCAGGTCCACCGTGAAGGTGGGGGACTGCCCGAAGGTGTGCTGTACCGCGTTGGTGGCCAGTTCGGAGACAATGAGGCGGATCGTCTCGGCCGCTTCGGTGTGGGCGGGCAGACCCCATTCCGCCAGCGTGGTGACCACGTAGCCGCGAGCGGCGGAGACCGAGGCCGGCTCGCTCGGCAGAGTGACGGATGCTTCCAGGTGGTCTGCCATGGCGACGTCGTCCCTTTCCCACGGGACCGGAGTCCGACATGGAGCGGATGGTTCGAGTACGGTCCCGGACTGGTGCTTCTTCGCCAGACTGCCATTACCGCGACGGTCACGGGTGGCGATCCACCAAGATATGCATATATCTGTCGCTCAAAGCGGTGAACTCTACGACGGAAGACCGTATTTGGGCGCCCCGGAAGGAGTAAGGAGTACCGCATGCAGAACGGTCCCGCGGTGCGCCGCCGCAAGCTGGGCGCCGAACTGCGCGCCCTGCGCACGGGGGCGGGCCTCACCAGTGGTGAGGCGGCCCGGCTCGTGGGCTGGCACCAGTCGAAGGTGAGCCGGATAGAGACGGGCGCCAGCGGGGTGAAACCGGCCGATGTGCGGTTACTTCTCGACGCCTACGGTGTCGCGGACTCCCAACTGCGCGAGTTGCTTTTGGTGTTGGCGGGCTCCGACGAGGGGGGCGGGCGCCACCACTGGTGGCACGCCTATCGCGGAATTCTCCCGCCCACCTATCGCGACTTCATCAGCCTCGAGTCGCAGGCGAGCGCGATGCGCACGCTGGAGACGTCCGTCGTGCCCGGTCTGCTGCAAACGCCCGAATACGCGCGTGCGGTCACCCGCGCGGCGGTCGACGGACTGGACGACGAACGGCTGGACGCTCTGGTCGAGGTGCGGCTGGCCCGGCAGGACGTACTGCGCGCGGATCCGCCGTTGGAGCTGGCAGCGGTCCTGGACGAGGCGGTGCTGCACCGGGAGATCGGCGGTCCGGACGTCATGGCACGGCAACGCGAACGGCTCCTGGAAGCGGCCCGTCTGCCCCAAGTTCGGCTTCAGGTGCTGCCGTTCGCCGCCGGGGCACATGTCGGTGTCACAGGCCCTTTCGTAATCTTCTCATTTTCGCGCACTTCTGATCTGGACGTGGTTGTTCTCGACCACTTGACGAGTAGCCTCTACCTCGAACGGAAAGAAGACCTGGAGGCCTATACACAGGCCTTCAACGCCCTTCGGATTCATGCCCTTTCACCCGAGGACTCGTTGGATTACATCGCCGCGACAGTTTGACGGCGCGTAAGGAGGCACCATGTCCGCACTGCCTCGGAACGTACCTTCCAGCACCGAACTGCACGGCGTGCGGTGGCTGCGCAGCAGCTACAGCACGGGAGCGAACAACTGCGTCGAGACGGCACTGCCGCACTCCGGCCCATGGTCCGGACTGCTCGCGGTGCGCGACTCCAAGGACACCGCGGGACCCGCGCTGCTCTTCTCCCCCGAGAGCTGGGCGGGCTTCCTCGCGGTCGTCAGGTCCTGATCAGTCCGTGATCGCGCGGCACACGGCCGTGTCACGCCGACTCATGGTCGCGTCTCGCCGATCACCTTCACCGCATGTTCGATCTGCGCCCCGGAGAGGTCCGCGCGGGCGGTCAGCCTGAGCCGTGAGATGCCGTCGGGAACGGAAGGAGGACGGAAGCAGCCCACGGCGAGGCCTGCCGTACGGCAGTCGGCCGCCCATCGCACGGCCCCCTCCGGGGACGGAGCGCGCACCGAGACGACCGCGGCGTCCGGGCGCACCGCCTCGTGGCCCGCGGCGGTCAGCCGCGCGTGCAGTTCCGCCGCCACCTCGCGAGCCCGCGCCGCCCGCTCGGGCTCGCGGCGCAGCAGCCGCAGCGCGGCCAGGGCCGCCCCCGCCGCCGCCGGCGCCAGACCCGTGTCGAAGATGAACGTCCGGGCCGCGTTGACCAGGTGGTCGATCACCTTGGCCGGGCCCAGCACCACTCCGCCCTGACTGCCGAGCGACTTCGACAGCGTGGCCGTCACGACCACGTCGCCGTCGCCCGCGAGGCCCGCCGCCCATACGGCACCCCGGCCCCCGTCGCCCAGGACGCCGAGCCCGTGCGCGTCGTCGACCAGCAGCCCCGCGCCCCGCTCCCGGCAGGCGCCGGCGAAGGCGGCCAGCGGGGCCGCGTCCCCGTCGACCGAGAAGACGGTGTCGGAGACGACCACGGCCGGGCCGTCGTGGGTCCGCAGCGCCTTGCGCACCGCCTCCGGGTCCGCGTGCGGCACGACCTGCGTGCCGCCCCGGGCGAGCCGGCAGCCGTCGATCAGCGAGGCGTGGTTGCCCGCGTCGGAGACGATCAGCGAGCCGTGCGGGGCCAGCGCGGTGACGGCGGCGAGGTTGGCCGCGTAGCCGGAGGAGAAGACCAGCGCCGACTCGAAGCCGCAGAAGTCGGCGAGTTCCCGCTCCAGCTCGGCGTGCAGTTCCGTCGTACCGGTGACCAGGCGGGAGCCGGTGGAGCCGCCGCCCCAGGTCCGGGCGGCCTCGGCCGCGCCCTCGGCGACCTCGGGATGGTGGGTCAGCCCCAGGTAGTCGTTGCTCGCGAGGTCCAGGAGCGGGGAGTCGGCCGGGCGCGGACGAAGCCGCCGTACGAGTCCGGCGCGGCGGCGCAGTTCCGCCTGCTCGTCGATCCAGCCGAACGCCATGACTCCTCCGAGTGCTTTTGTAGGCAGTGGACAGACACTAGCCGGACCGGCCGCACCCCATGATGTGGCAATACCCACACGTCGAAGCGCACGTCTTGTTCATTCTCTCCTTGGCCCGGGGCGGGTCCGTAGGACAGGATCGGCTCTCATGGACCTGCTGAACACGCTGGTGGACAAGGGGCTTCGGCGCGAGCTGCCGACCCGCGAGGAAGCTCTGGCCGTCCTCGCCACTTCCGACGACGACGTGCTCGATGTGGTGGCCGCGGCCGGGAAGGTGCGCCGGCACTGGTTCGGGCGACGGGTGAAACTCAACTACCTCGTCAACCTCAAGTCCGGGCTGTGTCCGGAGGACTGCTCCTACTGCTCCCAGCGGCTCGGCTCCAGCACGGGCATCCTCAAGTACACCTGGCTCAAGCCGGAGCAGGCCTCCCAGGCCGCCGCGGCCGGTCTGGCGGGAGGCGCCAAGCGGGTGTGCCTGGTGGCGTCCGGGCGCGGTCCGACCGACCGTGACGTGGACCGGGTCGCGGGCACCATCAAGGCGATCAAGGAACAGAACGAGGGCGTGGAGGTGTGCGCCTGCCTCGGTCTGCTCTCCGACGGCCAGGCCGAGCGGCTGCGCGAGGCGGGCGCGGACGCCTACAACCACAACCTCAACACGTCGGAGTCGACGTACGGCGACATCACGACCACGCACACCTACGCCGACCGCGTCGACACCGTGAACAAGGCGCACGCGGCGGGTCTGTCCGCCTGCTCCGGCCTGATCGCGGGCATGGGCGAGAGCGACGAGGACCTGGTCGACGTGGTCTTCTCGCTGCGGGCGCTGGACCCGGACTCGGTGCCGGTCAACTTCCTCATCCCGGTCGAGGGCACCCCGCTGGCCGCGGAGTGGAACCTCACCCCGCAGCGCTGTCTGCGCATCCTGGCGATGGTCCGCTTCGTCTGCCCCGACATCGAGGTGCGCATCGCGGGCGGCCGCGAGGTCCATCTGCGCTCGATGCAGCCGGTCGCCCTGCACCTGGCCAACTCGATCTTCCTGGGCGACTACCTCACCACCGAGGGCCAGGCGGGCAAGGCCGACCTGGAGATGATCGCGGACGCCGGTTTCGAGGTGGAGGGCGCCGACCAGGTGACCCTGCCGGAGCACCGGGTGCACGCGGGCGGGGGCTGCGGGTCGCACGCCGAAGCCGGCTGCGGGTCGCACGAGGGCGGCGGGTGCGGGTCGCACGCGGACGCCGGGTGCGGGTCGCACGAGGGCGGCGGGTGCGGGTCGCACGCGGACGCCGGGTGCGGGTCGCACGAGGGCGGCGGGTGCGGGTCGCACGAGGGCGGCGGGTGCGGGTCGCACGAGGGCGGCGGGTGCGGGTCGCACGAGGGCGGCGGGTGCGGGTCGCACGCGGACGGCGGGGTGTGCGGTACGGCCGCTGCCGCGCCGGCGGCGAACGAGCCCCGTACCGACCTGGTCGCCGTACGCCGGCGCGGTGCCGGAACGGACCTCGCGCCCAATGCCTGACCTGCCCGTCCCCGAGCTGCTGGAGCTCGACCGGCGGCATGTGTGGCACCCGTACGGGCCGATGCCCGGGCGGGTCGAACCGCTCGTCGTCGAGGCGGCGAGCGGAGTGCGGCTGCGCCTGGCCGACGGTTCGGGCGAGCTGGTCGACGGCATGGCGTCCTGGTGGTCGGCGATCCACGGCTACAACCACCCGGTGCTCAACGAGGCCGCGCGCGAGCAGCTCGGCCGGATGAGCCATGTGATGTTCGGCGGGCTCACCCACGAGCCCGCCGTGCGCCTCGCGAAGCTCCTTGTCGACATGTCGCCCGAGGGCCTGGAGCACGTCTTCCTCGCCGACTCCGGTTCGGTGTCGGTCGAGGTCGCGGTGAAGATGTGCCTGCAGTACTGGCGGTCGCTGGGCCGCACCGGCAAGCAGCGCCTGCTGACCTGGCGCGGCGGCTACCACGGCGACACCTGGCAGCCGATGTCGGTGTGCGACCCCGAGGGCGGGATGCACGAGCTGTGGACCGGGGTGCTGCCCCGGCAGGTGTTCGTCGACGCGCCTCCGGCCGAGTACGAGGAGGCGTACGCCGAGTCGCTGCGCTCGGCGATCGCCGAGCACGCCGACGAGCTGGCCGCGGTGATCGTCGAGCCGGTGGTGCAGGGCGCGGGCGGGATGCGCTTCCACTCCCCCGCCTATCTGCGGGTGCTGCGCGAGGCGTGCGACGCGCACGACGTGCTGCTCGTGTTCGACGAGATCGCCACCGGTTTCGGCCGCACGGGCGCGCTGTTCGCCGCGGAGCACGCGGCCGTGACGCCGGATGTGATGTGCATCGGCAAGGCGCTGACCGGCGGCTACCTCACGATGGCGGCGACGCTGTGCACCGCGCGCGTGGCCGACGGCATCTCCCGGGGCGAGGTCCCGGTGCTCGCCCACGGCCCGACCTTCATGGGCAACCCCCTCGCGGCGTCCGTCGCCTGCGCCTCGATCGAGCTGCTGCTGGGCCAGGACTGGCTCGCGGAGGTCAAGCGGATCGAGGCGGGACTGCGGGAGGGCCTGGCGCCCGCCCGAGATCTGCCCGGCGTGCGGGACGTCCGCGTCCTGGGGGCCATCGGGGTCGTGCAGCTGGACCACGCGGTCGACATGAAGGCGGCCACGGACGCGGCCGTGCGCGAGGGCGTGTGGCTGCGGCCCTTCCGCGACCTGATCTACACGATGCCGCCGTACGTCACCGGGGACGGGGACGTGGCACGGATCGCGCGCGCGGTGTGCGCCGCGGCGCGGGAGGGATGACATGCCGGTACTGGTGATCACGGGCACGGGCACGGAGGTCGGCAAGACCGTCACCACGGCTGCCGTGGCCGCGGCGGCCGTCGCGGCCGGGCGTTCGGTGGCCGTGCTCAAGGCCGCGCAGACGGGCGTACGACCGGACGAACGCGGGGACGCCGACGAGGTCGCGCGGCTCGCGGGAGCCGTGACGACGGCGGAACTGGCCCGCTATCCCGAGCCGTTGGCTCCGGCGACGGCGGCCCGGCGGGCCGGTATGACCCCCGTGCGCCCGCAGGACGTCGCGGACGCCGCCGGCAAACTGGCCGCCGAACACGACCTGGTGCTGGTGGAGGGAGCCGGCGGGCTGCTCGTCCGGTTCGACGAGGCGGGCGGCACCCTGGCGGACGCGGCGCAGCTGCTGCGCGCGCCGGTGCTGGTGGTGGCGACGGCGGGGCTGGGCACGCTGAACACGACGGAACTGACGGCCCGTGAACTCCGCTCCCGTGGAGTGGAGTTGCTGGGTGTCGTCATCGGCGGCTGGCCCGACTCCCCCGACCTGGCGATGCGCTGCAACATCACGGACCTGCCGGACGTCGCCGGAGCCCCTCTGCTGGGCGCCCTGCCCATGGGCGCGGGAGCGCTCGATCCCACCGGCTTCCGCGCCGCGGCGCCGGGTTGGCTCGCGCCGCGACTGAACGGGACGTGGGACGCCGAGGTGTTCCGGGGGCGGGAGGCATCCTAGGGGCCCGTCGTCACGCCGCCGGGCCGGCGGGAACGCTACGACGGGGACTGCGGGATCACGAATTAGAGGATTACGGATCTCCGTCCGCTAGCAGCCTCACCAGCTCGATCCGTGAGCGGATTCCCAACCGTTCGAAGACGCCCCGCAGATGGTGGTCGATCGTGCGCGGGCTGAGGGCGAGGCGGGTGGCGATCTCCCGGTTGGTGGCGCCGTCGGCCGCCATGCGGGCGATCACCAGCTGCTGTGCGGTCAGGCGGCCGCCGGGACCGTCGTCGGTCCGCGACGGGGCGGCCGGGGAGCCGAGGGCGCGGAGTTCCGCCCGCGCCTGGACCGCGCAGTGCAGGGCACCGAACTGCTCGAACGCCTCCAGGGCACTGTGCAGCCGGTCGCGGGCCTCCGTACGGCGGCGCAGCCGACGCAGCGCGGCGCCGAACAGCAGCTCGGTGCGGGCGCGTTCGAAGTCACGGGTGCCGAGGGCGTGCAGGTCGAGGGCCTCGTGGTAGAGGTCGACCGCCTCGGCGCCAGGTGCGAGCAGGGCACGGCAGCGGGCGCTGAGGGCCAACTCGTCGGGGCTGCGCACGGCCGTCGCCCAGCGGTGGTAGTCGGCGTGCGCGGCCCGGGCGACGCGGGTGTCCCCGGTCCGGACAGCGGCCTCGACGTAGTGCGGGGTGGCCAGGTGCCGGATGGCGCGGTGACCGTGGCCGGGGCCGAATCCGGCGAGGGCGCGCAGCCGGGCCGCGGCCGCGGCGAAGCGCCCCTCCGCGAGGTCGAGGAAGGCGAGCGCCCACTGGGCGAGCGCGGCGGGCAGACCGAGGCCCCGGGCGAGGGCGTACGACCGTACGGCCGCCGCCCGTTCGCGGCAGACGTCCGCGGCGCCGGTGACCGCGGCGAACATGGCGAGCGCGGCCTGCAGATGGCAGGCGCCGTTGTCCTGGCCGGAGGCGTACGCCTGCCGGAGGGCGTCCGTCGCGGCGGCCGCGCCGGCGTCCGGGCGGCCGGTCCAGAAGTCGGCGTAGGCGCGGAACTCCAGGGCCTGCGCCACGGTGGCGGTCGCGCCCCGCGCCCGGGCGGAGGCGGCCGCCCGCACGGTGGCGGTGGCGGCGCGGGCGTGGTCGCCGAGCATGAGCGCGGCGATGCCCGCGTGGAGGAGCAGGGTGGGGTCGCCGCCCGGTCCGCACCGGCCGGCCGCCGCCTCCAGCAGGTCCCGCGCGTCCTCGTACCGCCCCTCCACGGCGGCGGCCAGCCCGCCCAGCGCCCCGGGCGCATCGATCCCGAGCCGGCCCGCCACCCGAACGACGTCTCGGCATCGACGCAGGTCACCGGTGTAGATGACGGCTTCGGTGGCGCGGGCCAGGAGGTGAGCGGCGACCTGAGGCGCGTGGCAGGAGCCGGCGACGCGAGCGGGGGCGGAGGAGTCGGCGGCCCGAGCGCGCTCGGCCGCGGGAGCGGGACCGTCCGCGCCAGCGGCACCGTCGCGGCCCTGGATCCGCGCCCCCCGCCGCCCTGTGCCGTCCCCCGCCTGGACCGCCGCCGTCAGCAGCGCGTCGAACGCCTCCGTCGCGTTCTCCGCGCGTAGCGCGAACAGGCCGGTGAGCGCGTCGTCGGCCGCCCCGGCGCGGAACAGCCCGCGGGCGCGGTCGGCGTCGCCGGCCTGCCAGGCGTCGGCGGCGGCGCGGGTGCGGAGGCGGGCCTGCCGGGCCGGGTCGGGGCAGAGCGCCGCGGCGCGTTCCGTCAGGGCCCGGGCGAGCGTGAGGCGGCCGGTCGCGCGGGCCTGTCCGGCGGCCGCGTCCAGCTCCGCGACGAGCCGGCCGCTGGGCCCCAGGGCGCCCGCCGCCCGGTGCCAGGAGCGGCGCGGGGTCTCGCCGTCGCCGTTCAGGACGCGGGCGAGCAGTCGGTGGACCTCGCGCCGGTCCGACGGTGCCCCGTACTCGTAGGCGGCGATCCTGGTCCAGGCGTCGCGGAAGACGACGCCGCCCGCACCGGCGTGCGCGATGCCCGGGGCCTCGGCGGCCTCCAGGGGGCGGGTGTCGAGGCGGGCGGCGGCGACGGCGCGCAGGAAGGCGTGGGTGGCGAGCGGGTACTGGTCGGCGGCGGCGAGGAGCAGCAGCAGGCGGCTGTCGTCCGGGAGCGCGCGGATCTCGGCGCGCAGGCTCTGCAGCAACCGCGGTGCAAGCAGGCCGGGTTGGGTGGGGAGGGGGTCGAGGCCGGACCGCTGGCGGTCGGTGAGGCGGGTGGCGAGTTCGGCGGCGGCGCGCGCGTCGCCGTAGACGGCGTGCAGGACCCGTAGGCGGACGCCCTCGGGGAGTTCGGGCGCCGTGTGCCGCGGTGGCGAAGTGCGGGGAAGGGGCGGGGGGTTCACCGGAGTCACCACACAATTGACGTTACTGGCGGGTTACTTGAATCGTAAAGACCGGCGATCTCACCGATGCGGCGCGCGTAGACCCGCGCCGACACTCCTGACGAACCCCACCCGTGTCAGGAGGCATCATGCAGCGCCACACGCGTCGTATCGCCACGGCACTGTCGGCCGTGGCCGCATCGCTCCTTCTGTCCCTCCCCCTCACCGCCGCCCCCGCTCGGGCGGCGACCCACAACCCCGTCGTCTTCGTGCACGGCCTGAGCAGTGACGCGAGCAGCTGGGACGACTGGATCGCGGACTTCGAGGCGGACGGCTACTCGTCCTCCGAGCTGGACGCGTTCTCGTACGACTGGACGCAGTCGAACGCCACCACGGCCCAGCAGCTGGCCACCGAGGTCAAGAACGTGCTCGCGAGAACCGGCGCCTCGAAGGTGGACCTGGTCGTCCACTCCATGGGCGCGCTGTCCTCCCGCTACTACCTGAAGAACCTGGGCGGGACGTCGTACGTCGACGACTTCGTCTCGGTCGCCGGCGTCAACCACGGGACGTCCGTGGCCTCGTGGTGCGCCTGGCTGTACACGTCCTGCAAGGAGATGCAGACCGGCAGCTCCTTCCTGACCGCGCTGAACTCCGGCGACGAGACACCGGGCGCGGTGTCCTACGCGAGCTACTGGTCCGACTGCGACAGCGCGGTCGTCCCCAACAGCTCGGCGCTCCTGAGCGGCGCGACCAATGTCGACGCCGGCTGCATCTCGCACACCGACATGAACAACGACCCCGGCGTGTACCAGCAGGTGCGCGGCTTCATCGCGTGACCTGCGGCGGGGGTGCGCGGGGCCCGATCGGGGGACAATCGCGGTAAGGCCCGTCCGGTGGAGGAGGTCCCCATGCCGCTACGGTCGCCCGGTTCCGCGAGGCCGCTCCGGGATCCCGTGCACCACCCGCTGTTCGCCCGCTACTACGCCCGGGCCAGCGTCGCCGCCGAGACCCGGCTGGGGATGCGCGCCATCCGTGACCGCCTGCTGTCCGGGCTGTCGGGGCGGGTGATCGAGATCGGCGCCGGTAACGGACTGAACTTCGCCCGGTATCCGCGTACGGTCTCGGAGGTCGTCGCCATCGAACCGGAGCGCCGGCTGCGGCAGTTGGCCGTCGAGAACGCGCTGCGCGCCGACGTCCCGGTGGACGTGGTGCCGGGTGCCGCGGAGGCGCTGCCCGTCAAGAGCGAGGCGTTCGACGCGGTCGTGGTGTCGCTGGTGCTGTGCAGCGTGCGGGACGTGCCGCGGGCCCTCGCGGAGATACGGCGGGTCCTGCGGCCCGGCGGTGTCGTGCGGTTCTTCGAGCACGGCCGGGGCGGCGGAGCGGCGATGCACTTCACCCAGCGCGCCCTGGACCGCACACTGTGGCCACCGCTCAGCGGCGGCTGTCATCTGGCCCGCGACCCGGTCGCCGCCCTGCGCGAGGCCGGTTTCGAACTCGGCCCCTACCGGCGGCTGTTGATGCCGGAGACCGGTCCCACGCTGCCCACCTCCTACTGCGTGCTGGGCACGGCCTGGCGGCCGGAGCGCGGGGAGACGCCCGACTGACTCACATCGTCCAGGCGCGCAGTTCGGCCGCGATGTCGTACACCGTGGCGTTGCCGCGCTTGACCATGCGGGCGAGGTCGCGGACCCGGGTCGGCGAGGTGGAGACGCGCAGGCCGCTGGCGACCAGGTAGGCGTAGGCCACGGCCGAGGCGAAGAGGGCGTTCGAGCGCTCCAACGCGGGGACGTGGATGAGGAGTTGGAGGAGGGCGGCGGCCCGTGCGTGCGGGTTGTCGTATACGGGGACGTCGAATATCTGGGCGTCGTGGCGGGCCACGGCGGCGACGAGGGCGCCCCAGTCGATGACCTGGGGGTCCCCGGGTGTCCGCTGCTCGGCGAGCATGAGCAGCCAGGCGAGATCGATGCTGAGGTTGTTCAAGGGATCAGCGGCGACCTTCGCGCGTGGTGTCGTTCTCGCCGCCGAACTCCTCAGCGAAGACGGACTCGTACTGCTTCATGAAGTCGGCCGCGGCCTCGACGAACGTCTGGCCGACCTCCCCGGTGTCCTGTCTCACCAGTTCCTCGATGTAGCGGTTGACGCTCATGCCGCGCGCCAGGGCACGCTCACGGGCGGCGCGGGCCGTGCCCTCGTCCACTCGCACGTTCAACTGGGTCTTCGCCATACCTCGAAGCTAGCGCCGAAACGCTAGCAGGGCAAGGCCGAGGTCCTCCCACGGGTGGAGCGTGGCCCTTACATCCGTATCAGGGACCCGACCTGCGGTGGAGACCACCCGGGACCTTCGGCGGATGTCGGGTACGAGTGGCTCGCACTAACCTCGGCCACGACGAGGAGTCGGCACGTCCACGCGAGCGAGGAGGCAGCCTTGTCCACACCTGCTGCGGAGCACGCCCCGGACCAGGCGCCGGCCGACGGGGTAGCGGCCCGCGCACGCGGTCTGACCAAGGCGTACGGCTCCGGCGAGACGACCGTCCTGGCCCTCGACTCGGTGGACGTGGACATCGCGCGCGGCCGCTTCACGGCGGTCATGGGGCCGTCTGGCTCCGGCAAGTCCACCCTGATGCACTGCCTGGCCGGGCTCGACACGGTCTCGGCGGGCCAGGTCTGGCTCGGCGACACCGAGATCACCGGGCTGAAGGAGCGCGAACTGACCCGGCTCAGGCGGGACCGGATCGGGTTCATGTTCCAGTCGTTCAACCTGATCCCGACGCTGAACGCGGCCGAGAACATCACCCTGCCCATGGACATCGCCGGCAAGAAGCCCGACGAGAAGTGGCTGGACCAGGTCATCGACACCCTGGGGCTGCGCGACCGCCTCAAGCACCGGCCCGCCGAACTCTCCGGCGGCCAGCAGCAGCGCGTCGCCTGCGCGCGGGCGCTGGTCTCCCGCCCCGAGCTGATCTTCGCGGACGAACCGACGGGCAACCTGGACTCGCGGGCCGGCCTCGAGGTGCTCGCCTTCCTGCGCCAGGCCGTCGACGAGCTGGGGCAGACCGTCGTGATGGTCACCCACGACCCCGGCGCCGCCGCCCACTCCGATCTGGTGCTCTTCCTCGGGGACGGGCGGATCGTGGACGAGATGGAACGGCCGACGGCGGAGGCGGTGCTGGAGCGCATGAAGCGTTTCGACGTCATCCGCGGTCAGGTCGAGGGCACGGACGGACAGGAGTAGCGCGGTGCTGAAGGCGACGCTCCGGAGCTTCCTCGCACACAAGGGCCGGCTGATGCTGTCGGCCCTCGCGATCATCCTGTCCGTGGCGTTCGTCGCGGGCAGCCTGATCTTCTCCGACACGGTCACCCGCACTTTCGACCGCCTCTTCGCCCACACGTCCGCCGACGTCACCGTCCAGCCCAGGAAGGACCTGAAGTCGTCGGTGCCCACCGGCGAGACGCAGACCGTGCCCTCGGCGCTCGCGAAGCGGCTGGCGACGGTCCCGGGCGTCAAGTCCGCGCACGCCGACGTCGGCGTCGAGAACATCACCATCGTCGACCGGAAGAACAAGTCGGTCGGACCGACCAGCGGCGCCCCCACCATCGCCACGGACTGGTACCTCACCTCCCGCAGCCCCGTGAAGCTGACCTCCGGCCAGGCCCCGCACGGCCCCGGCGAGGCCCTGCTGGACGCGGACACCGCCGACAAGAAGCACGTGCGCATCGGCGACACGCTCACGGTGATGGCCCAGCCCGGCACGTTCAAGGTCCGGGTCACCGGCATCGCCACGTTCACCACCACCAACCCCGGTGCCGCCCTGGTCTACCTGGACCCCGACATCGCGGCCGTCAAGCTGCTCGGCTCGGCGGACCGGGCGACGAGCATCTCCGTGGACGCGGCCAAGGGCGTCAGCGACGCGCAGCTCAAGTCCCGCGTCCTCGCCGTGACGGGCACGGGCGCCTACGACGTGAAGACGGCCGACGAGCAGGCCAAGTCCTCGGCCGAGCAGCTCGGCGGCTTCCTCGACGTCATCAAGTACGTGATGCTCGGCTTCGCGGGGATCGCGGTGCTCGTCGGGATCTTCCTGATCGTCAACACCTTCTCGATGCTGATCGCCCAGCGCACGCGCGAACTGGGCCTGCTGCGGGCGCTCGGCGCCGACCGGCGGCAGGTGCGGCGCTCGGTGCTCACCGAGGCGGTCCTGCTCGGCCTGGTCGGCTCCACGCTCGGCCTCGCGGCCGGCATCGGACTGGCCGCCGGACTGATCAAGCTCATGAGCGCGTTCGGGATGAACCTCAAGGCCACCGAGATGGTGGTGGGCTGGGGCACACCCGTGGTGGCCTACGTCGTCGGCATCGGCGTCACCTTCGTGGCCGCCTACCTGCCGGCCCGGCGGGCGGCGGGCGTCTCCCCGATGGCCGCGCTCGCGGACGCCGAGACCGCCGGCATCGGCCGGCCGCTGCGGACCCGGGCGATCGTCGGCTCGGTCGTCGGGGCGCTCGGCGCGGCCGCCCTGGCGGGCTGCGCCACCTCCTCGAAGACGGCGCCCGCGGCCTCCCTGCTGGGGCTCGGGGTCGTCCTGACGCTGATCGCGACCGTGGTCGCCGGTCCGCTGCTGGTGCGTCCCGTGATCCGGGTGCTCGGCGGCGCCTTCCCGGCGCTGTTCGGCTCGGTCGGCCGCATGAGCCAGCGCAACGCCCTGCGCAACCCCCGCCGTACCGGCGCCACCGCGGCCGCCCTGATGGTCGGCCTGGCCCTGGTGGGCGGGATGTCCGTGGCGAGCGCCTCGATGTCCAAGTCCTTCGACCGGCAGATCGACAGGACGCTGGGCGCCGACTTCATGGTGCAGAACAGCAACTTCATGCCGTTCTCCCAGGAGGTCACCGACAAGGTGCGGGCCACGGACGGGGTCGGTCTCGTCGTGCGGGAGCGGTTCACGGGGATCGCGGTACGACTGCCCGACGGCAAGCGCGTCGAGACCACGGCGGCCGGTTTCGACCCGCGGCTCGACGACGTCGCCCACATCGCCTACGCGCAGGGCGACACGGCGGCCGCGCTGGCGGACGGCAACATCGCCATGGACCGCAAGTACGCCGAGGACCATCGCGTACGGCTGGGCAGCGTGCTCCCCGCGGAGTTCCCCGGCGGCCACACCGCCCAGGTGAAGGTGGCGGCCCTGACCGACCAGGAGGGCTCGAGCGGCTTCGGCAGCGAGGGCGGGCTCTTCTTCGGCATCTCCACGGTGGAGAAGTACGTGCCGAACGGCCAGGACACCGTCCTGTTCGTCAACCGTTCCGCCGGGACCGGCGCCGACCAGCTGCGCAAGAACCTGGAGACCACCCTCAAGTCGTACCCGCAGGTCCAGGTCCGCGACCAGGCCGACTACAAGAAGCTCATCCACGACCAGATCGCCGTGCTGCTCTACCTCGTCTACGCCCTCCTCGGCCTCGCGATCGTCATCGCGGTGCTCGGCGTGGTCAACACCCTCGCCCTGTCGGTCGTCGAGCGCACCCGCGAGATCGGCCTGCTGCGGGCGATCGGGCTCGCGCGGCGGCAGCTGCGCCGGATGATCCGGCTGGAGTCGGTGGTGATCGCGGTCTTCGGCGCGGTCCTGGGCCTGGCGCTCGGCCTGGTGTGGGGCGTGTGCACCCAGCAGGTCCTGGCGCTGCAGGGCATGAAGGCGCTGGCCGTCCCGTGGGGCACGATCGTCGCGGTGGTGATCGGCTCGGCGGTGGTGGGCATCGTGGCGGCCCTGCTGCCCGCGCTGCGTGCGTCCCGGATGAACGTGCTGGCGGCGATCGCTCACGAGTGACGGCCCGGGACCCCTGCCCCGGCGACCGTCCGGATGCTGGAATTCCGGGCCGGCGGCGGCCGTGGCTGGTGGGATCGGTCCATGACCGAACTGCGGACACGAACCGCCACCCCCGCCGACCTCGACGCCGTCCTGGCCTTCTGGAAGACGGCCGCCGAGGGGACGAGCATCAGCGACGACCGCGCGGGCGTGGAACGGCTGGTCGAGCGGGACCCCGAGGCGCTGATCCTGGCCGAGCGGGACGGCGAGCTCGTCGGCACGGTGATCGCCGGCTTCGACGGCTGGCGCTGCCATCTCTACCGGCTCGCCGTGCACCCCGAGCGGCGCCGCCAGGGGATCGGCTCGGCGCTGCTGGCCGCGGCCGAGAAGCGGTTCGTACGACTGGGCGGGCGGCGCGGGGACGCGATGGTGCTGGTCCGCAACGAGACCGCGCAGCACGCGTGGCGGGCGGCCGGGTACGCGCCCGAGGAGCACTGGCGGCGCTGGGTGAAGCCGTTCACCGACTGACCCCCGAGCCGGCACTTTGCTCATCCTTTACTATTGGGGGAACGTTCGGTCCTGCCTTTGCGGACCACCCGTTCCTCCATGAAAGGTGTGAGCGTCCATCCATGGGCGAGCCCCCCAGTAGCACGCGTGGTGCCCGACATCGAGCGGTCCTCCCCGCCCTGCCCGACGATGGGACGGAGGTGACCCGATGACCGAAGTGCTCCTCCTGCTGGTGGCGATCCTGCTCTCGCTCGCCTGTGGTGCCTTCGTCGCGGCCGAGTTCTCGCTGACCACCGTCGAGCGCGGCGAGCTGGAACGGGCCGCGGAGCGCGGCGAGCGGGGCGCCGCGGGCGCCCTGAAGGCCGTACGCAACCTGACCTTCCAGCTGTCCGGCGCCCAGCTCGGCATCACCGTCACCAACCTGGTCGTCGGCATGCTCGCCGAACCGTCGATCGCGAAGCTGATCGCGGGCCCGCTCGAGGCGCTCGGCCTCTCCGGGTCCACAGCGCATTCGCTGGCACTGGTGCTCGGTACGGCGCTGTCGACCGTCTTCCTGATGGTCGTCGGCGAGCTCGTCCCGAAGAACTGGGCGATCTCCTCGCCGCTGGCCCTGGCCAAGCGGGTGGGCAACCCGCAGCGATGGTTCAGCGCGGCCTTCCGGCCCTTCATCACCCACCTCAACAACACCGCGAACCGCGCGGTGCGCCGCCTGGGCCTGGAACCCACCGAGGAGCTCGACTCGGCCCGCAGCCCCAAGGAGCTCGCGGCGTTGGCCCGGCACTCCGCCAGGAAGGGCGCGCTGGAGGCGGACACCGCCGAGCTGTTCGTGAGGACCCTGAACCTCGCCGACCTGACCGCGGAGAACGTGATGACCCCGCGCGTGCAGGTCATCGCCCTCGAAGCCCACGCCACCTGCGAGGACGTGGCCAACGCGACGCGGGCTACCGGCCTGTCCCGCTTCCCCGTCTACCGTTCGACCCTCGACTCGGTCGTGGGCACCGTCCACATCAAGGACGTGCTCGCGATACCGGCCGACCGGCGCACGCGCGTGCCGGTCTCCGAGGTGATGCGCGAACCGCTCCTGGTCCCCGAGTCCCTCACCGTGGACCGGCTCCTGGACCGGCTCTCCGGCGGGCGCACCATGGCCGTCGTCATCGACGAGTACGGCGGCACCGCGGGCGTCGCCACCCTGGAGGACATCGTCGAGGAGGTCGTCGGCGAGGTACGCGACGAGCACGACCCGCACGAGACACCCGACCTGGCCCCGGCCGGCACCGATGAGGAGGGCCACGCCCTGTACTCCGCCGACGGCTCGGCCCGCATCGACCAGCTCGCCCGCGTCGGACTGCGGGCCCCCGAGGGGCCGTACGAGACGCTGGCCGGCCTGGTCGCGGCCGAGCTCGGCCGGATCCCGGCCGTCGGCGACACCGTCCAGGTCAACGGCTGGCGGCTGGACGTGGTGGACGCCTCCGGGCGCCGGGCCGCACGGGTGCTGCTGCACGCCCCGTTCGACGACCACGCGGACGCCGCGAGGCACGAGGAGGGGGCGCGATGACCGCCGTACAGCTGCTGATCGGTCTCGCGACCCTGGTCGTCAACGCCTTCTTCGTCGGCGCCGAGTTCGCGCTGATCTCCGTACGCCGGTCGCAGATCGAGCCGTACGCCGAGGAGGGCGACCGGCGGGCCAAGAGCGTGCTGTGGGGTCTGGAGCACGTGTCCGCGCTGATGGCGGCGGCACAGCTCGGCATCACGCTGTGCACCCTGGTCCTCGGCGTGGTCGCGGAACCCGCGATCGCCCATCTGCTGGAGCCGGTCTTCCACGCCGTGGGCGTGCCGGAGGGCGCGGGCCACGTGGTGTCCTTCGTGATCGCCCTGACCCTGGCCACCTATCTGCACATGCTGCTCGGCGAGATGGTGCCCAAGAACATCGCACTCGCCGAGCCGGTGCGCAGCGCCCTGCTGCTCGGGCCGCCGCTGGTGGCCCTGTCCCGGGCCCTGCGGCCGGTGATCTACGCGATCAACGCCTTCGCCAACGCCGTGCTGAAGCTGCTGCGGGTGGAGACCAGGGACGAGGTCGCGGCCACCTTCTCCGACGCCGAACTGATCCGCATCGTACGGGACTCCGGTGAGGCGGGCCTGCTCGACGACCGGGCGCAGGAACGGCTGCGGGACGCCCTGGAACTGGGCCGCCGACCCGTGCGCGACGTCGTCCTGCCGCTGGAGCGCGTCGTCTACGCGCGCGTGGGCGTCACGCCCGAGGAACTGGAGCGGCTGTCGGCCGAGAGCGGCTTCTCCCGGTTCCCCGTGGTGGACGAGAACCGCCGGATCGTCGGCTACCTGCACGTGAAGGACGCGCTGGACGCCTCGCCACGGGACGTGCCGTTCCGGGTGCGGGACATGCGGCCCATCGCGCGCGTACGGGCGGGCACACCGCTGGACGACGTGCTCACCGCGATGCGCCGCAGCCGTACCCACCTGGCGGCCGTCCTCGGCGACGACGGACGGCTGGCGGGCCTGGTGACCATGGAGGACGTGCTCAGGGAGCTGTTCGGGCAACGGACCTGAGCCCACGGGACGATGGGAGGCCGACCGACCGACGGGTATGGAGGCGGGTTACCATTTCCGTCGCCATGCAGACGAACCCCACTCACACCAGCCTGGTCGCGGTCGGCGACTCCTTCACCGAGGGCATGTCGGACCTGCTGCCCGACGGCTCCTACCGCGGCTGGGCCGACCTGCTCGCGGGCCGGATGGCCGCCGTCACGCCCGGTTTCCGGTACGCCAACCTCGCGGTGCGCGGCAAGCTGATCGGTCAGATCGTCGCGGAGCAGGTCGACGTGGCCGCGGCGATGCGGCCCGACGTGATCACGCTGGTGGGCGGGCTGAACGACACCCTGCGACCCAAGTGCGACATGGGACGGGTGCGGAGCCTGCTCACCGAGGCCGTGGAACGGCTGGCCCCCTCCTGCAAGCAACTGGTGCTGATGCGCAGCCCGGGCCGCCAGGGGCCGGTCCTGGAACGGTTCCGGCCGCGCATGGAGGAGCTGTTCGCCACGGTCGAGGAGCTGGCGGCACGGCACGACGCGCTCGTCGTCGACCTGTACGGGGCGCCCTCGCTGAGCGACCCCCGCCTGTGGGACGTCGACCGGCTGCACCTGACGGCCGAGGGGCACCGCAGGGTCGCGGAGGCGGTCTGGCAGGCCCTCGGCTACGACCCCGAGGACACCGAGTGGCACACGCCGATGCCGGCCACCGTGCCGCCCGGCTGGGTCGCCCGCCGCATCGCGGACGCCCGGTTCGCCCGCCGGCACCTGCTGCCCTGGATAGGCCGGCGGCTGACCGGACGCTCGTCGGGCGACGGACGCCCCGCGAAGCGCCCCGACCTCCTCCCCTACGAGCGGTAGGCCGCGGTGCGCACGCGCGTGGTCAACGTCAGGGGCCGCCTCCACGAGTACGGCCCCCGGCTCGAGCACGCGCCCGCCGACCTCGTCTACGTCGGCCGCCGCTGGACCATGGGCGGCTGGGACCTGCCGAAGCACCCGCTGTACAACCCCTTCGCCTACGACACCCCCAAGCGCCGTCGGGACGGGACGCGGGAGGAGGTCATGGCCATGTACCGGGCGTATCTGCTGGAGCGGCCCGAACTGCTGGAGCTGGTGCCGCCGTTGCGCGGCCGGACGCTGGCCTGCTGGTGCGCGCCCGAGCTCTGCCACGCGGACGTGCTGGCCGAGCTCGCCGACACACAGGTGCCGTGACGGGCGTCTCGTAGCATCCGACGAACAGGGCCCTGGCGCTGGCCTGCACGAATCGCCAGTAGAATCCGTCTACGTGACTTCCGCTCCCGCCAAGCCCCGCATCCCGAACGTCCTCGCCGGACGCTACGCCTCCGCCGAGCTCGCCACGCTCTGGTCGCCCGAGCAGAAGGTGAAGCTGGAGCGGCAGCTCTGGCTCGCCGTGCTGCGGGCCCAGAAGGACCTCGGGATCGAGGTGCCGGACGCGGCGATCGCCGACTACGAGCGTGTCCTGGACACCGTCGACCTGGCCTCGATCGCGGAGCGCGAGAAGGTCACGCGGCACGACGTCAAGGCCCGGATCGAGGAGTTCAACGACCTCGCCGGCCATGAGCACGTGCACAAGGGCATGACCTCCCGCGACCTGACGGAGAACGTCGAGCAGCTGCAGATCCGGCTGTCGCTGGAGCTGATGCGCGACCGTACGGTGGCCGTCCTCGCCCGCCTGGGCAAGCTGGCCGGCGAGTACGGCGAGCTGGTCATGGCCGGCCGCTCTCACAATGTGGCCGCGCAGGCCACGACGCTGGGCAAGCGGTTCGCGACGGCCGCCGACGAGCTGCTGGTGGCCTACGGCCGGGTCGAGGAACTGCTGGGCCGCTACCCGCTGCGCGGCATCAAGGGCCCCGTCGGCACGGCGCAGGACATGCTGGACCTGCTCGGCGGGGACGCCGCCAAGTTGGCGGACCTGGAGGGGCGGATCGCCGCGCACCTCGGCTTCGCGCAGGCCTTCACCTCGGTCGGCCAGGTCTACCCGCGCTCGCTGGACTACGAGGTCGTGACCGCGCTGGTGCAGCTCGCCGCGGCGCCGTCCTCGCTCGCGAAGACGATCCGGCTGATGGCCGGGCACGAGCTGGTGACCGAGGGCTTCAAGCCGGGCCAGGTCGGCTCCTCGGCGATGCCGCACAAGATGAACACCCGCTCCTGCGAGCGCGTCAACGGCCTGATGGTGATCCTGCGCGGCTACGCGTCGATGACCGGCGAGCTGGCGGGCGACCAGTGGAACGAGGGCGACGTCTCGTGCTCGGTGGTGCGCCGGGTGGCGCTGCCCGACGCGTTCTTCGCCCTGGACGGACTGCTGGAGACCTTCCTCACCGTGCTCGACGAGTTCGGCGCCTTCCCGGCCGTCGTGGCCCGTGAGCTGGACCGCTACCTGCCGTTCCTGGCCACGACCAAGGTACTCATGGGCGCCGTCCGCGCGGGCGTGGGCCGTGAGCTCGCGCACGAGGCCATCAAGGAGAACGCCGTCGCCTCCGCGCTGGCGATGCGCGAGCAGGGTGCCGAGCGCAACGAACTGCTGGACAAGCTGGCGGCCGACGAGCGCATCCCGCTCGACCGCGCCCAGCTGGACGCGCTGATGGCCGACAAGCTGTCCTTCACCGGCGCCGCCGCCGACCAGGTCGCCGCGGTGGTCGGCCGCGTCGAGGAGATCGTCAAGCAGCACCCGGAGGCAGCGGGCTACACGCCGGGGGCGATCCTCTGACCCGCTTCACCCCGGCGGAACTGGAGGCCGCCCGCGACCGTCTCGTCCCGGACGTGGTCGCGGACGGCCTCTCCGTGCTCTTCTGCGGTATCAACCCGGGGCTGATGTCGGCGGCGACGGGTCACCACTTCGCCCGGCCCGGCAACCGCTTCTGGCCGGTGCTGCACCTGTCCGGGTTCACGCCGCGTCTGCTGAAGCCGTCGGAGCAACGGGAGTTGCTGTCCTACGGGCTCGGCATCACGAACGTCGTGGCACGGGCCACCGCTCGGGCCGACGAGCTCGACGCGGAGGAGTACCAGGAGGGCGGGCGGCAGCTGGCGCTGAAGGTGGCCCGGCTCAAGCCCCGGTGGCTGGCCGTGGTGGGGGTAACCGCCTACCGGGCCGCCTTCGACGACCGCAAGGCCCGGGTGGGGCCGCAGGAGCGGGTGATCGGGGAGACGCGGGTATGGGTGCTGCCCAACCCGAGCGGCCTGAACGCGCATTGGACGGCGCAGACGATGGCGGAGGAGTTCGCGCGGCTCAGGTCGGCGGCGGTCGAGAGTTCGTGACGGTCGAGGTCGGCGGCTCATGGTTTTCGGTGCGTCAGGGCGGCGCGGCCTCGGTGACCACGGCCACGAGCTGGACCTCGTCCGTGACGTCCCGGTCGGCGACGGCGACGGCGACCCAGCGGGCGGTGTCCGGCACCTCCCAGAGGTAGGCCACGTCGGCGCGTGCGCTGAGGGAGGCCCACGGCTCGGGTATCTCCTCCTCCGCCGTGCGCAGCAGGACCGTCTGCAGGTTGAAGGGCTCCCTCTCGCCCCAGCGCGACGCCAAGCGGTCGTACATGGCGTCCCGGTACTTCCGGTACTGCTCCGCCGTCACCGCCCGCTCCGCGAGGTCGCCGCCCCGAAGGCCGTGGCTGACCTCCAACTCGGCCTCGTGATCACCGCGTCCCGCCGGAAAGGGGCGGAAGCACAGCTCATCGACGAGAGCGATGTAGTGCGCGATGTCCATACGGTCCAGTAAAGCGGGCGCCACTGACAATTGGTGAGGTGTCAGGCGTCCCGCCGGCGCACGCTCCACGCCCCCGCCGCCAGCGCGGCCGCCGTCCACAGCGCCGTCACCGCGAGGCCCGTCCACGGGCCGAACGGTCCGTCCCAGGTCCGGTGGAGGACCACTTGGCCCGCCCGGTCCGGCAGCAGGTCGGCGACGGAGTTGGACATGTCGCCGATGACGAAGGAGACGATGAGCAGGAACGGAATCAGCAGGCTCAACGTGGCGACGCCACTGCGCAGCACGGCGGTCAGTCCGGCCGCGAGCAGGGCCATCAGCGTCAGATAGAGCCCGCAGCCGACGACGCCCCGAACCTCCTCGCCCCAGGTCAGATCCGCCCTCTCCCCCACAACGGCCTTGCCCACGGCCAGGCTCACCCCGCCCGTCAGCAGACCCACCGCCAGCACGGGTACGCCCACCGCGACCGCCTTCGCCGCGAACCACCGCCCCCGGTGAGGAACCGCGGCGAGGGTCGCCCGCAGCGCGCCGCCCCGGAACTCGGCGGCAACGGCCGTCGTGCCGAACGCGATCGCCGCGATCTGCCCGAAGCCGACCCCGAAGAACACGGAGAAGAGCGGGTCGAAGTCCGGGCCGTCGCTGTCGGCTCCGGCCAGGGCGGAGAACAGGGCGGTCGAGAGCAGCACCGCGCACAGGCCGCCCACGAGGGACCGCAGCGTGCGGATCTTGAGCAACTCCGAACGGAGAACAGGCGTGAACTCCATGATCAGGCCTCCTGGGACGGTGCGGTGAACTCGGCCTCGCCACCGGTGAGATCGAAATAGGCCTGCTCCAGGGTGCCCTCCTCCGTGGCGAGTTCGAGAAGGGGGACGCCGGCGGCGGAGGCGAGGCGCCCGATGTCGTCCACGCGTGCGTGGTCCACGATCCAGTGCCCGGCCTCGTGCCGCACGGCCTCGTGACCGTGCCGGGCGAGCACGCCCGTGAGCGCGGTGGCGTCGCTCGTTCTGATCCGGACCCGTGGGCACACGCGCGTGTCGATGAACTCCCGCATCGGGGTGTCGGCCAGCAGGCGGCCGCGGCCCAGGACGACGAGGTGGTCGGCGAAGGAGGCGGTCTCGTTCATGAGGTGGCTGGAGACCAGTACCGTGCGGCCCTCCGCCGCGAGCCGGCGCAGCAACGCCCGGATCCAGACGATGCCTTCGGGGTCGAGGCCGTTGGAGGGCTCGTCGAGCATGACCACCTCGGGGTCGCCGAGCAGGGCGGCGGCGATGCCGAGCCGTTGCCGCATCCCGAGCGAGTACGTCCGCACCCGGCGCCGGGCGACGGCGGCGATGCCCGTCTCCTCCAGCACCTCGTCGACCCGCCGGCCGGGGATCCGGTTGCTCGTGGCCAGGGTGCGCAGATGGTCCCTTCCGGTGCGGGAGCCGTGCGCGGCCTGGGCGTCGAGGAGGGCGCCGACGTGGCGCAGGGGTTCGCGCAGGCCGGCGTAGGGGCGGCCGCCGATGGTGACGGTGCCGGAGGTGGGCCGGTCCAGGCCGAGCACGAGCCGCATGGTGGTGGACTTGCCGGCGCCGTTGGGGCCGAGGAAGCCGGTGACACGGCCGGGACGGACGCTGAAGGTGAGGTCGTCCACGGCCCGCCGGGTGCCGTACTCCTTGGTGAGGTTCTGGACGTCGATGCTGGTCATGGCAGCAGCGTGGCCGGTGGGGCGGGGTGGCGGCCTCCCCCGCCGGTGGAGATCGTCTCCCCCGCGCGGGGGAGGTCCGTTGTCGGTGGCGGCTGGCACGATGACGAAATGGCCCGCTTTCTGCGCCCGTTGCTCCGGGGGACGACCTACACACGGCTGCTGCACCTGTGGGTGCCGATGCTGTTCGTCAGCGTGTGGATGTTCATCGGCCCGTCATGGCCGTGGGTGCCGGCGCTGCTGCTGGCTCCGGTCGGGCTGATCCCGGCCGTGCGCACGGGTGAGGGCGTGCAGGCCCGCTGGATGCTGACGCCCGGGGAACCGGACGCGGGCTTCTCGATGGCGCCGTCGACGACCTGGCGCGACCGGCTGCGCACCACGGTCTGGCTCGAAGTGCGCCTTGTGCTGGGCGCGTTGGCGGCGTTCGCCTGCGTCTGGCTGCCCGTCACGTGCTACGGGCTGGTCCGGGCCGCCCTCGGCGATCCCGGCGGCGAGGTGCCGGTCCTGCGGGACATACCGGGGCACTGGGCCTGGGCGCTCGCCGCCCCGCTGCCCCTGCTCGCGCTGTACGGCGTCGTCGTCGGCCTCGGCAGGCTGGCGACGGCCGTCGCCCGTGCCCTCCTCGGGCCGTCCGCCGCCGAGCGCCTCGCCGCTCTGGAGGAGCGCACCGACCAGCTTCTGGAGCGCACCCGGATCGCCCGTGAGCTGCACGACTCCATCGGTCACGCGCTGACCGTGGCCGTGGTGCAGGCGGGCGCCGCCCGTGCGGCCGGTGATCCCGCCTTCACGGACCGGGCGCTGGCCGCCATCGAGGAGACCGGCCGGGCCGCCCTGGAGGACCTGGAGCGCGTGCTCGGCGTGCTGCGCGAGTCCGGGCGCCCGGTCGGCAGCCGGCCCACGCTCACCGACGCCGACCGGCTGCTGGAGTCCGCCCGCGCCTCCGGGGCCAAGATCGACGCGGATGTCTCGGGCCCGTTGGAGTCGGTCCCCGGCCCGGTCTCCCGCGAGGGCTACCGCATCCTTCAGGAGGCCCTGACGAACGTCCTGCGGCACGCGGGAGCCGTCCCGGTGCGCGTCGGCGTCGACGTCGCGGACGGGCGGCTGGTGCTGGAGGTGCGCAATCCGCTGACCGGCGACACGGCCGGGGCCGGCGGGGGCAGCGGACTGCGCGGCATACGCGAGCGTGCGGCCCTGCTGGGTGGCCGCGCGCGGACCGGCCCCGCCGACGGCGAGTGGCAGGTGCATGTGGAGCTGCCGGTGAGTTGATCTACGCTGGCCGGATGCCGGTGACCGTTCTCCTCGTCGACGACGAGCCCCTCGTACGCGCGGGGCTGCGTGCCGTGCTGGAGGCGCAGTCCGACATCGAGGTCGTCGGGGAGGCGGCCGACGGCGCGGCGGTGATCCCGCTGGTGCGGCAGCTGCGTCCGGACGTCGTCGCCATGGACGTGCGCATGCCGCTCCTGGACGGCATCGAGGCCACGCGCGCGGTGCTGCGGACGGTCCAGGACCCGCCGAAGATCCTGGTGGTGACGACGTTCGAGAACGACGAGTACGTCTACGAGGCGCTGCGGGCCGGAGCGGACGGCTTCCTGCTGAAGCGGGCGCGGCCGGCCGAGATCGTGCAGGCGGTACGGCTGGTCGCCGAGGGCGAGTCGCTGCTGTTCCCGGCGTCCGTCCGGCGGCTGGCCGCAGAGTTCGGGGACGGGGGCGGGAACCGGGCGGCCCGGGAGGCGCTGGAGCGGGCACAGCTGACGGAGCGGGAGGGCGAGGTGCTGCGGCTGATGGCCCGCGGGCTGTCGAACGCGGAGATCGCCGCCCGGCTGGTCGTCGGCACGGAGACGGTGAAGTCGCACGTCAGCTCCGTGCTGGCGAAGCTGGGCGCCCGGGATCGCACGCAGGCCGTGATCGCCGCGTACGAGTCGGGGTTCGTGACGCCGGGGTGATCCGCCGCCCGGGCGGCCCGGCACTCGCCGGTGTCCGCCGCTGCGAGTACGATCCGGCCAACACGCGCACGAGCTGGGAGGACGGACGTTGGGGCGGCTGACCGGCGGGGATCCCTCGCTGCTGCGAAGGATCAACTCCGCGGTGGTACTGCACGCGTTGCGCGCCACGGACGCGGCGACGCTGACGGAGATCACCCGGGTGACCGGACTGTCCCGGCCGACGGTCGAGGGCGTCGTGGAAGGGCTCATCGAGGCGGGATACGTCGTCGAGAAGGCCCCGGACGAGAGTGTCGTACGACGTCAGGGGCGGCCCGCGCGGCGGTTCAGGTTCCGGGCCGAGGCAGGGCATCTGCTGGGTCTGGACATCGGCTCGCACCGGGTCGCCGCGCTGCTTGCAGACCTGGACGGGCGGGTGCTGGGCGCGGTCGCCAAGGACGTCGACGAGTCGGCGTCCGCCGACGAGCGGCTGGAGCGGCTGCGCACGGCGGTGGCCGAGCTGCTGCGCCGGGCCGGGGTCGCCCGTGACTCGCTGCGCGCCGTGGGCGTGGCCTCGCCGGGCGTCGTCGAGGCCGACGGCACCGTACGACTGTGCGCCGCGCTCCCCGAGTGGACGGGGCTGCGTCTCGGCGAACGCCTGAGCCGGTCCTTCAAGTGCCCGGTGCTGGTCGAGAACGACGCCAACGCCGCTGCGGTCGCCGAGCACTGGAAGGGCGCGGCGACCGAGTCCGACGACGTCGTGTTCGTGCTGGCCGGGCTGAGCCCTGGTGCCGGGTCGCTGATCGGCGGGCGGCTGCATCGCGGGTACGGCGGGGCGGCGGGCGAGATCGGCGCGCTGCATCTGCTGGGCCGCGAGGTGACGCCCGAGACCCTGCTGTCCACCACGGACGAGCCCTTGCACCCGTTGGACGAACAGGCCGTCGCCGAGGTCTTCGCGCAGGCCCGGAAGGGCGACCAGCGGGCCCGCGCGGCCGTCGAGCGCTTCATCCAGCGTCTCGTGCACGACGTCGCCGCCCTGGCCCTCGCCCTGGACCCGGAACTCGTCGTCGTCGGCGGCTGGGCCACCGGCCTGGACGGCGTACTGGAGCCGCTGCGCCGCGAGTTGGCCCGCTACTGCCTGCGCCCGCCGAAGGTCACGCTGTCCCTCCTGGGCGAGGCCGCGGTCGCGACCGGCGCGCTGCGCCTGGCCCTCGACCACGTGGAGGAACAACTCTTCGCGGTGGAGGGCACGGTGACGGCACGCCGCTGAACGGATCACCTGGCCGGTGAAACGGCTGCGCCCCGGGTGAGTTCCGGGGCGCACGATCCCTGTGGTGGTACGAGGGTCAGGAGGCCCGGCGCTCGGGGTCCTGGTGGATCTCCACGCCACCCGAGTCGCCGAAGGTCAGCCGGCAGGTGTCGGCGCGGTAGGTGGCGACGGACAGCGCGGCCGTGCGGCCGTCGGCGAGGAAGCGAGTGGTGACGACCAGGACGGGAGCGCCGGGAAGACGGTCCAGCTCCTTGGCGTCGTCCGCACGGGCCGAGCCCAGCTCGACGGCGCTCTCCTGGCCCTCCAGCTCGAGTCGCTGCAGCTCGCGCAGGACCGCACGCGCGCGTGCCGGTCCCGACGGGGCGTCTATGGCGGACAGCTCCGGTACCGAGGAGGCCGGGACGTAGAGCAGCTCCGCCGCGACGGGCTGGCCGTGCGACACCCGGGAGCGCCGCACGGTGTACACGGCCTCCTCCCGGCCGGTCTCCAGCACGGCGGCGACTGCCGCGGGCGGGGCTGCGACCGCGCAGTCCACGGCCTGCCAGACGTCGTTGCCCGCGCCCGGCCAGGCGTGCTGCTCGGTGCCGACGGCGACGCCCACGCGCGGGGGCGCAACAGTGGTGCCGACCCCGCGGCGGCGCTGCAGTCGGCCTTCCAGTTCGAGCTGCTCCAGCGCCTGGCGGAGCGTGGCACGGGCGACGCCGAAACGGGCGGCGAGATCGCGCTCGTTGGGAAGGATCTCGCCCACGGAGAATTCGGACTCCAGTGCCTCACTGAGCACTGTCTTGAGATGCCAGTACTTCGGTTCCGGCACCGTTTCCAGCTGCGTGGTCCCCACCCTGTCCTCCGCAATCGCCGTGGTCCGGCGGCGTTTTAGCGCCCTTGTTTATTAAAGGTTGTTGCACTTATCTGCGACCATAGGGCGGCCCCCACCCTTGGTCAAGACCAATCCTCGATCCCATAGCGAACGCAGAGAGCGGTTGCGAAGTACGGACAGAAAACGCTGTCTATGTGATCGGCAGCGACAGCAGCTTGTCAGGGTTGCGGATGATGTAGACCGACTGGATCCGGCCGTCGAAGACGTCCAATTGGAAGACGCTGTCGGGCCTCCCCGCGGACAGGACGACGAGAGCCGGCCCGCCGTTGAGCTCCATGAAGCGGAAGGACGGGTCCGGCAGGCCCTTTGCGGCGGCGCCGATGACGAACCGGCCCACCTTGTCGGCGGTCTCCAGCACGCGCAGCGGCGCCCGCGACTTGCCGCCGCTGTCGCCCACGAGACGTACGTCGGGCGCCAGCAGCGCCATCAGCCCCTCCAGGTCGCCCTCCCCGGCGGCGGCCAGGAAGCGCTCGGTGAGCTCGCGGCGTCGGCCGGGGTCGACCTCGTAGCGCGGCCTGCGCTCCTCGACATGCCTGCGGGCCCGCCCGGCGAGCTGCCGCACCGCGGCCTCGCCCCGGTCGAGCATGGAGGCGATCTCCGCGTACGGATAGCCGAAGGCCTCCCGCAGGACGAACACCGCCCGCTCCAGGGGTGACAGCGACTCCAGGACGACCAGAACGGCCAGGGACACGGAGTCGGCGAGGACGGCCTTCTCGGCGGTGTCGGGGACGGTGTCTCCGAAGTCGGTCGCGTACGGCTCGGGCAGCCACGGGCCGACGTACGCCTCGTTGCGCGCCTTGACCTGGCGCAGCCGGTCGATGGCGAGGCGGGTGGTGACGCGCACCAGGTAGGCGCGCGGTTCACGGACGTCGCCGCGGTCCGCGCCGGACCAGCGGAGCCAGGCCTCCTGGACGACGTCCTCCGCGTCGGCCACCCGCCCGAGCATGCGGTAGGCGACTCCCAGCAGGACGGGGCGGTGATCTTCGAAGACGTCGGTGGCGGTGTCGGTGGTCACGTCGTCCATCCCACGCGACGTGTGGGGACATGTCCAGGAGAAATCGGCGTGCGCGGAGCAGAATGGCGTGGGGGCCGCCGGTGGTCGGCGGACCGGAGTGGCGGAGGTTGCGATGCGGTACGCGGTTCTGGGCACGGGCGAGGTGGGCCGGACGCTGGCCGGGAAGCTGGTCGACCTGGGCCACGAGGTGACGCTGGGTTCTCGCAGCAAGGACAATCCGACCGCCCTGGAGTGGGCGCGGGATGCCGGAGCGGGCGCCCGGTCGGGCACGTTCGAGGAGGCGGCCTCGTCGGCCGAGGTGGTCTTCGTCGCCGTGGGCGGACGGGTGGCGCTGTCGGCGCTGGAGGCGGCCGGGGCGGCGAACCTCGACGGCAAGGTCGTCATCGACGTCAGCAATCCCCTGGCGTTCGAGGACGGGCAGCTGCGGCTGGACCCCGTCGAGTCGGACAGCGTGGGTGAGCAGATCCAGCGGGCGTTCCCGCACGCGCGCGTGGTGAAGTCCCTCAACACCGTCAACTGCAAGGTGATGGTGGAACCGACCCTGGTACCGGGCGAACACCAGATCTTCGTGTGCGGCGAGGACGCGGCGGCCAAGGAGCAGGTCACCGCCCTGCTCGGGGAGTTCGGATGGCCGTCGCACCGGGTGCTGGACCTGGGCGGCATCCGGTCGGCTCGCGCCGTGGAGATGGCGCTGCCGCTGTGGGTCGACCTGTTCCGGCACTTCGGGCACGGCGAGTTCAACATGGAGATCCGCAGCGCGCGTTGAGCGGGGCACGAGGCACCGCGCGTTGAGCGGGGCACGGAACGGGGTACGGCCGCGAGGTCGCGTGAACTGGGGGCTACCCGTCGGTAGCAATTGCTGACAAGCTGTCTACCCGGCGTCCGTCAGTGAGCCCCAGACGAGGAGCACCCCCATGTCCGCCACCGTCTCCTTCAAGGTCCCCTCTCCACGCGGCCCGCAGCCCGTGACCGTCTCCTACGCGCGCGTGGGCAGCGGCGCACCGCTGCTCCTGCTGCACGGCATCGGTCACCACCGGCAGGCCTGGGACCCGGTGGTGGACATCCTCGCCACCGAGCGCGAGGTGATCACCGTGGATCTCCCCGGGTTCGGCGCCTCCCCGGGGCTCCCGGACGGCCTGGCCTACGACCTGGCCACCACGACCGCCGTGTTCGGCGCGTTCTGCGAAGCTCTGGAGCTCGACCGGCCGCATGTGGCGGGCAACTCCCTCGGCGGGCTGCTGGCCCTGGAGCTGGCCCGCGAGAAGCTCGTCCGGTCGGTCACCGCGCTGTCGCCGGCCGGCTTCTGGTCCGAGGCCGAGCGGCGTTACGCCTTCGGCGTGCTGCTCACCATGCGCCGCATCGCGCAGCGCCTGCCGCTTCCGCTGGTGCAGCGGCTGTCCCGGTCGGCGGCCGGCCGGACGATGCTGACGAGCACCATCTACGCCCGCCCCGGCCGCCGTTCACCCGACGCCGTGGTCGCCGAGACGCTGGCCCTCGCCCGGGCCACGGGGTTCGACGCGACGCTCCGCGCCGGTACCGCCGTGCAGTTCACCGACGACATCCCCGATCTGCCGGTCACCGTGGCCTGGGGCACCAGGGACATGCTGCTCGTGCGCCGTCAGGGAGTGCGCGCCAAGCAGATCATTCCGCGGGCCCGTCTGGTGCGGCTGCCCGGCTGCGGGCACTGCCCGATGAACGACGACCCGGCGCTGGTGGCCCGCGTCATCCTCGACGGCAGCCGCTGACCCGGCCGGCCGCCGGCTCAACGCGCCGGAGCCGAGGGCGACTCCGGCGCCCACCAGGGCGCTGCCGACGGCCTGGGCGGGCCCGTAGGAGCCCGTTCCGACGAGCGGGGCGGTGCAGGCGGCGGCGACCGGGATGAGGCCGGAGAACAGCGTCGCGCGCTCGGCACCGATCCGCTGCATGCCGACGTACCAGCACACGAAGCCGACGACGGTGACCACCGCCGCCTGCCACAGCAGCGCGGCGGCCTCGGCGCCGTCGGGGCGGCGCAGCCACGCCGCGCCGTCCAGAAGCAGGCCGGTGACGGCCGACTCGACGGCCGCGACGCCGCACACCGTGGCGGACAGCAGCCGGGGCCCCAGCGGCCGCAGCACGGGGACGGCGAGGACGGCGAAGCCCACCTCACCGGCCAGCGCGCAGGCGGAGAAGGCGATCCCGGTGCCGTCCGTACGGCCCCACCCCTGGACCGTGAACGCGCCGACCGCGACGAGCGAGGCCCCGTACAGCACGGTGCGCCGGGGTTCGCGCCCCTCCAGGAGCGGCACCGCGACGGCCACGACGACCGGGGCGCAGCCGACGAAGACGCCGGGGACCGCCGGTTCCGCGGTGCGCTCGGCGGCGAGCACGGCCAGGTTGAAGCCGACCATGCCCACCGCGGCCAGGGCGGCGAGCCGGCCCCACTGACGGAGCCCGAGCATGCGCAACCGGGCCGCCGAGCCGCGGCCGGCGAGCGGGATCAGCAGCAGGCAGGCCAGTCCGTAGCGCAGGAACTGGCCTCCGGCGTACGGGTACTGGCCCAGGACGCTGTTGGCGGTGAAGGAACCTCCGACGAGGACGGCGGCGAGCGCGGCGAGCAGTGCTCCACGGGCGGCGGTGGCGTTCATGCCGGAGACGCTAGGTACGGCGGCGGCCCGGTTTAAGATCCATTTCCATGACGCCATCGGGGACCAATCCGGACGAGGCCGGTGCCGAGAAGCCGGCCGGAGGCACGGGCACGGACCACAGTGCCTCGCCCGCCTGGGAGCTGCTGCTGCCCGCCGTCTCCGCTCCCGCACGCACGCGTGGCCGTTCACTGCAGGCCGCGCTCCGGGAGGCGGTGCGCTCGGGGCGGCTGCCGCCGGGTACCAGGCTGCCGTCGAGCCGGGATCTCGCCGCCGACCTCGGCGTCTCGCGGGGGCTGGTCACCGGGGCGTACGAGCAGCTGACGGCCGAGGGGTATCTGCGCAGCGGGCGGGGCGCCGGCACCTGGGTGGGCGGCGCCGTGCGGGCGGCGCCGCCACGCGCGCGTGACCTCGCGCCGCGCTCCCCCGGCACCGAGGCCGACTTCGTGGCCGGGACGCCGGACCTGTCGCTGTTCCCGCGCGCCGCCTGGGCGGCCGCGCAGCGCGATGTGCTGGCCCGGCTGCCGCACGACGACCTCGGCTATCCCGACCCGCGCGGACTGCCCCGGCTGCGCACGGCGCTGGCCGAGCTGCTGACGCGGCGCCGGGGCGTGGTGGCCGACCCGGAACGCCTCGTGGTGGTCTCCGGGGTGGCGCAGGCGACGGCACTGCTCGGGTTCGTGCTGCACGCGCGCGGAGTGCGCGAGGTCGGCGTCGAGGATCCCGGGAGCCCTCAGCACGACGCGCTGTACGCCTCGGCGGGGGTCACCACCGTTCCGGTGCCGCTGGACGGGGAAGGACTGCGCATCGAAGCGCTGCGGGAGTCGGGGCTGCGGGCCGTGACGGCCACGCCGTCCCATCAGTTCCCCACCGGCATCGCCTACTCGGCGCGCCGCCGTGCCGAACTCCTCGACTGGGCGCGGTCCGTGGACGGACTGGTCCTGGAGGACGACTACGACGGCGACTTCCGCTACGACCGCGCCCCGGTGGGCGCCCTTCAGGGGCTCGACCCGGAGCACGTGGCCTACGCGGGCTCGGTCAGCAAGTCCCTCGCCCCGGGCCTGCGGCTCGGCTGGCTGCTCGTCCCGCGGTCGCTGTCCGAGGAGATCGTCGAACGCAAACGGACGATGGATCTCGGCCATCCCGCCCTGGACCAGGCGCTGTTCGCCCGCTTCGTGGAACGCGGCGACTACGACCGCCAGTTGCGCCGCTGCCAGCGTGCCTACCGGGAGCGGCGCGACACCCTCGTCGCCGCGCTGGCGGAGGACTTCCCGGGGGCGAAGCTGACCGGGATCGCCGCGGGCCTGCACGTCATCGCCGCCCTTCCCGCCCGGTACGGCCCCGAGGAGCGCTTCCTCGCGCGCGTGCGGGCCGCCGGGGTGGCCGTACGCCCGCTGAGCGCGTACACGCACGCGCGTGCCGAACACGGCGACGGCGACGACGGTGTGCGCCTGGTCCTCGGTTACGCGCATCTGTCACCCGGACGGATCCGGGCGGGTGTGCGCCTGATGGCGGCGGCCGTGTGAGCGGAGGGGCCGGGCACGACCGGACCCCTCCGGGCCGGGCACGACCGGGGGATCGCCCGGCCGTACGGCTCACATGTCCGCACGCCGGGTTGCTCCTCCCGGAGCCGGCGTTTCGTTCCTCGCGCGCGTCGGTCCACCCGCTCCCGCGGCCAGTTGTTCACTTGTGGTTTCCGTGTGCGCTGCGGCGCACCAGTAGTTGTGGCATCGCACACCGGCCGGATCCCGTCCCTGGAGGCGCATCCATGTCACACCGTCCGTTCCCCGGCCGCCGCAGCGTGCTGCGCGGCTCCCTCGCCGCGTCCGCGGCCCTGGCCCTGCCCACCGCCGTGTCCGCGGCACCGGCTTTCGCGCTCTCCGGTCGTCCCAGGGCGGACTGGGGTGTGCAGGCGGGTGACGTCACCCGGGACTCCGGTCTGGTGTGGGTGCGGTCGGACCGTCCCGCCCGGATGGTCGTCGAGACGTCGGCCACCGAGTCGTTCCGCCACCCGCGCAGATGGCAAGGGCCGCTGCTCGGCGCGGACTCGGACTTCACCGGCACGACCCGGCTGCACGGGCTCCCCGCGGGCGAGCAGATCCACTACCGCGTACTGCTCGCCGACCCGGACGACCCGCGCCGCACCGGCGAGCCGGTCACCGGCACGTTCCGCACGGCGCCCGCGAAGCGGCGCCAGGGTGTGCGGTTCGTGTGGTCCGGAGACCTGGCGGGCCAGGGCTGGGGCATCAACGAGTCGATCGGCGGCTACCGCATCTTCGACGCCATGGCGAAGGTCGACCCGGACTTCTTCCTGTGCAGCGGCGACAACATCTACGCCGACGGCGTCATCCCGGCGACGCAGGCACTGCCCGACGGCAGCGTCTACCGCAACCTCACCACCGAGGAGAAGTCGCACGTCGCGGTCACGCTGGACGACTTCCGCGGCAACTTCCGCTACAACCTGCTGGATCAGGCGCTGCGCCGCTTCAACGCCCAGGTGCCGAACATCGTCCAGTGGGACGACCACGAGGTCCGCAACAACTGGTACCCGGGTGAGGTCATCGGCACCGGCACCGCCTACCCGGCCGGCACCAGGCTCGACGACCTCGCCGTGCGCTCGCGGCGGGCCTTCTCCGAGTACTTCCCCATCTCCACGGTCAGCGGCCGCCCGGACGGCCGGATCTACCGCGTGGTCAACCACGGCCCGCTGCTGGACGTGTTCGTCCTCGACATGCGGACCTACCGCAACGCCAACTCGCCCGACGACCAGACCACCGACCCGCAGGGCATCCTCGGCGCCGAACAGCTGCGGTGGCTCAAGCGCGAGCTGTCCCGGTCGCGTGCCGTGTGGAAGGTGATCGCCGCGGACATGCCGCTCGGCCTGGTCGTGCCGGACCCGGTGGAGGGCAAGGCGAACTTCGAGGCCGTCGCCCAGGGCGACCCGGGCGCGCCGCTCGGCCGCGAGCTGCAGATCGCCGAACTGCTGCGGTTCGTCAAGCACCGCCGGATCACCGGCACGGTGTGGCTGACCGCCGACGTCCACCACACCTCGGCCCAGCACTACGACCCCTCGCGGGCCGCGTTCAAGGACTTCGAGCCGTTCTGGGAGTTCGTCTCCGGCCCGCTGAACGCCGGCGCCTTCCCCGCGAACGCGCTCGACGGCACCTTCGGCCCGGACCGGGTGTTCGTGAAGGCCCCGACCGCCGCGAACGTGTCGCCGGCCGAGGGCTACCAGTTCTTCGGCGAGGTCGACATCGACGGCGACAGCGGTGAGCTGACGGTGCGGCTGCGCGAGTACGACGGCACTGTGCTGTTCACGAAGACCCTGCGGCCGGGGCTGGTCGGCCAGTAACTGCCGTACCCTCTCAACAGGGCCGCGCACCGGCGTCATCCCCTGGCGCGCGGCCCTGTCCCGTAGCCGCCAACTCCCCTGCCGAGGGCTCGTTTTCACAGGTCAGGGCCGATTGTCAGTGGTCGCCTCTACGGTCTTTCCATGACGCGATCTTTGCAGGCCGTGGCCTATCGCCGACCCTCCGTGCTGGAGTCCTCGGCGGGCGGGCGACGCCTGGGACTCGAGACCTCACGGGGTGCGACGCCCACCGGCGCCGAGGACCATCCGCGCTTCTTCGCGGGCTTTCTGACGTCGCCCCAGGCGGCGTCCGCGGGGCTGCTGGCGGTGGCGGACGTGGCGGCCGCCCGGTACTACCAGCGGCAGCTGCCCGCCTAGCTGGACCCGGTGGTGACGGGCAACGGCGACCGGCTGCGCTTCGAGTCGTTCTCGGGCTGCGGCGGGGTCTACGCCCGCCTCGACGTGCTGGCGGCGGGCCTCGACGGCGACGAGGTCGGGCACGGCACGACGAACGTCGACGTCAACAACCCGCTGCGCGAGGCCCTTTCCCGTATCGGTTCCGACGACCCGCTTCATCTCCGGGTCGGCCCCGAGGAACTGGCGGTGACCACGCTGGACGGGCCGGTCGTCGAGAAGAAGGTGCCGCTGCCCGACCGCTGGCTGCGCGGGTTCGCGGAGGCGCAGGTCATCGCGGCCGGCTTCGACCTGCGGGCCGAGCTCTCCGCCGCCGAGGCCGTCCGGTTCCTCCGCATCCTGCCCCGCGGGGGTGGGCGGGGCGCCACGACCGGGCCGCGGTGGGTGGTGCCGGCCGGCCGTGGACTGCGGCCGACCACCCGGGCGGTGCCGGGCGCGGTGTGCCTGCCCGGCCCGGAGCGGCTGGTCGCGCTGCAGCGCGTGCTGCGGCACGCGACCGCCCTGCGGGTCTACGGGCCCGCGGCCACCGGCAGCGCCTCCACTGCCTGCGCCTGGGAGGCCGTGCTGCCGGGGATGCGGCTCACGCTCACCCTGTCGCCCGACGCCTCGCGGGGCTTCTCCGGCGAGGGCGGCGTGCTGGACGCGCTGGCCACGGACGAGGCCGCCGAGGACGCGGAGCTGGTCTCCGTGCTGCTCGCCTGGGAACCCCGCATCGACATCGCCGACCTCGCCGCCTCCTGCGGCCTCACGGCCGAGCGGGTGCGGGCGGCCCTGGTGCGCCTGGGCACCTCGGGCCGCGTCGGGTACGACACCGCGGAGGCGGCCTACTTCCACCGTGAACTCCCCTACGACGCCGAGCGCGTGGAGCGCCACAACCCCCGGCTGCGCTCGGCCCGGGCGCTGGTGGCCGCGGGCGCCGTCGCGCTGGAGGGCGCCCTGGGGACGGTCACGGCCGAGGACGGCCATGTGCACCGGGTGCGCGACGAGTCGGGGGTGCTCAGCTGCAGCTGCCAGTGGTGGGCGAGGTACCGGGGTGGACGCGGGCCGTGCAAGCACGCGCTGGCGGTGCGGATGGTGCGGCGGGGTGCCGTGGCACAGCAGGAGACGGTTCGAGTCGACGGGGGTGCGCGATGAGCGCGTTGATGGAAGCGGTACGGGCCGGCCGGACGGCCGAGGTGGTCGGTCTGCTCGACGAGCTGACGGATGCCGAACGGCGTTCCGCTTTCCCGGAGTTGAAGGCCCTGCGCAAGGAGCTCAGAGCAGCCCCCTGGGACGCGGCGTCCCGTCGCGCGTATCCGGCGCTGTATGCGGCCGGGGTGGCCTGTCAGACGGGTGCGGCAGCCGTCGCGTCCTGGATCGCCGCCGCCGACATGCGCTGGTCGGGGACGTCCGCGGCCCTGCTGCTGCGGCTGCTCGGCGACCGTTCCCCGGAGTGGCTGGCCGATCTGACGCACCGGCTCGCCCAGCGCCCGGCCGCCTCCGGGGTGCCGTACGAACTGATGTCGGGGCTGGTACGGCTGTCGGGCTGCCCGGTGCCGACCACGGACGCGTACGTGCGGGGCTGGATGGGGCACGTGGGCTGGGCCTGGCAGCGCGGGGGCACGCTGCTCGACCGCATGCGCCAGGATCCGCATCTCGAAGAGCTCGTGGCGGCGCTGTTCGAGACGAACGACATCGGCGGCCTGCTCGAATGGCCGCGGGGCGACGGGCCGGACAGCTGGACGGGTGCGCTGTCGGGGCTGGCCGCAGAGAGGCTCGTGGAGCGCGAGGTGATGATCGACGCGTGCGTGGCCCGTCTGCTGCGGGGCGGTACCACCACCGAACAGCGTTTCTTCCTGCGGTTGTTGAAGGGCCTGGACCTGACCGGGGACGAGGAACGGCAGCGGAGGGCCGACTGGCTGGCGCTGGCCTGCGACGCGGTCTCCCCCGTGGCCGCGCACGCCCAGGCGGTGCTGTCCGCCCTGGCCCTCGACGGCGAACTGAGCAGCCGACGGTTGGCGGAGATGTCGTCCGCTGTGCTCTTCCGCACCGAGAAGAAGCTGGTGCGCGCCCAGCTCGTGCTGCTCGGCAAGGTCCTCGCCCGCGACGCCGGCGCGGCCGACGAGCTGCTGCCCGTGGTCGCCCGCGCCTTCGGCCACGAGGACTCGGACGTGCAGGAGCGGGCGCTGAAGCTGGTGGAGCGGCACCTGAAGAAGGCGGACGGCACCGAGGTGCGCGGGGAGATCGCGGCGGAGGCCGAGAACTTGATCCCGGGTCTGCGCGTCCGCGCGGTCCGGCTCCTGGGCACCGCGGCCGCCTCGGTGGACCCCGAACCGTACGAGGAGGTGCTCCCGCCCGTCCCGCTGCCCACGCGCCTCGAACCCGCTCCGGTGTCCGCGGCCGAGGTCGCCGAGGAGGTGGGGGCGGCTATGGAGACCGAGCCCGGTGTGGCCGGGTTCGAGAGGGTGCTGGACGGTCTGGTGCGCCACGTCCACCACGACCGGGAGGCCCTGGTGGAGGCGCTCGGGCCGGTGCTCGCCCGGCGCTGGTGGAACGACGCCGACAGCGGTCTGCGGTACCAGAGCCGGTTCAGCAGGAGCGACTTCTCCGTCTCGGACGCGGAGGACGGCCTCGACCTCCTCCTGGCCACCCTCCTCGGAAAGGTGGAGCTCGGAACACTGCACGCGGTCGTCCAGCACGGTTCCACGCCCCGCGAGTGCGGGCACAGCGCCCTGAGCCGGGCCTTCGCCGCCCGGCTGTGGGAGGTCGCGTACCGCCTGCGGACGGACCCACTGCCCTTCCTGCTGTCGACCCCGACCTGGAGCACGGGCCTGCTGGAGCCGGACGAGTTGGTGGACCGGCTGGCCGAGTACCGGCGGCTGGGCGCGCGGGTGTCGGCGGCGGACTTCGCGCAGGCGCTGCTGCGAGTGCGGCGCGCGGACCGGCCGGCGGCCGGGCGGGCCGCCGAGCGCGCCGCGGCCCTCGGCACGAGGGAGGGCGCACGGCTCGCCGGCTGGCTGGGCGCACCGGACGACGCGCAGCCGGTGACCCGGCGCCGGATCTCGGGCAGCCGCATCCTGCTGGAGTGCGATGAACTGCCTCAGTTGCAGCGGGACTTCCCGGAGGAGTACCGGCATCTGGGCCGGCCGGTGGGGGTCTTCACCGACCGCTGGTACTGCCACCACTGGAACGACGACGCACGTCAGCACTGGCTGGCCGTGCTGCCCGAGCGGCGGGAGCTCGTCGCCGTACGCCTGCTGCGGGACCTGTCGGCCCTGGCCGTGGACGACGACCGGGGTGCCGCCGTCCTGCCGCAGCTCGCCGAGTCCGGCGGCGAGGCCGGCGAGGCCGTGCACCTGGGCCTGGCCTACGGGCTCGGTGCCCGGCATGCGGAGGACCGGCTCGCCGCCGTGGACGCGCTGTTGACGCTGGCGGCACGCGGTCAGCTCGACCCGGCGCGGCTCGGCGCGGACCTCGGGCAGCTGGTCCGGCGCGGCGCGGTCAAGCCGCTGCGGCTCGCGGAGTCGGCCCGGACCTCGGCGGCCACGGGCGCCGACGCCACCGTCTGGGAGACGCTCCGGCACACGCTGCCCCTCCTGCTCGCCGAGTTCGCGACGGGCGGCGCGGGAGCGTCGGCCCGGGGGCTCGGGGAACTGCTCGCCGTGGCCGCGGAGTCCGCCGAACGTTGTGGGGCCCGGGGTGAGATACCGCACCTCGCGCAGACCGCGGACCGGCGCGGCTCGTCCCGGATCGTGGCGCAGGCTCGGCGGTTGCGCACCGCGCTGACATGGGAGATCGCCGCATGAGCGGAAAACCGCACGCTTCAATCGTATAGAAATCAACAAAAGGAACATAAGCACGCTTTACCGATCAGTCACAAACCGTTCGTGATCACGCAACACGTTTCCTTCACAGTGGTTCCATGAGTCGAGACATGTCTGATGTGACACCAGAGGGACAGGCCCGTTGCGGGCACCACGGGCGGAGCGGCGTGGCCGGACTCGCCTCGGTGTTCCAGACGTGGTGGTCACGCCGCCACGGACACGCGCCGCCGGCGGGCGATACCGGTGCCCGGCCGCTGCCCAGTGAGCGGCAGGCCGGGCCGGACGAGAGCGTGTTGTGGCGGATGCGGACGACCGTGAAGGACGAACCGGGGTCGCTGGCGGCCCTGTGCATGGCGCTCGCCGGGCAGCGCGTCGACATCCTGAGCCTGCAGACGCATCCGCTGGCCGAGGGCACCGTCGACGAGTTCCTGCTGCGGGCTCCCGAAGGTCTCATGGCCTCCAAGCTCACGCAGGTGGTCGCGCGGGCCGGGGGCGTCGACACCTGGATGGAGCGGGCCGACGCCCACGACCTGGTGGACGCGCCGACCCGGGTGCTCGGCCTGGCGGCCCGCACCGCCCTGGACGCGGCGGAACTGCCGCTGGCGCTCAGGCAGTTGCTGGGCCGGTGCACCATCCGCCAGCTGCCGGCCACGCCGGTGGGGGGCGGCCGCGGCCCGGAGGGCGTGCCGTTGGACGGGGTGCTGGAGGACACGGTGATGCGGCTGCGGGCACCGGAAGGCGGCGTGATCACCGTGGAGCGGCCGTATCTGCCGTTCACCCCGACCGAGTTCGCCCGGGCGCGGGCGCTGGTGGAGCTGGACGCGCGGCTCGGGCCGCGGGTGCCGCGCGGCAGAGACGTACTGACGCTGCCCGAGGGCAACGAGATCACGGTGCGCCGGGCCGGCCCGGGTGACCTGGAGGCGGCGCGGGAGATGCACGAACGGTGCTCCTCCCGGACGCTCTCCATGCGCTACCACGGGCCGATCGGGGACGCGGACCGCTATCTGAACCACCTGCTCAGCCCGCGCTTCGGCCGGACACTCGCCGTGCAGACCGCTTCGGGCCGCGTCGTCGGGCTCGGGCATCTGCTGTGGGACGGGGACGAGACCGAGGTCGCGCTGCTCGTCGAGGACAAGTGGCAGCGGCGGGGCATCGGCGCGGAGCTCCTGGAGCGGCTGGTGGCGATGGCCGCCGAGGCCGGCTGCGAGAGCGTGTACGCCGTGACGCAGGCCTCCAACACCGGGATGGTCGCGGCCATGCGGGGCCTGGGGCTCCCCCTCGACTACCAGATCGAGGAGGGCACCCTGGTCATCACGGCTCGGCTGGGGGTGGACGCCGGGCTGGTGAGGGTCACCAACGCGGAAGCGCCGTAGCGGCCGGGGCCGCGTCGGCGGGCGCGAGTGCATCGTGCCCGCCCGCGCGGTTCCCCGTGCCCCTCGTCGGGGGCTCCCCCAGCGCCTGGTCCAGGTCGGCCCACAGGTCGTCCACGTCCTCCAGGCCCACCGACATCCGCAGCAGCCGGTCGCCGACCCCGGAGCCCCGGCGGTCGTCCGCGTCCACGATGCGGTGGCTGATCGACGCCGGGTGCTGGATGAGGGTGTCGACGCTGCCCAGGCTGACCGCCGGGGTGATCAAGCGGACCGCGGCGATGACCTCGTGCGGGTCGCCGGCCGTCTCGAAGGCGATCATCGCGCCGCCGATGCGCGGGTAGTGGACCCGGGTGACGCGCGGGTCGGCGGAAAGGCGGCGGACGAGTTCGGCGGCGTTGGCGGAGGCGGCGCGGACGCGGACCGGCAGGGTCGACAGACCGCGCAGGAGGAGGTAGCCGGCGAGCGGGTGCAGGACGCCGCCGGTGGCGAAGCGGACCTGGCGCAGCCGGCCGGCGAACTCCTCGTCGCAGGCGACCACGCCCGCCATCACGTCGCCGTGTCCGCCGAGGTACTTGGTGGCGCTGTGCAGCACCAGCCGCGCACCGAGGGCGGCCGGGCGCTGGAGGACCGGTGTGGCGAAGGTGTTGTCCGCCAGGAGAGGGACGGAGCCGCACGCGTGGGCGACGGCGCGCAGGTCGACCTCGGCGAGCGTCGGATTGGCCGGGGACTCCACCATCACCAGCCCGGTGTCCGGGCGCAGGGCGTCGGCGATGCCGGCCGGGTCGGTCCAGGTCACCTCGGAGCCGAGCAGTCCCGCGGTGAGCAGGTGATCGCTGCAGCCGTACAGGGGGCGTACGGCGACGACATGGCGCAGGCCCAGCGAGGCGCGTACGAGCAGGACCGCGCTCAGCGCGGCCATCCCGCTGGCGAAGGCGACCGCGGACTCCGTGCCCTCCAGGCGGGCGAGCGCGGTCTCGAAGCGGGCGACGGTGGGGTTGCCCAGGCGGCCGTAGACGGGCGGGCCGTCGGGCTCGGCGCCCGTGGTGGCGAACGCGTCGATGCGGGCCGCCTCGCCACGGCTGTCGTACGAGGGGTAGGTGGTCGACAGGTCGATGGGCGGGGCGTGCAGCCCCTGCCGGGCGAGGTCGTCGCGGCCGGCGTGCACGGCCTCGGTGGCCAGAGCTCTCGTGGACTCCATGCCCGAAGCGTGAACAACGGCCGGGTCACACGGGCCGGACACCGTGCTACGTTCGGCCGATGGCCGAATCTGTCGTACTGGATCCGGTGGACCTCCATCTTCTGCGCCTGCTGCAGAACGACGCCCGGACCACCTACCGTGACCTCGCCGCGCAGGTGGGCGTCGCGGCCTCGACGTGCCTGGACCGGGTGACGCGGCTGCGCCGCTGCGGGGTGATCCTCGGACACCAGCTGCGGCTCGATCCGGCCAAGCTCGGGCGGGGGCTCGAGGCCCTGCTGTCGGTGCAGGTCAGGCCGCATCGACGGGAGCTGGTGGGACCGTTCGTGGAGCGCATCCGGGCCCTGCCGGAGTCCCGTACCGTCTTCCACCTGACCGGACCGGACGACTACCTCGTCCATGTGGCCGTCGCGGACATGGCGGATCTGCAGCGTCTGGTGCTGGACGAGTTCACGTCCCGGCGGGAAGTGGCCCGGGTGGAGACGCGCCTGATCTTCCAGCAGTGGGACTGCGGGCCGCTGCTGCCGCCTTCGCCCTCGGCACAATCGGGGTGACGTGCGCCGGACCGTCCACCAGGATGGACCGCATGTCGCAGACCACGAACATGCTGCCCCGTCAGGTCGCCGACGCGTACGTCGACGAGGTCATCGCCCTCGACCCGGTGACCGGTACGTACCTCGGCGTGAAGGAGAGTTCCAGCAAACTGCCCGACCTCTCGCCCGCCGGCCAGGAGGCGCTGGCTCAGTTGGCGCGCCGCACCCTGGCCCGGCTCGACGAGGCCGAACGGCAGCCCGGCGCGGACAGTGACGTCGAGCGCCGGTGCGGCCGGCTGCTGCGCGAGCGGCTCACCGCGGAGCTCGCCGTGCACGAGGCCGAGGAGGGCCTGCGCCGGGTCGGCAACCTGGGCACGCCGGTGCACTCGGTGCGCGAGGTGTTCACCGTGACGCCGAACGGGACCGACGAGGACTGGGCGGCGATCGCCGAGCGGCTGCGCGGGGTGCCGGCCGCGCTGGCCGGCTACCGGGAGTCCCTGGAGCTCGGGCTGGAGCGCAAGCTGTACGGGGCACCGCGGCCGACCGCCACGTTCATCGGACAGCTCACCGAGTGGTCGGACACCGACGGCAAGGGCCGCGGCTGGTTCGAGGACTTCGCCTCGGCCGGCCCCGAGGCGCTGCGCGCGGAGCTGGACGAGGCCGCCCGTGGGGCGACGGCGGCGGTCGTGGAGCTGCGGGACTGGATGCGCGACGTGTACGCGCCGGCGATCGAGGGCGCGCCGGACACAGTCGGCCGCGAGCGCTACGCCCGCTGGGCCCGCTACTTCAACGGCACCGACCTCGATCTGGACGAGGCTTACGCGTACGGGTGGTCGGAGTTCCACCGGCTGCTCGGCGAGATGAAGCGGGAGGCCGAGAAGATCCTGCCCGGCGCCGAGACCCCGTGGGTGGCGCTCGCGCACCTCGACGAGCACGGCAAGCACATCGACGGCGTCGACGAGGTCCGCGACTGGCTGCAGGGCCTGATGGACCAGGCGATCGCCGACCTCGACGGCACGCACTTCGAACTCGCCGAGCGGGTAAGGAAGGTGGAGTCGTGCATCGCCCCGCCCGGGGGTGCGGCGGCGCCGTACTACACGCCGCCCTCCGAGGACTTCTCCCGTCCGGGACGCACCTGGCTGCCGACGATGGGCCAGACCCGTTTCCCGGTCTACGACCTGGTCTCCACCTGGTACCACGAGGGCGTGCCGGGGCATCATCTGCAGCTGGCGCAGTGGGCGCACGTCGCCGAGAACCTCTCCCGCTACCAGGCCACGCTCGGCGGAGTCAGCGCCAACGCCGAGGGCTGGGCGCTGTACGCGGAGCGGCTGATGGACGAGCTCGGCTATCTCAAGGACGCGGAGCAGCGGCTCGGCTACCTGGACGCGCAGATGATGCGGGCGGCCCGGGTCATCGTCGACATCGGCATGCACCTGGAGCTCGAGATCCCGGCGGACTCCCCGTTCCACCCGGGTGAGCGCTGGACGCCCGAGTTGGCCCAGGAGTTCTTCGGCGCGCACAGCAGCCGTCCGGCGGACTTCGTGGAGAGCGAGCTGACCCGCTATCTGACCATCCCGGGCCAGGCGATCGGCTACAAGCTCGGCGAACGGGCCTGGCTGCTGGGCCGGGAGAAGGCCCGCGAGCAGCATGGCGAGTCCTTCGACCTCAAGGCCTGGCACATGGCCGCGCTCTCGCAGGGCTCGCTGGGCCTGGACGACCTGGTGGACGAGCTGGCCCGACTGTGATCAGCGCCGGAATCCGCCCGGGGAGTCGCTGACTCCCCGGTGGTCCGGTCCGCCTCGTTGACGTAGAGCCACACTGCGAGGCGGACCGGGTGGTCGAGCTCCTGCCAACGACCCGTCGGCAGAGGGGACTCGGGTCAGTCGAGCCGCCGAAGCTGTACGAGGCCGAGCCAAGTTTCGGGGCCGGGCTGGACGTTGGCCGCGCGGACGGCGTAACTGCCCGGCTGGAGGGGGACCTTCAGGCAGTCCGTGCGTCCGGTCTCACTGCCGGGCCAGGCCGAGTCGAACAGGACGACCGCGCCCGGCACTTCCCAGCGCACCTCGTTCTCCCAGTCTGCCGTGGCGAGGGCGGCCGGGACGCCGGACAGCAGCTCGTCCTCGGAGTTCGCGGCGCACCACCGTACGAAGGCGCCGTGTTCCGGCAGGTAGGCGGTGGAGGCGGGTTCGTCGCCGAGGACGAGGGCCGCCGAGTCGCCGACCGGGAGCAGGCCGACGACCCCGTCGACCTCGCAGGCGCGGTCGTAGTCGGAGGCGGTCTCCTCGCCGTCCGCGCCCGCCCAGAACGGCAGGACCGTCTCCGGCACCGCTATGAGCGGGCCGCCGCCCGACTCCACCCACTCCAACGCCCCGGGATCCGCGTATCGCACCATGGCGCAAGAACCTACACGCAGGGAAGTCCCACGTTTTCGGTGTCCCCCAACCCTCCATAGGGGCCACCCATCGTGACCGGTCATACCGGGCGAAGCATCAACAGCCGCAGTCCTCCGTGCCCACCGGCGCCGTCAGCGGGTCGGCGGCGCGGCGGCCGGCGCCCTCCCAGGTCTCGTACGCGAAACCCTCGCGTGCCCAGTACTCGAAACCGCCGAGCATCTCCTTGACGGGGTAGCCGAGTTCGGCGAGGGCGAGCGCGGCCCGGGTCGCGCCGTTGCAGCCGGGGCCCCAGCAGTAGGTGACGACCGGCACGGACTTGTCGAGGAGCGCTTCCGCCTGTTCGGGGATGAGCGCGGTCGGCAGGTGGACGGCGCCGGGGATGTGGCCCTGGTCCCAGGACTCGGCGGAGCGGGAGTCCAGGACGACGAAGCCGGGATCGCCGTCGGCCGCGAGCGCGGCGGCCACGTCGGAGACGTCGGCGTGGAAGGCGAGGCTCGCCCGGAAGTGGGCGGCGGCCTCGGCCGGGGCCGCCGGGGCGACACGCAGGACGGGGTTCACGGCGGTGGTGGTGCTGGTCATGATCTGGCCTTTCGCCGACGTTCTCTCGCTACGACGTTCTTTCGCGGCTAGGGACGTCCGCTACGACGCACGTTCGCCACGACGTTCTCGCTACGGCAAGGAATCTACGGTCGCCGACCGGCACCTTGAAGGCTTGTTCCACGGCCCTCTCCTTGCTCGACCGGGGATTCCCCTGCTATTCCTCGGGCATGACCGTGTTTTCCCCGGACGCCACCGACTGGCGCATCCTCGACGTCCTGCAGCGTGAGGGACGGGCCAGTTTCGCCGAGCTGGCCCGTGCCGTGTCCATGTCGCCGAGCGCGGTCACCGAGCGGGTGCGGCGGCTGGAGGAGGCGGGGGTCATCCAGGGGTACGCCGCCGTCGTGGACCCCGAGCGGCTGGGGCTGCCGATCCTCGCGTTCGTCCGGCTGCGCTACCCGACCGGCAACTACAAGCCCTTCCACGACCTGGTCGCCGTGACGCCCGAGATCCTGGAGGCGCACCATGTGACGGGCGACGACTGCTTCGTCATCAAGGTCGCCGCCCGCTCGATGCGGCACCTGGAGGAGGTGTCGGGGAAGATCGGGTCGCTCGGTTCGGTGACGACGAGCGTCGTGTACTCCTCACCGCTGCCCCGGCGCCCGCTGGGTCACTGACCGCGCTGCCGGACCAGCGATCCCGATCTGCCCTTCACGACCTCCAGCTGGGCGTGGATGCGCCGTCTCAGGTCGGCGACGTGGCTGACGATGCCGACGCTGCGGTCGCGTTCGCGCAGCGAGTCGAGCACGTCGAGGACCTCGTCGAGGGTCTGGTCGTCGAGGCTGCCGAAGCCCTCGTCGATGAAGAGGGTGTCCAGGCGGACCCCGCCCGCCTCGTCCGTGACGACGTCCGCGAGGCCGAGGGCGAGGGCGAGGGAGGCGAAGAAGGTCTCCCCGCCGGACAGGGTCGCCGTGTCACGCTCGCGTCCGGTCCAGGCGTCGACGACGTGCAGTCCGAGACCGCTGCGGCCGCGTCCGGCGCGGTCGTCGGAGTGGACCAGGGTGTAGCGGCCGGAGGACATGCGCTGGAGGCGGACGGTCGCCGCGGCGGCCACCTGTTCCAGGCGGGCGGCCAACACGTACGACTCCAGGCGCATCTTGCGCTCGTTCTCCGCGGAGGTGCCGGCCGTGAGGGCGGCCAGGCGGGCCACGCGGTCGTACTCCTCGCGCAGCGGTGCCAGTGCGCGGACGCCCTCGGCCGAACGGGCGGAGAGCCGGTCGAGTTCGGCGCAGCGGCGGGCCGCCGCGTCGCGGGCCGAGGCGGCCTCGCGCAGGCGCTGGGCCGCGGCGGCGGCTGCCTGCTGCGCGCCGGCGAGGTCGGCCGGGGATCGCCGGGCGGCGGCCGCGGTGTCGTCCTCGGCGAGCACGGCGCGGACCGCCGACTCCTCGGACTGCCAGGCGTCCAGGCGGTGTTGCAGTTCGCGGTGGGCGGCCGCGTCGAGGAGCGCGGCGGCCGCGGCCTGCGGGGTGTCGAAGCCGGCACGGAAGGCGGCGTCGGCGAGCCGGGCGTCGGCGTCCTTGAGCCGCTGTGCGGTGTCCTCGGCGGCGCGCGCGGTGTCGGCGGCGTCGGTGAGCAGGGCGACCCGGCGCTCCAGCTGGGTGGCGCGGACGGAGACGCTCGCGGCGGTGCCCCGCGCGTGGGTGAGCTCCTGTTCCAGGGCTGCGCGTTCCCCGTCGAGGGCGTCGCGGCGGGCGACCCGGGAGGCGGTCCGTACGGCGGCCTGCTGCCGGGCGGCGACTCGCCGCTCGTGTTCCTGCTCGGCCTGGCGCAGCCGCTCGCTCGCGGTGTGCAGCGCGGACGCCCCGTTTCGCGCCTCGGCGTAAAGGCGCTCCAACTCCTGTACTTGGGAGGCCAGTTGTTCGGTGGGCGTGTCGCCGGCCTCGCCCTCGGCGGCGGCCAGTGCCCGTTGTACGACGCCGAGGCGGCGCTCGGTCTCGGCGCGCTGGTCGTCGGCGTGCTGGGAGGCGGCGAGCGCGCGTTCCTCGGTCTCCCGGTCGACGTGTCCCGCGTCCTTGCGGGCCGGTGCCGGGTGTTCGGTGGCGCCGCAGACCGCGCAGGGCTCACCGTCGGTGAGCTGGGCGGCCAGCTCGGCGGCGATGCCGTTCAGCCGCTGTTCCTTGACGTCCAGCCACTCGGCGCGGGCCTTCAGGGCGCGCTCCGTGGCGGCGGTCACCTGCCGCTGGGCGTCGTCGGTGTCCCGCGCGAACTGGTCGCGCTGCCGGGCCGCGGCGAGCCTCCTGCGGGCGGGGTCCCTTTGCACGGCCAGCTGCTCGGCCCGGGTGGCCGCCTCCTGGGCGGACTCGACGGCGCTCTGGAGGCCGGTGCGGATCTCCTCCCAGCCGGCGAGCCAGGCCTCGGCCTCCTGCAGGACCTCCGCGTCGGCCCGCTCCTCCCGGTCCAGCCCGGCGCGCTCCGCGAGGAGTTCGCCCAGCCGCTGCTCGGCACGGCGGGCCGACTCCAGCCCGCCCAGCTCCTCGGCCGCCCGCCGCGCGGCGACGGCGAGCCCGGAGGCCCCGGCGTGGGCCGACGCGTCCACGTCACCGGTGACTTCCCCGGAACCTTCTCCCGGCGCGCCGGCCGGCCGTTCGGCGGCGAAGGCGTCGCGCAGCAGCGCACGCGCCCGTGCCTCCGCCTGGGCCGCCCTGCGGTGTTCGGCGTCGGCCGCGTCCCGCAGTTCCAGGGCGGGCGCCACCGCCTCGGCCTTGCGGGCCCGCTCCATGCGTTCCTGCGCCGCCCGGTGGGCGTCGGCGTGCTCGTGCAGCCGTGCGGCACGCTCCCGGGCCTCGGTGAACCGCTGCTGCAGCCGGGCCAGTTCGCGCGCCTCGCCCAGTTCCCGCTCGGCCGCCGCCTGCGCGGACTCCGCGGCCGTCAGGCGGCAGCGGGCGATCGTCAGCTGCTCGCGGGCGGTCGCGCGGGCTACGGCGGCGGCCGTCAGCACCGCTTCGGCCAGACCCGGCTCGCCCGGCTGGAGTTCCGGCAGTGTCATGGCGCCGCCGGCCGCCTGCTGCATGCGGTGTGCGTCGGCCAGCAGGGTCGCGTCTCCCTCGCGGACCCGGGCCTCGGCGGCACGCCGGCGCTCGGCGAGGCGTTTCTCGACCTCGGCGAAGCGGTGGGTGTCGAAGAGGCGGCCCAGCAGCCTGCCGCGGGATTCCGCGTCGGCGCGCAGGAAGCGGGCGAAGTCGCCCTGGGGCAACAGCACGACCTGGCAGAACTGCTCGCGGCTCATGCCGAGCAGCTGGGTGATCTCCTCGCCGATCTCCTGGTGGGAGCGGCTGAGGTCCTTCCAGGCGGCGGCCGTCGCGTCGTACTCGCGCAGCCGGCTCTGCGCCTTTTCGAGGGTGGTGCCCGAGCCGCGCTTCTTGGGCCGCTCCCAGGGTGGCTGCCGGGTGACCTCCAACCGGCGCCCGGCGACGGTCAGTTCGAGGGTCACCGCGGTGCGGGTGCCGGTCGCGGCGTGGTCGCTGCGCAGGGTCAGGCCCTGGCCGCTCTGGCGGGCGCCCGGGACGGTGCCGTACAGCGCGTAGCACACGGCGTCCAGGACGGACGTCTTGCCGGCGCCGGTCGGTCCGTGCAGGAGGAACAGCCCGGCCGCGGACAGGGTGTCGAAGTCGACGGACTGGGAGCCGCCGAAGGGCCCGAAGGCGGTGATGTCCAGCCGGTGCAGCCTCACCGCGCCACCTCCCGCACGGCCTCGTCCGCGCGCACCGCGTCGAACGCGTCCCGCAGCACCATCCGTTCGCGCTCGTCGGGTCCCGCGCCGCGCACATGGGCGACGAAGTCCTCTGCGATCTCCTGGTCGCTGCGGCCCGCGAGCCGTCGGGCGTACGACACGTCGGGGTCGTCCGGGGCCCGGTCGGGGTCGAAGAGCAGGCTGAGGGTGTGCGGGAAGCGCTCGGCGAGGCGGGCCATGGGGTCGGCAGGGCGGACGGCGTCGGTGAGGGTGGCCTCGACCCACGCCTCCTCGTGCGGCGCGAGACGGGGGTCGGCGAGCAGGTCCTCCAGGGTGCCCCGGACGCGGGCCAACGCGCGCGGCACCGGGCAGTCGACGCGTTCGGCGGTGACTGCGCCGTCGGCATCGAGGTCGACCAGCCACATGGTCTTGCGGTGGTCGGCTTCGGAGAAGGAGTACGGCAGCGGGGAGCCGGAGTAGCGGACCCGCTCGGTGATGGTCTGGCAGCCGTGCAGGTGGCCCAGGGCCGTGTAGTCGACGCCCTCGAAGACGCCGGCGGGCACGGAGGCGACCCCGCCGACGGTGATGTCCCGTTCGCTGTCGCTGGCCTCGCCGCCGGTGACGAAGGCGTGGGCGAGGACCACAGAGCGGGTGCCGGGCGCGCGCGTGGCGAGGTCGGCGCGGACGCGCTCCATGGCGGCCGCGAGCACCGTCTCGTGACCGGCCTTCTCCACCCCGAACTCGTCCCTGACCAGGGCCGGTTCGAGGTAGGGCAGTCCGTAGAAGGCCACGTCCCCGTGGGCGTCGGTGAGCACCACCGGTGTCCCGCACGCGGCCGGCTCGGTGCGCAGGTGGATGCCCGCGCGCCCGATGAGCCCGGCGCCGACGCCGAGCCGGCGGGCCGAGTCGTGGTTCCCGGAGATCATCACCGTCGGGACGCCGAGGTCGGCGAGGCGGTGCAGGGCGTCGTCGAACAGCTCGACCGCGGCCAGTGGGGGCACCGCACGGTCGTACACGTCTCCCGACACGACCACCGCGTCCACGCCGTGCTCGCGCACGGTCGTGACCAGGTGGCCGATGAACTCGGCCTGGGCCCCGAGCATGTTGACCCGGTGGAACGCCCGGCCGAGATGCCAGTCGGAAGTGTGCAACAGCCTCATGATCCCCGACCCTAACGGCCGGGTCTGACATCACGGGCGGTTACTCCCGTATCGGCCCGTCATGAGCCGCCTTACACCGGCCCGTTATGACCGTTTCACGAAGAACATCACACGCCTGCCACGCACCTCAGCGACCGACGTCACGCGTCCCCGTAAGCATCCCCGCCCAGTTCGAACCCCGCCGTCCCGGCCGTCGCATCGGCCAGCCAGGCCCGGAAGGCGTCCACGTCGGCGTCGGGCAGGGCGATCTCGATGGCGACGGCCTCGCCGTAACGGACGTCACGTACCTCGCGGCCGGTGGAGCGCAGGTCGTTCTGCACCTTGCCCGCGCGCTGGTGGTCGACGGTCACCGTGGCCAGCCGGTAGCGGCGGCGGGTGAGGGTGCCGAGGGCGTCGAGCGCCTCGCCGACCGCGCCGCCGTAGGCCCGGATGAGGCCGCCCGCGCCGAGTTTGACGCCGCCGTAGTAGCGGGTGACGACGGCGACGACGTAGCGCATCTCGCGGCGCAGCAGCATCTGCAGCATGGGGACGCCGGCCGTGCCGCCCGGTTCGCCGTCGTCGCTCGCCTTCTGCACCGAGGCGTCGGCACCGATGACGTAGGCCCAGCAGTTGTGGGTGGCGTCCGCGTGCTCCTTGCGGACGGCGGCGACGAAGTCCTGGGCCTCCTGCTCGGTGGCCGCCGGGGCGAGGGCGCACAGGAAGCGGGAGCGGTTGACCTCGGTCTCGTGCACGCCCGCGCGGGCCACTGTGCGGTACTCGTCCTGCATCCGACCAGCCTATGCGGCCCGCGCACCCCGGGCCCCGCCGCAGGTGCGGGCGGCGGCGTCGGGGATACTCGCTCCTCGTCGTCCGCACGGCCCCCGAGGCCATGACCCCACACCGGGAGAACACCCCATGACCGGCACCGAGGTGGACAGCCCCGGCACCACCGATCCCGGCGAATCCGCGTCCTCCTCCACAGGGTCCCGCTTCCGGGCGTGGCTGCTGGAGGGGCTGAGCGAGCAGTCGGCACGGCACCCCGGACCGCACGCCACCCCGCGCCCCGAGCACGAGGGCCACAAGTGGTGGCGGGTGATGTGTCTCACGGGTGTCGACTACTTCTCCACGCTCGGCTACCAGCCGGGCATCGCGGCGCTCGCCGCGGGCCTGCTCTCCCCGGTCGCGACGCTGGTGCTGATCGCGCTGACCCTGCTGGGCGCGCTGCCGGTCTACCGGCGGGTCGCGCACGAGAGCCCGCACGGCGAGGGGTCGATCGCCATGCTGGAGCGGCTGCTGTCGTGGTGGTCGGGGAAGATCTTCGTCCTGGTCCTGCTGGGGTTCGCGGCGACCGACTTCCTGATCACGATCACGCTGTCGGCCGCGGACGCCGCCGCGCACGTCGTGGAGAACCCTTTCGCCCCGCACTGGTTGGAGGGCGGCAACCTCTGGATCACGCTGGCCCTCGTCGGTGCGCTGGGCGCGGTGTTCCTCAAGGGGTTCCGGGAGGCCATCGGGATCGCCGTGGTTCTCGTGGGGACCTATCTGGCCCTCAACGTCGTCGTCCTGGCCGTCTCCGTCTGGGAGGTGCTGAGCCATCCGGTGCGGATCGGGAACTGGACCGACGCGCTGACCGCCGCGCACTCCTCGCCGCTCGCGATGGTCGGCGTGGCACTGCTGGTGTTTCCGAAGCTGGCGCTCGGCATGTCCGGCTTCGAGACCGGTGTGGCGGTGATGCCGCAGGTCGAGGGGGATCCGACGGACACGTACGCGAAGCCGTCCGGCCGCATCCGGGAGACCCGCAAGCTGCTCACCACGGCCGCCGTGATCATGAGCTGCTTCCTGCTGCTGTCCAGCCTGGCGACGACGATCCTGATCCCGCAGAAGGACTTCAAGAGCGGCGGCCCGGCGAACGGGCGCGCGCTCGCCTATCTCGCGCACGAGCACCTCGGCCAGGCGTTCGGCACGGTGTACGACATGTCGACGATCGCGATCCTGTGGTTCGCGGGCGCCTCCGCGCTGGCCGGCCTGCTGAACCTCGTACCGCGCTATCTGCCGCGCTACGGCATGGCGCCCGAGTGGACGCGGGCCGTGCGGCCGCTGGTGCTGGTCTTCATGGTGGCCGCCGTCGGCATCACGCTGTGGTTCGACGCGAACGTGGACGCGCAGAGCGGCGCGTACGCGACGGGTGTGCTGGTGCTGATGCTGTCCGCGTCGTTCGCTTCCACGGTCGCCGTGCACCGGCGGGGCCACCGGGCGGCGACGGCGGGCTTCGGGCTGATCACGGCGGTGTTCGCGTACACCCTGGTCACGAACGTCATCGAACGGCCGGACGGCCTCAAGATCGCGTTGATCTTCATCGTGGCGATCCTGGTGACGTCGTTCGGCTCGCGGGTGCACCGGGCGTTCGAACTGCGTGCCGCCGCGGTGACGTTCGACGAGACGGCGGCCCGGTTCGTCGAGGAGGCCGCGCGCAGCGGTCCGCTCCGGCTCATCGCGAACGAGCCGCAGGAGCACAGCACCCGGGAGTACCGCGCCAAGGAGTACGACCAGCGGGCCCACACCCACATCCCCGAGGGCGGCCCGCTGCTGTTCCTGGAGGTCTTCGTGCGCGACTCCTCCGACTTCACGTCGGACATCACCGTGCACGGCGACGAGAAGCACGGCGTGCGCAGGCTGCGCGTACAGGGACCGACCGTGCCCAACACGATCGCGGCCGTGCTGCTGGAGCTGCGCGACCGCACCGGCGAGGTGCCCAGTGCCTACTTCAGCTGGACGGAGGGCGGCCCCGTCAGCCATCTGATCCGGTTCCTGGTGTTCGGGGACGGCGAGGTCGCTCCCGTCACCCGGGAGGTGCTCAGGCGTGCCGAGCCGGATCCGCAGCGTCGGCCACACGTGCGCGTGGGCTGACTCAGCCCTTCCCGTCGCCCTTCTTCCTCCCCCGGGGCACGATCATGCTCGTCAGCAGCGCCGTGCCCGGGGCGAGCGCCCGCCAGGTGGTGCCGTGCCAGGCCAGGACCGCGATCGCCGAGGTCGGGAACTTCGTGCGCACCTCGTCCAGGGCGTCGTCGAGGCCGTCCCCGGCGAGTTCCAGGACGAGTTCCTCCAGTCCGGGGTTGTGCCCGATCAGCAGCAGCGTCTCGACCTCCGGGGACACCTCGTGCACGGCCTCCAGCAGGTCGGCCACCTCGGCGGCGTACAGCCTGGGGTCCCGCCGTACCGGCGGGGGCGTGCCCCACTGGGCCGAGGCCAGTTCCCAGGTCTGACGGGCGCGTACGGCGGTGGAGCACAGGGCGAGATCGGGCAGGCAGTCGACCTCGGCGAGGGCCCGCCCCGCGGCCGGGGCGTCCCGGCGGCCGCGCGGTGCGAGGGGCCGCTCGTGGTCCGGGACGCCCACCGGCCAGGCGGACTTGGCGTGCCGCAGCACGACCAGCCGGCGCAGCGGCCCCGCGCCCATGCGCGCGATCACGCCGGGGCTCCCAGGTCGCGCATGAGCTCGAGGCCGAGGAGCCGGTCGGCGTAGGCGTACGTCTCGAAGCGCGCGCCGTCCGGCAGGTCCGGCGAAGTCTCCACCCAGGTCAGGGTGTCGAGCACGGCGGGCACGTCCAGGTCGTCCTCCCACGCGGCACGCAGCCGGGCCCGGGCCTCGTCCGGAATGGGCCGGGACGGCTGCCGTGCCCAGGCGGCGACGCGGCCGCGCCATCGGGCGAGGGTGGCGCGGGCCTCGTCGAGGCCGGCCGGGTCGAGGGTGGCCGGTGCGGCGCGGTCCCGGGCGAGCAGGGCGAGGCGCAGGGCGGTCGGGTCGGCGCCCTCGGCCGTGCCGTGGACCGGGGCGACGGCGACCGTGGGCCCGTCGGGCGTCCCGCTCCCCTCCGCGACGACATGGATGACCTGTGCCTCACCCAGCCCGGAACCCACGTCCCGGCTGTCCTCGAAGGGGCGGATGCCGAGCGTGGCTGCCCCGGCCTGCAACTCGGCCCGGTCCCGCTCGCAGATCAGCACGGACCACACGGGGGTGCCGCCGAGTTCGAGGGCTCGCACGAGCAGGTCGGCGACGAGCAGCACGCGCAGGGCGCCGGTGTCGGCCCCCGCGGTGTGGGCCTCGACCCGGGTCAGGCCCCGGCGGGCGGGGGCGGCCTCGAGGGACTCGCCGGTTCGGGCGTCGGTGATGCGCAGCACGGAGTGAGCGTAGGCGGCGGAACGGCCGGGCGCAGGCATCCGGCACGGATTCGGGACAAGGCGGCGACAAACAACCGATCGCGGGGCGCGAGTCGCGTCTCCCGTCCGGTCATGCCGGGGGCGACGGACGGCACGCGCGCGTGAGGTGAGGGCGCGCCCCGGTACGTGCAACGCCCTCGACCGTCGTCCGAACCGCCCGTGTACGGCAGGCAACTCCTGTGAAAGAGCGTCCAAACACTCGACAGGCCTGGGGTAACCGGCGGTAACTTCTGTCACGCTCCTCACCGCAACCGCTTTCCCTCCACAGGAGACACACCCCATGCGCAGACTCTTCGCCTGCCTGGCCGCGGCCGCCGCCACGCTCGGCGGGCTCACCGCGGCCGCCCCCTCCGCGGCCGCCGCGGACTCGGGTTCCTTCAGCGTCCTCAGCTACAACGTCGCCGGCCTGCCCGAGAGCCTCTCCAGCGCCTCCACGCCGCGTGACACCAGCACCACCGCCATCGGCCAGCGGATCGCGCCCTACGACATCGTCCACGTCGAGGAGGACTTCAACTACCACGCGTACCTCTACGCAGCCGACACCGCGCACGCCTACCGCACCCCCACCAGCGGCGGCGCCGGCATCGGCAGCGGCCTGAACACCCTGTCCAAAATCCCGTACGACACCGACGACTTCGAGCGCGTCCACTGGAACTCCTGCCAGGTCGACTCGGGTGACTGCCTGACCCCCAAGGGCTTCACCTTCATGCGCGAACGTCTGGCCGAGGGCGTCTACGTCGACTTCTACAACCTGCACACCAACGCCGGCACCAACGACGGCGACGAGGCCTCCCGCGCCGACAACCTCAACCAGCTCACCGCCTTCATCAAGGCGCACTCGGCGGGCAACGCCGTCGTGGTCATGGGCGACACCAACACCCGCTACACCCGCTCGGCCGACACCATCGCCGAGTTCGCCTCCGCCAACGGCCTCACGGACGCCTGGGTGCAGCTGATACGGGGCGGCACCCCGCCCGCCAAGGGCAGCGACGCGCTGGTCTGCGACCAGTCCGGGGCCACCGTGCCCAACACCTGCGAGGTGGTCGACAAGGTCCTCTACCGCGGCAGCAAGCTCGTGTCCCTGAACGCGACCTCGTACAACAACGAGCACGCCAAGTTCCTCACCTCCGACGGGCTGATGCTCTCCGACCACGACCCGATCACCGTCGGCTTCACCTGGTCGCGCAACTCCGCCTTCCAGCTCAGCGACCAGTTCGGCGGCCCGCACGGCGACTACTACAACGACATCGACAGCGTGCCGGCCGGCGCCCGCGCCACCACCATCGGCCTGCGCTCCGGCTCCCGCGTCGACCAGATGAGCCTCACCCTGGCGAACGGCACCACGCTCGCCCACGGCGGGACCGGCGGCACCGCGGCCTCCCTCACCCTCGGCAGCGGCGAGTACGTCACCTCGGCCTACCTCTGCCAGGACCAGTACAACGGCCACACACGGATCTTCTACGCCAAGTACACGACCAACCTCGGCCGCACCCTGGCCGGCGGCACCACGACCTCCGACTGCGTGACCCGTACCGCCCCGAGCGGCTGGCAGATCGCGGGCTTCCACGGACGCTCCGGCGACGCGGTCGACAAGATCGGCTTCATCTACACCCAGCGGTAGGGCCGACGGGGAGCGTGGCCCGCGCACCGGGCCACGCTCTCACCGCACCGGAGGAATCACCGCGCTCCCCGCTCTGTTGTCGGCTTCGCAAGCCTTCACGGATTCACGAGGAGACCGAGCGTGTACGGCGACTCAGCAACAGTCCGCAAGATCCTCACCGAGCTCGGCGACACCTGGGCGATCGTGGGCCTGTCGACGAACGAGAGGCGGGCGGCGTACGGCGTCGCCGACGTCCTCCAGCGCTTCGGCAAGCGCATCGTGCCCGTGCACCCCAAGGCGGAGACGGTGCACGGCGAGCAGGGGTACGCCTCCCTCGCCGACATCCCCTTCGACGTCGACGTCGTCGATGTCTTCGTCAACAGCGACCTCGCCGGATCGGTCGCCGACGAAGCGGCCGCCATCGGCGCCAAGGCCGTCTGGTTCCAGCTCGGCGTCGTCGACGAGGCCGCGTACGAGCGCACCCGCGCGGCCGGTCTCGACATGGTCATGGACCGCTGCCCCGCCATCGAGATCCCGCGACTCGGCTGACGGGACGCACGGGGGCACCGGGGCGGCCACAGGTACGTGCCGCGGACCGGGCACCGCAGCGCCGACGCACCGGACGGCTCCGGTCGGCACACGGGATTCCGCTGCGCACGAAGCGTCTGACGGTCCACCGTCATAATGCTCCGGTGACCTCCCTCGCACCCCACTCCGCGTCCCCGTCCGCGCGCCGCTTTCCGGTCGTGATCGTGGGCGCGGGACCCGCCGGCCTCACCATCGGCAACATCCTGCGGGCCGCCTCGGTCGACTGCCTGGTCCTGGAGACGGAGACGCGCGAGTTCATCGAACGGCGGCCCCGGGCCGGCGTGCTGGAGGAGTGGGCCGTCCGCGGACTGGAGCAACGAGGGCTGGCGGAGAGCCTGTTGGAGCGCGCGCAGCTGCACACCGCGTGCGAGTTCCGGTTCGGCCACGAGCGATACCGGCTGGACTACCACGAACTGACGGGGCATCACCACTACGTCTATCCGCAGCCGTTGCTGGTGACCGACCTCGTGCGCGGGTACGCCGACGTGCGCGGCGGCGCCATCCGGTTCGGCGTGCGGGACGTGCAGCTGCACGGGCTGGACTCGGACCGCCCCACGGTGTCGTACACCGACCCCGCCACGGGTGAACGGCACCTGGTGCACTGCGACTTCGTCGCCGGCTGCGACGGGGCGCGCGGAGTGACGCGGACCGTGCTGCCGCAGGGCGCCCGGATCGCCCGGCACGACTACGGCGTCGGCTGGCTGGCGCTGCTCGCCGAGGCGCCGCCGTCCAGCGACTGCGTGGTGTTCGGCATCCATCCGCGCGGTTTCGCCGGGCACATGGCCCGCAGCCCGGAGGTCACCCGCTACTACCTCCAGTGCCCGCCCGGCGACGACCCGGAGAACTGGTCGCACGACAGGGTCTGGGCGGAGCTGCAGGAACGCCTGGGCGCCGCCGACCGGCCGCCGCTCACCGAGGGCAGGCTGATCGAGAAGCGCGTTCTCGACATGCACAACCACGTGGTCGAACCGATGGTGTTCGGCCGGCTGTTCCTGGCCGGCGACGCGGCCCACCTCACCGCCCCCATCGCGGCGAAGGGCATGAACCTCGCCCTGCACGACGCGTTCCTGCTGGGCGACGGCCTCGTCGCGTACCTCACCAAGGGCGACGCGGCCGGACTGGACGGCTACTCCGCGGCCTGTCTCGGCCGGGTGTGGGACTACCAGGAGTTCTCGCAGTGGCTGTCGGAGGTGTACCACGGCGCGTCCTCCGGGGACGCCTACCGGGCGGGCACCACCCTGGCCCGGCTGCGCCGTCTCTTCGAGTCGCCCGCCGCCGCGGCCGCGTTCGCGGAGCAGTACCTGGGCCGGAGATCGGCGTCCTGACGGCGGTCAGGCCACGCCCAGCCCCTCCAGCACCACCGCTCCCGGCAGTTCCGCGAACGCCTTGCCCGGCACCAGCAGCTTGCCGCGCCGGCGTCCGCTGCCCACCAGGACGTACGGCAGGTCGACGACGGCCGAGTCCACCAGCACCGGCCAGGCGTCCGGCAGTCCGATCGGGGTGATGCCGCCGTACTCCATGCCGGTCTCCCCCGTGGCGACGTCCATGGCGGCGAAGGAGGCCTTGCGGGCGCCGAGTTGGCGCCGCACCGCACCGTTGACGTCGGCCCGGGTGGTGGAGAGCACCACGCACGCGGCCAGGGTCGTCTCGCCGCCCCGCCTGCCCGCCACGACGACGCAGTTCGCCGACCGCTCCAGCAGCTCCTGGCCGTAGTGCTGCACGAAGACGGTGGTGTCGGCCCATTGCGGGTCGGTGTCGACGTACACGATCTGCTCCGCGGGGACGCTGCCGCGCCAGTGGAGTACGGCGTCGGCGACCGGGTCGGTCAGTTCGTCGAGGGCGTCGGGGGCGGGCAGCGCGGTGTCGAAGCGTCCGATGGGTGCGTCCATGACCGCACGCTAACAGGACCGCTCAGCGCACCGGCGGGACGGAGACGGTGAGCACGAACTCCACCGGGACGGTGCCGGTGTTGCCGTACCTGTGCGGGGCGTTGGCCTCGAAGGTGACGCTGGCTCCGGCCGGGACTCGGTGATCGGCGCCGTCGACGGTGACCGTCAGCTCGCCCTCGGTCACATGGGCGAGCTCGACCGTGCCGGCGGGGTGCGGGTCGGAGGCGCTGCCCTCGCCCGGCATCAGCCGCCACTCCCACATCTCCAGCGGACCGGGCGCCTCGGTGCCCACGAGCAGCCGGCTGTAGCTGCCCGCGTCGGTGTGCCACAGCCGTACCGCCTGGTCGGCGGGGACGATGCGGACCTTCGGACCCTGTTCGTAGTCGAGCAGCGTGGTGACGCTGACCCCGAGCGCGTCGCCGATCTTGACGACCGTGCCGATGCTCGGGTTGGTGCGGGCCTGCTCGATCTGGATGAGCATCCCGCGGCTGACCCCGGCGCGGGCGGCGAGGGTGTCCAGCGTGAAGCCACGCTCGTTGCGCCAGCGCTTGACGTTGCGCGCGAGGGACTGGGTCAGCAGATCGAGATCCGACACGTTCCGTCCAATGCCTTGCCGGTCGAGGTCAATATTCTGGATGACAGAGTTCACTCCATTGAACTACGGTGGGGTGCACCCGATCGTTCACCGAACTGTACTGCGAGGCAGACCGTGACAGCACTCTTCGCCCTGGCCACCAGCCTGCTGTGGGGCCTGGCCGACTTCGGCGGCGGACTGCTGACGCGGCGTCTGCCCGCGCTCACCGTGGTCGTCGTCTCGCAGACGATCGCCGCCGCCGTGCTCGGCGCGATCGTGGCGGCCACGGGCGGCTGGAGCGAGGCCGGCCCGCGGCTGTGGTTCGCGTTCGCGGCGGGCCTCGCCGGACCGGTGGCGATGATCTCCTTCTACAAGGCGCTCGCCCTGGGCCCCATGGGCGTCGTCTCCCCGCTGGCCACCCTCAGCGTGGCGGTACCGGTCGGGGTGGGCCTCTTCCTCGGCGAGCGTCCCGGCCTGGTGCAGGTCGCGGGCATCGCGGTGGCCGTCGTCGGAGTCGTCCTGGCGGGCGGCCCGCAGCGCGGGGGCGCGGCCGTGCGGCGGCAGGCCATCGTGCTCACCCTGATCGCGGCACTCGGCTTCGGCGCGGTGTTCGCGCTGATCGCGGAGGCCTCCACGACGGTCACCGGCCTGTTCCTCGCCCTCTTCGTGCAGCGGCTGACGAACGTGGCCGCGGGCGGTGTCGCCCTGTACGCCTCCGTGAAGCGGGGCGCCGAGGCGCTCCCCGACGGCCGTTTCCCCTGGGCCTCCCTGCCGGCCCTCGGCTTCGTCGGGCTGGCGGACGTCGCGGCGAACGGCACGTACTCGGTCGCCGCCCAGCACGGCCCGGTCACCGTCGCCGCCGTACTCGCCTCGCTGTACCCGGTGGTGACCGCCCTGGCCGCGCGCGGGGTGCTGCGGGAACGCCTGCGGGGCGTGCAGGCGGCGGGCGCCGGTCTCGCCCTGGTCGGCACGCTCCTGCTGGCGACGGGCTGAGCCGGCCCATAAGGCGTGCCCGTCAGACGTGCCCGTCAGACGTGCCGGTCAGGCGTCGGCGTCGAGTTGGGCGAGCCGGGCCACCGTCTCCTCGTCGATTTCGGCGAGCCTCGCGGCCGTCTCCTCGTCCAGCGCCGAGAGCGCGCGCAGCTGCTCGGATGTGATGTCGTCGGGCAGCGGCACCGGCGCCGGCGTCCTGAGCGGCGGCTGCCAGCCGTCGGCGGCCGTCCAGCGCCGTACGACACGGGCGGGCGCCCCGGCCACCACGGCGTGGTCGGGCACCACGCCCCGCACGACCGCCCCCGCGGCCACGACCACGTTCCGTCCGATCCGCGCGCCCGGCAGGATCACCGCGCCGGTGCCGATCCAGCAGCCCGGCCCGATCTCCACGGGCTCCATCCGCGGCCACTGCTTGCCGATGGGCTCGTGCGGATCGTCGTACGAGTGGTTCGTCGAGGTCACGTACACGTACGGCCCGAAGTAGCAGTCGCTGCCGATGGTGACCGTCGTGTCGGCGATGACGTGGCTGCCGCGGCCCAGGACCACGCCGTCGCCGATGCGCAGGATCGGCTCGGGGCCGAGGTCGAGGTCGGGCATGAGGCCGGCGGTGAGCGTGACCTGTTCGCCGACGATGCAGTGGGAGCCCAGGTGGATCCAGGGCTCGCCGAAGACCGTGCCGAGCGGGAAGGCCAGGCGGGTGTGGGCGCCGATCGAGCCGAAGCGGAAGCGGCCGGGGCTCTCGGCCGTCACCGAGCCCGTGCGCTGCACCCAGGCCCAGCCCGCGTGGACGGCGCGCTGTGTGAGGCGACGCCGCCAGGATGAGAACGTGTTCTTGCTCTTCGGCACGGAGTCACCGTACTCAGCACGCCGCGCGCCCATGAGGCCGTGGTGCTGTGATCTTCGCCCCACCGAGGGCACGGCAGCCTCCGCGCGGTTCACCCGTAGCGGATGAGGCGGCCGTGGCGGGGCGGTGGTGCGATGACCGGGTGACCCTGCTCCGTCTCATCGACCCCCGCCGCACGATAGAGCGCGCGGCGCGGTTCGGACTGTCCACCGCGGGTTACGTGACGGACCGGCTGATCCGCACCCTGACGGCCGCCGTGATCGACCGCCTCGACCTCGACGACCTGGCCGACCGCCTCGACGTGAACCGGGTCGCCGACCGGGTGGACGTGATGCGGGTCGCCGGCCGGGCCGACGTCGACGCCCTCGCGGACCAGGTGGACGTCGACCGGATCATCGAGCGGGTCGACGTCGACCGGATCATCGGACGGGTGGACGTCGACCGGATCGTCGAGCAGGTGGACGTGAACCGGGTGGCCGCGCGGCTGGACGTGGACGCGGTGGCGGGGCGGATCGACCTGGACCGTATCGCGGCGCGGGTCGACGTCGACCGGATCGCCGCGCGCCTTGACATCGACGGGGTGATCGCCCGGGTCGACCTGGTGACGCTCACCAGAGCCGTGCTGGAGGAGATCGACCTGGGCCGGATCGTGCGGGAGACCAGCGGCGGCATGGCCGACGAGACGGTCGACGCGCTGCGGCTGCGGAGCGCGCGGGCCGACCACATCGTCAACCGCGTCGCCGACCGGCTGCTGCACCGGCCCGCACCGGAGCCTCCAGGGGCCCACGGCAACGGGGGCCCGCACGCGCGGGAGACGACACGGGCCGGCGGCGACGCGGTGCCGCACGGGCGAGAGACGGCCCTGGCCGACGGCGGCAGCGACGGCGACGAAGGGCGGCGGGTGCCGGACACGACCCGGGCCGACGGTCGCGGGGGGTCGCTCGGACCGGCGCCATGAGCCCGGCGAGCCGGGAGCGGAGTCCGTACGGCGACGCCGCCGGGGTCGTCACACGGTGCCTGGCCGCTCTGGTGGACGTGCTGGTGGTGGCCGGCATCGGCCTGGCCGCGCAGTTCGCGTACGCCGCGCTCCGGCTGCTCGTCACCGGGCCGCCGTTCCGCATGCCGGACCTCGCCGACTGGCTGACGGGCGTGACCGGCTGGATCCTCGCCGTGCTCTACCTGGCCGTCTGCTGGGCGACGACCGGAGGCACCGTGGGCGACCGGCTGATGGGTCTCCGGGTCACCGGCCGCGGCGGCCGGCTGCTCGGCGTCCCGCGGGCGTTGCTGCGGGCCGTGCTGTGCCTCGTGTTCCCCGTCGGACTGTTCTGGATCCCCTTCAGCCGGCGTCGCGCGTCGCTCCAGGACGTCGCCGTGGCCACCTCGGTCCGCTACCACCGGTTCTGACGCCGCCCTCACCCGTACGAGGTGACGCGGCCGTCCCTGGCGCGGAGTACGAATCGTGACAAGGGCCGCCACCGGCGGCCGTCCCCGACGGAGGTCCAGACATGGCCACGACCACCCCGAAGCACCACCGCTCGGAAGGCGCCCTGGCCGCGGCGAGCGGTCTGACGGCATTCGCCTGCGTGATGCTGATCATGTGCGGCATCCTCGATGTCTTCCGCGGCATCATGGCGATCGCGAACGACGACGTCTTCGTCAACACCCGCAACTACGTGTTCCAGTTCGACCTGACCAGCTGGGGCTGGATCCATCTGGTCCTCGGCGTGATCGCCGTCGGCGTCGGCATCGGACTGACCAGGGCGGCGACCTGGGCACGGGTGATGGGCATCGCCATCGCATCGCTGCTGATCATCGCCAACTTCCTGTCCCTCCCGTACTACCCGTTCTGGTCGCTGACCATGATCGCGCTGTACGCCTTCGTCATCTGGGGCCTGTGCGTGGTGGAGCGGGACACGACGTACTGAGAGCGGAGGACGGTGGCGCATGTCGGACGAACGAGCCGAGCGGATCGCCGAGTTCATCGCCCCGCTGCGGGTGAAGCCGGGATCGGAGGTCGACCTGTCCAGGGACTTCGATCCCGGCTTCAAGGCCGGCATCGGCGGCAAGAAGGACGGGCGGGAGCTGCTGCGCACCGGTGTCACCCTGCTGGCCGACTATCAGCGTCGCCTGGCCGCCGAAGGCAGATACGGGGTGCTGATGTGTTTGCAGTCGCTGGACGCCGGCGGCAAGGACGGCACGATCCGGCACGTCATGAGCGGGGTGAATCCGCAGGGCGTCCATGTGTCGAACTTCAAGGTGCCCTCCGACGAGGAGCTCGACCACGACTTCCTGTGGCGGTATGCCCGCCGGCTCCCCCGGCGCGGGGAGATTGGCATCTTCAACCGCTCGCACTACGAGGAGGTGCTGGTGGTCCGGGTGCATCCGGAGCACCTCGACCGCCAGCGGCTCCCGGACGGGGCCCGCCGCAAGGGCGTGTGGCGCCGGCGGTACCGGGAGATCAACGACTGGGAGCGCTATCTGCACGACAACGGCTTCAGGATCGTCAAGCTGTTCCTGAACCTGTCCAAGGAGGAGCAGCGCGTCCGCTTCCTCAAACGGATCGACGTGCCCGAGCGCAACTGGAAGTTCTCCGCCGCCGACGCGCGTGAGCGGTCCTTCTGGGACGACTACCAGAGGGCGTTCTCCCGCATGCTCTCCGCCACCAGCACGAAATGGGCGCCGTGGTACGTGGTCCCCGCGGACCACAAGTGGTTCGCGCGCATCTGCGCGGCCGCGGTGCTCGCCCACACCCTGATCGACATCGATCCGCAGTACCCCGAGGTCGGCGAGAAGGCCCGGCACGAACTGTTCGTGGTGAAGGAGGAGTTGGTGGCCGCGGCACCGCCCGGCGCGGCGGCCGACCCGTACGCGGCGCCGGTCGCGGACGACCGGAAGGGACGTGACCGGCGATGACCTCCTCGACCTCCTCCACCGGCGGTCCACGCGACGACGCCGAGCCGGCCCGCACCTGGTACGAGCGGTCGCCCGAGGCGGTGGCCGTGGCGCTCGGCGTGGACCCGGCCGTCGGCCTCACCTCCGCACAGGCCGCCGAGCGGCTCACCCGGGACGGCCCCAACGCGCTGCCGGAGGAAAAGCCGCCCCCGCGGTGGCGGCGGGTGCTCGAGCAGTACCGCAGCTACATGCAGATCATCCTGGTCGCCGCGGCGATCGTGTCGCTGCTGATCCAGGAGTGGGCCACGGCCGTGCTCCTGCTGGTGCTGACCGTGCTCAACGCGGTCATCGGGATGCGCCAGGAGGGCAAGGCGGCCAGCGCCATGAACGCCCTGAAGTCGATGATGCAGGCGACCGCCCGGGTCCGGCGGGACGGCACGGAGACCGAGATCCCCGCCGAGCAGGTCGTGGCCGGGGACGTCGTGCTGATCACCGCCGGGGACGACGTGCCCGCCGACGGCCGGCTGGTCGCGGCGAGCGCCCTGCAGATCGACGAGTCGGCGCTGACCGGCGAGAGCACACCCGCAGCCAAGGACACCGCGGTGGTGCGGGGCGAAGGACTGAGCCCCGGCGACCGGACCAACACCGCGTTCATGAACACCCCCGTCACCCACGGCAGCGGCACCATGATCGTCACCGCGACGGGGTCCGGCACCGAACTCGGCAAGATCTCCGGGATGCTGTCCGCGACCCCGCGGGAGGCGTCGCCGCTGACCAGGGAGCTCGACCGGCTGACCCTGTGGATCGCGGGCGCGGCCGGGCTGACCATGATCGTGATGTTCGTCCTGGGACGCAGCCGGGGCGAGGCCTGGGACGCGCTGTTCGTCAGCGCCGTCTCCCTGGCGATCGCGGCCGTCCCCGAGGCGCTGCCCACGGTGACCCAGACGATCCTGTCGCTCGGCGGACTCGACCTGGCACACCACCACGCGATCGTGAAGGACCTGCCGTCGGTGGAGACGCTGGGCTTCACCTCGGCGATCAACTCCGACAAGACCGGCACGCTGACGCTGAACCAGATGACCGCCGTGGAGGTCGTGGACGCCTTCGACCGCTACACGGTCTCCGGCACCGGCTACGGCCTGGAGGGCAGGGTGCACCACGCCGCCGGCCGCTCGCCGGACATCGAGGACGCGATCCTGCCCTACCTCGTCGCGAGCGACGCCAAGCTGGTGGACGGCAAGGTCTTGGGCGATCCCACCGAGGGCGCGCTGCTGGTCCTGGGCCACAAGGCCGGACTCGACGTCGAGGCGACGCGCGAACGTTTCCCGCGACTGGCCACCCTGCCGTTCGACCCCTCGTACAAGCTGATGGCCACCTTCAACGCGGCCACGGACGGCCGCGGCCGGCCCGTCGTCCGCTGCTTCGTCAAGGGCGCGGCGCCCGCGGTGCTGGGACGCGCGTCCACCGCTCTCTCCGCCGGCGTGTCCATCCCCTGGGACGCCGACCTCGACAAGCGGGCGCACGCGCAGATGGAGCGGATGGAGCGGGCGGGCCGACGCGTGATGGCCGCTGCCGTGCGCGACCTGGACCCGGCCGGTTTCTCGGCCGACGATCTGCTCGCCCACGTGGAGAACCTTCAGGTGGCGAGCCTGGTCGGCATGGAGGATCCGCCGCGCGAGGAGTCCAAACAGGCGGTGGCGGGCGCCCAGGCCGCCAACATCCGGGTGCGCATGGTGACCGGTGACGACGTCATCACCGGCGCCGCCATCGCCGAACAGGTCGGCATCGAGGGAGAGGCGATGCTCGGGTCCGACTTCGCCGCCCTCTCCGAGGCGGAGCGGCTGGAGCGCATCGACGGCATCGGCGTGATCGGCCGGGTCGCCCCCGAGCACAAGGTGCTGCTCGCCGACACCCTGAAGAAGAAGGGTGACGTGGTGGCGATGACCGGGGACGGCGTCAACGACGCCCCCGCCATCAAGGCCGCCGACATCGGGATCGCCATGGGCTCGGGCACCGAGGTGGCCAAGAACGCCGGACGGCTGATCCTGTCCGACGACAACTTCGCCACGATCGTTTTCGCGGTGGAGCAGGGCCGCAAGATCTACGACAACCTCACCAAGTACATCCGCTTCGTGCTGGTGCTGCTGGTGGTGTTCGTCCTGACCTTCCTCGGCGCGTCCCTGCTCGACATCGCGGGAGGGGAGCCGTTCACGCCGCCCCAGGTGCTGTGGATCCACTTCTTCGTGAACGCGGCCTTCGGCTTCGCCCTGGGCTTCGACCAGGTCAGTCCCGGGCTGATGGAGCGCCGGCCGAGGCCGCGCGGCGAACCGGTGATGACGAACCGCCTCATGGTCACGGTGGGCCTCGCCGGACTGGCGATCACCATCGGCCTGCTGTCGATGATCAAGCTCGGGGAGACGCGCTTCGACAGCGCGGCCGTCGGCAACTCGATCGCGTTCACGTCGTTCGCGTTCTGCCTGATCGTGGCCGCCCTGGAGTGCCGCAGCGAGACCGAGACGGTGCTGACGACGTCGACCTTCGACAGCCGGCAGATGAACCGGGCGGTGTTCGGCGAGTTCGTGCTCGCCGTGCTGGCGACCCAGACCGACGTCTTCAACCGGCTGCTGGGCACCACTCCCCTCACCCTGGGGCAGTTCGGATGGGCGCTGCTGCCGGCCCTCGCGCTGCTCGGGCTGTGGGAGGCGGGCAAGGCCATCGCCCGACGGCGCCGGCCCACGGCTGCCCTGCCGACCGGCTGAGCCGCCGCACGCCCTTGGAGGACCGCCATGCCGGGTGACGACACCAAGGCCCGCTTCGTCCCGCCGGGGCTGCGCATCCTCCTGGCCTACCGGCGGGACTGGCTGGTCAAGGACGTCGTCGCCGGCGTGGTGCTGACCACCTTGCTGGTGCCGCAGGGCATGGCCTACGCCGAGCTGGCGGGGCTGCCGGCGATCACCGGTCTGTACACCTCGGTGCTCTGTCTGCTGACCTACGCGGTCTTCGGGCCGTCACGCATCCTGGTGCTCGGCCCGGACTCCTCCCTGGGGCCGATGATCGCGGCGACGCTCGTGCCCCTGATCGCCTCCGGCGGCGACAGCGCACGGGCGGTGGCGCTCGCCTCGATGCTCGCGCTGATGGTCGGCGCCATCACGGTCCTCGCCGGGGTGTGCCGGCTGGGCTTCATCGCGGATCTCATCTCCAAGCCCACCATGATCGGCTACATGAACGGGCTGGCGCTGACCATCCTGATCGGCCAGTTGCCCAAGCTGTTCGGCTTCAAGACGGACGCCGACGGGCTGATCGGCGAGTTCGACGCCTTCGTCCGGGGGCTGGCCGACGGCAAGGCCGTGCCCGCCGCGGTGGCCGTGGGAGGCGCCGGGATCGTGCTGATCCTGGTCCTGCAACGCCGGCTGCCCAAGGTGCCGGCCGTCCTGGTCATGGTGGTGCTGTCCATCGCGGCCGCCTCGGCCTTCGACCTGGGCAAGCACGGGGTGAGCCTGGTCGGTGAACTGCCCCGCGGATTCCCGCCGCTGACGTTCCCCGACGTCCGGCTCGACGATCTCGCCCCGCTGTGCGCCGGAGCCCTGGGCATCGCCGTGGTCTCGCTGGCGGACACCATCTCCAACGCCTCGGCCTTCGCCTCCCGCACCGGTCAACAGGTGCGCGGCAACGAGGAGATGACCGCGATCGGCGCGGCCAACATCGCCGCTGGGCTGTTCCAGGGGTTCCCCGTCAGCACCAGCGGATCACGCACCGCCGTGGCCGAGCGGGCCGGGGCCCGCAGCCAGCTCACCGGCGTGGTCGGCGCGGGGCTGATCGTCCTCATGCTCGTCCTTCTGCCGGGGCTGTTCCGCAACCTGCCCCAGCCGGCCCTCGCCGCGGTGGTCATCACCGCCTCGCTCTCGCTGGCCGACCTCCCCGGGACCGCGCGGCTGTGGAAACAGCGCAGGGCGGAGTTCATGCTGTCGATCGCGGCCTTCCTCGGCGTGGCCCTGCTCGGTGTCCTCCCGGGCATCGCGGTCGCCGTCGGCCTGTCGATCCTCAACGTCTTCCGCAGGGCGTGGTGGCCGTACAACACCGTGCTGGGGCGGGTGCCGGGGCTGCCCGGCTACCACGACGTGCGGTCCTACCCCGAGGCCCAGCAACTCCCGGGCCTGGTGATCCACCGCTTCGACGGCCCCTTGTTCTTCGCCAACGCCAAGGCGTTCCGCCACGAGGTGATGCGGCTGGCCGTCGCGGACCCGGCGCCCGTCTGGGTGGTGCTGGCGGCCGAACCCATCACCGACGTGGACACCACCGCGGCCGACGAGCTGGAGGAGCTGGACGAGGCGCTCAACGAGCGGGGCACGAGCCTGGTGTTCGCCGAGCTCAAGGATCCCGTGCGGCGCAAGATCGAGCGCTACGAGTTGACCCGCACCATCGACCCCGCCCACTTCTTCCCGACCGTCGAAGCGGCCGTCGCCGCCTACCGCGAGCGGACGGGTGCGGAGTGGACGCCCGTGAGGGACGACGGGCACCCGACGGGTACCGCGGCGACTCCGCCGGGCGGCGACTGGACCCGCCCGGCGGCGCCGGAGAACACGGCCGGCACCTGACGCCGCCTCCACGGACCGTGACCGGTACGGCGCGCCCACGTGAGGAAGCCGCCCACGGCTCGCGGCGGCCCCCTCCCTGTCCCTCAGGGGCTGACGCGTGGCCCGGTGCGCTCCCGTGGTGGCTCATCGCCTACGGTGCGTGCTGTACCGACGAGGAGGAGAGACCGATGACGCACGAGGCGCTGATCAGGGGTATCGGCGGCAGGGAGCCCAAGATCGACGGGGAGGCGTTCGTGGCGCCGACCGCTTCGGTGATCGGGGACGTGACGCTCGAAGCCGGAGCGAGTGTCTGGTACGGGGCGGTGCTGCGCGGCGACGTCGAGCGGATCTCCGTCGGGGCCCAGGCCAACATCCAGGACAACTGCACGCTGCACGCCGACCCCGGGTTCCCGGTGAGCATCGGGCAGCGCGTGTCGGTCGGTCACAACGCGGTGGTGCACGGGGCGACCGTCGGCGACGACTGCCTGGTCGGGATGGGGGCGACCGTGCTCAACGGGGCCGTGATCGGCGAGGGCTCGCTGGTCGCCGCGCAGGCGCTGGTGCCGCAGGGGATGCAGGTGCCGCCCGGCTCACTGGTCGCCGGTGTCCCCGCGAAGGTCAAGCGGCAGCTGACGGACGAGGAGCGCGAGGGCGTCACCCTCAACGGAACGCTGTACGCGTCACTGGCGACGGCCCACGGCGAGCTGTACGAGAAGCCGTAGCCGTCAGTCGGCGGCCGGGACGGGCTCGGGCTCGGCCGCCTGCTGCTGTGCCGCCTTCTTCGCCCGGCGCCTGATGACCAGCATCGACGCCAGGCCGACGAGCACCGCGGCCACCAGGCCCAGGTAGGAGAAGCGCTTCAGCCAGTCCTCGGCGACGATGCCGACGTAGTAGATGACCGCCGTCGTGCCGCCCGCCCAGCAGATGCCGCCGAGGACGTTGGCTATCAGGAACTTCCAGTACGGCATGTGCAGCACACCGGCGAGCGGACCGGCGAAGATCCGCAGCAGGGCGATGAAGCGGCCGAAGAAGACGGCCCACATGCCCCACTTCTCGAAGGACCGCTCGGCCGTGGCCACGTGCCCCTCGCTGAAGTGCCTGGGGAACTTCGCGCCCAGCCAGGCCAGCAGCGGCCGGCCGCCCTTGCGGCCGATGGCGTAGCCGATGGAGTCGCCGACGACCGCGCCGAGGGTGGCGCAGGCGCCGAGGATCACGGGATTGACGCCCGAGTGCTGTGAGGACAGCAGGGCCGCCGAGACCAGGACGATCTCGCCGGGCAGCGGGATGCCCAGGCTCTCCAGACCGATGACCAGCGCCACCACGGCGTAGACGGCCGCGGCCGGCACGGTGTCGAGCCACTCCTGGACGTGCAAAGCCGGTTCCTCCCGGTTCGTGACCCTCAATTCGCCGTGTTCCCGGCGTGCGCCGCACGGGGGTGCACGCCGGGAAGCCTACCGGGTCAGCCGGCGGCGAGGCGGTCCCAGAGGTCGCAGTGGTGCTCCTTGCGCACGGTGGTGCTGAGGGTGTCACCGCCCTTGGAGGCGGTCCTGAGGGAGAGGTCCGCCCCGAGGGAGCGCCGATCGGTGCCGAGCACCCATCGTGGCGCTTCGGATCCGATGAGGACAATGTGCGTGCGGCGACTTCCACGCGGACGCGCCGCAGCTCCCCCGCTCGGAGCTCGAGCCTGCCGTAGCGCCCAACACCCGTACCGCCTGGTCGAGTCGGAGGTCGGGCGAGCGTCCGACGTAGGCCTGCGGCACGGCGGCGCGCCCGCACAGGAAAAGGAACGGTGCGGGCGCCGACGGCAAAGGAGGGCGGGGCCACCCCGAGCAGGGTGACCCCGTCGGCTAGTGCATCTGCGCTCCCCAGGTGGCGTGGGGAGCCGGGACACCGTTGTCGTCGGTCCAGCCCTTGGCCACGAGAACCGTCACCAGCAGGGCGAGGGCCGTCACTCCGACGCCCAGGGCGATGACCGTGGCGCGCTTGGCCGAGGGAGCGGGGCGGTGGCGGCCGCCGCCCGGGGGCCGGGCGCCGGGGCTGCCCGGTCGCACCAGTCGGTCCCCGCCGCGTCCGGGCCGGGAGTCGAGGTAGCGCTGTGCGCCCCAGCCGAGCACGGTCTCGGCGAGCAGCACGTCGAGACCGCCCTCGAAGTGGCTGAGCTGCTCGGCGGCGTGCCGGCAGTAGCGGCACTCCGCCAGATGCTGCTGGACGTCCGGGAGCAGGGCGCCCCCGCGGCGTATCGGGACGTCGAGGAGCCGGTTGTAGAAGCGGCATTCCCGGCCGGGCGCGAGTTCCCGGTGGGCGCGTACACAGCCGACCCGGAATTGCTCGCGCGCCTGCTCCAGAGCGACCGCCGCGGTGGGCGCGTCCACGCCCAGCAGACCGGCTGGTATGGTTATGGGTTCCGCCTCGACCTCGGCGTGCCACAACAGGCATTGGGAGGCCCCCGGAAGAGCCCTGAATGCCCGTTCGGCGAGCTGCCGCCTTTCGGGCGTCACGGACCGTGCGGCCCGCAGCCCACGGCCGCCGGTCGGTTTGCGGAGTTCCGGCAGCACCAGGGAAATGCGGTCGTCGGCGACCCACTCCTTGACGATCTCGCGCACCGCCATCAGAATTTGCGGCCGCAGTGCGCCGCCGTTCGGCCGGTCGAGCACCCGATGGAATGCGGCGGCCGTGACCATGGACGCCGGGTCGTCCGCTCCGACGAGACAGACGACGGCGTAGTCATATGCCGCTCGCCAGTGCCTGGCCAGCAGCAACGCGCCCGCGTGGACACCCGCGGCACCGCGGTTCAGTTGTGCGACGAGGTTGCGGTCGGACTCTCCCGGACCCGATCCGGGACGCGGCGGATAGGGGGGACGTGGGGGGTAAGGGGATTGCACTGAACCGATTCCTTCCAAGCCGCAGGAAGACGTACGGAATTCGCGGGTTCACCGAAAAGCGGGGACCTGATTGGTGCGTACCTATGCGCGTCAAGTGCCGGGACCGCTATAGGGCCGTTCACTTTCGCACAATTGATGCATGGGAAACAAGAAGTTCGAGTGACCGAAGTTCAAAACCGCGAAAGTTCAGATAAGTTACCCGCGGTATCCGCACCGGCATTCGATAAAACGGTCGCACCGCCGCCAAGTTGTGTGGGGAAAAAGGCGACCGGCGCACGAAACCTTCAAGTTCTGACGTTCCGTCCGGCCGGACCCACAGCGTCCTCCGAGGTTTCTCCCGGGGCGCTCTCATCCGCGTCGGCCAGCATGGGCCGCATGATCGCCCCCCACGCCACGAGCGCCCCCGCCTCCGTCCGTACCGTCACCAAGGCCGTCGTCCCCGCCGCCGGGCTCGGCACCCGCTTCCTGCCCGCGACCAAGGCCACGCCCAAGGAGATGCTGCCGGTCGTCGACAAGCCGGCCATCCAGTACGTCGTCGAGGAGGCGGCCGCGGCCGGGCTGGACGACGTCCTGATGGTCACCGGCCGCCACAAGCGGGCCATCGAGGACCACTTCGACAACGCCTTCGAGCTGGAGCAGGCCCTCGCCGCCAAGGGAGACACCGTACGGCTGGACTCCGTGCGCGATCCGGCCCGGCTGGCCAACATCCACCACATCCGCCAGGGCGAACCGCTGGGCCTCGGCCACGCCGTCCTGTGCGCCCGCCGCCACGTCGGCGACCAGCCCTTCGCCGTTCTGCTCGGCGACGACCTGATCGACCCCCGCGAGACCCTGCTCAGCCGGATGCTGGACGTCCGCGACCAGTACTCGGGCAGCGTCGTCGCCCTGATGGAGGTGGCTCCGGAGCAGGTCCACCTCTACGGCTGCGCGGCCGTGGAGGCGACCGGCGAGGACGACGTGGTCCGGGTCACCGGCCTGGTGGAGAAGCCCTCGCGCCAGGACGCGCCGAGCACCTACGCCGTCATCGGCCGCTACGTCCTCGACCCGGCCGTCTTCGACACCCTGGAGCGCACCCCGCCGGGCCGCGGCGGCGAGCTCCAGCTGACCGACGCCCTGCAGGAACTGGCCGCGGGCGGCACGGTGCACGGCGTCGTCTTCGACGGACTGCGCTACGACACCGGCGACAAGGCCGACTATCTGCGTACGGTGGTCCGGCTGGCCTGCGAGCGGGACGACCTGGGTCCCGAATTCGTGGCCTGGCTCAAGGAGTTCGTCGCGGGACTGGAGAGCCGCACCGCCGCGGAACGGCGCCGGTCGGCGGCCTGACAACACGGCGCGGGGCCCGGGCGGCGTACGCCCCGGGCCCCGCGCCGAACCATTCCCGCCTCAGCCGTTGGGACGCAGCGTCCAGACGACCGTCATCTCGCCGGTGACTGCGCCGTCCTCGCGCCTGAGCTCGATCGACACGGGGAACTCCGGGCGCTGCCCGGCGTCCAGCTCGGCGACCACGTCGGCGGCCGGACGGCCGAGGGTCGCGGTGGCGGTGACCGGGCCCATCGCCAGCTTCCGGTAGGCGATCTCGGCGCTCACGGCGAGCGGCACGGCCCGCGAGAGCTGCTGCCCGAAGGCCGCCAGCACGATCGTCCCGCTCGCGGTCTCGCCGAGGGTGAACATCGCGCCGGCGTGCGGTCCGCCGACGTGGTTGTGGTACTCGCTCTGGTCCGGCAGGACCACCACGGCCTTCTCCGGCGTGGTCTCCAGGAACTCCAGGTTCAGGGTCCGGGCCATCGGCACCGTCGCGGCGAGCATCTCGCCGATCGACATCTGGTCTGCGCTCATGCGGGGATGTTACCCATGAGTAGCAGCGAGTGGCCAGATCCGTGCGATGGTCGTTCGCCACACCGAGCCGGCCGCCGCGCGGTCGCGAGGTCCGGGCCGCGGACGCCGGGGAAACGGTTTGGCAGGCGGCGCCACCAGCGGGGATAGTCAGCCGGTGACCCCTGCCTCCGCACACTCCCCCGGCCCCCCGGCGGCCCACCGCAACTACAGCCTGCTGACCGCCGCGGCGGTCGTCACCAGCCTCGGTGGCAACGGCGCGCTGATCGCCGCCGCCTTCGCCGTGCTGGACGCGGGCGGTGACGGCGGTGACGTGGGTCTGGTGGCGGCCTCCCGCACACTGCCCCTGGTGGTGTTCCTGCTGATCGGCGGGGCGGTGGCGGACCGGCTGCCCCGGCATCGCGTGATGGTCGCGGCCAACGCCCTCAACTGCCTGTCCCAGGCCGCGTTCGCCGCGCTGGTCCTCGCCGGGCAGCCGCAGCTGTGGCAGATGATGCTGCTGACCGCGCTGGGCGGCACCGGCCAGGCCTTCTTCAGCCCGGCGGCCGAGGGCATGCTGATGTCGTCGGTCCAGGGGGAGCACGCGGGCCGCGCGTTCGCCGTGTTCCGGATGGCGATGCAGGGAGCGGGCCTGGGCGGAGCCGCGCTCGGCGGCGCCATGGTCGCCGCCCTCGGGCCGGGCTGGGTCCTCGCCGCGGACGCGGCGGCCTTCGCGGTCGCGGGCGCGCTGCGGGCCTTCCTCGACGTGAGCCACATCCCCCCGCGCGAGGCGGGCGGCGGCATGCTCGCCGATCTGCGCGAGGGCTGGCGGGAATTCTCCGGACGTCCCTGGCTGTGGGGCATCGTGGTGCAGTTCTCGATCGCCAACGCCGTGGTCGGCGCCGCCGACGCCGTCTACGGCCCGCTCGTCGCCCGGGACGACCTGGGCGGCGCGGGACCGTGGGGGCTGGCGCTGGCCTGCTTCGGCGCCGGCACGGTGGCCGGTGCGCTGCTGATGACCCGCTGGAAGCCGCGCCGCCTGCTCCTCGCCGGCACGCTGTGCGTCTTCCCGCTGGCCCTGCCGTCGGCCGCGCTCGCCGTCCCGGTCCCCGTCGGCGCGCTGTGCGCGGTGATGTTCCTGTCCGGCGCGCTCGTCGAGGTGTTCGGGGTGTCCTGGATGACCGCCCTGCACCAGGAGATACCCGAGGACAAGCTCTCGCGGATCTCCGCGTACGACTGGTTCGGCTCGGTCGCCCTGGTGCCGCTCGCCACCGCGCTGGCCGGTCCCGCCGAGGAGGCCTTCGGGCGTACGGCGTCGCTGTGGGGCTGCTCCGCGCTGGTCGTGCTGGTCACGGCGGCCGTGCTGACCGTGCCGGACGTGCGCAACCTGCGGCGCCGTACCAAGGAGGTGGCCGTCGGGAGCGGTTCAGCCGATGCCGAACGCCCCGTCGGGGGGCTCGGGTGACGGTACGGCGTCCTCGTCCCGGACGGGCCGTGCGCCGCGCATGAAGTCCCGTACGCCCTGGCCGTGTTCGACCCTGGCCGGGAAGGCGTCGGAGGCGGAGAGCCGGGCCAGGGCCAGTGTGTCGAGGGGGCGGTGGGAGGCGGCCAGCACCGCGTTCCCGAAGCGGCGGCCGCGCAGCACGGCCGGTTCGGCGATCAGCACGAGTTCCTCGAAGACCGTGGCGAACGTGGCGAGTTGGGAGCGCAGGAAGTCGAAGGGCGCGGCGTCGGCGAGGTTGGCCAGGTAGACGCCGGTGTCGCGGAGCACCCGGCCGGCCTCACGGGCGTAGGCGACGGAGGTGAGGTGGGCCGGGACGCGGGAGCCGCCGAAGACGTCGGCGACGACGACGTCGGCGGACCCGTCGGGGGCGGCTTCCAGCCAGACGCGGGCGTCGGCGGCGTGCAGCGCGATCCCGGCGTCCTCGGGCAGGGGCAGGTGCTCCACGACCAGTTCCAGCAGTGCGCGGTCGGCCTCGACGACGTCCTGCCGGGAACCGGGCCGGGTCGCGGCGAGGTACCGGGGCAGGGTCAGCGCGCCGCCCCCGAGATGCACCACGTCCAGCGCCCGCCCCGGCTCGTCGACGACGTCCAGCACATGTCCCAGCCGCTGCGCGTACTCGAACTCCAGGTACGCCGGCTCGTCGAGGTCGACGTAGGACTGCGGCGCCCCGTCGACGGTCAGCAGCCAGGCCCGATCGCGGTCGACGTCGGGCATGAGCTTGGCGACACCGAGGTCGGTGGCCCTGCTGACGGGGATGGGTTCGGTCACTCCTCCATTGTGCGGCCGGGCAACGCCCCCAAGGGGCGCGGGGGGACCGCGCGACCGGCCGCAACGGCCCCGCGGTCCCCCACACACCCCGGCCTCACTCCACGGTGGTCACGGTCCCCGCGCCCACGGTCCGCCCGCCTTCCCGGATCGCGAACCCGAGGCCGGGCTCCAGCGGTGTGTCGCGCCCGAGCTCGACGGTCATCGTGACCGTGTCGCCGGGCCGCGCGACGGCGACGTCACCGAGGTCGACGTCACCGACGACATCCGCGGTCCGGATGTAGAACTGCGGCCGGTACCCGCTCGCCACCGGGGTGGTACGTCCGCCCTCGCGCGCCGACAGCACGTACACCCGCGCCGAGAACCGCCGCCCGGGCACCACGCTCCCCGGCGCCGCCACCACGTGCCCGCGCCGCACGGCGTCCCGTGGGACGCCCCGCAGCAGCAGCGCCACGTTGTCCCCGGCCTGCGCCTCGTCCATGGGCCTGCCGAAGGTCTCCAGGCCGGTGACCACGGTCTCGACACCGGCGCCGAGCACTTCGACCCGGTCGCCCACGCGCACGGTGCCGCGCTCGATCGCGCCCGTGACCACCGTGCCGCGGCCGGTGATGGTGAGCACGTTCTCGACCGGCAGCAGGAACGGCGCGTCCAAGTACCGCTCCGGCATGGGCACGTACGTGTCCACCGCGTCGAGCAGCGCCTCGACGGCGGACGTCCAGCGCGGGTCGCCCTCCAGGGCCTTCAGCCCCGAGACCCGTACGACGGGCACGGCGTCGCCGCCGTAGCCGTGCGCGGTGAGCAGTTCGCGGACCTCCAGCTCCACGAGGTCGGTCAGCTCCTCGTCGCCCACGTCGGCCTTGTTGAGGGCGACGACGATGTGGTCGACGCCCACCTGCCGGGCGAGCAGGACGTGTTCGGCCGTCTGCGGCATGATGCCGTCGAGGGCGGAGACGACCAGGATGGCGCCGTCGAGCTGCGCGGCTCCGGTGACCATGTTCTTGACGTAGTCGGCGTGGCCGGGCATGTCGACGTGCGCGTAGTGCCGGGTGTCGGTCTCGTACTCGACGTGCGCGATGTTGATGGTGATGCCGCGGGCGGCCTCCTCCGGGGCGCGGTCGATGCGGTCGAACGGCACGAAGGTGCCGCTGCCGCGGTCGGCCAGGACCTTGGTGATGGCGGCGGTCAGGGTGGTCTTGCCGTGGTCGACATGGCCCATCGTGCCGATGTTCAGATGCGGTTTGGTGCGTACGTACGCCGTCTTGGGCATGGCTGAGTACCTCGAAGCCTCTTCGAAGGAAAGCGGGGACCCCAAGGACTCGCCGACCCTCCCCCTGCGGGGTCCGCCGGACGATCCGGAGAGGGTCAGCTTCGGGCGCCGTCGGCTGCGGCCGGGGAGATCAGGACGGCAGCCTTCGGAGCATCCGCGACTGCGGATGCTGCGAGGAGGAAGGCGTGCCGGAACATGGGATCGATCATCGCCGACGGGCCGCCCGGCGTCGAATGGTTTTCCCAGGTGCGCCGCGGGCCCGGGCGTCGCCGCGCTCCGGCGCGGCTACGTCCCGATGTTCTTCAGCGCCTCACGCACCGTCAGCGGCGCGAACCGTCCGCGCTCCCGCGCCACGAAGTCCCGTACGGCCTCCGGGTCGGTCCTGGCGTACTCGCGCAGGGCCCAGCCGATGGCCTTGCGGATGAAGAAGTCGGGGTGGCCGGACTGGCGCAGGCAGTAGGCGAAGAGGCGTCGGGCGTCGGTGCGTTCCTTGTAGCGCAGCTGGTGCAGGAGGGCGGTGCGGGCGATCCACAGGTCGTCGTCGGCGATCCAGGCGTCCATGTCCGCCGTCAGCGCGGGGTCGGCCGCCACCAGGGCGCCCACGACGTGCGCCGCGAGCAGGTCGACCGTGTCCCACCAGGAGCGCGTGCCGACGAGGTGGCGGGCGACGGGGAGGAAGGCCGAGGAGCACACGCGCGCGTGGCGGCGCAGACAGTCGACGGCGAAGTACTGGTACTCGCGCTCGGGCAGCCGCCAGCACCGCAGCGCGATCGCCGCGCAGTCGGTCTCGTCCGGGCGCGGCAGACCGTCCACGACCACGCGGGACAGCGCGCGGCGCACGGGTGTGGTGAGGCCCAGGAAGGGGGCCACGTCCTTCATGTACGCGCGCATGGGCGCGGCCCGCGCGGGGTCGGCCGCGTCGGCGTAGACGGCGGTCAGCCGCTCCAGCACTGTGTCGGCGAGTGTGCTGAACGGCACATCCATCGTGACCTCGTCCGTGACGCCCATGCGACGAACCATACGGCGATCACACACACCGGTCGGTTAGTGTCACCGGATGCTCGATGCCACCACCCGCTCTGGGGGCACCGCCACGGCCTCTCCCCGGGCCGCCGCAACGGAGCTCGCCGTCGCCACCGTCCCCGCCTCAGCCCCGCCCGGCCCGGGCGCGCGCAGCGCACGCGTGCTGCTCTCGCCGTGGTCGCGGCTGTCGCTGCTCGTCCTCCTGCTGGCCGCCGCCGCCACGTGCGTGCTGCTGTTCGAGCCGCAGAGACTGCTCGCGCACGGCTGGCCGCCGCAGCTCGACGGGGCCACGGCAGCCGTGGTGTTCGCCGGGGCGTACGGGCTGTGCACCGTGGCGTTCGTGCCGCGGCCGCTGCTGAACCTCGCGGGGGGCGCGCTGTTCGGCTCCCAACTGGGTATCGGCACGACCCTGGTGGGCACGGTCCTGGGGGCCGGTATCGCCTTCGGCCTGGGCCGGGTGCTGGGGCAGGACGCGCTGCGCCCGCTGCTGCGGGGTCGGCTGCTGAAGGCGGCGGACGGACAGCTCAGCCGGCACGGCTTCCGCTCGATGATGGCGGCCCGGCTCTTCCCCGGGGTGCCGTTCTGGGCGGCGAACTACTGTGCCGCCGTCTCCCGCATGGGCTGGGTGCCCTTCCTGGTCGCGACGGCGCTCGGCTCGATCCCGAACACCGCCGCGTACGTCGTCGCGGGCGCCCGCGCCTCGGCGCCGACGTCTCCCGCCTTCCTGATCGCGATGGCCTGCATCGCCGCACCGGCCCTGGTGGGCGCGGTGGTGGCATGGCGCAAGCGGCATCACATCCGGGGCCGTTGACCGCCCGTACGGCTCCCTACACGGCGGCTTCCAGGATCATCGCGTTGGCCAGACCGCCCGCCTCGCACATCGTCTGCAGGGCGTAGCGGGCGCCCCGCGCGCGCATGGCGTGCACGAGGGTGGTCGTCAGCCGGGTGCCGCTGGCGCCCAGCGGATGGCCGAGGGCGATCGCCCCGCCGTGCACGTTGACCTTGGCGAGATCGGCGCCGGTCTCCTGCTGCCAGGCCAGGACCACGCTGGAGAAGGCCTCGTTGACCTCGAACAGGTCGATGTCGTCGAGACTCAGTCCGGCCCGGCGCAGCACCTTGTCGGTCGCCGGGATCACCCCGGTGAGCATGAGCAGCGGGTCGGAGCCGGTCACCGCGAAGCTGTGCAGCCGGGCGAGCGGGCGCAGGCCGAGGCGCGCCGCGGTCTCACCGGACGTGATGAGGACGGCGGAGGCGCCGTCGTTGATCGGGCTGGCGTTGCCCGCGGTGACGTTCCACTCGATCTGCGGGAAGCGCTCGGCGAAGTTCGGGTCGTGGTAGGCGGGTTTGAGGCCGGCGAGGATCTCGGTGGTGCTGTTGGGCCGTACGCACTCGTCTCGGGTGACGCCCTCCAGCGGTGCGACCTCGGCGTCGAACAGGCCCTGGTTCCAGGCGTCGGCGGCCTTCAGGTGCGAGGAGACGGCGAAGGCGTCCATCCGCTCGCGGGTGATCGACCACTTGGCGGCGATCAGTTCGGCGCTGATGCCCTGCGGGACCAGGCCCTCCGGGTAGCGCTCGGCGACTCCGGGGCCGAAGGGGTCCTTGCCGGGCGGGACGTTGGACCACATCGGCACCCGGCTCATGGACTCGACCCCGCAGGCGACGACCATGTCGTACGCCCCGGAGAGCACGCCCTGTGCCGCGAAGTGGACGGCCTGCTGGGAGGAGCCGCACTGGCGGTCGACGGTGGTGGCCGGGACCGTGTCCGGGAAGCCCGCCGACAGCACGGCGTAGCGGGTGGTGTTCATGGCCTGCTCGCCGACCTGGTCGACGGTGCCGCCGATGACGTCGTCGATCAGCGCCGGGTCCACGCCGGAGCGCTCGACGAGGGTGCGCAGGGTGTGGGCGAGGAGTTCCACGGGGTGGACGTGCGCGAGGGCGCCGTTCGGCTTGCCCTTGCCGATCGGGGTGCGTACGGCTTCGACGATGACTGCGTCACGCATGGTGCGGGCCTCCGGGACAAAGGGTCGACGGGGTCGACGGGGACGACCGACAGGCCTACCGGTCGGTAGGAAATCCGAACTCACCATAACCGGGTGGGTTGGAAAATCAAACCCTCCCCTAGACTGGCGCCATGGCCGCCTCCAAAGACCCGCGCCCCTGCTCCATCGCCGACGCCCTCGCACTGGTCGGCGAGAAGTACTCCCTGCTCGTCCTGCGCGAGGTGTGCCTGGGCAACGGCCGGTTCGACCAGCTGGTGCGCAACATCGGCGCCCCGCGCGACATCCTGGCCACGCGGCTGCGCCGGCTGGTGGACGCCGGAATCCTGACCAAGCGCGTCTACAGCGAACGCCCGCAGCGCTTCGAGTACCGGCCCACACCGGCGGGGCTCGAACTGGAGCCGGTCCTGATGACCCTCAAGGAATGGGGCGACCGCCACCTGCGGGGCGGCGTCGACCTGCCCATGGTGGTCGAGCACACCTGCGGCAACGAGATGGTCCCGGTGGTCACCTGCCGGGCCTGCGGCGAACAGGTCCACCACGAGGACCTGACGGCCCACCCCCAGGCCGAGGGCTGGACGGTGACGGGTCCTACGGCGGCGTGACGCCCCTTGGGCCTCAGGCGGCCGGGCTCACGGCGACATGCCGCCCGTAGGCGTCAGAAAGGTCGGGCTCACGGCGGCGTGCCGCCCGCGGGCGTCAGGCGGGTCCCGAGTACACGTCCAGCCGCCCGCACATCCCGAACTTCCCGTGCGCCGACGGCTGTTCCGCCCGTACGGCGGCCTCGGCGAGGTGGCCTGCGTCGCCCGTCTCGAGGCGGTCCAGCTGCTCCCCCGTGGCGGCCGCGGCCGCATCGGCGCCCCGCCGCCAGCGCTCCCGCCACTCGGCGAGCCGGGGTCGCACCAGTGCCGCGGCGGCGCGGTGGAAGGCGGCCAGCGCCTCGGGGCCGTCCGCGTCGCACAGCGCGCGGTAGCCCTCCAGGGCGAGGTCGCGGCGGGCCCGGGCCGCCCTGGCCTGCTCCTCCTCCGGAGCGTCCGGCGGGATGGCGGTCGCGGCGGCGTACGTGCCGGGGTCGGCCAGATACCGCGGCGGCAGCGTCAGCACCGCGTCGCCCGCCTCCGGAAGGCCGCTGTTCTGCATCAGCACCGTGATGCGCAGGTCCTCCTCGTTGACGAGGCGGTGGATGGTGCCCGGAGTGAACCAGGCGACCGTGCCGGGTACGAGGGGCGTTACCTCGTACCCGGACGTCGTGAGGGTCTGCACCGCGCCGCGCCCACCGGTGACGACGTACGCCTCCGAACACGTCAGGTGCATATGGGGAGTTCCACCGCGGACGCCGTCGGCGGCGGGCCAGTCGTAGACGGCCAGATGCGAGACGGCGACGCCGCTCGGTAGACCGGTGAAGCCCGCGCCGCTCACCACGGGTGCGCCTCCAGGTACTTGGCGATCTCCTCCCGCTCCCAGGCACCGTCGGCCACGACGACCCGGTAGCGGCGGGCCAGCGTGTCCCCGGGGGCGAGTTCCAGCTCGTCGTAGAACGCCCAGGACGGGGCCACGGCGGCGAACGGCTCGTTGCGTACGAACCAGTGGGCGGGGTGGGTGCCGTGGGCGCCGTCGTGATCGTTCTCGGGGGCGTGCGCGAACAGCAGGGTGGCGTGGCCGTCGGCGCCGTCGTGCTCGCCGGAGTAGGCGAGCCAGGGCGCCTGCTCCCCCATCAGGCCCGGGCCCTCGGCGTCGGGGCCGATGATGTGCCCGCCCCTGAAGCCGCGCGGGCCGCGCCAGAACAGGCCGGTGTAGCCCGCCAGTTCGCGGCCGGCGGTGGTGGGGCTGCCGAAGCGCAGCGGCTCGTCACGGTGGTTGGTGACCGCGCTGGACCAGGTCAGCGCCCAGGATCCGGACTCGCGGTCCACGTCGTGGATCTCGATCCGGCGCTCCTCCTCGGCCCACAGCTCGCCGTTGTTCGGGTGCCAGGTCAGCCGCTCCGCGATGACCACGCGGTCGTCGCGCACGGCGACCTCGTCGAAGGCGACGTGCGCCATCGAGCCGACGCGCTCGGGGAGTTCGAGGTAGCCCTCGCCGTGGACGTAGGAGTTGCCGCCCCACAGGTTGGCGCCGGACAGGTGCGAGGCCGTCAGCTGCAGCCCCTTGTGCCAGCGGTGGTCGTTGGGGCGGTAGTCGGTGACGACGTCGCCGGCCAGGGTGCGCAGGGGATGGATGTACGGCTTGGGTGCCTCCCAGGCCGCCTCCGGTGCGTACACGTAGCTGAGCAGCTCGACGCCGGTGACCGGTTCGGTGACCGTGATCCGGTCGCCGTGGGCGTGGACGAGGCGCAGGCCCGTCATGCGGAGACCTCCTCGGCGGCGACGGGAGCGGTGGAGTGGACGGGTGCCCAGCCGGGGGCGTCCCCGTGCATCGCCGTGTAGAACGGGTCGCCGGGCCCGATCTCCCCCGCGCGCACCGTGGTGTCCGTGAACGCCGACTTGTACAGCGCGGCGACGAGTTCCAGGCTGGTCCGCCCGTCGGCCCCGCTGCTGCGCGGACGCCGCCCCGCGCGCATGCTCACGACCAGCTCCCGCAACTGCTCCAGGTGCGAACTGGGCACGTCCGCGCCGAAGTCCCGCCAGGCGTCGGCCTCGTCGCCCGGCACGTCCGGGGCGGGGGTGATGCGCCAGTTCGCGTTGGAGTGGCCGTAGAGGTGGGTGAGCTCGACGGTGGCCCGCTCGCAGTCGATGCGGATGCGGCTGACCTCGTCGGGGCTCAGCACGCTGTTGACGACCGTGGCCATGGCGCCGTTCGCGAAGCGGACCAGGGCGGTGGAGACGTCCTCGGTCTCCACGTCGTGCACCATGCGCCCGGCCATCGCGCGCACCTCGCTCCACGGGCCGAGCAGGTCCAGCAGCAGGTCCATCTGGTGGATGCCGTGTCCCATGGCGGGCCCGCCGCCCTCGGTCGCCCAGCGGCCGCGCCAGGGCACCGCGTAGTAGGCGGCGTCGCGGTACCAGGTGGTCTGGCAGTGCGCGACGAGCGGCCGGCCCATGGCCCGCTCGGCCAGCAGCCGGCGTACGTGCTTCGAGCCCGAGCCGAAGCGGTGCTGGAAGACGATCGAGGCGTACGGCCCGCCGTCCGTGCCCTCCTCGGCCTGTACGGCGTCGAAGTCGGCGAGGGTCGGCACGGGCGGCTTCTCGCACCACACCCAGGCCCCGGCCCGCAGCGCGGCGACGGTCTGGTCGCGGTGCAGCGTGGGCGGGGTGCAGATGCTCACCAGGTCCGGACGCTGCTCGCGCAGCATGCGGTCGAGGTCGGTGTAGGCGTGCGGGATCCCGTTCGCCGCGCAGAACTCCCCCACCGCGGTGGCATCGATGTCAACGGCGGCCACGACCTCCGTCTCGCCCTCCTCGGCGAGCTCGGCCAGGGCAGGCAGGTGGGAGCCGCGCCCGATGGCGCCGATGCCGACGAGGGCGGCCCGGATGCGGCGTCCGGCGAGAGGCGTGGAGGGGGCCGGGGAGGTCCCGGACCGGGGCTCGGACGTGGACATGGACGCGATCAGCACTCCTCCGGGAACGGCGGCCTTGTGAGGAGGACGAGCAGCAAGCGCTTTCTCCTCCCTGCAACGTAAGCTCCGCCCCCGCACAAGGTCAACCACCCGACAGCCAAGGCCCGGCGGGGGCGGTGAAACCCCTGTGACGGTCCCGTCGCCGTCGGACGCTAGGCTGCCCTGCACACCCGTGATCACCACGCCCGGCGGCGTGACGCTTCGTCGCGCCTGCCTCGACGAGCACTTGGACGCCGTAACTTCATGTCTTGGTTTGAATCCCTCATCCTCGGACTCGTCCAGGGGCTGACCGAGTTCCTCCCCGTCTCCTCCAGCGCGCACCTGCGGCTGACGGCGGCCTTCTCCGGCTGGAAGGACCCGGGCGCGGCCTTCACGGCGATCACGCAGATCGGCACGGAGTCCGCGGTGCTGATCTACTTCCGCAGGGACATCGGCCGGATCATCTCGGCGTGGACGCGCTCGCTGTTCAACAGGGAGATGCGCAAGGACCACGACGCCCAGACGGGCTGGCTGGTGATCGTCGGCTCCATACCGATCGGTGTGCTCGGGCTGCTGTTCAAGGACCAGATCGAGGGGCCGTTCCGCGATCTGCGGATCACGGCGACCATGCTGATCGTCGTCGGCGTCGTGATCGGCGTGGCCGACCGGCTGGCGGCGCGGGACGAGACGGGCGGCCGGCACCGCGCGCCCAAGCAGCGCAAGACACTGGAGAACCTGGGCGTGAAGGACGGCCTGGTCTACGGCCTGTGCCAGTCGGCGGCGCTGATCCCGGGCGTCTCCCGCTCCGGCGCCACCATCAGCGGCGGCCTGTTCATGGGCTACAGGCGCGAGGCCGCGGCCCGCTACTCCTTCCTGCTCGCCATCCCCGCGGTGCTGGCCTCCGGTCTGTTCGAGACCAAGGACGCATTGGAGAGCGACCACGTGGCATGGGGCCCGACGCTGTTCGCGACGGTGATCGCCTTCGCGTCCGGGTACGCCGTCATCGCGTGGTTCATGAAGTTCATCTCCACCAAGAGCTTCATGCCGTTCGTCTGGTACCGCATCGCGCTCGGCATCGTGATCATCGGCCTGGTGACGGCGGGCGTCCTGAGCCCGCACGCGGCGGAGTCGGCGGGCTGACCCGGGAGGACGGCACCGGTGAACGCCGGTGCCGTGCCGCCCCCTGAGGGGGCACGGGAAACCGCGCGACCGGCCCCCACGCAGCCGCAGTCGGCGAACGACGGCGGACGGCACTCCGCCCGCCTCACCCCGCCGCGCCTTCCGGCAGGCTGAGGTGATGGAAAGCTCAACCACCTCCTATGGTGGGGCCATGGAGGAAGCACCCCGCTGGCTGAGCCCCGTCGAGGAACGAGCCTGGCGCGGCATGCTGCGCATGCACGACCTGCTGGTCAACCAGGCCGGCCGGACCATGCAGAGCGAGTTCGGGCTGTCCGCCACCGACTACTCCGTGCTCGCCGAACTGACCCGCGCGCCCGGCGACCGACTGCGCGTGCTGGAGCTCGCGAAGGTGCTCGGCTGGGAGAAGAGCCGGGTGTCGCACCACCTCTCACGCATGGTGAAGCGCGGTCTGGTCGCCCGGGAGGAGTGCCTCGACGACGGACGCGGGGCGTACATGATGGTGACTCCGGCCGGCCGGGAAGCACTGGAGGCCGCCGCGCCGAAGCACGTCGAGGACGTCCGGCGTCTCTTTCTGGACCACCTGTCGCCCGGCCAGATCGCGTCGCTGGCGGAGATCACCGACACGGTCATCGAGAAGATCGACATCAACTGAGGTGTGCCTCCGGGACCCTCACCCGGCCCGGCCCGTCGCCGCCACGCCGCCTTCGCGGGACGGACGGAATGAACACGTCCCACGATTGTTGAAAGCGGTATGAAAAAGATCGGGTTCCTGTCGTTCGGACACTGGACGCCGTCACCGCACTCCCGGACGCGCTCCGCGTCGGACTCGCTGCTGCAGGCGATCGACCTCGCGGTCGCCGCGGAGGAGCTGGGCGCGGACGGTGCCTACTTTCGGGTTCACCACTTCGCCAGGCAGCACGCCTCGCCGTTCCCGCTGCTCGCGGCGATCGGCGCGCGCACCAGCCGGATCGAGATCGGCACCGGTGTGATCGACATGCGCTACGAGAACCCCCTGTACATGGCGGAGGACGCGGGCGCGGCCGACCTGATCTCGGGCGGCCGGCTCCAGCTCGGCCTGAGCCGCGGCTCACCGGAGCAGGTCATCGACGGCTGGCGGCACTTCGGCCATCGCCCGCCGGAGGGCGGGACCGACGCCGACCTGGCTCGCGGGCACACCGAGGAACTGCTCAAGGTGCTCACCGGTGAGGGATTCGCGGAGCCCGACCCCTCGCCGATGTTCGCCAACCCGCCGGGCCTGCTACGGATCGAACCGCACTCCGAGGGCCTGCGGGACCGCATCTGGTGGGGCTCCGGTTCGAACGCCACCGCCGTATGGGCGGCCGGGCTCGGGATGAACCTGCAGAGCTCGACTCTCAAGGACGACGAGAGCGGCGAGCCGCTCCACGTGCAGCAGCGCAAGCAGATCGAGGCGTACCACGAGGCATGGCGGGCCGCCGGCCACACCCGCACCCCCAGGGTGTCGGTCAGCCGCAGCATCTTCCCGCTCGTCGACGACATGGACCGGGCGTACTTCGGCCGCGACCGCGACTCGAAGGACCAGATCGGCTACATCGACGCCAACACGCGCAGCATCTTCGGCCGGTCCTACGCCGCCGAGCCGGACGTGCTCGTCAAGCAGCTCGCCGAGGACGAGGCCATCGCGGCCGCCGACACCCTGTTGCTCACGGTGCCGAACCAACTGGGCGTCGAGTACAACGTTCACGTCCTCGACAGCATCCTGAAGCACGTCGCGCCGGAACTCGGCTGGCGCTGACGACCGGAACCACGTACCGGGGCCACTGAAGGCGCCGCCCGGCGAAGCAGCGGCCCACGCGGACGCCGCCGACCGGGGTGGCGCCTTCGCTCGCCCCTTCGCAGCACCGCAGAACGCCGAGATAGGTGACGCTTCACCTTTATAGTTGACACGTCACCTATCTGGTTCTAGGGTCATTGAAAGTTGAACGAATCGGCGACCGGGCAGGTCGTCGGCGCACACATCGGGAGAGACACCATGGGACAGCTGGACGGCAAGACGGTCGTCATCACCGGCGGCACCAGCGGCATCGGACTGGCCACGGCCCGTCGCTTCACGCAGGAAGGCGCCCACGTCTACATCACGGGACGCCGCAAGGAAACCCTCGACCAGGCCGCAGAACTGATCGGCGGCAACGTCACCCCGGTCCAGGCCGACAGCGCGAACCTGGCCGACCTCGATCGGCTCTACGCGACCGTCGCCGACGCCGGACACCGGATCGACGTCCTGTTCGCCAACGCAGGCGGCGGCGAGTTCGCCCCCCTCGACCAGGTCACCGAGGAGCACTACGACAGCACCTTCGACAGCAACGTCAAGGGCACCGTGTTCACCGTCCAGAAGGCGCTTCCCCACCTGGTCGACGGCGCGTCGGTGATCCTCACGGGCTCCGTCGCGGGCGTCTCCGGCGACCCCGCCTTCGGCGTCTACGGCGCCTCCAAGGCCGCCATCCGCTCCTTCTCCCGCACCTGGGCCAACGAACTCAGCGGGCGCGGTATCCGCGTCAACACCATTTCCCCCGGCCCCATCACCACCCCGGGTCTCAACGGCCTCGCCGCGGACGAGGAAGGTGCCGAACAGCTGCGCAAGACCCTCGCCGGCATCGTGCCCCTGGGCCGCCTGGGTCAGCCGGAGGAGGTCGCCTCGCTCGCCCTCTTCCTCGCCACCGACCAGGCCAGCTTCATCACCGGCACCGAGATCTTCGTCGACGGCGGCGCCAAGCAGGTGTAGTCCGGCCGGGCCGGGTTCCCCGCGGATCGGCTGACCCACGAGTCAGTACGTGCGGTGTGATCAAGGAACCCGTGAGCAAAGACATACGGGATCAGTAGCCGTTCGGTAGCGCACTGTCAGTGCTTGCCCCTAGGCTTGTCCCCATGTCCCCCGATTCCGTGACCTCTGGTTCCGTGCGCTCTGCCGCCGAGGTGAACGAGCAGATCCGGGCGCTGTGGATGCGTGCGGGCGGCTCGTTGTCGGCCCAGGAGCGCACGGAGTACGAGCTGTTGGTGGTCGAGTGGGCCGAGGCGATCCGAGGCGACGTCATCGAGGCGGCCTGACGGCGCCGGCACCCCGGCGCCCGCCCGACCGCGCGACGGAGCCCGAACGCCCCGGCCCCTCACCGCCCGCCCGCCACCCGCAGCACCGCCCCCGTCGTGTACGACGCGTCCGGCGACATCAGCCATGCGATGGCCGCCGCGATCTCCTCCGCCCGCCCCGGACGCCGCAGCGGAATGCCCTCCGCCATACGCCAGGCCCGGTCCGGGTCCCCCATCGCCGCGTGCATCTCCGTGTCGACCGCACCCGGCGCGACCGCGTTGACGCGGATGCCGTCCGGTCCGAGCTCCTTGGCCAGGCCCAGGGTGAGCGCGTCGACGGCGGCCTTGGTCGCCGCGTAGTGCACGTACTCGCCGGGGCTGCCGAGCGTGGCCGCGCCCGACGACACGTTCACGATGACACCGGCGCCCCGTGCCGTCATGAGTTGTGCCGCTCGGCGTGAACACAGCAGTGTCCCCAGGAGGTTGACGTCGACAACCCTGCGCAGGGTCGCCGTGTCCGTGTCGGCGAGGCGGCCCAGCAGGCCGGTCACGCCCGCGTTGTTCACCAGCCCCGTCACCGGCCCCAGTTCGCGCTCCGCCGTCTCGAAGAGCCGCTCGACGTCGGCCTCCACGGAGGTGTCCACCCGCACCGCGACCGCGCGAGCGCCCGCCTCGCGCACCCCGTCCGCCACCTTCTCGGCGGCCTCGGCGTCACGGACGTACCCGACGACCACGTCATGCCCCTCGGAGGCGAGCCGCAGACAGGTCGCGGCACCGATTCCCCTGCTGCCCCCGGTGACGACGGTGACGAGACGCTTCATGGGACCTCCCGAACTGGAGCCGAATGATCGATCATCGATCACCCTAGCCGCCCGACGGCCACCGGTCTGTGTCGGCGGGGACGACGGCGGCGAACCCTCCGGGAAACCTACCCCCGGGCGTACTCCTTCACGAGTTCGTACGACCTCAGCCGGTCGGCGAGCGCGTAGACCGGCGTCACCAGCATCAGCTCGTCCGCCCCCGTCGACTCCACCACTTCCGTCAGGCGCTTCACCACGGACGCCGGCGATCCGTGCGCCTGCTGGGAACGGAAGGCCGTCAGCGCCTTCTCCTCCTGCTCGGTGAACGCGTGGGCCGCCGCCTCCTCCGGCGTCGGGAAGGGGACCTCGCTGCGCCCTTGCAGCAGCCCGGCCTTGACGACGTCCATCGGGCCCGCCAGCCGCGCGGCCTCCTCGTCGGTCTCGGCGCACACCGTCTCCACGCAGACCAGCACGCGCGGCCCTGCGCACCAGCGGGACGGGGTGAAGTGCTCGCGGTAGTGGCCGAGCGCTGCCGAGGTGTTGTCGGGGCGGATGTGATGCGCGAAGGCGATCGGCAGTCCCAGTTCGGCGGCGAGCGCGGCACCGGCGGTGCTGGAGGACAGCAGCCAGGGCTCGGGGAGCGGGCCGAGCGCCACCTCCTCCTCCAGGAGGCGCAGGATCGCCGTGACGTCGTCGCGGTACTCCGCGTCCGTGGTCGGGGCCGCTCCCCGGCGCAGGGCCCTGGCCGTGGGCTCGTCGAAGGTGCCCGGGCCGCGACCGATGCCCAGGTCGATGCGGTCCGGGTGCAGTGCGGCGAGCGTCCCGAACTGCTCCGCCAGCATGATCGGGGCGTGGTTCGGCGCGAGCACCCCTCCGGAACCGAGCCTGAGTGACGAGGTCAGGGCGGCTGCGTGGGCAGTCAGGACGACCGGCGGGAACGCCCCGATGGCCGGGGAGTGGTGGTGTTCCGCGTACCAGAGCCGCTCGTAACCGAGGCCTTCCAGGCGCCGGGCGAACTCGGTGGTGTCGCGCAGCGTGTCGACGGCCGGGGCGCCCGACTGGACCATGGCCACCTCGAGCGCGCTGAGCGGGACGGTGATCATTCGGTCAGTATAGGAAGGGCCCGCGCCGGCATCACGCCGGAATCGGTATGCGGGGCAAGGGAGTTGAGGGGTGGTTCGGCCGAGGCCACCCCCGGCGCCACTGCGACCCGCGCGGACCGGGGAGTGGGGAGCGTCGATTGTGGTGCCACGCCCCTTGGCCCGGCCCGCCTCATGCCCAACACTGAGCCGATGACGCAGCGTGTGGAGCTCGCGACCGTATTGGACCGGCTGGCCGTCGACGAGGTGGTCACCGACTACGCGACGGCGGTGGACGACGGCGACTGGGAGGCGTACCGGGGGCTGTTCGCGCCGGACGGGCGCGCCGACTACCGCTCGGCGGGCGGCATCGAGGGCGACGCGGGGAGCGTCGCAGCCTGGCTCGCCGAGAGCATGCTGCTCTTCCCGATGCGGCAGCATCTGATCGTCAACCGCCGGGTACGGTTCGGGACCCTGGAGCAGGACACCGGCGACACGGCCCGGGTGCGGGCCGACTACGTCAACCCGATGCGGCTCGATCCGGACGGCTCCGTGCCCGACTTCGTGTGCGGCGGGCGCTACGCCTTCGCCCTGCTGCGCACGCACGACGGCTGGCGGCTGACAGAGGTCGTCGTCGAGGAGAAGTGGCGGCGGCTGCCGGGGCCGCGGCCCGCGGCCGTGGCCGAATGACCGCGGCAGCTCTGTCCCGGATCACCGAAAACACGCACACTGGAGCCAGAGCTGGGTAGAGAGGGGCCGTATGAAGACCTTGGGTCCTTGGCTCGCCTCTCCGTGGCGCCGCTCGGCCGTCGCCGCGCTGGCCGGCGCTCTGCCCGTGTTCGCTTTCCCCGCGCCGTCGTTGTGGTGGTTCGCGTACGTCGCCCTCGTCCCGTGGATCGTGCTGGTCCGCTCCGCGCCGACCGGGAAACGGGCGGCGTACGACGGCTGGTGCGGCGGGTTCGGCTACATGGTGGCGGTGCACCACTGGCTGCTGCCGAGCCTGAACGTCTTCATCTTCGTCCTGGCGGCGCTGCTGGGCGCGTTGTGGGTGCCGTGGGGCTGGCTGGTACGCCGCTTCCTGGGCGGGGTGCCCGGGCCGGGGCGGGTCCTGGCCGGCCTGCTCGTCGTGCCGTCGGCCTGGCTGATGGTGGAGCTGGTGCGCTCCTGGCAGGGGCTGGGCGGGCCCTGGGGGGTGCTGGGCTCCAGCCAGTGGCAGGTGGGGCCGGCGTTGCGGCTCGCCTCGGTCGGCGGGGTGTGGCTGCTGAGCTTCCTGGTGGTGGCCGTCAACGTGGCCGTCGCCGTGCTGCTGTCGGTGCGTGAGACGCGGGTGCCGGCCGTCGCCGGGATCGTCGCGACGGCCGCGGCGACCTCCGCGGCCTGGGTGTGGTCGCCCCGCCCGGACGTCGACGGCCGGGTGCGGGTCGCCGTGGTGCAGCCCGGTGTCATCGACGGCCCGGACCGGCGTTTCGACCGCGAGGAGCGGCTGACCCGCGAACTCGCCGGACGGGGCCTCGATCTCATCGTCTGGGGCGAGAGCAGCGTCGGCTACGACCTCGGCCACCGGCCCGACCTCGCCCGGCGCATCGCCGCGCTGTCCCGCGAGACGAAGGCCGACATCCTCGTCAACGTCGACGCCCGGCGCTCCGACAGGCCGGGCATCTACAAGAGCTCGGTCCTCGTGGGCCCGGGCGGCCTCACCGGCGACCGCTACGACAAGATGCGGCTGGTGCCGTTCGGCGAGTACATACCGGCCCGGTCGCTGCTCGGCTGGGTCACCTCGGTCGGCAAGGCGGCCGGCGAGGACCGCAGGCGCGGCAGCGAACAGGTCGTGATGAACGTCGGACACGGGCTGCGCGCCGGCCCCATGGTCTGCTTCGAGTCGGCGTTCCCCGACATGAGCCGTCACCTCGCCCAGGACGGCGCCGAGTTGCTGGTCGCGCAGTCGGCGACGTCGTCGTTCCAGCAGAGCTGGGCGCCCGAGCAGCACGCCTCGCTGGCCGCCCTGCGCGCCGCCGAGACCGGCCGCCCCATGGTGCACGCGACGCTGACCGGCGTGTCGGCCGTCTACGGGCCGAGCGGGCAGCGGATCGGCTCGTGGGTGGGCACGGACCGCAGCTCATCGGCGGTGTTCGAGATTCCGCTGGCCCACGGGATCACTCCGTACGTCCGCTACGGCGACTGGCCGGTGCACGGCGCGATCCTGATCCTCGCCGTGTGGTGCGCGACGGAGGGTATGCGGGGGATCCGCCTCAGGCGCCCTGGTCCTCAACCGCACGTACCACCCGCTCGCACAGTTCGTGAGTCGCCAGTGCGTCCCGGGCGCTGAGCACCTTGCCCGCGCGTACCGCGTCGAGGAAGGCCAGGGCGGCCTGCTCGATGCCGCGCTGGCGGGCCACCGGCACCCAGTCCCCGCGCCGCCGCACCGTCGGCTGCCCCTTGTGGTCGATTATCTCGGCGAGGTTGACCACCTGACGCTTGGTGTCCTGGCCGGACACCTCCAGGATCTCCTCCGCCGAGCCGCTGAGCCGGTTCATCACGCCGAGCGCGGTGAAGCCGTCCCCGGCCAGCTGCAGCACGACGTGGTGCAGGAGCCCGTCCTCCACACGCGCGCGTACCGTCACGTCGTCGACGGGCCCAGGCACCAGGAACCGCAGGGTGTCGACGACGTGGATGAAGTCGTCGAGGATCATCGACCGGGGCTCCTCCGGCAGTCCGATCCGGTTCTTCTGCATGAGGATCAGTTCCCGCGGGTGGTCGGCGCACTGCGCGTACCCGGGGGCGAAGCGCCGGTTGAAGCCGACGGCGAGGGACACACCGCGCTCCTCGGCGAGCGCCACCAGCCGTTCGGAGTCGGCGAGTTCGTAGGCGAGAGGCTTGTCGACGTAGGTCGGCACGCCCGCCTGGAGCAGCCGCGTGACGATCTCGGGGTGCGCGAGCGTGGGCGCGTGCACGAAGGCGGCGTCGAGGTTCTGCGCGAGGAGGGAGTCGAGGTCGCGGTGGCGGCGGTCGGCCGGAAGGTGGAGGCTGTCGGCCACCCGGTCGAGCGTGGCGGGGGTACGGGTCTGAAGGTGCAGCTCGACCCCGGCCAGGGCGCCGAGCACCGGAAGATAGGCCTTCTGCGCGATGTCGCCGAGTCCGATGCAGCCGACCTTCACGGGGTGTGCTCCTCTAACGGTTGCCTGCCGTGGTCCTGCCGGAAGCATACGGCGGGCGCGGCGGCCGCCAGTCGGCGATCGAGGCGAAGCCCCGCAGCAGGAGGCCGGGTACGGCTCGCGAGAGTGCGGCGATGGCGGTGTCACGGGCGGCCGTCCGGGCGCGGCCGGTCGCCATGCTGAAGCGGGCCGCCCGGACCGCCTGCCGGGTGATGGCCGTCGTACGGGGAAGGCGGGCCACCGTGTACGCGGCGAGCGCGTCGGCGTGGTGCGCCAGCACGATGGCGTCCTCGATGGCCTGGTTGCCGCCCTGGCCGAGCGTCGGTGGCATGGGGTGCGCGGCGTCGCCGAGCAGGGCGACCCGGCCGCGGTGGAAGGCGGGCAGCGGTGTGGCGAGGTGGTGGACGTCATGGCGCAGGACGTCCTCGGGGCGGGTGGCGGCGATGACGGCGGGGATCGGGTCGTGCCAGTCGCCGAAGCGCCGCAGCAGTTCGGCCCGCTCGTCGGGCGCCCGCTCACCTGCCGGGGAGACGGCCGCGGCGTAGGCGTACACCCGGCCGTCCTTGAGCGGGTGCGTGCCCCAGAGGCACCCCCTTCCCCAGGTCTCGTGGGAGGCGAACTCGACGCCGGGGACCGGTACGACCATCCGCCAGGTGGTGAAGCCGGAGAAGACGGGACCGGGGTGCTCCGGGAAGAGTCGCCCGCGTACGGCGGAGTGGATGCCGTCCGCCGCGACGACCAGGTCGGCCACCAGCTCGCCGTCGGGTGTGCGCACCCGGGCCGGGCGGTCGGCGTCGCCCGGATCGGCGAGGGTCGCGGTGGCGGCCGTGCGGACGGTGCCCGGCGGGAGCCTCGCGGCCAGGCTGTTGACCAGCGTGGCCCGGTGCAGCAGCACAAGGGGGCCGCCGAAGCGCTGCGCGGCGGCCTCCGCGCTGGTGCGGGAGAGCCAGCGGCCGGCCGGGGCGCGCAGTCCGCCGTCGCCCTGCCAGGCGGCGAGTTCGCGGATCTCGTCGCCCAGGCCGATGACGTCCAGGGCGCGCAGGGCGTTGGGGGCGAGCGAGATGGCGGCGCCGACCGGTTCCAGTGAGCCGGCCCGCTCCAGCACGGTGACCTCCATGCCGCGCCGGTGCAGTGCGGCCGCCGCGGTCAGGCCGCCTATGCCGCCGCCGATGACGACGGCTCGTTCCGGCAGAGCCATGACTCCTCCTGACGCCGGTCTCTGCTCACTACAGATGTAGTGACGCCTTGCCTCGAATGTACTACAGGCGTAGTGACCCGGGTAGGTTGAGCTCCATGTCCGAACGCACCGCCTCCCGCGCCGACCTCGTCGCCGACGCCGCTCTCGCCCTGCTCGCCGAACGCGGGATGCGCGGCCTCACCCACCGGGCGGTCGACGAGGCGGCCGGGCTCCCCCAGGGGTCCACGTCCAATGTCGCCCGGACCCGGCAGGCTCTGCTGGAGCTCACGGTGCGGCGGCTGGCCGACCGGGAGGCGCGGGTGCTGGCGTTGCACGAACTGCCGGATCCCCGGGCCGGGGCGGCCGCGACGGCCGACGCCCTCGCCCTCGCCACGCACCGGGCCCTGACCCGCAACCGCGAGCTCACCCTCGCTCGCTACGAACTCGCCCTGGAGGCCACCCGCCGCCCCGAACTGCGCGTCCATTTCGACGCGGCCGGCGCCCGCTTCCGCGACCTGCTCACGGCACTGGTGACGGACCTGGGTTCGACGGACCCGGCCCGGCACGCGCTGTCGCTGGCGGCCTGGGCGGACGGGCTGATGTTCTCCTGCGTGGCGGGGTCGTTCAACGCCGAGGCGCCGAGCCTGCGGCAGGTGCGGGCGGGGCTGCGGGAACTGCTGGACGGCATGCTGGGCGTCCGATGACGGGCCACCGGGCCGGGCAATAACCCGTGGTCGCGGCCGACGGGTTGGACGAGGATGCCCCTATGACGACCGAACGCCGTGAACCATCGACCACCGCCGACGAACGCACCATGCTGGAGGGCTGGCTCGAGTACCACCGGCAGACCTTGGCCTGGAAGTGCGAGGGCCTGACCGACGCCCAGCTGAGGACCGCGTCCGTGGAGCCGTCCACGCTGTCCCTGATGGGGCTGGTACGGCACATGGCGGACGTGGAGCGCGGCTGGTTCCGCCGGGTCCTCGCGGACGAGGACGCGGGGCCGATCCACTTCACCGACGAGGACCTCGACGGCGAGTTCCACCTGACCGAGGCGGACACCTGGGCGCAGGCGCGGGACACCTGGCAGGCCGAGATCGAGGCGGCGCGCACCATCGCGGCCGACTTCGGCCTGGACGACCTCTCCAAGGGGCGGCACCGGCGCACCGGCGAGCAGTTCAACCTGCGCTGGATCTACACCCACATGATCGAGGAGTACGCCCGCCACAACGGCCACGCCGACCTGCTCCGCGAGCGGATCGACGGCGCCACCGGCGACTGACGTCAGCCCGGCCGCTCCCGCGCCGTCCGTAAGGGGCCGGAGATCACCCGTGCGGGGCATCCTCCGCCCGTCCGCTGTTCCGCGGGGCGGGCGGAGGGGCCATCGTTGAGCGGGTGCATCGAACGACGACCACCGCAACGCTCCTGGTCACCGTCGCTGTAGCGGCCCTCACCGGCTGTGTGACGGTCCAGCGCCCGCCCCTCTCCGGCCCGCCGCCGACGGCGCCGTCCCAGCCGTCGGCACCACGCCCGGACGGTGAGCGCGAGCCGCAGACCGTGCAGGCACCGGCCAAGGAGGCGCTGGAGATGATCGGCCCGTCCCGGCGGCCGGAGCCAAGGACACCGCAGCACCACGGACCGGCGGCGAAGGCGCCGGCACCGGCCGGGAAGCCGTCGGCGCCCCGCTCACGTCCGCGGCCGCACCCCCGGGCACCACAGCCGAAGCACCGGCACCACCACCAGCAGCAGCCGCGCGTGGAGGTCCCGGGCGCGGGCAACTCGGTGCCGAAGAACACGAAGGACCTGTGCGCGCTGGGCCGGCAGTACGGGGGCTGGCACGCGGACAGCCCGGAGTCGGTCATCTGCAAGCAGGCGTACGGGCGTTGAGCCACCCGCCCCGTCAGGGCCGCTGTCTCGGCGGCCCCCATCGCCCGTCCCCGTCGGTGCCCCGCTCCCCCAGGCTGGACTCCAGCCGGCTGATGGCCGCCCGTACCCCCTCGCCGTACCGGTCGTCGCCGAGGGTCCCGGCGGCGGTCCGGGCTCGGCGCAGATGGGTGCGGGCGGCGCCGTCGCGGCCGAGCTTCAGGTAGTCGGCGGCCAGGTTCAGGTGCAGGGAGGGGTACAGCGCCCGTACCGCGGGGGCGCTCACGTGCTCGGCGGAGCGCGCCCCGGCCAGCTCCTCCGCGGCCGTCAGCGCCCTCAGGTCCCAGGCCAGCTCGTCGGACGGGTCGTCCTGGGCGTCGGCCATGTAGTGGGCCAGGGTGCAGCGGTGCAGCGGGTCGCCGTCCGTGCCGATCTCGGCCCACAGTTCGAGGAAGCGGTGCCGGGCCTCCTCGCGGTCTCCGGCGTGGTGCAGGATGACGACCTGTCCGATGCGTGTCAGCACGGCGTCCGGCGCCGTCTGCTCCTGTCCCTTGGCCACCGCGTACTCCGCCCACTCGTCGGCTACTGCTCACCGACGCTAACCGCAGCGACCGGCATTCCCGGTCAGGCGGCACCGGGCCGGTCCCCCGCGGAACCGGCCCGGCGGCGGCTCAGCCCAGGTTCGGGACCGTCCAGTCGATCGGCTCGTGGCCCTGCCGCGCCACCGCCTCGTTGATCTGCGTGAACGGACGGGAGCCGAAGAACTTCTTCGCCGACAGCGGCGAGGGGTGCGCGCCCTTGACCACGACGTGCCGGGACTCGTCGATCAGCGGGAGCTTCTTCTGCGCGTAGTTGCCCCACAGCACGAAGACCGCCGGGTCGGGCCGCTCGGTGACCGCGCGGATCACCGCGTCGGTGAACTTCTCCCAGCCCTTGCCCTTGTGGGAGTTGGCCTCGCCTGAGCGGACCGTGAGCACCGCGTTCAGCAGCAGGACGCCCTGCTGGGCCCACGGCATCAGATAGCCGTTGTCCGGGACGGGGGTGCCGAGCTCCGCGTGCATCTCCTTGTAGATGTTGCGCAGGGAGGGCGGGATCTTCACGCCGGGACGCACCGAGAAGCACAGGCCGTGTCCCTGGCCCTCGCCATGGTAGGGGTCCTGACCGAGGATCAGGACCTTCACCTTGTCGTACGGGGTGGCGTCCAGCGCGGCGAAGACCTCCTCGCGCGGCGGGTAGACGGGACCCTTCGCCCGCTCCTCCTCGACGAACTCCGTCAGCTCCTTGAAGTAGGGCTGCTGCAGCTCGTCGCCCAGAACCCCGCGCCAGGACTCGGGCAGCATGGCGATGTCGGTCACGTCAACTTCCTCACGATGTGCGGTGAACGGTGTGCGGTCACTTCCAGGTCTCAGAACCTACAGGCGACCACTGACAACGGTCCTCCGCTCCCCGAACCGCGCCCGCTACCAGCTGGTCTTGCGGGACAGCTCCCCCATCATCATGATCGTCGACGGGTCCAGCGCCTGCTCCGCGCCGGAGATGTCGTCGCTGGCGGCCACGAACTGCTTGCCCTGCCACAGCGGCAGCAGGCGGGCGTCGCGGACGAGGATCTGCTGGGCCTGCTCGAAGTCCGAGACGACGTTGGCGCGGTCGCTGACACTGCGCGAGCGGGGCAGCAGCACGCCGGTGATCTCGGGCGCCGGGTAGGGCGTGCCGAGCGCGTTCTGCTTGCCCACGAAGGGCGCGATGAAGTTGTCGGGGTCCGGGAAGTCGGGGAACCAGCCGCGCCCGAACACCGGGTACTCGCCCTTCTGGTAGCCCGTGACGTACGTCTTCCAGGGACGGCTCTTGAGGGTGACCGTGAACAGGCCGGAGTCCTCCAGCTGGCGCTTGATCTCGGCGAACTCCGGCTTGGTCTGGGAGCCGTAGCGGTCGCTGGTGTACCAGAGGGTGAGCGGGACGCGCTGGGTGATGCCGGCGTCGGTGAGGATCTTGCGTGCCTTGGCCGCGCTGGGGCTGCCGAAGTCGTCGAAGAAGTCGGTCGTGTGACCGGTCAGGCCCTTGGGGACCATCGAGTACAGCGGCTCGACGGTGTCCTTGTAGACCTTGTGCGCGATGGCGCCGCGGTCGACGACCTGGGCGACCGCCTTGCGCACCGCGGCCTTCCCGGCCCAGGGGTCCTTCGGGTTGAACACCAGGTAGTTGATCTCGATGCCGGCGCCCTCGATGAGCTGCAGGCTGCCGTCCGTGTTGTGCTTCTGCAGGTCGACGATGTCGTCGGCGTCGAGGCCCCGGAAGGCGACGTCGAGGCTGCCCTTCTTCAGGTCGGCGACCATGGGGGCCGACTCTCGGTAGTACCGGATGGTCACCGCGTCGTTCCTGCGGTCGGCGGCGCCCTTGTAGCTGTCGTTCTTTGCGAGTTCGGCCCGCTTGCCGTCCTCGTAGGACCGCAGGGTGTACGGCCCGGAGCCGTAGACCTTGTCGTCCTTGCGCAGGGAGGAGGCCGGGTACTCCTCCGGGTCGACGATCGACATGGCGGGTGTGGCGAGGACGAACGGGAAGGTGGCGTCCGGCTTGTTGAGGTGGAAGACGACCTCGTTGTCGCCGAGCACCTGGACCCGGTCGAGGCTGCCGAGCAGGCCCGCGGGGCCGCCGTTGAGGTTGATCTTCCTGATGCGGTCGATCGAGTACTTGACCGCCGCGGCGTTCAGCGTGTGTCCGTCGGAGAACTTCAGTCCGGAACGCAGCTGGCATCTGTACGTTCTGTTCGAACTGTCCGCGAAGCGGCAGTTGTCCGCCGCGTCGGGCTGTGGAGTCGTCGCCCCCGAGGGGTAGCTGAGGAGCGTTTGGTAAATGTTGCGGAACAACTCCCAGGACTGGTCCCAGGAGGCGGCGGGGTCCAGTGTGCTGGGCGCACTGGTGGTGCCGACCGTGATCGGCCCCTTGCTGTCGGAGGAGTCCGACGACAGGACACCGCATCCCGTCACCAGGGACGATATGGACGCGATGGCCGCCATCTGACGCAGGCGTCGCTTCCGGTTGAACACGCGCTCGCTCCTCGATCTGCCGTACCAAGGGTCGGCAGACCATACCGCAGGGCAACGGAGGTTGAACCCGCCTCGCACAAGGGGCTTGATCAGCTCGTTTATGACGACGTTGTCATCGGAGTGTGCCCCTCCTGTACGACGACGAGGGCGCCGTTTCCGTCAAGGAAACGGCGCCCTCGGGTGCCCGATCGTTACCCTCGCGGGCGGGTGGCGTCAGGCCACTCCGGCGTTCAGGAAGATGCCTCCGTCGACCACGAGCGTCTGGCCGGTGACCCAGTCGGACTGCTCGGAGGTGAGGAACGCCGCGGCGCCGCCGATGTCGGACGGCACGCCGAGCCGGCCCAGCGGATAGGCGGCGGCCGCCTCGGCCTCCCGGCCCTCGTACAGGGCCTGCGCGAACTTGGTCTTGACCACGGCCGGGGCGATCGCGTTGACCCGCACCTTGGGCGCGAACTCGTGCGCGAGCTGCTGGGTCAGGTTGATCAGCGCGGCCTTGCTGACGCCGTAGGCGGCGATGAAGGGCGAGGGCGCGAGGCCCGCGACGGAGGCGATGTTGACGATGGCGCCGCCGTTGTCCTTCTGCCAGGCGTGCCACGTCTTCTGCGCGAAGCCGAGCGCGGAGATCACGTTGGTCTCGAAGACCTTGCGCGCCACGTTCAGGTCGAGGTCGGCGATCGGCCCGAACACCGGGTTGGTGCCGGCGTTGTTGACCAGGAAGTCGACGCGGCCGAAGGCCTCCATGGTGCGCTCGACGGCCTCGGCCTGGTGCTCCAGGTCGTGCGCCTTGCCGGCGATGCCGATGACGCGCTCGGCGCCGAGCTGGTCGACGGCCTCCTTCAGGGCGTCCTCGTTGCGGCCGGTGATGGCCACGCGGTCGCCGCGGGCGACGAGCGCCTCGGCGACGCCGTAGCCGATGCCGCGGCTGGCGCCCGTGACGAGGGCGACCTTGCCGGAGAGTGCGGGGAGTTCAGTCATGGCTGGGAGTTCTCCTAGTCGAGCGGTCCGCCGGCGACGTACAGCACCTGGCCGGAGACGAATCCGGCCGCCTCGCCGGTGAAGAAGGCGATGGCGTTGGCGATGTCGTCGGGCTCGCCCACCCGGGCGACGGGGATCTGGGTGGCCGCGGCGGCCTTGAAGTCCTCGAAGCCCATGCCGACGCGGTCGGCGGTGGCCTTGGTCATCTCGGTGGCGATGAAGCCGGGCGCGACCGCGTTGGCGGTGACGCCGAACTTGCCGAGCTCCTTGGCGAGGGTCTTGGTGAAGCCCTGCAGACCGGCCTTGGCGGCCGAGTAGTTGACCTGGCCGCGGTTGCCGAGCGCCGAGGAGGAGGACAGGTTGACGATGCGGCCGAAGCCCGCGTCGACCATGTGCTTCTGGCAGGCCTTCGACATCAGGAACGCGCCGCGCAGGTGGACGTTCATGACGGTGTCCCAGTCGGAGACGCTCATCTTGAACAGCAGGTTGTCGCGCAGCACGCCCGCGTTGTTGACCAGGATCGTCGGCGCGCCGAGTTCCTCGGCGATGCGGGCGATCGCGGCCTCGACCTGCGCCTCGTCGGAGACGTCGCAGCCGACCGCGATGGCCTTGCCGCCCGCCGCGGTGATCTTCTCGACGGTGTCCTTGCAGGCGGCCTCGTCGAGGTCGATCACGGCGACCGCGCGACCCTCGGCGGCCAGTCGTACGGCGGTGGCGGCGCCGATCCCACGCGCTCCGCCGGTGACCACGGCGACCCGCTGCTCAGTGGTGGACATTGCTGCTTCTCCTCGCCCTTGAGAGAACCCGCGGCCCGGTGAGCGACCGCTTAGTACCTTCGTCGCACGTGACGCTAGAAGCCCTGGCACGCGGTGTCAACGTCACACGGGCCCGGTGTGATCGATTACCTCACCAGCAGGTCGAGCAGGCGCTCCGTCTCGGCCGCCGGATCGGCGGTGAGCCCAGTGTGCACCGGTCCGGGCCGCACGACCGTGGAGCGCGGCGCGACGAGCCAGCGAAAGCGCCGTCCGGCGTCCTCGCCGGCGGCCTGTCCGGCCGCTTCTCCCCCGCCGCAGACCCGCTCGACGGCGCCGAGCGCCGCGCGGATGCCGGCCACGTCGGCCTGCGGGTCGAGGGCGAGCAGCCGCGCCTCGTCGAGGTGGGTGCGAGCGCCGACGTAGGCCTTCGCGCGGCAGTACAGCAGGACGCCGGCGTTGATGCACTCGCCGCGCTCGGCGCGGGGCACGACGCGCAGCAGGGCGTACTCGAAGACGTCCCGTTCGTTGGCCTCGCCGCCCCGGATGATGTGCCGCTCGACCACGGCGCCTGCCATGTGGATGTGGCGCTCGCTCACTTGCCTGCCTCGATTCCCGTGATGCGCTCGTGGACGGACGCGGCCCTGGCCAGCAGCGGCCGGGCGTAGGCGCGCCTGAGGTCGTCCGGCGTGTCGAAGCCGGGTTCGCCGGCCAGCCAGGCGTCCGGGACCTCGGCGGTGACCTCGGCCAGGAGGTCCTCGGTGACCTGCGGCGCCAGCTCGGCTGCGGCCCCGGCGACGTCCGGCGCGAAGGACCTCAGGGCGTGGTCGGAGGCGTCGTAGGGGCGGGCGGCGGAGGCTTCGGCGCCGGGCCAGTTGTGGTGCCAGATCATGGTGGCGCCGTGGTCGATGAGCCACAGCTCGCCGCGCCACATCAGCAGGTTGGGGTTGCGCCAGGAGCGGTCGACGTTGTTGATCAGCGCGTCGAACCACAGGACCCGCCCGGCCTCCTCGGCGCTCACCTCGAAGGCGAGCGGGTCGAAGCCGAGCGCGCCCGGGAGGAAGTCCATGCCGAGGTTGGTGCCGCCGCTGGACCTCAGCAGCTCCTGCACCTGCTGGTCCGGTTCGCCGAGGCCCACCACCGGGTCGAGGTCGAGCGTCACCAGGCGGGGCATCCGGAAGCCGAGCCTGCGGGCGAGTTCCCCGCAGACGACCTCGGCGACCAGAGTCTTGCGGCCCTGTCCGGCGCCGGTGAACTTCATGACGTACGTCCCGAAGTCGTCGGCCTCGACGAGTCCCGGCAGCGAGCCGCCCTCACGCAGGGGCGTGATGTACCGGGTCGCGATGACTTCCTTGAGCATCGCCCCAGGTTACTGGCCGACAGCGAACCGACAGCTCAGGTTTACCCCGCCCTGAACTCGAACGCGTTTAGATCTCGACATCGTCTGAACAACCAACGGCTCCAGCCCGTACCCCTGTCCAGATCTACGAAGCTTGCTATGAAGGGACGTCGGCATGACGACCAGCGAATCGCTTCCCCCCACCGCGGCGCCCGGCCGCCGGACCGTCGTGGCGGCGGTCGGCGCGGCCGGACTCGCCGTCGCGCTGACCGCGTGCGGCTCCTCCGACGACGACTCCGCCTCGTCCGGCTCGAACACCCAGGCCGGCGCGAACACCACCGGCGGCACCACCGGTGACACCGGCGCGAGCGCCTCCACCGGCTCGGGCGGCGGCACGGCCCTGGCGAAGACCGCCGACATCCCCGAGGGCGGCGGCAAGATCTTCAAGGACCAGGCCGTGGTGGTCACCCAGCCGGCCTCGGGCACCTTCAAGGCCTTCTCCACCAAGTGCCCGCACGCGGGGTGCGCGGTGAGCAGCATCGCGAACGGCGTCATCGTCTGCCCGTGCCACGGCAGTCAGTTCTCGGTCGAGGACGGCAGTGTGAAGAAGGGCCCGGCGACCACGGGGCTGACGGCCGAGAAGGTGACGGTGAGCGGGGACTCGATCACGCTGTCGTGACCCGGGCGCCCCGGGGCCGTCGCAGACAGCCCAGCACCTCGTCCGTGGTCGCGACCGTGGCGACCAGGGCGAGGGTGTGGCGGATCATCGCGGGGGTGTAGTCGGAGGGCACCCCCGCGATGGCGTCGGACGGCACCACGACGGTGTAGCCGCGGTTGACCGCGTCGAAGACGGCGTTGGGGATCGCGACGTTGGCCGAGACGCCGGTGACGACGAGGGTGCGGCAGCCCAGGTTGCGCAGCAGCGCGTCGACGTCGGTGCCCTGGATCGGGGACAGTCCGTGGAGCCGTCGTACGACGAGGTCCTCCTCGGCCACCTCGATCGGGGGTGCCACCCGGGCCGCCGTGGTTCCGGACAGCTGCTGGACGGGGAGGCGTTCGGCGGCCCGGAAGAGACGGGCGTTGCGGTTGGCGCCGCGGCCGTCCGGGCGCCGCTCGGCGACGGCGTGCAGGACCTGGACGCCGCTGTCGTGGGCGGCGGCGACCAGCCGCGCGATGTTGGCGAGGACGCCGGACGAGCGTGCCTCACGGGCGAGTTCGGGCAGGGCGCTGTCCGGGCCGACGACGCCCTGCTGGCACTCGACGGTGAGCAGCACGGTCGTGGCGGGGTCGAGGAGCTCACTGAGCTTTTCGTACGACGGCACGGTTCCCCCTGGTCGCCTGCGGTCCCCAGCGGGCGCGAGAGTAACCACCATTGCGCGAGGACGGAAGACGACCCATCCTTTTCTGACGTGATGTCAGAGGATCATCCGAGTTCCTCTGACACGACGTGAGAGAAGAGGGGGACACATGACCGTCACTCAGCGTCGAGGCCGGAAGATCATGATGACGCCCGGCGAGCTGGACGAGTTCCTCGTGAGCCAGCGCACCTGTCGGGTCGCCACCGTGTCGAAGGACGGTGCTCCGCACGTCAGCACCCTGTGGTTCGCCTGGGACGGCACGTCGTTGTGGCTGTACTCCGTCGTGCGCAGCAAGCGGTGGACCGACCTGCGCCGCGACCCACGGGTGGCGATCGTGGTGGACACGGGCGAGGAGTACGAGGAGCTGCGCGGCGTCGAGCTGTCCGGATCGGTCGAGTTCGTGGGCGAGTTCCCGCGCACCGGCGAGCTGTGCGCCGAACTCGACGTCCCCGAGACGCTGTTCGCCCGCAAGAACTTCGGCCTGGAGGAGATGCCGCACGACGGCCGCCACGCCTGGATACGACTGACCCCGGACAAGATCGTCTCCTGGGACTTCCGCAAGCTGGGGCCCGCCTAGCCCACCGTCCGCCCCGCCTCCTGCAACGCCTCCACCGCCGCCCGGATCGACGGGCGGCGGTCGGCGTCCGCGCGCCAGACGGCGTAGATCTGGCGCCGCACCGACTGCCGTACGGGCACGGTGCGTACACCCTCCGGCACCGGACCGCGGCCCAGTCGCGGCGCCACGCACACGCCCAACCCCGCTCCGACGAGGGCGAGTTGGGTGGGGTGCTCCTCGGCGCGGTGGGCGACGCGCGGTTCGATGCCCTTGGAGCGCAGGGTGTGGATCAGCCACTCGTGGCAGAACTCGTTCTCGTTCCAGGTGACCCAGTCGTCGTCGGCGAAGTCCTCCAGGTCCACCTCGGCGCGGTCCGCGTGCCGGTGGTCGGCGGGCATGGCCACGTCGGCGGTGTCGTCGAGGATGACGGCCTTGACCAGCCCCTCCGGCATGGGCAGCGGCCTGTTGTACCAGTCCAGGACGACGGCGAGGTCGAAGTCGCCGCGCATCACGGCGAGCACGGCCGGCTCGGGCTCCATCTCGCGCGAGGTGGTGCGCAGGCCCGGGTGCGCCTTGCGCAGCTGTGACAGCGCGACCGGGAACAGGCCGCGCGCGGCGGTCGGGAACGCGGCGAGGCGGAGTTCGCCGACCACCTCCCCGCGGTGCGCCTCCAGGTCGGACTGGGCGAGCTCGACCTGGGAGAGGATGCGGGCCGCGTGCTCCGCGAGCAGCCGGCCGGCGTCGGTGAGCCGCACGCCGCGGCCGTTCTTCGCGACGAGCTGCTGGCCCACTTCCCTTTCCAGCTTGGACAGTTGCTGCGAGACCGCCGACGTCGTCACGTGCAGACCCTCGGCCGCGCCGCTGACCGAGCCGTGCCGGGCGAGGGCGTCGAGGGTGCGCAGGCGCTCCAGGTTCAACATGTAAGCAATACTACGAGGTATCCGGAGAAGAACTCGATTGTGCTACGAGATTGTTCTGTCGCATGGTTACGGTCATGACCACCGTGACCACGGCCCGGACCGCCGCGCCCGCTCCCGTCCGCCGCCCTGCCCTCGACTGGCGTCTGCGCTTCGGCGCCCTGTCCCTGATCTGGGGCTTCAGCTTTCTGCTGATCAAGGTCGGTACGGACGGCTACGCGCCGTTCCAGGTCACGCTGGGCCGGCTGGTGTTCGGGACGGCGGTGCTCGCGCTGGCGATGGCGGTGAAGCGGGCGCGGCTGCCCCGCGGGCTGCGGACGTGGGGGCATCTGGCGGTGGCCGCGTTCCTGCTGAACGCGCTGCCGTTCTCGTTGTTCGCGTACTCCGAGCTGACGATCCCGTCCACGCTGGCGGGGATCTGCAACGCGACCTCGCCGCTGTGGGGCATGGCGCTGTCCCTGGTCGCGCTGTCCGAGGACCGGCCGTCCCGGGTGCGGGTCGCGGGGCTGGGGATCGGGTTCCTGGGGGTGCTGACGGTCCTCGGCGCCTGGCAGGGGTTCCACGGGCTGGACGGCAGGGGGACCGCGATGGCGCTGCTGGCCTCGCTGAGCTATCCGGTCGGGTGGATCTACGTCCGTCGCACGCTGGCCGGATCCGGGTATTCGCATCTGTCGCTGACCGGGGCGCAGTTGTTGCTGGCGACGGTGCAACTCGCTGTCGTGACACCACTGTTCACCTCCTTCCCGGGGCGGGTCGCCGTGGTGCCGTTGCTCGCGGTCGCCGCGCTGGGGGCGTTGGGCACCGGGTTGGCCGTTCTGATTCAGTACGGGCTGGTCGCCGAGGTCGGGCCGACGACGGCTCAGATGGTCACGTACTTCATACCCGTCATCGCCACGGGGGCGGGTGTGGCGATTCTCGGGGAGTCGTTGAGCTGGTCCACGCCCGTGGGGGCCGTGATCGTACTGGCCGGGGCGGCGCTGACGCAGGTGCGGGGGAAGGGGCGGTGAGGGGGCGGGCGCGTTAGGGGGTGGGGGCGGGGAGCGTTAGGGGGGTGGGGGCGGGGAGCGTTGGCGGCTGCGGGTTCGATGGGGCTGGTCGCGCAGTTCCCCGCGCCCCTGGGACGTCGCAGCGACCGCTCACACGTAATTCCTGGTGGGTGACGGGGCCACCGCCCCGGCCACCGCGTCCGCCAAGGGAACGACATCTTGCGGCCCCAGGGTCGACACCGTGATACGGATGCCGGGTGGGGCGCTCAGGCGGAAGCGGGCGCCCGGGGCCACCGCCCAGCCCGCGTGCAGGAGGCGGGCGACGGCTCCGGTCTCGTCGGGGACGGGGATCCAGACGTTCATGCCGCTGCGGCCGTGTGCCTCGACGCCCCGGTCCGCCAGCGCGTCGATCAGCAGGTCGCGCCGTTCGCGGTAGGCCGCCGCCACAGCTCCGGTGTCGAGCGTGTCGTCGCTCCACAGTTCGACCACGGCGCGCTGGGTGATGCGGCTGACCCAGCCGGGACCCAGGCGGTGGCGGCCCGTGACCCGGTCGACCGTGGTGGGGTCGCCGGTGAGGACGGCCAGGCGGAGGTCGGGGCCGTAGGCCTTGGCGACCGAGCGGACGAAGGCCCAGTGGCGGGTGACGCCGGCGAGGGGGTGGAGGGGCAGGTCGACGATGCCGTGGCCGTGGTCGTCCTCGATCAGGAGGACCTCCGGGTGATCGCGCAGCACGGCGCGCAGGGCACGCGCACGCGTGGCGGTCACCGCGGCGCCGGTCGGGTTCTGGGCGCGGTCGGTGACGACGAGTGCGCGGGCGCCGGCGTCGAGGGCGCGGCGGACGTCGGCGGGGCGCGGGCCCTCGTCGTCGACGCCGACCGGGGCCGTGCGCAGGCCCAGGGCGGGGACCAGGTCGAGGAGGCTGCCCCAGCCCGGGTCCTCCACGGCGACCGTGTCGCCGGGCTTGAGGTGGGCGGCGAGGACCCGCTCGATGGCGTCCAGCGAGCCGGAGAGCACGGCGAGCGGGCCTTCCGGGACGCCGTCGGCGTCGAGCCGGGTCCGCGCGGCCCTCTCCAGCTCCGGGTCGACCAGGGCGTCCCCGTACAGGACGGGCCGCCGGTCGTGCTGTTCGGCCGCCGCCGCGAAAGCCTTGCCCAGCGGTGGCAGCAGCGCCGGGTCCGGGTTGCCGTTCGCCACGTCCCGCACCCCTTCGGGCACGTCCATCCGCACGTACTCGCGGCCCGTCGTGGCCGGCTTGGAGCGCACCCTGCTGCCCCGGCGTCCGGCGGTCTCGATCACCCCGCGCTCACGCAGGATGCGATAGGCGGCCGCGACCGTGTTGGGGTTCACCCCCAGCTCGACCGCCAACTCCCGCATGGGAGGCAGCAGTTGACCCGGTTCCAGCTCGCCCGAGCCCACCGCGCGCTCGACGCTGGCCGCAATCCCTGCTGCGCCCCGACCCTCGATCCGATATCCTCCTAGCACAAACCAGATTATGCACTAGTGCAATATTGTTCAGCAAGTCGAGGAATCACGGAGACCGCCATGCAGGGGACCGCCCAGCCGACATCGCAGGCCACCGCCTACACGCCGACCGACCGCACCGTCCCCACCCGTTCCGCGGAACGGGCGTCGTACGACAAGGAGCTGGTGCACGCGATACTCGACGAGGGGTACGTCTGCCACCTGGGCTTCGTGCGGGACGGGGCGCCGGTGGTGCTGCCCACCCTGTACGGGCGGGTCGGCGACCGGCTGTACGTGCACGGTTCCACCGGGTCGCGCCCGCTGCGGATGACCGGCCAGGCCGACCCCGGCCTGCCGGTGTGTCTGACGGTCACGCACGTGGACGCGCTGATCCTGGCCCGTTCGGCCTTCCATCACTCGATCAACTACCGGTCGGTCGTGGTGCACGGGATCGCCCACGACGTGACCGACCCCGAGGAGAAGCGCGCGGCGCTGGACGCGCTGGTCGACCACGTCGTGCCCGGGCGGGCGGCGGACTCCCGGCCCGCGAACAAGAAGGAGCTGGCCGCGACCGCCGTGATCCGGCTCGACCTGGACGAGGTCTCCGCCAAGCTCCGCACCGGCGGTGTGAACGACGAGCCCGAGGACCTGTCCCTCCCCCACTGGGCCGGCGTCGTCCCGCTGCGCAAGGGCTACGAGACCCCCGTCGCCGACGGCGACCTGACCCCCGGCATCGGCCTCCCCGACTACCTGGCGGTGCCGTGATGCTCATCCACCCCTGGGACGCGGCACTGGACGACACCGAGTGGCAACGGTGGCTCGCCGTGCACGACTTCGGGCAGCTCGCCGTCAGCGGCCCGCCGGGCGAGGCACCGTACGTCCAGCCGCTGCACTTCGTCTACGACGCCGGACGCGCCGAGGTCCTCACCCATCTCGCCCGGCCCAACCCGCTGTGGCCCGCGCTGGAAGCCGGACCCGAGGTGCTGCTGAGCGTGGTCGACGACTACGTCTACGCGCCGGGGTACTGGCAGGTCGCGCCGGGCGAGCCGACCGAGCACGGCACGCCGACGAGCTACTACGCGGCCGTACAACTGCGCTGCCGCGCCCACGTGGTGGACGACCCGGCGGAGAAGGCCGCCCTGCTCAACCGTCAGCTCGGGCACTTCCAGCCGGAGGGCGGTTCGGCGGAGGTGGCGGTGGGCGAGGTGCCGTACGGCAGGTTGCTGTCCGGTCTGCGCGGGCTGCGGCTCGAAGTCGTCGACGTACGGGCGAAGTTCAAGTACGCGGGCCGCAAGCCCGAGGTGCGGGAGCGGGTGCTTGCCGGACTGGACGAGCGGGGCGGCCCGCGGGACGCCGCCGCGCGCGAGCATCTGCTGCGCCGGCACGGGGTGTGACACCAGGTGTGACACGAACAGCCGTGCCGACGCAGATCACTGAGGAGAGGGACCTCACGGGGGAGGGTCCCTCTCCTCTCACCTCTGCGGTGACTCCCTCGTCTCCGCGCGCGCCAGGCCCGCGACGGAGGCGAGCATCAGCCCGATTCCGGTAAGGGTGACCGCGGTCAGCCGCTCGCCGAACACAGCGAAGCCGAGGACGGTCGCGCCGACCGGCTCCAGCAGCATGATCACGGCGACGGTGGTCGACCGTACGACGGCGGCACCCGCGAAGTAGAGGGTGTACGCGAGAGCCGTGGGCACGGTCGCGAGGTACGCGAACAGCAGCAGGAACGGGCCAGGTTCGGCGATCCGCGGCAGCAGTCCCGCGGTCAGGGCGAGCGGCAGCAGCCACAGGGAAGCCCCCGCGAAGGTGGCCACGGCCGCCGCGGAGGCGTCCGTCGCCCCGTCCCGTCGGGTGAGCAGCGTCATCGCGCACTGACCGACGGCGGACAGCACGGCGAGCAGCACACCCCACGGCCGCACCGTCGCCCCCGCTCCCCCGAGGACGACGACGCCCAGCCCGAGCAGCGCTCCGGCGACCGCGACCGCGCCACCGCGTCCGAGCCGCTCCGCCAGGACCAGCCGCGCGGCGAGCGCGACCAGGACGGGGCCGGTGCCCAGGGTGACGACGGTGGCCACGGCCAGGCCGGTGGCCGAGACGGCGGCGAAGTAGGCCGCCTGGAACACGGCGAGCCCCAGCCCGGTCGCGGCACCCCGCGTGATCCGGCGGCCGAGCGGGTCCCGGTCGGCCGGGCCGGGCGTACGGCGCAGGGCGCGGACCGCGAGCAGCAGCAGGAGCCCGGCGGCGCAGCGCCAGAAGGACAGGGCGACGGGGCCCATGTCGCTGGTTCTCCCGACCAGCGACGCGGCCGCGCCCGCGGTGCCCCAGACGGCACCGGCGACGATGAGACAGCCAAGGCCCCGCCCCACGGGCAGGCCGGAAACAGCGTTCGACACGAGTCTCTCCGCAGCCGCGTGGCGGCGGCCCTCGGGCGGCGGCCACGCGGAAGTCGACGAATGAACGGACCTCGTCCGCGGGCAGCACCGTCAGCGCCCTGGCAGTGCCGGGCGCGGTTGTTCGGGAGCCCGCCTCAGGCGGCGGGCGGAGAGACGATGACGTAGGTGGTCGAACGCACGGACCGGACCCTAGGCGGCGGTCTCGCGGGCGGGCAACCCACTTTCCGCGCCGGCCGGTCCGCCGGCCACCGGCGCGCCCGTGCCCTTCCCCGGCGCCGACGACTGGGCGATGAACGCGCCCACCAGGACGACCGCGCCGCCGACGATCTGCGGTGCGGAGAGGTGCTCGCCGAGCAGCACCCAGGCCAGCACGGTGGCGATGACCGCTTCCAGGCAGGCAACGACACCCGCGACCTGCGGGGAGAGCCGCCGCACCGACAGCACACCGGTGACGTAGGCCAGGACGGTGGCGACGAGGACGATCCAGGCCAGCAGCAGGCCGGCGGGGACCGGATCGCCGTCCATCCGCGCGGTGCCGGTCAGTACGGTCCAGTCCATGGTCCACGGGCGGGCCACCGCGGTCAGCACGAGCGCGCCGATCAACAGGCCGTACGCGATGACGCCGAGCGGGTCCGGAGCGTCCTCGCCCGCGTCGCTGCCCTGGTCGGACAGGACGAAGTAGCCGACCTGGCAGCAGGCGGCGCCGAGGGCGAGCAGCAGGCCGAGGGCGTCGAAACCCAGGCCCGACCAGATCTCGACGACGCAGGCCAGGCCGCCGACGGCGAGGACCACGCCGAGCGCGGCGGCGCGGGTCACCGGGCGCCGCTGCACGAACCGCACCCAGCCCAGCACGAGGCCGGGCGCGAGGTACTCGACGAGCAGCGCGACCCCGACGGGGATGCGCGAGAGCGCCGCGAAGTAGCAGGCCTGCACCCCGGCCACCGCCAGCAGGCCGAAGCCGGCGAGCAGGACGGGGCGGCGGCGCAGCAGGGCACGGTGGCGTACGGCGACCGGCAGCATCACCAGGGCCGCGCCGGCCACCCGCAGCCACACCACGTGCAGCGGGTCCAGCCCGGCCTCGATCAGCGGCTTGGCCGCGACACCCGACCCGCCGAAGGCGACGGCGGATGCCAACGCCAGCCCGAGCCCGGCTCCCTTGCCGTGGCCGCCCCGACTGCTCTCAGACCTGTGCACCGCCACATGATGACAGGCGACGACATGAGCGTCACCCCTGTTGACACCTGTCTCACCGGCTGGACGCGCGGCCGGGTCGCGGAGCCCCGCCGCGACGCCCGGACGTCACCACGACTCGGCGGGCAACCGCTCGACGCGGGCGAGGATCTCGTGGCTGTCGATCCCGGCGCGGTCCAGGACCTCCACGGCGCGAGCCTGCCGGTCGGCGACGAGCGCGGCCAGCAGGTCGATGCCGAGCGCGGCGCCGTCACCCCGGGCGGCGGCGCGCTCGCGGGCGTACTCCATGGCGCCCGCGGCCAGCGGCGACATCCCTTCCGCCGCCGTCACCACGGGGACGGCGCCGGAGTCCTCGACCGAGCCCTGCCAGCGCAGCCCGTAGCCGATGCTGCGCTGCACCAGGTACCCGAGCAGCCGGGCGATGCCGGGGCCGTCGCCGAAGACGGCGCGCGCCTGGGGGTCGTACTCGAGCAGCGAGTGCAGCAGATGGGCCGTGTCGATCTGCCGGTCCCCGTCGCGCAGCGCCCGGCGGCGGGCGCCGGTGACGACCGAGGCCAGCTCGTCGCTGAGCCCGGCATCGTTGTCCGGGCGCGGCCCGGCGGACTGGTCGCCGACCTGCTGCCGGGGGATACGGGGTTGCACACCCCTTACCCCATCAGGCTCTCCGCCTCCGGTCATCCCCGACGGGAAGCATTTCGGCGTCCCACACAGAGTGGACCCGGGGCGCCGAAATCTCCTCCCTACGGATGAGATCAGGCCGAGTCGGCCCGAGGGGCGCGTGCGCCCCGGCACGCCCGGCACGCAACCGGAATGCCCCCTCTCACGTCCAACAGGTGCATGGAGCGCGGGAGCTGGCTGGTCGCCCTGCCGGCCGTCGACGGCAAGCAGTACGTGTATCGGGTGTACGCCCCGGACGACGCGCTGCCCGCCGACCTGTTCTGGGACGCCTGGCACTGCCACGACGAGAGCGCCCTCCCGCGCGCGTGGGACGAGTTCGACGCGGCGGTCATCCGCCGGGTCGGCTGAGCCCCGAGGGCGGTCGCCCTCCACAATTCCTGACGGTTCATCAGTATTGAATGTTGCGACCTCTGCGGTTACTTTCCGCGACACCACAGCCCGACACGAAGAGGTGGTCGCATGCCCGAAATCAGCGCGGAGGCACGGATCGAGGCGCCGGCCGAGAAGGTCTGGGCACAGCTCACGGACTGGCCCGCCTACGGCGAGTGGAACGCCACCCACACCAGCTTTCCGCAGGGCGGCCCGACCTCCCTCGAAGTGGGCGGGACCTTCCAGGAGAACATGAAGCTGATGGGGTTCCCGGCCGAGGTCGAGTGGACCATCTCGGAGCTGGACCCGGCCCGGGTCCTCGCCATCACCGGCAAGGGCCCGATGGCCGTGAACCTGGCCACGCGCTACACCCTGACCCCCGACGGCGACGCCACGAAGGTGCGTATCGACGGCGAGTTCACGGGCGCCGCGGTCACGCTGATGGCGGGGAGGCTGAAGGACTCGGGTACGGCCGCGCTGAACGAGTCGCTGCGCAAGCTCGCCGGGCTGGTGTCCTGACCTAGCGGACACGGGAAGGCGCCCCGCGGATTGCTCCGCGGGGCGCCTTCGTCGCCGTAGCCCCTCAGTCCTCGTCGGCGAGGATCAGGTACAGCTTCTTGCGGGCCTCGTTGATGACGGCCAGCGCCTTCTCGCGCTGCTCCTTGCTGCCGGTCTTCCAGACCTGCCCGAAGGCCTCCATCAGGCCGAAGCCGGCCTGGCGGATCTCACCGAGCGCCTCGAAGTCGATGCCGCGGGAGGCTTCCTCCCAGGGCGCGTCCGGGCCCTCGTCGGCCGCGGCGCGGCCGGACTCGGTGAGCGAGAAGAGCTTCTTGCCGCCCTCGCTCGCGCTGGTGATCAGGCCCTCGTCCTCCAGCAGCTGGAGGGTGGGGTACACCGAGCCGGGACTGGGCTTCCACGCCCCGCCGCTGCGCTCGGCGATCTCCTGGATCATCTCGTAGCCGTGCATCGGCCGGTCCTTGAGCAGGGCGAGGATCGATGCCCGTACGTCGCCGCGCCGTGCCCTCCCCCTCGGTCCGCCGCGTCCTCGCGGCCCCCAGGGGCCCGGGCCGCCGAAGCCGGGTCCGCCGAAACCGAAGCCCGGACCACCCGGGCCGCCGGGGCCACCCGGCCCGAAGGGGCCGAAGGCACCACGCCGGCCCTCGAAACCACCCCGGCCACGAGAGCCCTTTCCACCGTGTCCACGTTCGAATCCATGGGAACGCATCGCAATCACTCCATTCCATCGTTGATCTGTCGCGATGCGTCAACGATATATCGGAAGCGTTCGGATGACAAGCCCCTGCCGAAGGCGCCCCCACCCAAGGCAAGGGGCTGCCTCGCGCTTGTCAGTCGAGGTGATCTCGCAGCCAGTCGCCGATGACCGCGAAGTCCGCGGCGGCGAGACCCGCCAAGGCGTCGACGCGGTGCAGCAGGGCGGGACCGGGATGGTTGACCGACACCCACGCCTGGTCCAGTTCGGTGATCGAGTCGTCGACCCAGACGAACGGTCGCCCCCGAGCGACCCGGACCAGCGCCGCCGTCTTCCAGTTCAGTACGTCCGCCGGATACTCCTGCGGCGCCTCCGGCAGCGCGGCCACCGGAAGCTCGGGCAGTCCGAGCAAGGGGGCGATGACCGTGTCCGCGTCCCCCATCCACGCGGTGGCCCACACCAGGGCGCAGGGCAGCGCCAGCAGCCGCGGGCCGTGCCCGGGATCCATCCGCGACAGCTGGGGATTCGACGCGTGCTGCCAGGCGGCCCACCCCTCTTCCGTCGTGGGAAGCCGTGCGCCGCGATAGGGCACGAGCGTGCCGTCGACATCCAGGAAGAGCAGCGGGCAGGCGGCCGGAGAAGCTCCGCCGGGGCCCTCGGTCAATGTCCTCGGAACGCCTCCTCCAGCCACCAGGCGCCGTGCTCCCGGGTGACCTTGGCGTCCACGAGCAGGGGTGCCGAGCGCGGTCCGGCGACCCAGTCCGCCACCGCCTTCAGGTCGGCGGGGGTGCGCACGGTCACCGCCTCGAAGCCGTAGCCGCGCGCCACGGCGGCGATGTCGGTCTCCGGGAAGGTGACCGTGTCCAGCGGGAACCCGTCCGGGCCGAAGTGGTGCACCTCGGCCCCGTAGGCCTCGTCGTTGTAGACGACGACCACCATCGGCAGCCCGAGCCGGCGCACGGTGTCCAGTTCCACGGCGCTCATCAGCGCACCGCCGTCTCCCAGGGCGGCCACGGGGAGCCGGTCCGGCCGCGCGAGCGCCGCGCCGATCGTGGTCGCGAGGCCCAGTCCGATGGACTGGAAGGCCTGGGTGAAGCAGAAGCCGTTCTCGTCCGGCACGGACAGGTACGCGCTCGGGTAGCCCATGAAGTTGCCCGAGTCCACGCCGACGACCCGTTCCGCGGGCAGGATCTCGTCGAGCGCGATGCTCAGCGTCCGCGGGTCGATCCGTTCCCGGGTGCCCTCGTCCTCGTACGGCACGTCCCGCCATCGCGCCCCCTCGGCGAGCGCGGCGGCGACGCCCGAGGTCCGGTAGCCCTCGCGGCCGTCGGTGACGGCCGCGAGGGCGCGCCATGCGGTGCGCGCGACGTCGCCGACGACGCCGAGGTCCACCTCCCGGTGCGCGCCGAGCGCCTCCGGATCGTCGTCGACCTGCACGACGGCCGCGTCAGGGCCGATGAGGGTGCCGTGCCGCATGGTCCACATGTTCAGCGCGCATCCCCAGCCCATGACGAGGTCGGCGCCCCGGATCAGTTCGGTGGCCAGCGGTGAGGCGAAGCCGCCGGAGACGTCGAGCGACCAGGGGCTGGCGCGGAAGAGGCCGCGGGCCACCGCCGAGGTCGCCAGCAGGGCGCCGTGCCGCTCGGCGAGGGCGATCAGGGCGTCCCGGGCCGCGGGGGTGCGGGCTCCGCGACCGGCCACGAAGACCGGGCGCCGGGCGCGCTCCAGGGCCCGTACGAGATCTTCCACCGCCTTCCGCGACGGCTCGACCGGCTCCGGTCCGGCCGGCGGTACGGCGTCGAGCGGGACGCCCGCGGGGACGTCCAGGGCCTGGACCTCCAGCGGCAGGTTGAGCAGCACGGTGCGGCGCTCGTGCCGGGCCCGGCGCAGCGCCGCCGCAGCCTGGTCGACGGCGTCGTGCGCGGTGGTCACGCGGGCGGTGACGGCACCGACGGAGTGGGCCAGTACGGCCTGCTCGACACGGAAGTTGGAGCGCTGGGCGGTCGCCTCCGCGGCCAGCACCAGCAACGGCGTACGGCTCTTGGCGGCCTCGGTGATGCCGGTGAGGGCGTTGGTCAGGCCGGGGCCCTGGTGGACGCTGAGCGCGGCGAGGGTGCCGCTCGTGCGGGCGTAGGCGTCGGCCATGGTCGCCGCGCCGCCCTCGTGCCGGGCGGCGACGAACCGGGCGCCGGCGGCAACCATGGCGTTGGTGAGGTGGAAGTTGCCCGAGCCGACCACCCCGAACACATGGTTGATCCCGGACGCGACGAGCACCCGTCCGACGGCTTCGGCGACCTTCACGACCGCTCCACCAGGGCGAGCACCCGGGCGGGGGCGCCGGAGCCGGAGACGATGGGCAGGGGCCCGGCGACGACGAGGGCGCCGGTCGCGGGCAGGACGGCCAGGTTCTGCAGCTGGGTCAGGCCGTACTTGCCGGCGCCCAGGAGGTGGGAGTGGCAGGGGAACGCCGGGTCGAAGGAGTGGGCGCGGCCCGCGTCCGTGCCCACGGTCTCCGTGCCGAGGCCGATCACCGGGGACTCCTCGGCGACCCAGCGGGCGCACTCCGGTGACAGGCCGGGCGTGTGCGGGCCGCTGTCGTCGGCGTTGAGGAACTCCTCCTGCGAGTGCGAGCGCGCGTCCCAACCAGTGCGCACGAGCAGCCAACCGCCGTCCGGGAGTGGCCCGTTGGCGGCCTCCCAGGCCTTGATGTGGTCCACCTCGACGAGGAAGTCGGGGTCCTCGGCGGCCTGCTCGGAGAAGTCGAGTACGGCCGCCGGTGCGATCAGGTGGCTCGCGGGCACGGACGCCACGTCGGCGAGGTCCTTGCCGGTGACCCAGTGGACGGGGGCGTCGAAGTGGGTGCCGGTGTGCTCGCCGCTGCGGAAGTTGTTCCAGTACCAGGCGGGTCCCCGGTCGTCGTAGCGGCTGATCTCCTCCAGTTCGAAGGTCTGGGTCTGGCCGAAGGGAGGCGGCAGCTGGATCACCGGGGTGGTCGAGGAGAGCGACTGCGTGAGGTCGACGACTTCTACGGCGCCGCTGCGCAGCCCCGCGAGAAGGGCGGCAAGCACGGACGGCTGGGACATGACGGCCTCCTGGGCGGGGCTGAACTGTCAACGCCTGTCTGTACAGGGTGTCAGCCGATGACCGGTTCTCGGCGGCACACGCTCCGAAAAACGGTCCACGAGCCGCGAATTGGACTTGGTGGCGAAGGCCACGCCGCCCTAGCGTCGAACCATGCGAATCCGAATCGTCGACGCCTTCACCGACCGCGCCTTCGCCGGCAACCCCGCCGGCGTGCTGCTCCTCGACTCCTTCCCCGACGACGAACGGCTGCAGAAGATCGCGCTGGAGGTGAACCACGCCGAGACGGCGTTCGCGCACCGGCTGCCCGAGGGCGGGGAGGCGGACTGGGCGCTGCGCTGGTTCACGCCCGCGACCGAGGTGGCCATGTGCGGCCACGCCACGCTCGCCACCGCCCACGTGCTGCACACCACCGGCGCCCACGAGGGCACCGTGCGTTTCGCGACCCGCAGCGGCGTCCTGGTGGCGACGCCCCGGGAGGACGGCTCGATCACGCTGGACTTCCCGACCGCGCCGCTCACGGCGGTGGAGGTGCCGGCCGGGGTCGCCGACGCGCTGGGCGCCGAACCGCTCCGCGCGTACGACACCGGGCCGAACGTCGGCGACCTGCTGGTCGAACTCGCCGACGAGAAGACGGTCCACGCCCTCTCCCCCGACCTCAGGGCGCTCGGCGCCTACTCGGAGCGCGGCATCATCGCCACCGCCCGCGCCGCGGACCCGACCCAGGGCTACGACTTCGTCTCACGCTGCTTCTTCCCGAACGTCGGCATCGACGAGGACCCGGTCACCGGCAGCGCCCACACCGTGCTGGCCCCGTTCTGGTCGGAGCGCCTGGGCAGCGCCGTCCTGACCGGACTGCAGGCCTCGCAGCGCTCCGGCCGCGTCCGCACCGAACTGCGCGGCGACCGCACCCTGCTGAGCGGCCACGCGGTGACCGTGATCGACGGCGAGCTGCTGGCCTAGAAGGCGGGTCGTGTCCGGGCGTGCTTCGAAAGTCCCGCCCGGCACGCTCTAGGCGGTCGGCAGCCAGCCCACCTTGCCGGCGAGCAGCGCGTAACCGACGAACGCCCCGATGTCGAGCAGGGAATGCGCCACCACCAGGGGGCCCACCCTCCCCCAGCGCCGGTACAGCCAGACGAAGACCACGCCCATCACCATGTTGCCGACGAAGCCGCCGATGCCCTGGTAGAGGTGGTAGCTGCCGCGCAGTACGGAACTGGCCACCAGGGCGGTCCCCGGGGTCCAGCCCAGCTGTCCGAGCCGGCGCAGCAGGTAGCCGACGACGATGACCTCTTCGAGGATCGCGTTCTGGATCGCCGAGAGGATCAGCACCGGGTACTTCCACCACACGTCGGGCAGGGCCTCGGGCACCACCGTGAGATTGGCGCCGAAGCCCCGCGCGGCCAGGTAGAAGGCGATTCCGGTACTGCCGATCACGGCCGCGACGGCGGCGCCGCGGCCGAGGTCGGGCCAGGGCCGGGTGCGGTCGAAGCCGAGGGTGCGCAGGCTGCCGCCCTCGCGCATCAGCAGGTGCGCGACGAGGGCTACCGGCACCAAAGCGGTCGCGATCCCGAACAGCTGCCAGGCGAGATCCAGCCAGGGCCGACCCGGCGCCGCCGAGGCGTTGAGGGTCGCCGCCTGATCCTTGAGCCCTCCCGGTTTCGTGACCGAGCCGACAAAGCTGATCAGGGCGGACACTCCGCTCGCACCGAGCGAAAGCGCCAGAACAAGCAGCGTCTCGTCACGGAGGATTCGCCGCGAAAGCCGCTCGGGAGGAACAGAATCGGCCACCGCACCCGTCTCCGCCTGCACACCTGACTCCAATTCAGTAATCCCGCCTCATCCCCATCCTCGCCCCGCTAGGGTCTCGAAAGAACTTACGAAGATCGTGCGCTTGGCCGTCAGGGGGGACGGACGCCGTACGGGGCGTACCTCCCCTCCGCATGCCGTACGGCCGCTTGCCGGCACGAGGTTCGACAGGGAGGGGCACCACCGTCATGGGACGTCACAGCTTGCCCGATCATTATGGAGCGGGCGGCAGCGACCCCCGTCCCCGCGCGCGCCGCCGCACGATGGCCGTCGCCACGATCATGGTCCTGACGGTGGCCGGGGGCACGGCCGTCGCGGTGAAGAGCGGGCTGCTCTCCTTCGGATCGTCCTGCCAGGACGACGCGGTGCGGCTGCGGCTGGCCGCCTCCCCGGACATCGCCCCCGCCCTGACGGCCGCGGCCGAGCGGGCCCGGGACCAGAACATCACCTCCGACGGGCGCTGTGTCGCGGTCTCGGTGACCGCCCGCGACTCCTACAAGGTGGCGGACACGCTCGCCGCGGGCAGGAAGACCGACGTCCAGGTGTGGGTGGCGGACTCCGACATGTGGGTCGACCGGATCACGAACGACAACACCGCGACCGAGGTGACCCCGGCGGGCGCGGTCGCCTCCACGCCCGTCGGCGTGGCCATGGTGCCCGAGGCGGCCCAGTCGCTGGGCTGGCCGAAGAAGAAGTACAGCTGGATCGAGCTGGCCGGCGCGACCATGGGGGACGACGCGCTCAGGCTGGGCGCGGCCGACCCCTCGCGCAGCGCCACCGGGCTGCTCGCGCTCACCCAGCTGACCACCCACGCGGCCGGGCTCAAGGGCGGTGACACCCAGGCCGCGGCGATGATGAAGACGCTGTCGCAGCGCACCTCGGACAGTGACGGTCAGGTCCTGGACACGCTGCCCAGGAACACCTCGGGAACCGAGCAGGGCAACCCCAGACGCAACCAGGCGCTGATCCTCAGCGAGCAGGCGGCGTACACGTACAACTCGTCGGCGGACGGCGGCGACGGCCTGGACATGTTCTATCCCAAGGACGGCTCGCCCCAGCTGGACTTTCCCTACGCGATGGTCGGGCAGCTCAGCACCGACCAGAGCCGGGCCGCGCTGCGGTTCATGAACTATCTGCGGCAGCCGGCCCAGCTGCGGCTGCTGCAGAAGTACGGCTTCCGCACCTCCGACGAGGAGGCGCCGGAGGCGGTGGTCGCCGAGGCGGGCGGCAGCAGCCCGCAGCCGTACGCGGAGCCTGCCGTCCAGCCGGCCACGGACGAGGCGCTGCAGAAGGCCCTGGGCACCTGGACGATCACGGTGCAGAGCGCCCGGCTCACCACGGTCGTGGACGCCTCCTCCTCGATGTCCGAGCCGGTGCCGGGAAGCGGCGGGCAGTCCCGTATGGAGGTGACGAAGGCGTCGCTGCTGCAGGCGCTCGCCACCTTCACGCAGGAGGACGAGATCGGCCTGTGGGAGTTCTCCACGAAGCTGGACGGCGCCAAGGACTACCGGGTCCTGGTGCCGACCGAGCGGCTCGGCGACCGGGTCGGCGACGGCACCCAGCGGGATCGGCTGTCGGCCGCCTTCGGCGCCCTGAAGCCGGTCCGCGACGGCGCGACGGGACTGTACGACACCACGCTCGCCGCGTACCGGGCGGCGACGTCGTCGTACGCGAAGGGGAAGTTCAACGCGCTCGTCGTCCTCACCGACGGCGTCAACCAGGACCCCGGCAGCATCTCCCGGGCCGAGCTGATCAGTGAGCTGCAGAAGCTCACGGACCCCGAGCACCCGGTGCCGCTGATCATGATTGCCGTGGGGCCCGACGCCGACCGGGAGGAGGCCGAGGAGATCGCCGGTGCGACCGGCGGCTCGGGCCAGTCGGTGAACAACCCCTCACAGATCCAGTCGGTGATGCTGAAGGCGATCGTGGCGGCAGGCGCCCAGGGCAGCGGCACCGGCTGACCGCCGTTCACCTCAGGGACACGGCGGCGCTCACCCCAGCGGCGCCCGCTCTCGCTCCACGGACGCCGGTTCACCCCAGCGGCACCGGCTCCGGCATGCCGACCGGCCAGGTGTGCACCGGATCGCCCATGTGCATCAGCTCGCTGTAGCGCCGGGTGGTGGCCGCCAGCGCCGCGTCCCGGGACATGCCGGTCTCCAGGGCCCGGTGGAAGGTGGCCGCCTGCCAGGACGCGCCGTTGACCCGGCGCCGGCAGCGTTCGTCGATGACGCCGAGGTAGAGATCGCGGTCGGCGGGTTCGATGCCCCACGCGTCCAGACCGGCCTCGGCGAGCGGCAGCAGCTCGTCGCGGACCAGGCTCACCGCGTCGACCTGCGCAGTACCGCCGTACCGCCCGCGCCGCGGCCACTCCAGGCGCGCGTCGATGCCGTGCTTGCAGGCGGCGTCGAAGTTGGCGGCGGCGGCCTCGAAGGGCAGCCGGGTCCACACGGGGCGGGGTTCCTCGGCGAGGGCGCGGACGAGACCGTAGTAGAAGGCCGCGTTGGCGATGACGTCGATGATGCTGGGGCCGGCGGGCAGGACCCGGTTCTCGACGCGCAGGTGCGGTACGCCGTCGGCGATGCCGTAGACCGGGCGGTTCCAGCGGTAGATCGTGCCGTTGTGCAGGACGAGTTCGTGCAGGTTCGGGGTGCCGCCCGCGTCGAGGACCTCCAGGGGGTCCTCCTCGTCGCAGATGGGCAGCAGCGCCGGGAAGTAGCGCAGGTTCTCGTCGAAGAGGTCGTGGGCGGAGGTGATCCAGCGCTCCCCGAACCAGGTGCGCGGGCGCACCCCCTGGGCCTGCAGCTCGGGCGGCCGGGTGTCGGTGGACTGCTGGAACAGCGGAGGCCGGGACTCGCGCCACAGCTCGCGCCCGAACAGGAAGGGCGAGTTGGCGCCCACGGCTATCTGTACGGCGGCGACGGCCTGGGCGGCGTTCCACACGTCGGCGAATCGGCCCGGGGTGACCTGGAGGTGCAGCTGCACGGAGGTGCAGGCGGCTTCCGGCGCTATCGACTTCGAGGTGCACGTCAGGCGCTCCACGCCGTCGATGTCGAGCACGAAGTCCTCGCCGCGGGCGGCGACGATCTGATCGTTGAGCAGGGCGTAGCGGTCGACCGCGGAAAGGTTGGAGGAGACCAGGTCGTCCCGGTCGAGAGTCGGCAGAATGCCGATCATCACTATTCCCGCGTCGAGCTCACCGGCTTTTCGGTCGGCATATGCCAGAGAGGTCCTGAGTTCCTCTCCGAGCCGGTCGAATACCCGCCCCTGCAAGCGGTGTGGGGCTATGTTCACTTCCAGATTGAACATGGCGAGTTCTGTTTGGAAATCTCGGCTCGCGATCCGTTCCAGGACCTGCGCATTGAGCATTTTCGGCATGCCGTCGGCACCGGCGAGATTCAATTCGATCTCCAGCCCCATCAGGTTCCTGGGGCGGTCGAACCGCTTCTCGGCCAGGAGCCGCTCCAGCCCCGTCAGGCACCTGCGGAGCTTGTCGCGGTAGAGCTGCCGATCGGACAGATCGAAACGACCTGCCACGACCTTCTCCCCCATCGGAGCGTCCCTCCTCGATCGGGCGGCGCTTCGGATCCCGGCCGCCGGTGTCGGGTCACGTGGGATAATGCCCAGCGTCGGCGATCGGTAACGTCCCCACGCGAGCGGGTCGCGCGCTACTCTGGTCACATGTGACCGGCGGCACATTCGCCGGGCATGCGGCACGGCGCAGTTTCATGTACGCGACGAACTCGTGAAAAACGCCGACGAGAATTGGCCGACCGCGCCTTCGGCATTTACCGAGGTCACCGCCTCCGGGCCGAGCGAAATCGGGGGTGATTCCCGCGTGTCGCCGACCGGATAACCCCTTGCCGAGTGCTCCGGAAACGGCTAGACGAAACACCGTCTGAACATGTGTCGTATAAACTCCGCGAACAGGCAGAGGGTCGGCGCCCCCGGTCTTCGAGACCTGCCGTCAGGTGACGAGCGACAGGTCTCACTCACACCCCTCGTACCCGGACCCCGCCCCGTCTCTCTCGCCTCGTGAGCAGACAGCGCCGTCCGCCCCCGCCCTCGCGCCACCGTGCCTGTCGAATGAGAGGCGACCCACCATGCCGTTGCATGTCCCCCCGGCTCCCGCGCCCGCCCTTCGCACCGTCCTGACCGCGCTCGGCTCGCCCACCGCGGTTCGCGAGGCCCGAACACCCTCCCTGCTGCGCTCCCAGGGACCCGCCACACCGGAACTGCCGCTTCCCGTGCACGTGCTGGACGAGCTCACCCCCGAGGGCGCCTCCGTCAGCCGGCTGGCCGGCTGGCGGTTCCTGATCCGCTGCGGCGACCGTGCGGTGGCCGCGGCCGAGACCATGCTGACCCCGGACGGCTGGGCCTTCTCACACTTCTTCGAAGGCCCCTACATCGCCTCCACCGAGCTCGCGCTGCGCCAGGCCGAGACGATGAAACAGCCCTACCAGGCGCGCCTGCTGTCGGTGCCGAGCCTGTACATGCTCACGCTCTGGCTGCACGGCGACTGCGCGGCGGACGGCGCGGCCGGCCACCCGGCGGCCACGGACCTGCTCGTCCCGCTGGCCCCTGCCCCGCCCGGCATCGCGGCGCACCGCCCGCACCGCGTCGCCGAACTGCTCCCGGTGCTGACCCATCGGGTGACTCCGGCCCCACTGCTCGGCCAGATCGCCTGACGAACCACCTCGTGCCCCGCCGTCGAATTCACCGACGGCGGGGCACGACGTTTTACCCGACGCCATACACGGAGGCCACTACGCTCGTACGAGCGAATAAATGCTCGTACGAGCCTGAAAGCGGCCCCGACCGGTACGGACTAGCCCCATCCGACCAGTGCGAACCACCCGAAGGGACAGTGCAGTTGAACTGAACCGTCCGGGCGGCCGACGCGTCATCAACCTGTGAAGAAGTGGTGCGCCGAAATGCCTGCGGATTCGCCTCCGTGGGGCAACACTGGACTGGACCGACTTAAACCAACGGGGGGCGGCCATGGACAACGCTTCAAGCCGCAGCACAGACACGACAGCCATCTCCGACACCACGACACAGCGAAAGATCCCACCAATGTGCCAGCATCAGCCACCGTGCCCTTCAGCAGACTCCGCCGACCGGGAATCCGCCCGACTCCTGGCGCACCACCCGGAGCAGGGGTGGAGTCTGCTGTGCAACGGCGTTCTGCTCTTCGAGGACACCGGTGAGCTGCTGCCCGACGGCCAGATCATCGCCCCGCACCGCCCGCTGGGCGCCAGCCAGGTGATGACGGCCGCCTGAGGCGGCATCCGGGCGGCCGACCAGCCGCCCGGCGAATTTCCGGGGGCCGGTAGCGGAGGACATGCCGCGAGCCGGCCCCGACGCACGTCCGGCGCCGATCACGCACCGTAGTTACGCGCGCGTACCAGGGTCATGGGGTGACGCCGGTGGCGGGCCGGTACTGCCCCCCGGTCATCCAAGTACCGATCACCCGGCGATCCCGGTACCGATCGCCCTTCCCTGTGGCGCGCGTCTTCCGGAAGACTTCTGGAAGTTTCACGGCGAGTGTCCACGGAGGTGGGGGAATTGGCAGCAGACGAGGCCGGTGCCGAGGCGGTGGCCGAGAGCCGGGGGAAGGTCACGATCACGGAGATCGCCCGGCAGGCCGGGGTATCGGTGCCGACCGTCTCCCGAGTCGTCAACGGCCGCTCCGACGTCTCGCCGCGGACCCGGGCACGGGTGGAGGATCTGCTGCTGCGGCACGGTTACCGCAAGCGCGCGAGCGCCTCCGGTTCCCGCGCCGCCCTGCTCGACCTGGTCTTCAACGACCTCGACAGCCCCTGGGCGGTGGAGATCCTGCGCGGCGTGGAGGAGGTCGCCCACGCCGCCGGGGTCGGCACGGTGGTGTCGGCGATCCACGGGCGCTCCGGCGACGCCCGTGAGTGGATGCGCAACCTGCGAGCCCGCGCCTCCGACGGCGTCATCCTGGTCACCTCGGCGCTGGAGCCGGTGCTGCACGAGGAGTTGCGCGCCCTGGGCGTCCCGTTGGTGGTCGTCGACCCGGCGGGCTCCCCCGCCCTGGACGTCCCGACGATCGGCGCCGCCAACTGGTCGGGCGGTATGGCGGCCACCGAGCACCTGCTCTCCCTGGGGCACCGCAGGATCGGTCTGATCGCCGGCCCGCCGCGGCTGCTGTGCTCCCGCGCCCGCCTCGACGGCTATCGCGCCGCCCTGGAGGGCGCCGGCATCGCCCCCGACGGCTCCCTCGTCGTTCCCGGGGACTTCCACCCAGAGTCGGGGTTCACCGGCTGCAACGCCGTGCTCGCCCTCACCGAACCGCCCACAGCGCTCTTCGCGGCCAGCGACCAGATGGCGCTCGGCGCGATCGAGGCACTGCGCCGGCGGGGTCTGAGGGTGCCGGAGGACATGAGCGTGGTCGGCTTCGACGACCTCCCGGAGGTCCGCTGGTCGGCACCGCCCCTCACCACGGTCCGTCAACCGCTCGCCGACATGGGCAAGTTGGCCGTCCGTACGGTCCTGCGGCTGGCCCGCGGCGAACAGCCGGACTCCCCGCGCGTGGAACTCGGCACCGAGCTGGTGGTTCGGTCCAGCACGGCACCCCCGGCACCCTGACTCACCGGGGGTGCCGGGACCCCGGCGGTGCTCCCCAATGCACCGCCGGGGCGTTCCGGAAACCCCTCCCTCGAGGGCTACTTGCCGCCCAGCGCCTGCCGGATCGCGAAGTACGCGGGCTTGGGCCGCAGTTGCTCGTCGTACGGCAGCGCGGCACCCTCCCCGGGGAAGAACGCCGGGATCCAGGAGTACTTGTCGGTGTAGTCCCACACCGTGATCCCCACGCACCGCCGCACCGCCAGACAGGCCGACGTCAGGTCGCGGTACCAGTCGGCCTGCTGGGCCAGCTTCTCGTCGGTCGCCGGCAGGATCATGCGGACGTCGACCTCGGTGAGCGCGGTGTCGAGCCCGAGCCGGGAGAAGCGGCGGAGGTTGTCCTCCAGGGTGGTCGGATAGCCGTACTGCAGCGCCAGATGGGCCTGCAGGCCGATGCCGTCGAGCGGGACGTGCTGTGCCTTCAGCTCCTGGGCGAGCCGGTAGTAGGCGTCGCTCTTCGGGCCGACGGCCTCGATGTTGTAGTCGTTGAGGTACAACCTGGCGTGCGGGTCGGCCTGGTGGGCCCAGCGCAGGGCGTCGGCGATGTAGCCGGGGCCGAGCGTGCGGTACCAGATGGTGTCGCGGTAGGTGCCGTCCTCGTTGAACGCCTCGTTGACCACGTCCCAGGAGTAGACCTTGCCGCGGTAGTGCCGCACCTCCGTCTGGATGTGCTTCTTCAGTACGGCCTTGAGCTCGTCCGCCGTCCAGTCGCGGCCGGTGAGCCAGTCCGGCAGCTGGCTGTGCCAGACCAGGGTGTGGGCGCGCACCCGCTGGTGGTGCCTGCGAGCGAGGTCGACTATCTCGTCGCCGTTGGTCCAGTCGAAGACGCCCTGCTGGGGCTCGGTGGCGTACCACTTCATGCCGTTGCCGGGCGTGATCATGTCGAACTCGCTGCCCAGCACGGAGGTGTAGGCGGTGTCGGTGAGTTCGGGGTTGTCGGTGGCGCTGCCGAAGTAGCGGCCGTGGCGGTGGGCGAGTTCGGCGAGGGTGGCGGGCCGTTCGTGCGCCTGGGCGGGCGTGCCGGTGGTGACGCCGGCGGCGACCAGGACGGCGGCGAGGGCTCCGACGAGTCTGAGACGGGTCTTGGGCATGGTGCGACTCCTCACGGGGTGGGGTGCGGGGCCGTACATCCGGCGGCGCGCGTCATCCCTTCGTGGCGCCGGCGGTGAGGCCGCCGACGAGCTGGCGCTCGGCGACCGAGTAGAGGGCGAGGGCGGGGACCATCGCCAGGACGAGGTAGGCGAAGACACGGGCGTACTCGGCCGAGTACTGGCCCTGGAACTGCGCGACGCCGAGCGGCAGCGTCCACCACTTGGAGTCGGTGAAGACCAGCAGCGGCAGCATGTAGTTGTTCCAGCTGGTGACGACGGCGAGGACGGAGACCGTGCCGAGCGCGGGCCGTGCCATCGGCAGGAGCACCCGCCAGAAGAAGCCGAAGGCGCTGCAGCCGTCGAGGGTGGCCGCCTCCTCCAGTTCGCCGGGGATCTGCCGGAAGAAGCCGCGCAGGATGATGATCGTCATCGGCAGGCCGAAGGCGGCCTGCGGCAGGATCACGCCGAGGGGGTTGTCCAGCAGGCCGAGGGAGCGCAGCAGGAGGAACAGGGGCAGCGCGGCCACCGCGGGCGGGAACATCAGCCCCATCGTGAAGAACGTGAACATCAACTCCCGGCCGCGGAAGGCGAACCGGGCGAAGGAGAAGGCCGCGAGGGCGGACACGGCGACCACGAGCACGCACGTCGCGACCGCCACCAGCGTGCTGTTGCCGAGCAGCCGCCAGAAGTCGCCGGACCCGAGGATGTCGGTGTAGTTGCCGGTCAGCCAGCGCTCGGGCAGCCCGAAGGGGTTGCGGGAGAGCTCGTCGGTGGACTTGAAGCCGGACAGCGCGGCGTACAGCAGCGGTACGACGATCACCGAGCCGACGACGACGAGGACCACGTGCAGCGGCATTGTGCGCAGCGTCTTCACCTGCCGTCTCCCCTCATGTTCGTGGTGGCGCCCTCGAGGTCGCGCCGGAGCACGAACCGCTGGTAGGCGAGGGCGAAGACGAGGCAGATGCCGAACATGACCACGCTGATCGCGCTGGCGTAGCCGACCTGGTAGCGCTTGAAGCCGTACTGGAACATGGTCACGGCCATCGTCTCGGAGTGGTGGTCGGGACCGCCCTGGGTGATCACCCACACCAGGTCGAAGAGCTGGATGGACCCGATGACGGACAGGAAGACGCTGATGCGGATCGTGGGCGCGAGCAGCGGCAGGGTGACGTTGCGGAAGCGCTGCCAGGCATTGGCGCCGTCGATCAGCGCCGCTTCCGTCAACTCGGCCGGGATCGACTGAAGTCCGGCCAGCAGCAGCATCATGTGGAAGCCGAAGTACTTCCAGGTCATGACGAGGAAGAGGGTCGCCATGACGTAGGAGGGGTCGGCGAACCACTCACCGCCGACGCCGTCCAGCCCGACGGCGCCCAGGACATGGTCGGCGAGCCCGTCGTCCGGAGCGAAGACCATGCTGAACAGCACGCCGGTGATGGCCTCGGACAGGACGTAGGGCGCGAAGAACAGCATGCGGTAGACGGCCCGGCCGCGCAGCCTCTGGTTCAGTGCCACCGCCATGGCCAGCGCGAACGGCAGTTGCAGCAGGAGCGAGAGCGCGACCAGGAGTGCGCAGCGCCACAGGTCGCCGAGGAAGACGTCGTCCTGGAAGAGGCGGGTGAAGTTGTCGCCGCCGATGTAGTCGGAGGGCATGCCGAAGCCGCCCCAGCGGAAGAACGCGGCGTACAGCGCGAACAGCATCGGCAGCAGGACCAGCCCGATGAACAGCACCAGCGCGGGCACCTGGAAGCCGACCGCGGTGAGCCAGTTCATCAGGCGCCGGCGCGCCCGCCCCCGCCCCGACGTCGTGGTCGGGGCGGGGAGGGCGACGTCCGGGCCCGTCCGCTTGTCCGGAAGGAAAGTGGAGGTCATCGCCGGTTACTGCTCTTCCTTCGCGGTCTTGGAGATCGACTGCGTGACCTGCTCGGGCGACTTGGAGCCGGAGATCAGCGCGGCGACGCTGTCGTTGACCTCCTGGCCGACGGCGGGCGCGTAGGCCTGGTCGAGGTATAGCTGGAAGCCGGTCGCCGCCTTCAACTGGGCTTGTACGGCCTTGGTGTTGGGGTCGGAGAGCCCCTTCTCGGCGCCGGGGACCACCGGGAGGGTGTTGGTCTTCTTCACCAGCACCAGGTCGGTGGCCTCGGAGGCGAAGAACTTCAGGAAGTCGACGGCCGCCTGCGGGGCGCCCTTGCGCAGGGCGTGTCCGCCGCCGCCGCCGAAGACCTCGGTGATGGCGCCCTTTCCGCCCTCGACCGCCGGGAAGGGGAAGAAGCCCAGGTCGGAGCCGAGGCCCTTGCCGGAGTCGGCCTCGACGACCGGGGCCCACTGGCCCATGAGTTCCATGGCCGCCTTGCCGTTGCCCATGGTGGCCGCCTGGCCGGTGGGCGTGGAGTAGGCGGCGCCGAGGAAGCCCTTCTGGAACGGCTGGAGTTTGACCAGGTCCTGGAGGTGCTGTCCGGCCTGGACGAGCCCGGGGGCGGTGAAGTCCTTGTCGTCGTTGGCCTTCTTCAGCGCGTCGATGCCGGCCGTGCGCATCGCGAGGTAGGCCCAGTAGTACATGCCGGGCCACTTCTCCTTGCCGGCCAGGGCTATGGGCGTGATGTTCTTCGCCTTCAGCTTCTTGACCGCGTCGAGGAAGCCGCTCCAGGTGGTGGGCGGGGCGGTGATCCCGGCCTGCTTGAAGAGCGCCTTGTTGTACCAGAAGCCGATCATGCCGATGTCGAACGGGATGCCGTACACCTTGTCGCCCAGGATGTACGCCTGCTTCGCGACGGACAGCATGCCGTCGGCCCACGGCTTGGTCCGGTCGGTGAGGTCCTCGACGAGTCCGGCGTCCACCTGCTGCTGGAGCACGCCGCCGCCCCAGGTGTGGAAGATGTCCGGGAGCTTCCCGGAGGCGGTCAGCGCCGTCATCTTCGACTTGTAGGCGTCGTTCTCCATCTGGACGATCTTCACCTTGACCTTGGGGTTCTGGGCCTCGAACTTCTTGGCCAGCCCCGCCCAGACGGTCTTGGTGGGTTCGGTGGTGGAGATGTTCCACCACTCGATCGTGGTCTTCCCGTCGGCCGACCCTCCGTCCGAGTCGCCGCCGCATGCGCTCAGAGCCGTCATGCCCAGACCGGCCGCGGCGGAGGCCGCCAGGAACCCGCGGCGGGACAGTGCCCGGTCGCCCATTTTGTGCTCCTTGGGGTAGGGACGGCGCGTCCACGACCGTCCACTGGGACCGAAAGTTTCGGAGATGATCCAGAAAGCTTCGCTGTTGCCGCACCCTAGAGACAGCTCCCAAACGGTGGCAACCCCTTGTACGCGGTGAATCTGCACGCGACTTCGCCCAGCGGCGACAATGGGGGACTCAGGCCCGGCCCGACAGGGGCGACGATTCTCGCCCGTCACTTCCCGACCGGTCGAAACATTCGGCTCCGCACGCGAACATTACGGAACCGATCAGGCGGTGCTAGCGCACGGAGACCGAGTCCCGGTGCTACCGCACGGAGACCGAGTCGGCCCGCTCCGTCTCGCCCTCGGCGGCCGCGAGTGCGCGGTTGCGGCGTACGGAGGACCAGAAGGACCAGGCGATCAGGATGACGCCGACCAGTCCGGTGACGACCTCGTTGATCTCGTACTGGATGGTGACCATGAGGATCACGGCCAGGGCGCCGATCGCGTAGTGGGCGCCGTGCTCCAGGTAGACGTAGTCGTCGAGGGTGCCCTGGCGCACCAGGTAGACCGTCAGCGAACGGACGTACATCGCGCCGATACCCAGACCCAGCGCCATCAGCACGATGTCGTTGGTGATGGCGAACGCGCCGATCACACCGTCGAAGGAGAAGGACGCGTCCAGGACCTCCAGGTAGAGGAACATGAAGAACGCTGCACGGCCCACGAGGGTGCCGGCCGAGGGATTGCTCTGCTCCCGCTCCTCCTCGTCCTCCAGCCTGTTCTCGAAGTAACCGGACAGGCCGCCGACGACCAGGTAGGTGACCAGGCCCGCGATGCCGGAGACGAGGACGGTCTGCGCCTTGTCGGCATGCGCGCCGCCGTGCTGGTGGGCGTGGGTGGCGAAGGTGAAGGAGGTGATCAGCAGGACGATCAGGGCGATGCAGACCGACAGCATGTCGACCTTGCCGAGCTTGGCCAGCGGGCGCTCGATCCAGCCCAGCCACTTGATGTCACGGTCCTCGAAGATGAAGTCCAGGAAGATCATCAGCAGGAACATGCCACCGAAGGCGGCGATCGCCGGGTGCGCGTCGGTCACCAGCTGCTCGTAACGGTTCTTCTCGGTCAGCGCCAGATGGACGGCGTCGTACGGGTTCAGCTTGGCGGTGACGGCGACGATGACGACCGGGAAGAGCAGCCGCATACCGAAGACCGCGATGAGCACGCCGACCGTGAGGAAGATCCTCTGCCAGAAGGCGCTCATCTTCTTCAGGATCCCGGCGTTGACCACCGCGTTGTCGAACGACAGGGAGATCTCCAGCACGGCCAGGATCGCCACGATGCCGAACGCGGTCCAGCCTCCGTAGAGCACCCCTGCGGCCAGACCGAGCGCGGTGACCGCGAACGCCCAACGGAAGGTCTTCAGCATCACCGGTCACCCAGTCCTCTCACCACGGCCGTGAACGCTCCGTACCGTCATCGGCGTTGTCTACCACGCCCAGCTGTCGTGCGGGTGTCCCGCAAGAGACCCGACACACCGACTGCGGCGTAGCGGGGTGAGATGTCCGGGTCGAGGCCGGATGTCTGCGGAGAGGTCGGTGGCCGCGGACAGCAACAGCCTGTGCCGCGTGTTCAGGGAGTCCGTGCCGAGCCCGGCGGCCGGCAGTACGCCCCCTCCCGGGCTACGGGTGCACGTCCGCCAGGAGGATGTCCAGGCCGCGCCGTGTGGTCGCGAGGACCACCCGGTCCCCCGCTCGCAGAAGACGGCCCTGCTCAGGACGCCAGTCGAAACCGGTCCGATCAGGACGGGTCCCGGCCGGGGCCTCAGCGGCCGCGGGCTGCGGAAGGGGCCCGGCGGCGGTGCCCACGGCCAGCACGCGCCACTCGTTCTCCCGGAACGCCTCGTGCACCGAGCGCCCCTCCAGCTCCGGGTGCCCGGCCACGTCGACGCAGGTGAACAGCAGCGACCCGCGTTCCACCGGCATCACCCCCAGCACATGGCGGCCCATCATCGCGGCGGCGAACGACGGCGCCGCCAGCGCGGAGACGCTCCTGCTCCGGGTCAGGGCATCCGGGTAGGAGGCGCGCAGGGTGCGCTGGACGGTGGCCGCGAACCCGTCGTCGTACAACCGCGTCACCACGCGCACCTCGGGGTCGGTCTCCCGCACCGCCATGACGATGTCGAGGTTGCGGCCGTCGTCGCGGGTGAGGACGAGCAGCGAGCGGCTGTGCCGGACCCGGGCCCGTTCGAGCACCCCGGGGATCGTGGCGTCGTCCAGGATCAGCGGGATGCCGAGTTCGCGCGCGAGGGCGACACCGCGGGCCTGCGGGTCGCACTCGATGGCCACGACCTGGTGACCGGTGCCGTGCAGCCGGGCCAGCACCCGGGTGCCGACCATGCCGAGACCGACCAGCACGATATGACCGTTGACGTCCTCGTCGGGGGGATGGCTCGCCGAGGCGGTGCGGAAGGCCTCGGTGGCGTTCATGGTCGCGGCGACCACGAGCGGAAGTACCGCCAACCCCACGAAACCGGCCAGCAGTTGGAGCACACGGCGGGCGGGGGACTCCTCGGTGGCCGGGTCGCCCATGGTGAAGATGTCCAGCAGTGGCAGATAGAAGTTCTTCCACCACGGATGTTCGTCGGTGAAGAGCGCGGTGGCGGTCGACAGGGCCACCACGACGGCCGCCAACGCCCCGTACACCGCGGCGAGTTGGTGCGACAGGAAGACCTTCCAGGGCAGGTGCGCCAGGCGCGCCCGCAGCCATTTGCGGGGGCGGAAGCGCCGGGCACGGACGGCCGGTTCGGCCGGATGCCGGCCGACCTCCTCCAGCATCAGCCGGCCGTGCGTACCCTGCCGGTGCCGCGCGGTACCGATGTCGGGCAACAGCTGGGTGCCCTCCTCACCGGCCGTCTCCGCGCTGTCCTGGCTGGCCGGGTCGTCCTGGTGGGCGCCGGACAGGACGGCCAGGGTGGTCAGGTCGGTGGCGTGCGAGGGGGTGCCGGCGGGGCGTACGACACCGCGGAAGACCCTGCCCTCGACCTGGAGGGTGTGTCCGCGGCCCAGCGCCGCGGCCGCCACGAGCTCCGGTACGGCGGTGTCCGCGTCGGAGAGCACCGTCGTGGAGGTGTCCCGCGCGAGGTCCTCGCTCAGCCCGGCCGCCCGGTCCAGCAGCCGCTCCAGATGACGGCCACGCTCGCGGTCGAACATCCGGACGACCAGCCGGACGGAGGGGTTGACGGTGCGGGCCAGCAGAGCGGCGGTCATGTTGACTTGGTCGTCACGGTAGGTGAGGGCGAGCGCGGCCGCCCGCTCCACGCCCGCCGCGCGCAGGGTGCGTTCGTCCGGGCGGGCGGAGACGTGCAGCTCGACCGGTGACCGCGGGTCCTCGTGCAGCTCGGCGACCTGGGCGCCGTGCTGGTCGCTCGCCGACGGCAGCACGACGGTGACGATCTCACCGCACACGGCGTCCAGCTCGACGGCGAGCCGGTGCGCGAGTCCGTCGTCGCCGCAGATCACCATGTGCCGGGATCTCTGGCCGGGCTCCGTGCGGGCGGGGTGGGTCGACGTCACATCAGGCGAACGGCTCGGACCGTGCGGGCTGTTCCGGCCGTGTACCTGACAGAGTCCAAGATTGCGTCAAGGACGCGCCAAGACGGCGGGGCTCACCCTGCGGTGACGCACCAAGACGGCCGCCCCCACTCTGCGGGACGCTCCAAGACGGCCGGGCTCGCCATGGCGCCCGGAGATGACGCTGGGTGTCCGCCCACGCCCCTCCCCCGTCCAGCCCATCCGACGCCCGCCACGGCCGCACGCTCCGACCCGGCCCTGCGGACAGCTCTCACCAGGCCGGTCTTAACGCAAGCTTGACGCCCTCACCCCCCTCATCCATGGGCCCGCACGTCACGCTCCGCTTACGCTGGTGCCGCCGTCCGCGTGATGGCCCCCACCACACGCCGAGCCGCACCTCAGGAGCACGTCGATGGCCACCACCGAGCACCCACCCCCCAGTCGCCTGCGCGCCTGGATGCTGGAGGGGCTCTCCGACATGGGCAAGGGCGTCCAGCAGGCGCCGCACGCCAAGCCGGAACCCCCGCACAAGGGCCAGCGCTGGTACCGGGTGATGTGCCTGACCGGCGTCGACTACTTCTCGACCCTGGGCTACCAGCCGGGCATCGCGGCCCTCGCCGCCGGACTGCTGTCACCGGTGGCGACCATCGTGCTCGTGATCGTCACCCTCGCCGGCGCACTGCCCGTCTACCGCCGCGTCGCCGAGGAGAGCCCGCACGGCGAGGGCTCGATCGCCATGCTGGAACGCCTGCTGTCGTTCTGGAAGGGCAAGCTCTTCGTCCTGGCGCTGCTCGGCTTCGCCGCCACCGACTTCCTGATCACCATCACCCTCTCCGCGGCGGACGCGGCGACCCACATGGTCGAGAACCCGCACCTGACCAGCGTGCTGCACGGCCGCCAGATGCTGATCACGCTGGTCCTCGTCGCCCTGCTCGGCGCGGTCTTCCTCAAGGGCTTCCTGGAGGCGATCGGCGTCGCGGTGGCCCTGGTGGTGGCCTACCTCGGCCTCAACGCGGTCGTCGTGGCCGTCGGCCTGTGGCACGTGCTCACCGCGGAGAGCGTCATCACCGACTGGACCAGCGCCCTGACGGCCGAGCACGGCAACATCTTCGCCATGATCGGCGTGTCCCTGCTGGTCTTCCCCAAACTCGCACTGGGCCTGTCCGGCTTCGAGACCGGCGTGGCCGTCATGCCGCACGTGCAGGGCGACCCGGGCGACACCGAGGACAACCCCAAGGGCCGCATCCGCGACACGAAGAAGCTCCTCACGACCGCCGCCCTGATCATGAGCGTCTTCCTGATCGTCACGAGCTTCATCACCACCGTGCTGATCCCCGAGAACGAGTTCAAGCCCGGCGGCCAGGCCAACGGACGCGCCCTCGCCTACCTCGCCCACGAATACCTGGGCAACGCCTTCGGCACGGTCTACGACGTCTCCACCATCGCCATCCTCTGGTTCGCGGGCGCCTCCGCGATGGCCGGCCTGCTCAACCTGATGCCGCGCTATCTGCCCCGCTACGGCATGGCACCGCACTGGGCTCGCGCCGTCCGCCCGATGGTGATCGTCTTCACCCTGATCGCCTTCCTGGTCACCTGGGTCTTCGACGCGAGCGTCGACGCCCAGGGCGGCGCCTACGCCACCGGCGTACTGGTCCTGATGTCCTCCGCGGCGATCGCGGTGACCATCGCCGCCCACCGCGCGGGGCAGCGCGGCTGGACGATCGGCTTCGGCGTCGTCTCGGCCGTCCTGCTCTACGTCACCGGCGCCAACGTCGTCGAACGCCCCGACGGCGTCAAGATCGGCGCCTGCTTCATCGCCGGGATCATCCTGGTCTCCCTGCTGTCACGGCTGGCCCGCGCCTTCGAGCTGCGCGTCACCGACGTCCAGCTCGACGACATGGCGCAACGATTCATCCGGGACATGGCCAGCCGGAAGATACGGTTCATCGCCAATGAGCCCGATCAGCGGGACAAGGCCGAGTACCGCGACAAGATCGAGCAGATCCGCGCCGACAACGACATGCCCGAGGCGGAGGACTTCGTCTTCGTCGAGGTCACGGTCACCGACCCCTCCGAGTTCGAGGCCGGTCTCACGGTGCGCGGCGAGGTCCTGCACAACCGCTACCGCGTGCTGACCCTGGAGTCCTCCTCCATCCCGAACGCCCTGGCCGCGCTCCTCCTCCACGTCCGCGACACCACCGGCTGCATCCCGCACATCTACTTCGAGTGGACCGAGGGCACCCCCTTCGCCAACTTCCTGCGGTTCTTCCTCTTCGGCCAGGGCGAGGTCGCCCCGGTCACCAGGGAGGTGCTGCGCGAGGCGGAACCGGACCGCGCCCGCCGGCCGCGCGTGCACACGGGCTGAGGCACGCGTCAGCATCGCGTCAAGACCGGGCCTCCCTCCGTCAGGACCCCGTCAAGGCCCGTCGTCCCCGCACGCGCCTCGGCCTACGGTCTCGATATGCGAGGCAGCGGACCGCCGAGCCCGGCCGGCGACCGCCACTGGCGTGGCAGCGCACGGCTGGCCGGGTGCTGCGCGCTCGTCTTCTGCGCCTTGGCCGAACTGGTCGACTGGGACGCACACACCCTGACGCCCCTGCGCGCCCTGGTCTGGCTCACCCTCTCCCTCGCGGTCTTCACGGTCCTGCTTCCGCCGCACGTCAGCGCGGGCCCGGGCCTCCTCACCACACGCGGCCCCCTGTACCGGCGGACCATCCACACGGACGCCCTGACGGCGGTGACGCAGTACGGCGGCGTCTCCTCCCACCTGGTGCTCCGGGACGTTCACGGCCACCGGCTGGAACTCGACCCCCGGGTCCTGATCGCCAACCCCCTGCTGTGGCACGAACTGGACACGGGAGCGCGCCGCTCGCTGGAACGGGGCACCCTGCACCAGGGCTTCGACGTCCTGCGGCGCCTCGGCCGGCGCATCGACGACGAGACGGTCCGGGCGGTCCTCGGACAGTCCGGGCTCTCCTGATCCGCCGACGCCGCTGCGGCCGCACCACCACCGCCCGAAGCTCATCCGGCCCAGTATCTCGACGCGCGGCTGGACGGGGCCGCCCGAGCCGTCCGCCGGACGGGCCCCGGGCTCAACCCCTTTTCCGCCGCGATCCGTTCCCGGCCCTATCGTGACCGCATGCAGAGCTACACGATCGGCCAGGCAGCGCGGCTGCTCGGCGTCAGCCCGGACACCGCGCGCCGCTGGGCCGACGCCGGCCGGGTCGCGACCCACCGCGACGAGGGCGGACGCCGGCTCATCGACGGCCGGGCGCTTGCGGCCTTCTCCGTCGAACTCGCCAAGACCGGCAGCACCGAGGACGAAGCCCCGTACACCTCGGTCCGCAACGCCTTCCCCGGGATCGTCACCGCGATCAAACTCGGGGACGTGGCCGCCCAGGTCGAGATCCAGGCCGGCCCGCACCGCCTGGTCTCCCTGCTGACCCGCGAGGCGGTCGAGGAACTCGGCCTGGAGGTCGGCATGGAGGCCACCGCCCGAGTGAAGTCGACCAACGTCCACATCGACCGCGCCTGACCCGTCCGCCCCGCGCGTTCCGTAGAAACGCACATGCGCGCCCCCAGCGCCCATTGGGCCAGCTCATGCGAAGCGACAGGAGACTTACGCCTCGCATATGCGCCAGTATGATCGACGCATGGGAGGGACCCGACGGGCTCCTCCACGGAGGCAACCGAGGGAGTGGACCCCGTGATGACCCGTTCCGCGCGCCGGCCCCTGCGGGCGGCCGGCGCTGGAGCCGCCGCGCTGCTGGCCCTGACCGCCTGCTCGTCCTCCGACTCGAACGACACGAAGTCCGCGTCCTCGCCGTCCTCGTCGGCGAAGCTGTCCGGCACGGTCACCGTCTTCGCCGCCGCCTCCCTCCAGGAGAGCTTCACGACCCTGGGCAAGGAGTTCGAGAAGGAACACCCGGGCACGAAGGTCACCTTCAACTTCGGCGGCAGCGACACCCTGGCGGCGAGCATCACCGGCGGCGCCCCGGCCGACGTCTTCGCCGCCGCCAGCCCCAAGACGATGGCGATCGTGACCGACAAGAAGGACGCGGTCGGCACCCCGGCCACCTTCGTCCGCAACCAGCTGGAGATCGCCACCCTGCCGGGCAACCCCGACAAGGTGGCCTCCTTGAAGGACCTCACCAGGTCGGGCCTCAAGGTTGTCCTGTGCGACAAGACAGTGCCCTGCGGCGCCGCGGCTCAGAAGGCCCTCGACGCGAGCAAGCTGAAGCTCACCCCGGTCTCCTACGAGCAGGACGTCAAGAGCGCCCTGACGAAGGTCGAGCTGAAGGAGGCCGACGCGGCCGTCGTCTACAAGACGGACGTGAAGGCCGCCGGTGACAAGGTGGAGGGTGTGGAATTCCCCGAGTCCGCCGACGCCATCAACGACTACCCGATCGCCCTGCTCAAGAACGCGCCCAACGCCGCCGCGGCCCAGGCCTTCATCCAGCTGGTGAAGTCTGCCGAGGGCCAGAAGGTGCTGAGCGGGGCCGGGTTCCTCAAGCCATGACCTCCGACGACGAGCCCGACGCCGCGGCCGACACCCTCGAGGGCGGCCCGCGGCGCGGCCGCGTCCGCAAGACCGGATCGTCCCGGCACGAGGGCCGCCGGGGCGAGACCGGCTCCCGCCCGCGCGGCCCACGCGGACGGACGTCGTACGGGCGGCACCCGCGAGGCCGCGGGGTCCCGCTGCCCCTCCTGCTCCCCGCCCTGCTCGGGCTGGCCTTCCTGCTCCTCCCACTGCTCGCCCTCCTCGTCCGGGCCCCCTGGAGCACCCTCCCCGACCAGCTGACCAGCGCCGAGGTGTGGCAGGCGCTGCGGCTGTCCCTGGTGTGCGCGACGTCGGCGACCCTGGTGTGCCTGGTCCTCGGCGTCCCGCTGGCCTGGCTGCTGGCCCGCACCGACTTTCCCGGCCGCGGTCTGGTACGGGCCCTGGTGACCCTGCCCCTCGTCCTGCCCCCGGTCGTCGGCGGCGTCGCCCTCCTCCTCGCCCTCGGCCGCAACGGCATCGTGGGCCAGTGGCTGGACTCGTGGTTCGGCATCACCCTCCCCTTCACCACGACCGGCGTCGTGGTCGCCGAGACCTTCGTGGCGCTGCCGTTCCTCGTCATCTCCGTCGAGGGCACCCTGCGCGCGGCGGATCCCCGTTACGAGGAGGCGGCCACCACCCTGGGCGCCTCCCGCTTCACCGCGTTCCGCCGCGTCACGCTGCCCCTCATCGCCCCCGGCATCGCCGCGGGCGCCGTCCTTGCCTGGGCCCGGGCACTGGGCGAGTTCGGCGCGACGATCACCTTCGCGGGCAACTTCCCCGGCCGCACCCAGACGATGCCCCTGGCGGTCTACCTGGCCCTCCAGAACGACCCGGAGGCGGCCATCGCCCTCAGCCTGGTCCTCCTGGCGGTCTCGATCGCGGTACTGGCAGGGCTGCGGGACCGCTGGATGACAACCTCGTGACAAGCGAAAGCGCCACGTGATGCCGAACTCCCACCCCGCAGCCGCCGATGGCGCTCGGCCCCCACAGGGGCCACCCGCGCCCGACCCCGTCACGCGTGGTGCGGGTGGGAACCCCATTCCGGCCGAAGGCCTGAGAACGCACCCGCACCCCACCCCGAAGTCCACCCCCGCCGCCCTGGATGCCCACCTCCAGGTCGCCCACCCCCACTTCCGCCTGGACATCACCCTCGCCGCGGCCCCCGGTGACGTCGTCGCCCTCCTCGGCCCCAACGGCGCCGGCAAGACCACCGCCCTGCGCGCCCTCGCCGGCCTCACCCCCCTCACCGACGGCCACCTCCGCCTCGACGGCACCGACCTGACCCGTACACCCCCCGAGAACCGCCCCGTCGGCGTCGTCTTCCAGGACTATCTCCTCTTCCCCCACCTCACCGCCCTGGACAACGTCGCCTTCGGCCCGCGTTGTCAGGGCGCCTCGAAGGCCGAGTCCCGGGCCCGCGCCACCGAGTGGCTGACCCGCATGGGCCTGGCGGACCACATGACCGCCAGGCCCCGCCGCCTCTCCGGCGGCCAGGCCCAGCGCGTGGCCCTCGCCCGCGCCCTGGCCACCAACCCGCGACTGCTCCTCCTCGACGAACCCCTCGCCGCCCTCGACGCCCGCACCCGCCTCGACGTACGCGCCGAACTCCGCCGCCACCTGGCGGAGTTCGAGGCCGTGGCCGTCCTCGTCACGCACGACCCCCTGGACGCCATGGTGCTGGCCGACCGGCTGGTGGTCGTCGAGCACGGCGAGGTCGTCCAGGAGGGCAACCCGTCCGACATCGCCCGTCACCCCCGTACGGACTACATCGCCAGACTGGTCGGCCTGAACCTCTACAAGGGCCGGGCCGACGGGCACACCGTCCGCCTCGACTCGGGTCCCACCATCACCACCACCGAAATGCTGTCCGGCCCGGTCTTCGTCGCGTTCCCGCCCAGCGCCGTCACCCTCTTCCGCGACCCGCCCACCGGCTCCAGCGCCCGCAACCACTGGCGCTGCGAGGTGGCCGGTCTGGAGACCCACGGCGACCAGATCCGCGCCGACCTCACCGGCGAACTCCCGCTGGCCGCCGACCTCACCACGGTCGCCGCGGCCGAACTCGACCTGCACCCCGGCTCCGTGGTCTGGGCGACGGTCAAGGCGACGCAGACACACGCATACCCGGCATGAAGGGCGCCCGGCCCTAGGGTTTGCCCATGACCCTGAGCATCCGCAACCAGATCCCCGGCACGGTCACCGCCGTCACCCCCGGCGAGGTGATGGCAACGGTCAAGGTGCGCCTCACCGGCGGCCAGGACATCACCGCGGCGATCACCCGGGAGTCCGTCGAGGACCTCGGCCTCACCACCGGCACCGCCGTACGCGCCCTGGTGAAGTCGACCGAGATCTCCCTGGCCACCGCCCCGGTCTCGGGCCTGTCCATCCGCAACCAGCTGCCCGGGACGGTCACCGGCCTCGCCACCGGCGGCGCCATGGCCTCCGTCAAGGTGGCCGTCCAGGGCGCCGAACTGACGTCCGTCATCACCAAGGACGCCGCACAGGACCTCGGTCTGGCGTCCGGCACCTCGGTCGTCGCCCTGATCAAGGCGACGGAGATCTCGCTCGCCACGGCCTGACGGACAGCACACGCGGCGCCCGCACCCCACGCGAAAGGGCCCCGCCGAAGCGGGGCCCTCCTCCGAACCTGGAGCCTGCCGGCTCAGTCCTCGTACGCGTCCAGCGGCGGGCAGGAGCAGACCAGGTTGCGGTCGCCGAACGCCTGGTCGATCCGGCGCACCGGCGGCCAGTACTTGTCGGCGGCCGAGACCCCGCCCGGGAAGACGGCCTCCGCACGCGAGTAGGCGTGCTCCCACTCCCCGCCCAGCGCGGCGGCGGTGTGCGGGGCGCCCCGCAGCGGGTTGTCGTCCGCCGGCCACTCACCCGCGGCGACCTTCTCGATCTCCGCGCGAATGGCGATCATCGCCTCGCAGAACCGGTCGAGCTCGCCGAGGTCCTCGGACTCGGTCGGCTCGATCATCAGCGTGCCGGCCACCGGGAAGGACATCGTCGGCGCGTGGAAGCCGTAGTCGATGAGCCGCTTGGCGACATCGTCCACGCTCACGCCGGTCGCCTTGGTCAGCGGCCGCAGATCGATGATGCACTCGTGCGCGACCAGCCCACCGGGGCCGGTGTAGAGCACCGGGTAGTGGGGTTCGAGCCGCTTGGCGATGTAGTTGGCGGAGAGCACGGCCACCTGCGTGGCCCGCTTCAGCCCCTCGCCGCCCATGAGCCGGACGTAGGCCCAGGAGATCGGCAGGATGCCCGCCGAGCCCCAGGGCGCGGCGGAGATCGGGCCGACGCCCGTCTCCGGCCCGGCGGCCGGCTGCAGCGGGTGGTTGGGCAGGTACGGCGCCAGGTGCGCGCGCACGCCGACCGGGCCGACGCCCGGACCGCCGCCGCCGTGCGGGATGCAGAAGGTCTTGTGCAGGTTGAGGTGCGAGACGTCGCCGCCGAAGTGACCGGGCTTGGCGAGCCCCACGAGCGCGTTGAGGTTGGCGCCGTCGACGTACACCTGCCCGCCGGCGTCGTGCACCTGCGCGCAGATGTCGGCGACGTGCTCCTCGAACACACCGTGCGTCGACGGGTAGGTGATCATCAGCACCGCCAGCTCGTCGCGGTACTGCTCGATCTTCGCCCGCAGGTCCTCGACGTCGATCTCGCCGTCCCCGGCGGTCTTGACGACGACGACCTTCATGCCCGCCATGACGGCGCTGGCCGCGTTCGTGCCGTGCGCGGACGACGGGATGAGGCAGACGGTCCGCTGCTCGTCCCCGTTGGCCCGGTGGTAGCCGCGGACGGCGAGCAGACCGGCCAGTTCGCCCTGTGACCCGGCGTTGGGCTGCAACGACACCTTGTCGTACCCGGTGACCTCGGCCAGCCGCTCCTCCAGCTCGCGGATGAGCGTCAGGTAGCCCTGGGCCTGCTCGGCGGGCGCGAAGGGGTGCATCTGCCCGAACTCGGGCCAGGTGACCGGCTCCATCTCGGTCGTCGCGTTGAGCTTCATGGTGCAGGAGCCCAGCGGGATCATGCCGCGGTCGAGCGCGTAGTCCCGGTCGGCGAGGCGGCGCAGGTAGCGCAGCATCGCGGTCTCGGAGCGGTGCTGGTGGAAGACGGGGTGGGTGAGGAAGTCGTCGTCGCGCAGCAGTTCCTGCGGCAGCGTCTCCTCGACGACGGCGTCCAGCGCCTCGATGTCGCCCTTGACCCCGAAGGCGCTCCACACGGCGCTCAGCTGGGCCCGGCCGGTGGTCTCGTCGCAGGCCATAGAGACGTGGTCGGCGTCGACGAACCGCAGGTTGACGCCGTTGTCCCGGGCGGCGGCGACGATCTCGGCCGCCTGCCCGGGGACGCGCGTGGTCAGGGTGTCGAAGTAGGCGCCATGCACGACCTCGACCCCGCCGGCCCGCAGCCCCTCGGCCAGGATGGCGGCGTACCGGTGGGTGCGCCGCGCGATGCCCTTCAGGCCCTCCGGCCCGTGGTAGACGGCGTACATGCCGGCCATGACGGCGAGCAGCACCTGGGCCGTACAGATGTTGCTGGTGGCCTTCTCACGGCGGATGTGCTGCTCACGGGTCTGCAGCGCCAGCCGGTAGGCCTTGTGCCCGTCCGCGTCCACGGACACGCCGACGAGCCGCCCGGGCAGGCTGCGCGCGAACTTCTCCTGTACGGCCATGTAGCCGGCGTGCGGTCCGCCGAAGCCCATCGGCACACCGAAGCGCTGCGTCGTACCGACGGCGATGTCCGCGCCGAGCTCGCCGGGCGACTTCAGCAGCGTCAGTGCGAGCAGGTCGGCGGCCACGGTGACGAGCGCGCCGAGCTCGTGCGCCTGGTCGATGACCCGCTTGATGTCGCTCACGGCACCGGAGGCGCCGGGGTACTGCACCAGTACGCCGTTGATCTCGCGTCCGGCGAGGTCGGCCGGAATGCCGTCCCGCAGGTCGGCGACCACGACCTCCACGCCCGCCGGCTCGGCACGGGTCTCGATGACCGCGATGGTCTGCGGCAGCGCGTCCGCGTCGACGAGGAAGAGCCCCTTCTTGTTCTTCCCCATACGCCGGGAGAGCGCCATGGCCTCGGCGGCCGCCGTCCCCTCGTCGAGCAGGGAGGCACCGGAGGTGGGCAGGCCGGTGAGGTCGGCGACCACGGTCTGGAAGTTGAGCAGGGCCTCCAGCCGGCCCTGCGAGATCTCCGGCTGGTACGGCGTGTACGCCGTGTACCAGGCGGGGTTCTCCATCACGTTCCGCAGGATGACCGGCGGCGTGAAGGTGCCGTAGTACCCGAGCCCGATCATGGAGTCGAGGACCTGGTTGTGGTCGGCGAGCGAACGCAGCTCGGCGAGCACCTCGGCCTCGGTCCGCGCGCCCGGCAGATCGAGCGCGTCGGCGTTCTTGATCACGTCCGGTACCGCGGCGGCGGTCAGCTCGTCCAGCGAGCCGTACCCGACCTGCGCGAGCATCTTCGCCCGCGCCTCGTGGTCGGGGCCGATGTGGCGCTGCTCGAAGGGGATTCCCTGTTCGAGCTCGGAGAGCGGAATGCGGTGGGCGGTCATTGCGGAGGCCTCCTGGTCTGACACACGACCTTCGAGGGGCACCACGGCGCGGGTACCCGGACGGCCTCCCCCTCTGTCATCTCAACCTGAGAGCTTCACCGGATCGCCCAGGGGCGCCCGGTTTTCACCGTCGGTGAGAGCGGAAGCCGTCGACACCCGCCCTGCTTTCCAGAGTGACCTCGTCCGTGCGGTACGTGAGCCTGAGAGATTCCGGGGAGGATTTGCTCCTTCGGCGCCTCCGGAGTTCTCCGGAGGACTCTCCCGCACGGGGTCAGCAGCCAGTGCCAGCGTACCAGCGGGCACAACACAGGGGTCTTTCGAGTGGCCGCCCGTCCCGTTGTGCTCTTTTGTAGTGCTTAGGACGAGTTGCGAGCAACAGGAGGGCACGTGCAGACCGACATCGATCCGCGCAACCTGATCGGCCGCAAGGCGTTCGACCGCAACGGCACCAAGATCGGTACCGTCGACGAGGTCTACCTGGACGACGCGACCGGCGTGCCCGAGTGGGCGGCGATACGCACCGGTCTGTTCTCCCGCGACGCCTTCGTCCCCCTGGAACCGAGCGAACTGGTCGAGGGCACTCTCCACATCCCCTTCGAGCGCTCCCTCATCAAGGACGCCCCCGACTTCGGTGTGGGCCGCCACCTCTCCCCCGAACAGGAACTGCAGCTCTACCACCACTACGGCCTGGACGTGGCACCCCCGCCGTCCTTCCCGGACCGCAGCTTCGGCAAGCTCGCGGGAACGGAGGACGCGGACGCCTAGGGCCGACCGCGTACCCGGTCACGCGCCGACCCCCTCGACGGAGACCCCCGCCGCCCCCTCGACCAAAGGCAGCGGATCGGCCGGCTCCAGGTCGGGATCGTCGACCCGGAACGTCCGCACCCGCCCCGGCTCCGACCCGGGTGTCTCGAAGCGCACGGTCACCCTGCCCAGCCCGCTCCCCTGCACCCACCCGTGCCCGAACTCGGCATGCCGCACGTCGTGCCCCGCGGGCCACCGGCGCTCGACGACCACCTGCTGCTCCTCGACCGCCTCCTCGACCCCCTCCTCCGCCACCTGCTCGGCCGCCCCTTCCCCGGCCGCCTGGGCGAACAGGTCCTCCTGTGTGTAGTCGGCCAGTCCGCTGACCCCGACCCCCAGCAACCGCACACCCCCCGTCGTGTCCACGGAGTCCAGCAACCGCGCGGCGGCCTCCCGCACCACCGCCGGATCGTCGGTCGGCCCCCGCAGCGTCTCCGACCGGGTCAGGGTGGAGAAGTCGTACCGCCGCACCTTCAGCACGATGGTCCGCCCCGACAGCCCCGCCGCCCGCAGCCGCCGCACACACCGGTCGGCGAGTCGCTGCACCTCCAGCCCCACCCGCAGCCGGTCATGGATGTCCACGTCGTACGTGTCCTCGACGGACACCGACTTCGCCTCGCGCTCGGCCACCACGGGCCGATCGTCGTGAGCCAGCGCCATGGCGTGCAGCGCGTGCCCGTGCGCCTTGCCCAGCAGCCGTACGAGCTCGTCCTCCCCGGCCTCGGCGAGGTCGTCGACCGTGGTGATCCCGGCCCGCCGCAGATGGTCCCCCGTCGCCGGCCCGACCCCCGGCAGGGTCCGCACCGACATCGGCCCGAGCATCGCCCGCTCGGTCCCCGGCTCGATCAGCACCAGCCCGTCCGGCTTGGCCTCCTCGGAGGCGATCTTCGCGAGCATCTTGGACGCCGCGAGTCCCACGGACCCGGTGAGCCCCGTGACGGTCCGTATGTCGGCCCGCAGCTTCTCCCCCACCAGCCGCGCCGAGACCGCGTCCCAGGCCACCCCACCGGCCTCCAGGTCCACGAACGCCTCGTCCAGGCTCAACGGCTCCACCAGGGGCGACAGGGCGTGCAGGAGCCCCATGACCTGCACGCTGATCGCCCGGTAGAAGCCGAACCGGGGCACCAGATACGCGGCGTTCGGCGCCAGCCGCCGCGCCTGGGCCATCGGCATCGCGGACCGCACCCCGAACACCCGCGCCTCGTACGAGGCCGTCGCCACGACCCCGCGCGGCCCCAGTCCGCCCACGACCACGGCCTTCCCGCGCAGACTCGGCTTGGACCCCTGCTCCGCCGAGGCGTAGAAGGCATCCATGTCGAGATGCAGGATCGTGGGCGCGTTTCTCACAACTCCGATGCTGCCCTACGCCACTGACAATGCCCCCGTGCGACGGCCGGACTGCCGTCGCTCCCGCCTCAGACGGCCCGGTTGCGCCGCCGCGCCAGCTCGTCGGCCGGGTTGGGCCCCACCAGGGTCTCGCCGGTGTCGATCCGCTCGCCGTGCAGCTGGGACAGCGCGCTCTCTACGTCCCGCCAGACCACCCCGACGGCGATCCCGAAGATGCCCTGGCCGCCCTGGAGCAGTGCGTGGACCTCGTCCGGCGAGGTGCACTCGTAGACCGTGGCGCCGTCGCTCATCAGCGTCATGCGCTCCAGGTCCCGAAACCCGCTCTCCCGCAGGTGCTGCACCGCGCTGCGGATGTTCTGCAGCGACACACCGGTGTCCAGGAACCGCTTCACGATCTTCAGGACGACGACGTCCCGAAAGCTGTAGAGCCGCTGCGTCCCCGAGCCGTACGCGGGCCGCACGCTCGGCTCGACGAGCCCCGTGCGCGCCCAGTAGTCCAGTTGCCGATAGGTGATGCCGGCGGCCGCGCAGGCCGTCGGCCCGCGGTAGCCGATCTGCTCGGACGCCATGGACGCCGCCCCTCCGCTGGTCGGCACGGCCGCAGGTCGCTGCGGAACGTGATCGGCCGCGCTGCCGTGATGGGGGTCCCCCCAACTCGCACGCAGCTGAGAGCTCGGGGGAGGGTACGATCCGCTGTCCTCCGGACCTCGTCCGGGGGCACCCCCAGCCGTACCGTCGCCGCTGCTTCTCACGCCGACCTCCGTCCTTGACCTGCCTCCTCGACGGTAGGCAGCCACCAGGGGTGCGTCAACGACCGCCACACTCGGCACGCCGAGTGATAATCACCCTGAGAGTGGTTTACCGTGCCCCACCGCGGGGAAAGGCTAGCCGAATGAGCTCGGAGCGAGCCGCAGGACGCTCGCACTGGCCGCCGGCAAATGCGGGCATTTGAGCCGTGATCGCCTGCGAACCGGCCGCTGACGGACCACCGGTGTCCGCCGGGCCGGCCTCGCCTCACTGGCTGCTGGTTCCGAAGTCCTCCGGCGAGATCTGGTCGAGGAACTCGCGGAACTTCTCCACCTCGTCCTCCTGCTCGTCCGGAATCGCGATGCCCGCGTCGTCGAGCACGCCGTCGCTGCCGTAGATCGGCGTTCCGGTGCGCAGCGCCAGCGCTATGGCGTCGGACGGACGGGCGCTCACCTCGACTCCGCTGGCGAACACCAGCTCCGCGTAGAAGACGCCCTCACGCAGGTCGGTGATGCGCACTTCGGTGAGCTCCTGGCCGACGGCCTCCAGCACGTCCTTGAACAGGTCGTGGGTCAGCGGTCGCGCGGGGGCCATGCCCTGCTGGGCGAAGGCGATCGCCGTCGCCTCCCCGGGCCCGATCCAGATGGGGAGGTAGCGGTCGCCTCCCACTTCACGCAGGAGCACGATCGGTTGGTTGGAGGGCATTTCGACCCGGACACCTACGACATCGAGCTCGTTCACACAGCAACCCTAGGACGTGCCCGGGACGTTTGGGTAGTCGGGCAGGAAACGGGGGGACGATCCGGCCCCGCGACGCAGGCCCGGCTCAGGGCAGTCGCACACCGAGCGCGGTCTGCACGAGAGCCGCGTGCAGCCTCACCGTGAGCGCCGCCAGCTCCTTCGTGCGGGCCTCCGCGTGGGCCCTGGTCTGCGGATTGCGGTGCCGCTTCAGCGGGGCCACCACCTGGTCCACGAGCCCCGCCTCGCGGTCGGCGGCGGCCTTCATGGCCCTCAGGTGCCGCGGCTCGATCCCGAACCGCCCCAGCTCCACGACGAGCGAGGCGACGGTGACCGCCTCCGCGTCGTACGACCCGTCCGGCATTGGAGTGAGCAGACCGTAGGACTCCCACTCCTTGAGCTGCTCCTCACCGATCTCGGCGGCGGCGAGCAGCTCGTCCTTTCCGATCCTGGCGGCCGTCGGCCCCTCGAGGGGCTCCAGGACGACCTCACCGTCCCGCTGGCGGCCCACCGCGGGCAGCGCCACGGCCTCGCCGCGCTCCATGGCGTCCAGGTGCTCTCGGATCACCTTGAGGGGCAGGTAGTGGTCGCGCTGCATCCGCAGGACGTGGCCTAGACGCTCGACGTCGCCGACGGTGAACTTGCGATACCCGGAAGGGGTCCGCTGCGGCTCGATGAGCCCTTCCGACTCCAGGAAGCGAATCTTGGAGATGGTGACTTCGGGAAACTCCTCGCGCAGCACGTTCAGCACTGCGCCGATGCTCATCAGACCGTCCGTGGCGGCGGTGCCGTGGCCGGCACCACCGCTCGGTGTTTGCAGCATGGACATTCCCTGGGGTCCCCCCGGACGGAGTCCGGGAGCGGTCAGTAGCCCTGCTGGCTCGCGTAGAAGACCAGCCGGTACTTGCCGATCTGGACCTCGTCGCCGTTGTTCAGGGCGACCTGGTCGATCCGCTCTCGGTTGACGTACGTGCCGTTGAGGCTGCCCACGTCGGCCACCGTGAACGTGCCGTCCGCACCGCGGCGGAACTCCACGTGACGACGCGAGACCGTCACGTCGTCCAGGAAGATGTCGCTCTGCGGATGGCGGCCCGCCGTGGTCAGGTCGCCGTCCAGGAGGAAGCGGCTTCCCGAGTTCGGCCCGCGACGCACGACCAGCAGGGCGGAGCCCAGCGGCAGCGCGTCCACGGCCGCCTGCGCCTCGGGGGAGAGCGCCGGCAGCTGCGTCTGGCCGGTGACCTCGGCGTCGTAGGCCTCGATACCGGAGATGGAGATCGTGGAGGTCGTCTCGGACGGCCGTTCGGCGGCGGCTCCGCCGCGCAGCGGGGCGCCGCAGTTGGAACAGAAGCGGCTGTTCTCCGCGTTGCGGTTACCGCACCTCGTACACACCAGGGCCGACATAGGGGAAAACCCTCCACCCGTACTTGAGGTTGACGGTTGCCCGAAACCTATGCCGCCGGACTGCGCAGGGTCAACCGACGGCGCGCCCTGACCTCCGGAAATGTCACCGCCCGGCCCAGGGACCTGGTCCCGGAAGAGGGGCCGCTGGCCTTCCGCCTCGGGCTGTGCGCGATGACGAGCAGTGGCATTGTCGCTGCCCTCTCGCGCGCTCTTGCCGAACAACTTCGCAAACAACTTCACGGGCGATTCCCCTTGACCGAAACAGACCCGCCCGTGGGGCAGGACGAACCCTGACTCAATACGCCGGCCGACCCGGACATCCTCACAACGTCCGTATCCACCAGACAGTTTCCACCACGCACCACCCAATCGGTGCGCCGACCCCCCGCAACCTCATGCCCCTGCCGGTCGCCCCCCATGCACCGCCGGTTCACTGGGAGGACGACCGAGCGTAGTCAGGCCGCTTCGCCGCTCGCAAGGCGTCCACGACGATCTTGTTCGATCGGTCGACAGTGACGGTGGCCTGCTCCTTCTCGAGAGTCTGCACCACGCCTCCAGGGATGTTGAGCGCCGGTTCGAGGTCCTCCGGCTTGCCGATGACCTTGAAACGATAGGGCGCGTTGATCTTGTTCCCGTCGACGCTCACGCTCTTGCCGGAGTCCGAGAGATAGGTGCTGGCCACGACGCGTACGCCGTTCACCTGGATCGCCTCGGCCCCCGCCGCGCGCAGCTCCTGGACCGCGTCGAGCAGCATGTCCGCCTGGACCGTCCCCTTCGTGTCGTCGATCGTCATCGTGATGCCGGGCCCCTGCGCCGCCACCGTGCCCGCCAGAATGCCGAGTTGCTTCTCCTTCTCGACGGTCTGCTTGCGGGCCTCCTCGGCCTGGTCGGAGCTGTTCTCCAACTCGTCGCGCTGCTTCTGCAGCCCCTGCTTCTCGTCCTCAAGACGTTGAGTACGGTCATCGAGTTCATCGAGGATGCGAACAAGATCTTCCTGACGCGCTCCGCGCAGCGCGCTGTCGCTGTCGCTGTTCGACGCCACCTGGACGGCGAGGCCGAAGCCGAGGCCGAACAGCAGCACCGCGACGATCAGTTGAGCGCGGCTCACCCGAGGCGGCCACAGCCCCTGAACCAGCCGCTGCCGGCCGGTCAGCCGGGGCGCCTCCTCGGGCGTCTCCGCAGGCGTCTCCTCGGGCTTCGCCTCAGTTGCCTCGTCAGCGGCCTCGGGGATCGTCGCGGGCACCTCTTCGGGCAGTTCCTTGCGCAGCCTGTTCTCGGGCTCGTCCTTTGCGTCGCTCATCGGCCTCACGCCCTGAACACGTGCCGACGGATCGCCGCGGCGTTCGAGAAGATGCGGATGCCCAGGACCACGACGACACCGGTGGACAGCTGGGCTCCCACGCCCAACTTGTCGCCCAGGAAGACGATCAGCGCGGCCACGACCACGTTGGACAGGAACGACACCACGAAGACCTTGTCGTCGAAGATGCCGTCCAGCATGGCCCGCAGCCCGCCGAACACGGCGTCGAGCGCCGCGACGACGGCGATCGGCAGATAAGGCTCGACGACCGCCGGAACCTCAGGCCGGACCAACAGTCCGGCCACGACTCCTACGACGAGGCCCAGTACGGCGATCACGATGTGCCCTTCTCCGTCTTCTCGTTCTTCGGCTGTGCTGTACGTACGATCACACTGGGTGCGGCGGGCAGCCGGAGGTCGCCCTGCACCGAGATGCCGGTCCTGATGCCGTAGTTCTCCTGCAGGGCGTGCAGGTACAACCCGTCGGCGCTGTTCTGGAACCTGGTGCTCAGCTGTTTCCCGTTGCCCACGGCCAGCACGGTATAGGGCGGCACCAGCGGCCGGTTGTCGACCAGTATCGCGTCACCCGCGGCCCTGATCGCCGACAGCGCGGTCAGCCGCTGCCCGTTGATGGAGATGGCTTCCGCCCCCGACTCCCACAGCCCGTTCACCACACGCTGCATGTCCCGGTCCCGCAGCCGGCCGGTGTCGGAGAAGTCAGAGGTCTCGCGCGGGTTGCCATTGCCCCCGGAGGTCGCTTCCTTGGCGTCGTTCACGACCAGCCGCACCCCGGGGCCGTGCACCTCGACGGCGCCCGAGAGCAGGCCCACCAGCTCCGACTGGTCGCCGCCACCGCTCTTCTTCAGAGCTTCCCGCTGCCGGGCGCTCACGTCGTCGCGCAGCTTGTCGACGGAGTGCTCCAGCTTGTCCGCGGTCGCCGTCTCACGGTCGATGCGGTCGATCAGTTCCTGGCGCTCCTTGGCGACGACGGGAGCCGCCACCCGCGCCTGTGCCGCCCCCACCGTCACGACCAGCGCCGCGAGCACCAGCCCGGCCGCGAGGCCGAGCCTGGCCCGCAGCGTCCTGGGCATGCCGCCGGCGCCCGCGGCCTTCTTCCGGGCGGCCGCCTCTGCGTAGCCGTCGTCGAGGCTGTGATCCATGACGTTGGTGAGGAGGAACATGGACGCGTCCGGCCGCGAAGGGCGCGTCGGTGTGCTCCGAATGGGGGGCTGCTGCGGCATGCCGCACATCGTCGCACGTTGCGACCGCTACCTCCGAATGACCCCACCTGCGTGCCGGACTGGCCCCCTTGGGGACACTTGTCCGGCACGCACGCGTGCAGGGTTTTTCAGCGCCCGGCGCTGTCCACGACCGCCGCCCACTCGTCGAGCAGGGCCTGCGCGGAGGCGTCGTCCGGCCCTTCCGCCCACAGATGGGTGACGGCCTCGGCGGGGTCGGGCAGCACCATCACCCAACGGCCGTCGGTCTCGACGACACGCACGCCGTCCGTGGTGTCCACGAAGCGGTCTCCGGCCTCTTCGACGACCCGTCGCATCACAAGTCCCTTGACGGCCCAGGGAGTCGCCAGGTCCCGCTTGAGGACGTGCGCACGAGGGATCCGCGCGTCGATCTGGCTCAGCGTGAGCTGCGTCCGCGCCACCAGCCCGATCAGCCGCACGAAGGCTGCCGTGCCGTCGAAGACACTGCTGAACTCCGGGACGATGAAGCCGCCCTTGCCGTCACCGCCGAAGATGGTCGAGTCGTCGCCCCCGACCCGGGTGAGATCGTCGGGCGAGGTCGTCGTCCACTCCACCTGGGTCCCGTGGTACGCCGCCACCTGCTCGGCGATCCGCGTCGTGGTCACCGGAAGCGCCACCCGACCGCTGCGCCGCTCGGCGGCGACCAGGTCGAGCAGCACCAGCAGGGCCCGGTCGTCCTCGATGATCCGGCCCTTCTCGTCGACGAGGGAGAGCCGCTCGCCCACGGGGTCGAACCGGACGCCGAATGCCGCCCTGGACGAGGCCACGATCTCGCCGAGCCTGACCAGCCCGGACCGCCGCTGGTCACCGGTCTCGGTGGGCCGGGCCTCGTCGAGGCCGGGATTGACGGTCAGGGAGTCCACGCCCAGCTTGCCGAGCAGGCTGGGCAGCACGAGCCCCGCACTGCCGTTGGACGCGTCCACGACGACCTTCAACCCGGACTCGCTGATGCCGGTCGTGTCGACGTTCCGCAACAGCGACCCGGTGTACGAGTCGAACACGCTGGCCGGGAAGTGCAGGTCACCGATCTCGCCGGGGAACGCCCGCCGGTACTCCTGACGCGCGAACACCCGGTCCAGCTTGCGCTGACTGCCCTGGGACAGGTCGGCGCCGTTGCCGTCGAAGAACATGATGTCCACGGAGTCCGGCACCCCGGGCGTGGTCCGGATCATGATCCCGCCGGCACTGCCCCGCGCCGTCTGCTGCCTCGCGACGGGCAGCGGCACGTTCTCCAGGTCTCGTACGTCGATGGCGCTGGCCTGCAGCGCCGAGATCACCGCGCGCTTGAGCGCCCGGGCACCGCGGGAGTGGTCGCGGGCCGTGGTGACGGTGGAGCCCTTCTTGAGGGTCGTCGCGTAGGCGCCGGCGAGGCGGACGGCGAGCTCCGGGGTGATCTCCACGTTCAGGATGCCCGAGACACCACGGGCCCCGAAGAGATGCGCCTGTCCCCTGGACTCCCAGATGACCGAGGTGTTGACGAACGCACCGGCCTCGATCGTCTTGAACGGGTAGACCCGAACATTGCCCTGCACGATCGATTCTTCACCGATCAGGCACTCATCACCGATGACCGCGCCGTCCTCGATGCGTGCAGCTCGCATGATGTCGGTGTTCTTGCCGACGACACAGCCGCGCAGATTGCTGTGCTGTCCCACGTACACGTTGTCGTGCACGACGGCCTTGTGCAGAAAGGCCCCGCTCTTCACGACGACGTTGGATCCGATGACCGTGTGTTCACGAATTTCCGCGCCGGCTTCGACCTTGGCGTAGTCGCCGATGTACAGCGGCCCGCGCAGAACCGCGTCGGGATGCACCTCGGCACCCTCGGCGACCCATACGCCCGGGGAGATCTCGAAACCGTCGAGCTCGACGTCGACCTTGCCCTCAAGGACGTCGGCCTGCGCCTTCACATAGCTCTCGTGGGTGCCGACGTCCTCCCAGTAGCCTTCCGCGATATACCCGTAGATCGGCTTCCCTTCCTTCATCAACTGCGGGAAGACGTCACCGGACCAGTCGACGGGCACATCGGGGTCGACGTAATCGAAGACCTCGGGCTCCATCACATAGATTCCGGTGTTCACGGTGTCGGAGAAGACCTGCCCCCAGGTCGGCTTCTCGAGGAAACGCTCGACCTTGCCTTCCTCGTCGACGATCGTGATGCCGAACTCCAGCGGATTGGGCACACGTGTCAGACATACAGTGACGAGCGCGCCCTTTTCCTTATGGAAATTGATCAGGTCCGTGAGGTCGAAGTCGGTCAGCGCATCGCCGGAGATGACAAGGAAAGCATCGTCCTTCAACGCCGCCTCGGCGTTCTTCACGCTCCCGGCGGTACCGAGCGGCTTCTCCTCGTTGGCATAGGAAAGCTCCATGCCGAGCTCTTCGCCGTCACCGAAGTAGTTCTTGACCAATGAGGCCAGGAACTGGACAGTTACGACGGTCTCGTTCAACCCATGCCTTTTGAGCAGCCTCAGCACGTGCTCCATGATCGGGCGGTTCGCCACGGGCAGGAGCGGCTTGGGCATACTCGAAGTCATGGGACGAAGGCGGGTGCCTTCGCCTCCGGCCATCACGACGGCCTTCATGTCGGAAGCGTCCTCCTCAAGAGACGACGGTCTAGCCGACTTCACCCGTTGAGATTGTCCCGCACTTTTGCACCGGGGGCCATCCAGCCGCTAGGGCCGCGGCAATCAGGGGTTCAGTCGGCCATGGCGTCCGCACGGACCAGGCGGCGGACTTGTACCACGTAGAGGACTCCTGCCCACCAATACAGCGTTGTACCCCATCCGGCGAACGCCCATCCGAAAATAGCAGCGAGTGACGCGAGCCAGCCAGTTCCGTCACTGAGCAGGAGCAGCGGGAAGGCGTACATCAGGTTGAAGGTTGCGGCCTTCCCCAGGAAGTTCACCTGCGGCGGCGGATAGCCGTGCCGCCTGAGGATGCCCACCATCACCAGCAAGAGCAGCTCTCGCGCGACAAGTGCAGCGGTCAACCACAGCGGGAGAATCTCGCGCCAGGTGAGACCGACCAAAGTCGAGAGAATGTAGAGCCGGTCGGCTGCGGGATCCAGCAGCCGGCCAAGGCTGCTGACCTGGTTCCAGCGCCGCGCCAGCTTGCCGTCCAGATAGTCGCTGATGCCGCTCAGAGCGAGTACCAGCAGGGCCCACCCGTCACTCTGCGGCCCTCCGAACTCAGGCCTCAGGATCAGCCACAGGAAGATCGGCACGCCGACGAGTCGCGCCATGCTGAGGATGTTGGGGATGGTGAGGACCCGGTCCGTCTGGACACGGGTCTCCTGGACCTCCACCCGGGGGCCTCCTGTGGGAAACGAGCCAACGATGCCCCCTGACCCTACCTCAACGCAAAAAAGCTCTGGCTCTTGGGCTTGATTGCCCAAGAGCCAGAGCTCTAAAAGGAGTTCGGCGGCGTCCTACTCTCCCACAGGGTCCCCCCTGCAGTACCATCGGCGCTGTAAGGCTTAGCTTCCGGGTTCGAAATGTAACCGGGCGTTT